>DASYEQ010000070.1:0-73229 GCA_036498945.1 Burkholderiales bacterium | reverse complement strand
CACGGCGAGCAGGAACCCAGTTTCTTGTGCCTTTTGCCGCTCTTATTTCCCCTGATTTCTTAGTTTTTTCAAAACATTCGCTCTTTTTATTGTCATCGCCTCTATGAAACGAGGCTTGTTCAGCGTTTCCTCAGGTTTTATTGGGGTCCACCACGGACGTGTTACAGCAGGAACAGCGTGGCCAGCCCGAGGAAGATGAAAAACCCCATGGTGTCGGTGGCAAAGGTCAGCAGTACCGAGGAGCCGACCGCCGGGTCACGGCCGAGGCGGTAGCGGGCCAGCGGCACCAGCATGCCGACGGTGGCGCCCACCAGCAGGTTGAGGATCATCGCGCCCATCATCACCAGCCCCAGGCTGATGCGCTGCGAGATGACACAGGCGAAGCTGCCGGCGATCAACCCGCCGCCGACGCCGATGAGCAGCGTCGTGGTCACCTCCTTGGTCACCAGGCGGCGCACGTTGGCGCCGTTGATCTGTCCCAGCGCCAGGGCACGGATGATCAGGGTCATGGTCTGGTTGCCGGAGTTGCCGCCGATGCCGGCGACGATCGACATCAGGAACGCAAGAATCACGATGTGGCTCACCGTGCCCTCGAAGCGCGAAGCGACGTAGGCGGCGGTGGAGGCGGTGCAGAGGTTGAGCAGCAGCCAGGGCGCGCGGTTTTTTACCGAGCGCGAGATCGGGGCGAAGATGTCTTCTTCCTCGGAGAGGCCGGCGCGCGACAGCGCCTCCTCTTCCTGCTCGGCGCGGATGTGGTCGACCACCTCGTTCACCGTGACGCGCCCGACCAGCTTGTTGTCGGCGTCGATCACCGGGGCGGAGACCAGGTCGTAGCGCTCGAACGCCTGGGCGGCTTCGTCGGCCTTGTCCCAGGGGTTGAGAGTCAGCATGTCGGAGGTCATGACATCGCCCACCAGCACCTCGCCGTCGGTCACCAGCAGCTTGCCGATCGGCAAGGCGCCCTTGAGCACGGAGGCACGGTCGACGACGAATATCTGGTCGGTGTGGTCCGGCAGTTCATCGAGCCGGCGCAGGTAGCGCAGCACTACCTCGAGGGTCACGTCCTCGCGCACCTCGATGATCTCGAAATCCATCAGCGCGCCGACGGCATCATCCGGGTAGGACATGGCGGCGCGCAGTTGTTCGCGCTCCTCCTGCGTCAGGCCCTCGCGCACCTCGTTGATCACCCCGGGCGGCAGATCCTCGGCGATGTCGGCCAGCTCGTCGGCGTCCAGGGTTTCCGCGGCGGCGATCAGGTCCGCGCGGTCCATGTGCTCGATCAGCGTTTCGCGCACGCCGTCGGAAACCTCGACCAGGATCTCGCCGTCGCGCTCCGCCGTCTTGATCAGGTCCCAGACGATGATGCGCTCGTGGACCGGCAGGGCCTCGAGGATGTAGGCCACGTCCGCCGAGTGCATCTCTTCCAGCTGGCGCGAGAGCACGTCGAGAATCGGCTGCACCGCCGGGTTCGGCCCCTGGTGGGTCAGGCCGGCCTCGGCGTCGATCTCGCGCGCGGTGGTGTCGATCAGGTGAAAGCGCGCCAGCAGCGACTGCACCTCCTCCAGGCCCTCCTGCGCATGATCGGCCTCGCGCGGCTCGATCTCACGCTCTTCCTCCGGCTCGGGACGAGCGTTGCCCTGCAGCTCCGCCGCCTTGAGCTTTTCGATGTCTGGGTTGCGCGGGTCGGTCATTATTCGAATGCGGGCGACGGTTCGCTTGGGAGGCGCACCCCGGACCGATCGGGGCGGGGCGAGGGTGCCGGAATTTTAGGCGCATTGCCGGCGCCCGGCCAGTTAAATCTCGTCAACCGCGTTGCCGCCGCGCGACGCGGCGCGCACGGCATCCGGCGACGCAAGGACCTCAGGGGGTCTCGACCTGGTTCATGCGCGCCATGATCAGGCCGGTGCGGCGCATCAGGTAAGGGGCGTAGCGGTTGCGGTCGTAGAAGCGCGGATTGGGCAGCATGGCCGCCAGCTTGGCGGCCTGCTCGCGCGACAGCTGGGCCGCGCTGATGCCGAAGTAGTGGCGCGCCGCCGCCTCGGCGCCGAAGATGCCGTTGCCCCACTCGACGACGTTGAGGTAGATCTCCAGGATGCGGTCCTTTTCCATCCGGTTTTCCAGCATCCAGGTAATCGCCGCTTCCTGGCCCTTGCGCACGTAGCTGCGTTCGCCGGAGAGGAAGAGGTTCTTCGCCAGTTGCTGGGTGATGGTCGACCCGCCGGCGACGATCTTGCCCTTCTTGCGATTCTTCTCGTAGGCTTTTTCGATGCCCTCCCAGTCGAAGCCATCGTGATCGACGAAGCCGCTGTCTTCCGCGGCGATCACCGCCTGCTTGAGGTGGCTGGAGATGCGGCCGTAGGCCACCCAGGTCTGCGTGATGTTGGCCTTGGGGTTCTTCTCGCGCAGCACCTCGCGGCGCTGCTCCATGATGGAGGTGACACCGGGATTATGGTCCTTCCACCACCAGACGCGGCCATAGACGCTGGCCTCGTAGCCCAGGATGAGGAGGATCACCAGCGCGAGGAGTTTCCAGAAGCCGCGCCACAGCCGGCGCAGCGGCCCGCGGGCGGGGGCGGGCCTGGCCCGGTCGTTTCCCTTGGCGGCCATCGCGGCGTCAGTGCTGGGATTCGACCGAGAGCGCCGCGTTGCGCGAGAAGGTCCAGGTCAGCGTCAGGTCGATCACGCCGTACTCGGCTTTCATCTTCGGGGTAAATCTTTCGTAGGGCTCACCCCGCTTGACGATGCGCTCCGCCGCACGGTCGATCTCGGGGATGCCGGAAGAGCGCACGATTTCAATGTTTTCCACCCGGCCGTCGGCCAAGACCGAGACGGTGACCAGCAGCGAATAAGTGCCGCCGCGCGCCTTCGCCGGGAAATTGCGCGGGTCGCTGCCGATTTTCTCGATGCTTTCCACCCAGTGATTGCGGTAGGCGGCGAAGATCACCTCCTGCGTCGAGGGCGTGATGTAGCCGCGCTTGGGACGGGCGTTTTCGTCGGCAATGCGCTTGGCCAGTTCGGCTTCCATGCGCTTGATGTCGAGCGCGCTTTGCCGTTTCGGGTCGACGCCGTTGAGTTCCGGCGTGGGCGGCGCCACGTCCGGCTGGTTCTGCTTGGGCGCAGGCACGGCCAGCTTGGCGCGGTCGCTCTGCAGGCTGGTCAGCAGGCGCCGCTGCTCGGCCTCCAGCTGCTGGGCGCGCGCGGCGGCGGCCTGCAACTGGTCACCGTCCTGCATCACCTTGGAAGCGGTGAGGAAGGACTGGGCGCGCCCCTTGGCGGCATCGCCGCCGCCGTTCAGGCTGACTTGGGCCAGCGCCTCGGCCTTGACCGGCTTGGAGGTATGCCGGGCGTTGACCAGGATGACGTCGAGCTTGTCCTCGATGGGGTGCAGGTGGAAGGCGTCGGGCGGCGCGAACTTGACCGCCAGCAGGCCCGCATGCGCCAGGGTGGAGAGCGCCAGCGCGAGTGTCAGAACGCGCTGCGAAACATCCATCCGCCGCCACCACTCGGGGGCGGGAAAGGTCTGTGTAAAGGCCTCGGCGACGCTCACAACTCGTTGATTTCAGACATCATGATGCAAGCCGGCATTCTAATCCGCATTCTCCCCAGCGTCCTCATTTTCCGCAATTTCAGCCGCGGGCGCCTGCGCAATGATGCCTGCAAACGACACTTCCAGGCCGAGCGCCCAGGCATCGACGCGGGAAACGCGCACCGCCACCTGCCCGCCGCGCTCCAGCGCCGGCAGGCCGGCCACCGGCGTGACCAGCGGCAGGTGCTCGAAACGCACCAGGCCCTCGCGCAGCACCGCCGCTTCGAGCGTCTCCGTGCCGCCGACGTAGCCGTGCTGCTCGAGCCATTGCAGGCACCAGTAGCGCTCCAGGCTTTCCTGGAAATCGGCATAGGCCATGTAGGCGGCATCGAACGCGGCGATCGAACCCAGCAACTGCTCGGACTTGGCGCCGAACGGCGGCTTGCCGCCCGACAACACCGCCAGCAGCTGCCACTGGTTCACCAGGTCGACGTAGCGGCGCAGGGGCGAGCTCGACCAGGCGTAGTGCGATACCCCGAGGCCAATGTGCGGCGCGGGCACCGAGGTCATGCGCACCTTGCCCTGCGGGCCGACGCCGGTCTTCACGCGGTAGATGCCGGCGGCGCCGCGGTCGGCCAGCAGCTTGCCCCAGGTGCGGTTGGCGAGGATCATCAGTTCGGCGACGATCTTGTCCAGCGGCGCGCCGCGCTTGCGCTCGCTGATCTCGATCCTGCCCGCGCCGGCTTCCTTGTCCTGCCAGTCGATGTGGAAGTTGTAGTCGCGGAAATTGGCGCCGGCCGATGGGCGGCCGCGCCCGGTTTCCAGCGCATTGGCGAATTTCCACAGGAAGGCGATTTCTTCCTTGAACGGGTATTCGCCGGCGCCACTCTCGAGATTCTCCTCCGTCACCAGCGCATCCAGCGCGTTGTGGCGCAGGTTGGCGGCCACGCGGATGCGCTCGATCTTCGATTCCTCGGCGGCGATCGCGCCGTCGGCCGGCTCGACATCGACGTAGAGCGAGACGCAGGGCACGGTGCGGCCCTCGGCGAGGGTGAAGGCCTCGACCACGTCGTCCGGCAGCATGGTGATCTTGTCGCCGGGCATGTAGACGGTGGACATGCGGGCGTGCGCCAGGCGGTCGAGCTCACCCTCGGGCGCGAAGCCCAGGCCCGGCGCGGCGATGTGGATGCCGACGCGCACGCGGCCGTTGATCAGCTTTTGTACCGTAAAGGCATCGTCGATCTCGGTGGTGGAGACATCGTCGATGGAAAACGCCACGCTCTCGGCCAGCGGCAGGTCGTCACCCGGCACCTGCGGCGCGGGGTGGGCGGGAAAGCCGGTACCGCGCGGGAAGTGCTCGAGCATGAAGCGCTTCAGGTAGTGCTCGTAGGGCCCGGCCAGCGCGCCGGCGCGATGCATGAGCTGCGGCGCGGAGATCCCGGCGGCGGCGGCCGCCGCCTCCAGCGCCTTGTAGGCCACCGATTGCTTGTCCGGCTTGTACAGCAGTTGCAGGGCGCCCGCCTTGAGCGCCTCCGGCAACTCGAAGCGGCTCAACTGTTCGGTGTATTCGGCCTGCAGCTCGGCTTCGCGCTTCTTGCGCTCGATCGAAGCCAGCGCGGCCTTCAGCGCCTCCTCCGGCGCCGCCTTGTAGCGACCGCGGCCCTTCTTGTAGAAATACATTGGTGCGCCGTGCAGGCGCATCAGCAGCGAAGCGCCCTCGGCGGCCGACGGCGGGTGGCCGAAATATTCGCCGCCCAGCTCGGTGTAGCCGAATTCCTCCTTCGGCGCGACTTCCCAGAGGAAGTCGAGATCAATGGCGGCGGCGCCCTCTTCGGCGCTGGCCATGAAGGCAGCCAGGCCCGGCGTCTCGAATTTCAGCAGCACATTGGCCGCCTTGATCTTGGAGCGTTTGCCGTGGGCGGCCTCAACCTGGTAGGAGGCGTCGTTCTCGGAGAGCACGGCGCCCACCTTGAAGCCACCGTCCTCTTCATAAAATACGTTCACGAATGCGTTTTCTCGCGGCGCGGCACAGGCGCCGGCGGACTCGCGCCGCCGTCATCTGCGCCCATTCCGCAGGCTGTAGAATCGGCCCGATTATAACTTTTACCTCTAACCCAAGGGTTTCAAACAGGAGAAATAGCCATGGCGATGGACGTCATCGACTACAAGATCTACGGCTCGGAAATGCAGTTCGTCGAGATCGAGCTCGATCCGCGCGAATCGGCCGTCGGCGAAGCCGGCAGCATGTTCTACATGGAGCCGGACATCGAGATGGATACCATCTTCGGCGACGGCTCGGCGGCGCAAAGCGGCCTGCTCGGCAAGCTGATGGGCGCGGGCAAGCGCCTGCTCACCGGTGAGTCACTGTTCACCACCGTCTATACCAACCAGGGCGCGCAAAAGCGCAAGGTGGCCTTCGGCGCGCCCTATCCGGGCAAGATCATTCCGATCGATCTTTCCCAGATAGGCGGCACCTTCATCGCGCAAAAGGATGCGTTCCTCTGCGCCGCCAAGGGCGTGTCGCTGGGCATTGCGTTCCAGAAAAAGCTCGGCGTCGGCTTTTTCGGCGGCGAAGGCTTCATCATGGAAAAGCTCGACGGCGACGGCATGGCCTTCCTGCATGCCGGCGGCACCATGCACAAGCGCGACCTCGCCCCCGGCGAAGTGCTGCGGGTGGACACCGGCTGCCTGGTCGGCATGCAGCCCTCGGTGGAATTCGACATCCAGTACGTCGGCAAGGTGAAGACCGCGCTGTTCGGCGGCGAAGGCCTGTTCCTCGCGGTGCTGCGCGGGCCGGGCACGGTGATCCTGCAATCCCTGCCCTTTGCCCGCCTGGCTTCGCGCATCTTCGCCGCGGCCCCGTCCTCCAAGGGCGGCGGCGGGCATGGCGGCGAGGAAGGCGGGATTTTCGGCGGCGCGCTCGGCGGTCTCGGCTCGCTGATCGGCGGCGACGACGACTGAGGCGGGAAAGCACAACCCCATGCCCACGCGTCTTCCCGGCCAGGCTTTCGGGCCGGGCTTTGCCACTGCCGGCAGCGCCGTCGAGTTCGACGTCGGCGACTACGGCCTCACGCTGGTGACCGAGGAGTCGTTCGACGGCACGCCGCCGTGGAGCGACGTCGGCATCACGCGCCAGGGCTACGGCGGCCTGCTTCTCGAATGGCCAGGCCGGCGCGGGCGCTACGCCATTCGCGTCGCCGACGCGGCGGCGGTGCGTACGCTGGAGGCCATGCGCCCGACGGCCTTCACGCAACCAGGCGGCGATCGCGCTACGCGCGCCTGGGTGCGCCGGTTGATTTTCGGCACGGTGGTGCTGCCGCTGCTGTTGATCGGGCTGGCCCTGTGGCAGCACGAGCGCATCGCCGGCTGGGTGGCGGACCAGGTGCCGGTGGCGCAGGAACGGCGCGTCGGTGAACTGCTGTTCGCGCGGACCAAGGCGCAGCTGACCTTGGTGGAAGGGCCGGCGGCGCAGATGGTGCGCGACATCGGTGCGCGCCTGACACGCGGTTCGACCCACCAATACGAGTTCTACGTCGCGCACGACCCCAGCGTGAACGCCTTTGCCATGCCGGGCGGTTTCGTGGTGGTGCATAGCGGCCTGCTGGCACTCGCCACCACGCCGGAAGAAGTAGCGGGTGTGCTGGCGCATGAGGTGAGTCACGTCGAGAACCGTCACAGCCTGCGCGCGATGATCCGCAACGCCGGCTTTTCGGCGCTGCTACGCCTGGCCTTCGGCGATACCGCCGGCCTGCTCGGCATGGCCGATCAACTCGCCGACCTCAAGTTCTCCCGCGACGACGAGAGCCAGGCCGACCGCGACGGCCTCGCCGCACTGGTGAAAGCCGGCATACGCCCGCAGGGCATGCGCGACTTTTTCCGTAAGATGGCCGCCGGGGAAGGCAAGTTGCCCGGCTGGCTTTCCACCCACCCCGGTAGCAGCGAGCGCTATGCCGCACTGGATAGCGCCATCGCCAAGCTGCCCGCATCCACCGGCGCCGCGCCCGTGCTGCCCTACGACTATGCCGCCATCCGCGCCAGCCTGCCCGGGCGCCCGGCAAGCAAGGAAAAACAGCCATGACTTCCGCTGCCAATGAACCCACGGTCGACACCGGCCCGGTGCGCCGCTTCCGCGATCCCGCCTACACGCCACTGGCGGCCCACCTCGGCGAAGTACGCGCCAACATCGACCGCCTGGACGACGCCATCGTTGCCCTACTCGCCGAGCGCGCGATGTACGTGAAGGACGCGACGCGTTTCAAGCGCGACGCCCACCAGGTGTCGGCGCCGGCGCGCCAGGCCGAGGTATTCGCCAAGGTACGCGCGCTCGCCACGCGTCATAATCGCGGTTTCGAGAACCTGCCTGACGTGGTGGAAAGCGCCTACCGCGCCCTGGTGGCCGCCTTCATCGCCAACGAGCAGGCCTACTTCAACCAGACCGAGACTTTTTCCGAGCACCCATGAACAAGCTTTTCGCCGCCGCCCTGTTTTCCCTCGCCCTGGTGCAGACTTCCGCCCAGGCGCAGGGGTATCCGAATCACGCGATCCGCATGATCGTTCCCTTCGCCGCCGGCTCGACGCCTGATATCTTCGCCCGCATCGTTGGGGAAAAAGCCTCGCAATTCCTCAAGGCACCGGTCATTATCGAAAATCGAGCCGGCGCCGGCGGCAACCTCGGCACCGACCTGGTCAGCAAGGCGACACCCGACGGCTACACCATCGGTGCCTCCATCACCGGGCCGCTGGTCAACAACACCGTGCTGTACAAGAAGCTGCCCTACGACCCGTTCCGTGACCTGGCGCCGATCACCTTCGGCGTCAACCAGCCCAACGTGCTGGCGGTCTCGCCTTCCCTCGGCGTCAACAACATGCAGGAGCTGTTCGCCCTGCTGAAGAAGAACCCGGGCAAGTACAACTACGCCTCCATCGGCGCCGGCAGCCTGTCGCACCTGTCGATGGAGCTGATCAAGGACAAGACCGGCACCTTCATCGTCCACATCCCCTACACCTCCTCGCCCGCCGCGGTCACCAGCGTGATCGCCGGTGACACCCAGATGGCCTCCCTCGCGCCGCTGGCGATCATGCCGCAGGTAGCGGCGGGCAAGCTGAAGGCGCTGGCAATCTCCACCACGCGACGCTCGCCCCTGCTGCCCAACATCCCGACCTTCCGCGAGGCCGGCATCCTCAACGTCGAGGCCACCGCCTGGATCGGCCTGGTCGCCCCGGCGCATACGCCGCAACCGATCATCGATCAGTTGAACCGCGCCTTCGTCGGCGCGCTGAAAGACCCGGCGACGGTGGAAAAGCTGCGCGCGCAATATATGGAACCCAACCCCGGCACCCCGGCGGAATTCGCCGCCTTCATGCGCGCCGAACTGGCGCGCTGGACACCGGTGATCCGCCGCAGCGGCGCCACCGTCGACTAAGGTAGCAGGACCACGGGCCCGCCGCCGGGAGGCGGCAGGCCTGCCGGGCGGGCAAGACCCAAGCCGGCGCGTGAACGGCGGCGCCGCCTGGAGCGCCGCATGAGGGGAAATGAGACGGAAATCCCCCCCAATCCGGACCTTGGACGCACGCCCTTTCGGGGGAAGATCGGGCTTGTAAAAATTCCAACCGGATTCCGACCATGGACGTGATTTCCCTCGATCCCCAGGTGTCGCACGAAGCCCTGATGATGACGACGCAAAACCTGGCGGTGATCGGCCGCCAGGCGATCGTCGACGCCAAGCGCAATGTGATCGGCTACGAGCTCCTGCAGCGCGGCAGTGCCGCCGCCGAGAGCTCGAATATCGAGCACAGCTCCGACAGCGACGCGGCGATGCTGTTCTCCGCGCTGTCGAACATCGGCGCCGAGGCACTATTCGGCACCAAGCTGGCGTTCGTCAACGTCACGCTGGACACCATCAAGGGCGAGCATCTTGAGCTGGTGCACCCGGCGCGCATCGTGCTGGAAGTGGCGCCCGTGCCGGGCAACGACGCCGAGCAGATCTCCACCCTGTCGGACGACATCTCACGCCTGAAGGCACGCGGCTTTCGCATCGCCTTCGGCCAGTTCGCCCTGACCCGCCCCTACGTTTCCTGGCTGGCGCTGGCCGACTACGTGAAGATCGACATGCGCGCGCTCAAGCACGAGGTGCTGCCCACGGTGATGAAGATCGCGACCGCCCAGCCCAAGCTCAAGCTGATTGCCGAAAAGGTCGAGACCCCGGAAGAGTTCGCGCTGATGGAAGGCCTGGGCGCCAATTATTTCCAGGGTTTCCTGTTCGCCAAACCCTCCGCCGTCACCGCCCGCGTCGCCAGCCCGGCCTACGCCAACGTGCTGCAACTGATCAGCCTGGTTGGCCAGGAAGCCGATGCCAGCGAAATCGAGAAGGTGTTGAAGCGCGACCCTACGCTGTCTTTCAAGCTTTTGCGCTACATCAATTCCGCCGGCTTCGGCCTCGGCTGCGAGGTCACCTCCTTCCGCCACGCGGTGATGATCCTGGGCTTGAACAAGCTGTTCCGCTGGTCCACCCTTTTGCTCACCTCGGTGAAAAGCAGCACCGCGCCGCCGGCGGTAGCCAACCTGGCGATCACCCGCGGCCGCTTCATGGAACTGCTGGCCGCCGAATTCCTCTCCAAGGAAGACTGTGACCACGCCTTCGTCGTCGGCGTGTTCTCCCTGCTCGACGTGATGCTCGGCATCCCGATGCAGCAGGCGCTGGAAAACCTGGTGCTGCCGCAGGACGTGGTCGCCACCCTGCTCGACCATGAAGGCATCCTCGCCCCCTTCCTCGACCTGGTGGAAGCCTGCGAGCGCTGCGACGCCGAGGAGATTTCCACCATGGCGCGCTCCCTGCAACTGACCAATGACCAGATCAACCGCGCCCACCTGCAAGCGCTGGCCTGGGCCGAAAACCTGATGGACTGATCGTCCGTCGACAAAAAGACAAAGGGCGCTTCCCACAAGGAAGCGCCCTTTGCTTTGGGTCCGCCGCGGCTACTTCTGCGACAGGCCGAGGATCTTCATCTGCCGCGCGATCAGGAAATCGTCGCGCGCGACGATGGCGCTGAAGTCGACCGCGGGCGCGAACGCCGGCGCAAAGCCCAGCTTGGCGCCGGCTTGCTTGAACTCCGGCGTATCGGTGGCGAAGTGCACCGCCTTTTCGAGGCGCTCGATCACCGGCTTGGGCGTGTTCTTGGTCACCGCGATGCCGCGCCACAGATCCAGCGGCACGATGTTCAGGCCCAGTTCGGTGGCCGTCGGCACCTTGGGAAACACCGGGTCGCGCTTGCTGCCCAGCACTGCCAGCACACGCATTTTTCCGGAATTGACCAGGGGTGTGATTGCGCCGGGCAACTGCACCAGGGCATCAACAAAGCCGCCCACCAGGCTCGGCACCACCTGCGAGGAACCGAAGGGCACGTCCAGTTCCTGCGCGCCGGCCGCCTCGAACAGCGAGGCCGCCGCCATGTGGGTATGGCTGCCGACACCGGAGTTGCCGACCTTGAGCATGCCCGGGTTGGCCTTGGCGTACTTGAGCAGGTCGGGTAGCGTCTTCCACGGCGAACTGCTCATCACCACAACGGCGGGGATCTCCAGGGTCGCCCGCGCCACCTCGGCAAACGCCGTGTACGGCAGGTCGGAAGTGCCGCTGTGGAAGGTAGTGGAGACCGAGTTGGAATTCCACACCAGCGTATGGCCGATGGGCCGCGAGCTGGCGACGTACTTGTAGCCCACGGTGCCGCCGCCACCCGGCTTGTTGGCGATGGTCACCGGCACGCCCAGGTCCTTCGACATGCCGTCGGCCAGGACCCGCGCGGAGACGTCCGCCGAACTGCCGGCCGGGAACAGTACCACCAGTTCGATCGGCGCCTTGCCTGGAAATGCATCCTGCGCGCGCGCCGTGGCGCAGAACCAGCCACCGGCGGCCAACAACAGCGCTGCCAGCCAGACTGCCTGACGCCGCCAATTGCCGGTCCGCGCCCGGCCCCCTTGCATGGTCTTGCGGTGTGCCATTTTGATATCCCTGTCGTCTTATATATCCGGCGCCGTACGACAACCGGATAGGAAACGAAGCCTACAACGCTCCGCAGATCACATCAAGCACCTTCTGCGGCAAGGGTATCGGCTACGAGAATCCGCTTACCTTCCCTCGCCGACTTGATGCCGGAACGGATGATCGCCAGTGAACGCGTCGCGTACTCGCCGCCGGTCTCGGGCACACCCTGGCCGCGCACGGCGCCGGCGAACTCTTCCAGCTCGTCGACGAAAGCGTCGTTCTTGGTGAACTCGATCTGCTCCGGCTTCTTGCCGCCGCGTTTCATCAGGCGCAGGCCGCCGTGCAGGTCGTAGAAAGCCGAGGCTTCCTTGCCGTAGATGTTCATCACGTAGTTCTCGGCGGCGGAGGCATAGCTGGCGTTGAGCGTGGAGAGCGCACCGTTCTCGTGCTCCAGCAGCAGACTCGCCACGTCCGGGTTGTCCCCCGGCAGCACCAGTTGCGCCAGCGTGCCCGACACCGACTTGATCGGGCCGACCAGGTACTCCAGCACGTCCACATAGTGCACGCCGATCTGCAGCATCACACCACCCGGCATGCCCTCGGCGGTATAGCGCCAGGAGGTAAGGTCGATCTGCCCCAGGCGGTCGCGGCTGATGTTGGCCTCCGCATTGACCAGCTTGCCGAACACGCCGGCGTCGATCTGCTTCCTGATCCAGCGGAACTGCGATTCGCGGCGGCGCTGGTAGCCCAGCGCCAGCACCACGCCGGCGTCCTTGCATGCCTTGGTAAGCGCGAAGCCCTCGGCAATGCTGTTGGCGATCGGCTTGTCCAGGAACACGTGCTTGCCAGCCAACGCTGCCTGGCGCGTGGTCTCCAGGTGCACGTTGTTGGGCGTGGTGTTGATGATGGCGTCGATGCTCTTGTCGTTCAGCATCTCCTCGTAACTGGCCGCCGGCTTGCAGTTGTACTTCTTGGCGAAGGCGCCGCGCTTGTCTTCCGAGCGCGAATAGCAGGCGGCGATTTTCAGCTTGCCCGAGCGCACCATTGCGTCGGCCAGCACATCGGACCACCAGCCCATGCCGAGGCAGCCGACCTTGATGGGTTCGAATGACATGATGTTCTCCCGCGCTTACTTGTTGTCGATCTTGATGCCGGCGCCGATGGCTTCCACCGCCGCCTTCGCCACCTTCTCGTCGAAGGTCCAGTCGCCGCCGGAGACGCCGATGCCGCCGATGCACTCGCCTTCGACGACGATCGGGAAGCCGCCTTCCATCGCCGTCCAGCGGGAAGGCCCCGCGGCCAGCGCCAGGCCCAGCGCGTGGGTGGTGTCGAGCTCCTGGTTCTGCGCGCCCTTGGAAGTGGTCGGGCGCTTGTTGGAAGAGGCGCTCACCGCCTTGGTGGTGGAGGAATGCACGGTGTGGAAACGCCCGCCGTCCATGCGCTCCAGGGCCAGCATATGGCCGCCGGCGTCCACCACGGCCACGGTGATCGGGATGTTGTCCTTCTCGGCGATACCCACGGCCACCTGCACCATTTTGCGGGCACCGGCGAGGGTAAGGCGTTTTGCGCTGGCGATGTAAGTCATCTTCTGCTCCTGTTGCTTGAGGTCTTCGTAACGAAAAAAGCGGCACTAAAAACGGGGAAGTCGGTATTGCGGGTCAGTCGATCTTGATGTTGGCGCGCTTGCCGATGGCGGCATCCTTGGCGATGCCTTCGCGCGTCCATTGCGTCACGGTTTCCGGCGGCGTGCCCATCGGCACCAGGCCTTGGGAAATCAGGCGGTCACGCAGGCCCTGGTCGGCCAGCGCCTTCACCACCGAGGCGTTGAGGCGGTCGATGATGGGCTTGGGCGTGCCGGCGGGCACGATGATCGGCGACCAGGTGGCGAACTCGTAACCCTTGACACCAGCCTCGGTCGCAGTAGGCACGTCAGGCAGCAGCGGCGAACGCTTGGCGCCGGCCACGGCCAGCGCGCGCAGCTTGCCGGACTTCACTTGCTGCGATACCACGGCAACCGCGGTCCACATGGTGGGAATCTGCCCGCCGATCACGTCCATCGCCGCCGGCGTGGCGCCGCGATACGGCACGTGCACCAGGTTGATATCGGCCGCCACCTTGAACAGTTCCATGGCGATCTGCTGCGGGCTGCCGTTGCCACCGGAGGAGAAGTTGATCTGCCCCGGCTTGGCCTTCACCATGGCGATGAACTCGGCGAGGTTCTTCGCCGGCACGCTGGGGTTGACCACCAGCACCCAGTCGATGCCCGCCACCAGGCTCACCGGGGCGAAGTCCTTCAGCGGATCGTACGGCAGGCCTTGCTTCAGGCCCGGCAGGATCGACATCACGCCGTCGTTGAAACCGCCGATGGTGTAGCCGTCGGGCGCGGCGGCCTTGAGCTTTTGCGCGCCGATGATGCCGGAGGCGCCGGGGATGTTTTCAATGGCAATCTGCTGGCCCAGGTTTTCGCTCATCTTTTGCGTCACCGAACGCATGATGGCATCCACCGCGCTACCGGCCGACAGCGGCACGATCATCTGGATCGGGTGGCTCGGATACGCCTGGGCGTGCGCCGTCAGCGGCAGGCCCGCCGCCAGCAACAGTGCGCCGGCACCGAGGAACTGCTTGAACACTCCTTGATTGAACATGTTGTCTCCCGTTTGAGGTTGGTTATGCGAGGTGTTGTTGTGAAATGAAATCAGGCGCCGAGCGGCGCGATGCCAAGATCGCTCGCCACCTTGGCCAGCGTCGCCTGCAAGGCGGGCGGCACCGGCACGCCCGCGCCGCCGCGCTCCGCGCGCTTGATCGCGCTTTGCTCGCCCGGCAGCCAGATGCGTTCCACGCCCGGCAGGCGCTTGGAGGCGCGCAGGTCGCGCACCACCGTGTCCACATTGCGGCGGAACTCGGCCGGGTCGCCGAAGGCGGCGGGATCGACGACGATGATGCAATGCCCGGTGTTGGTCACCGAGGAATCGTCTGCGTTGAAGTCGATCACTTCCTTGCCCATGGCGGCGCGGTTGAGGGTGCCGGCGAGCAGGCCGAACATCAGCGACAGGCCGTAGCCCTTGTAGCCGCCGATCGGCAGCAGGAAGCCTTCATCCGAGCGCTTCGGGTCGGTCAGCGGATTGCCCTGGCGGTCGATCATCCAGCCCTCGGGCATCATCTCGCCGCGCTGCGCCTTGGTCTTCACCTTGCCGTAGGCGGCCACGGTGGTCGCCATGTCGAGCACCACCGCGTGCTCCTCCTGCGCCGGCACCGCAATGGCGATCGGGTTGGTGGAAAGCAGCATGTCGATACCGCCCCAGGGCGGCAGGTGGTTGGCGTTGCCCACCGCCATATAGATGCCGATCAGGCCATGGTCCAGCGGCATGGAGGCGTACAGCGAGGCCGGCCCCGCATGGTTGCTCATGCGCGCGCCGACCCAGGCCACGCCCGCGGTCTTGGCCTTGTTGATCGCGGTTTCGGTGGCGAAGGACATCACCAGGTGGCCCATGCCGTTGTCGCCGTCCACCAGCGCCGTAGCAGCGTGGTCGCGCTCGAGACGAATAGTGGGCTTGACGTTCACCGCACCGGCCTTGATGCGGCGAATGTATTGCGGCAGGCGGAAAACGCCGTGACCGTCGGCACCGCTTTCATCGGCGCGGGCCATCAGGGCGGCCACCTTCTCGGCATCGGCTTTCGGCAATCCGACCGCCACGAAGGCATCGGTCATGAAACGGCGCAGTTGCGCGGCGGAAAATTTGTCGCTCATATTGTGATTCAGCTTTGCTTGGCGAAAGTGGCGGCGTTGACTTCGGGCGTATGGCCGTCAGCCTCTTCCGCGTCGAAGTTGAGTTCGATCTTGATGCCGTTGGGGTCGAGGAAAAACAGCTGGTACAGCGCCTGGCCGTTGGCGCGGCGCTCCTTGTAATCCACGCCGACCTGCTTCAGGTGTTCCTTCATCTGCGACAGGCCGCTGGCGCGAAAGGCGATGTGGTCCAGCGCGCCGGTGCCGTTGCCGGTGTCCTGGCCGAGCCTGCCGAGATAGGTCTGCTGGTTGCTGCCGGCCTTTTTGGCGGAGGGGCCGATATGCACCACATCGACATCGCCCAGGTACATCCAGTAGACGGGGAAGTTGAACTCCGGATGCCAGCCCTCCTTCATGCCCAGAACTTTGGCGTACCAGTCGCGCGTCGCATCCATGTCGTCGGTGGACACCAGGATGTGTTCGATGTGGGAAATCGACATGACTGTCTCCTTACGGAACGATGATGGTCGAGCCGCTGGTCTTGCCGGTCTCGAGATCTTGGTGCGCTTTCTGGATTTCGGCCAGCGGATACTTCTGGTTCACCGTCACCTTGATGGCGCCCGACCCGATCAGGTCGAACAGCGCCTTGGCGGAAGCACGCAGTTCTTCGGTCTTGGCGGTGTAGGTGACCAGCGTCGGCCGGGTGAAATACAGCGAGCCCAGCTTTTGCAACGCACCGGCTTCGACCGCCGGCGGCGCGCCGGTGGTGGTGCCGAAGGAGACGAAGTAGCCGCGGGGGCTAAGGGCGTGCAGCGACTGGTCGAAGCTGTTCTTGCCGACCGAGTCATACACCACCGGCACGCCGGCGCCGCCGGTGATTTCCTTCACGCGGGCGACCACATCCTCGCTGTTGCGATCGATGCAATGGGCGTAGCCGTTGGCCAGTGCCAGCTTGCGCTTCTCCGCGCCGCCGGCGACACCGATCATTTTTGCGCCCAGGTGCTTGCCCCACTGCCCGGCCACCAGGCCCACGCCGCCGGCCGCGGCATGGAACAGCACGAACTCACCTTCGTGCACGGGGTAGCAGCGGTTCAGCAGGTACTCGGCGGTCATGCCCTTGAGCAGCATTGCAGCGGCCTGCTCATCGGTCACGTTGGCCGGCGTCTTGATCACGCGGTCGGCCGGGAACAGGCGATATTCGGCATAGCTGCCAGGCGCGCCACCGGCATAGCAGACGCGGTCGCCGGGCTTGATGTCTTTCACATTGGCGCCGACCTTCTCGGCCACGCCCGCACCTTCGGTGCCCAGGCCCGCCGGCATCGGCAACTGGTAGAAGCCGGAGCGCTGGTAGATGTCCTGGAAGTTCAGGCCGATCGCGGTGTGGCGGATCAGCACCTCGTTGGGGCCGGGATCGGCGACGTCCACCGTTTCGAGCTTGAGTACATCGGCGCCGCCGTGGGCGGCAATGCGGACTGCCTTGGATTTCATGATTCTCTCAACCTTTCGTGTTGCTGAACGAATACGTGAACGACACTACAACGAAACCCTGCGCGGCGCGACGGCAGCGCCTGCGCAAAGCGGATAATTGCTGAATAAGACGAGAGGCCGATGACAACGGCGCTGGCGCCGTCGTACGATGCGCCGCTCATGGCCTGGCGCTACGCCGCGCCCGAATTTCCCTTTACCACCTACTATCGGAGATACCTCATGCCCGCCTACTGGCTCGCCCGTTCCCGCGTTTATGATGCCGTCGAGTACAAGAAGTACACCGACCGCGTTCCCGCCATCGTCGCCAAGTTCAAGGGCAAGGTGCTGTCGCGCGGCGCGCCGTACCAGATCCGCGAAGGCTCCGGGCATTTTCACCGCTTCGTGGTGATCGAGTTTCCGACCATGGCCGATGCCGTCGCCTGCCATGAGTCGCCGGAGTACCAGGAGGCCTCGGCCTACCGCAAGGCGAATGGCGCCGGTGAAGTCGATCTGGTGTTCACCGAGTCCGGCGACGGCACGAAGTAAGCCGCGGGCGAAGATGCGGCGGCGCGGCGCGCACAGCTTGCGTGCCTTCCGTGCCCCGCCCGACTCTTCGCCGCTCAAACGTCTCACATTTACCTCGCTTGTCCCCTGCCGCGCCCCGCGCGGCCCCTCGTCGCCCGAACCGTCGGGCAACACCTGCCCACCCGCGCAGCAAGCGCCACGCGGCTGAGTCATCTTTTGTTCTTATAGGCCGCGCACTTGGGCGCGGCCCTGAGCCGCAGTCCGGGCACGCCGTGCGCGCCCGGACGCAAACCGCAACTTAGGCGGCTTTTTTCAGCGAGTCGGCGGCGCGATAGGTGATCACCAGGTCGCCCACGCCATCGCAATGGCCTTCCAGCTTGTCGCCGGCCTTGGCGGGACCGACACCGGCGGGGGTGCCGTTCATGATGATGTCGCCGGCTTCGAGCAGGCCGTAGTTCGACAGGTAGGCGATGGTCTCGTCGATTTGCCAGATCTGCTGGTTCAGGTCGCCCTTCTGCTTGACTTCGCCGTTGACCTTCAGCCAGATCGCGCCGGCCTTCGGGTGGCCGATCTTGGCGGCGGGCTGGATCGGAGTGATCGGGCAGGACTCGTCGAACGCCTTGCCCATTTCCCAGGGGCGCTGCAGCTTCTTGGCATCGCTTTGCAGGTCGCGGCGGGTCATGTCCAGACCCAGGGCGTAGCCGTACACGTGGTCCAGCGCCTTTTCGACGGGGATGTTGCGGCCGCCCTTGCCGATGCAGATCACCAGTTCGATCTCGTGATGCAGGTCTTTGGTCATCGGCGGGTAGTCGATGGTGCTGCCGGAGGGCACGACGGCATCCGACGGCTTTTGGAAGAAGAACGGCGGCTCGCGGTTAGGATCGTGGCCCATTTCGCGTGCGTGGTCGGCGTAGTTGCGGCCGACGCACCAAATGCGGCGCACCGGGAACTTGGCATCGGTGCCGACGACGTCGATGACGGCTTGTTTGGGGGCGGCAATCACGTAAGACATGAAACGACTCCTTGATGAAAATCCTGAGGTTGAAATCTCGCCAACGGCTCCAACGCCGGCACCGGAAAACCTTGGACCCCGGTGCAATAGGCGCAGATTCAGCTTAGCCCGTGAAGCTTACGGGAGTAAGACCGGCTCTCCTAGGGACAAAACTGTGTTTGTGCTGGAGATTCTTACCGGTTCGGTTGCGCCCTCTTTTGCAGCGCAACATGACGTTTCCGCCGCCGGATCAGCGCCTGCGCGCGAGGCGGTAATTGCGCGGGCTTTCGCCGTGCAACTGCTTGAAGCGGCGGGTGAAATAGGCATCGTCCTCGAAGCCGACGGAAGCGGCGATTTCGTGGATGCGCAAGTCGGTGTTGGAGAGCAGTTCCTGCGCCTTTTCCATGCGCCGCTCGGTGACGATGTCGAGGAAGGTCTTGCCGGTTTCCTTCTTGATCAGGTGCGCCAGGTAATTCGGCGACAGGTGCGCCGCCTGCGCGGCATCGGCCAGCGAAACGGACTCGCTCAGGTGCTCGCGCACGTAGCGGATCACGCGCGAGAGCGCATCGCGCCGGCCCGCGGCCTGCGCCTGCGCCGAAGCCAGCGGCACCAGCTGGTGCTCGTAGTGGCGGCAGACGATGCCGATCAGTTGCAATAGCAGGCCGCGCAGGATTTCGCGCGAGTAGAAACGCCGCTCGGCGTTTTCCTTGAGCATCTTCTCGCACAAGCCGCGCACTTCGGCGAAGGCTTCGCCCTCAAGCTGGAAATCGAGAAATTCCTGGAAGCGAAAGGGAGCGAATTCGGGCACACGCTCCAGGGGCACGTCTTCCAGGTCGAGCGGATCGACATCCAGCTCGGGGCGGATGAAGCGCTGGTCGAAGTTGATCACCAGGAAGCGCGCCCCCGCCGGGTGCGGCACGCAGTGCACGCGGTAAGGCAGGATGAAGCTGATGTAGCCGGGTTCAAACACCCGCTCGGCCGCGCCTATGCTTTGTGTGGTCGAGCCGGCGAGGTTGATCTGGATCTGGAAATAGGCGTGGCGATGCGGGCGCGTCAGCGGCGGGCGCGTGCTTTCATCGCGGATGTCGAAATCCGGATGATCCGCCCTCTCGGACATGCCGTAGGTACGGATGTCCTGGAATTGCAATACGGTCGCCATGGGGTGATTTTACCCGAGGCGCCAGAGGCGAAAGCTAGTGGCCGGCGAGGGCGGCGGCGGCGGTAAACAGGCCTTCGACCGCCTGTTGCGGGATGTTGCGGGTGATGAACACCAGGCGCGAGCGCCGGTCTTCCCCCGGCCAGGCGGCGAGCGCCACCGGCGGGTGGAACAGGTGCTGTGCGCCCTGCACCACCACCGGCCCGGCTTCACCGGCGATATTCACCAGGCCCTTGACGCGCAGCAGGTCCGGCCCGCGCAGGGAAGTGAGCAGCTGGGTGACGGCGGAAAACGCGTCCCAGGTGAACGGCTTGTCGAAGGTGAGGACGAAGGAGGAAACGTTGACGGTGTGGTCGGCGCGCACGCGGTTGGCGAGGTAGCCGCCGCCTTCTTCCGCGCCCTTGCCGAACAGCCAGGAATCGACCTGGCCCTCGCGCGGGCGCGCGGGAATCACGTCGATCAAGAGCGCCGGGTCGATCTCGCCTTGCACCGCGGTGTGGATGGCGGCGTAGGGATTGGCGTCGGCAAGCGTCGCCTTGAGCGCCTCGGCTTCCTCAGGCTTCGCCAGGTCGGTCTTGGTGATCACAAGTCGATCCGCCAGCGCCACCTGCTTGGCGGCTTCGGGGAAATCCCTCAACTGGCCGGGGCCATTGACAGCATCGATCAGCGTGACCACGCCGTCGAGGCGATAGCGCGAGAACACCATGCCGTCGGT
This sequence comes from Burkholderiales bacterium, assembly GCA_036498945.1. GTDB lineage: Bacteria > Pseudomonadota > Gammaproteobacteria > Burkholderiales > JAEUOS01 > JAQGMJ01. The sequence goes on along the minus strand of DASYEQ010000070.1, from coordinate 53,146 downwards.
AAGCAGGGTATGCACCACCGGCGTCGGATCGGCCATGCCGGAAGTCTCGATCACCACGCGGTCGAAGTCGATGATCTCTCCTGCCCTGCGCTTGATGAAGAGCTCGCGCAAGGTCTCCTCCAGGTCGGTGCGCACCGTGCAGCACAGGCAGCCGTTGGAGAGCAGGGTCATGTTCTCGCTGACCTCGGCGATCAACTCGTTGTCGATGCCGATTTCGCCGAACTCGTTGATGATCACCGCCACCCGGTTCATCTCCGGGCGCGTGAGCAGACGCTTGAGCAGCGTCGACTTGCCGCTGCCAAGGAAGCCGGTGATCACGGTCACCGGCAGCTTGCCGGCGACCTGGGAGGCGGTGAGCGCTTCGCTCAAGGCACGCTCCTCACCTTAGAGGGTGAGCTCCAGCACGTACAGGCCGCCGCCGAAGCGGTCGGCCGCGTAGATGGTGCGGTTCTCGTCGACATACACGTCGTTGATCTGGATCGCACCGGCGGGCGACGTCGGGGGCGCGCCGGGAACGAAGTAGGCCACCTCTTCCGGCTGGAACGGATTGGCGATGTTGTACACCCGCACGCCGCCGTTGAAGAAAGTGCCGAAGATCAGGTCTTCCGACTGGAAGGAGGTCGAGACGGGGAGGTTCTCGTGCATGTTGTGCGCGCCGTAGCGTCCGCCGCGCTTGCCGAAGGCCGCCACCGGCGGCATCGGGAAGGTGCCGATGGGCACGAGATTGGATTCGTCGCGCGCGTCGACCATCCATACCAGCTTGGGCCAATCGTTGCCGCCGTCCTGCACGCACTCATCCGACACCACCAAGAGGTTCTTGGAGAACATCGGCAGCACGGTGTGGCAAAAGCCGTTGAAGGGCGGCGAGTAGCGCCAGTTGGCGACCATCTTGGGCTTGCTCTTGTCGGCGATGTCGAGGATCACCGCGCCGCCGTCGAGCCAGCCGCAATAGGCGCGGTCAGCGCGCTGCGGGAAGACGTTGGTGTTGTGGGCGCGGAAGCCGCAGTCGAATTTCTTTTCCAGGCGCTTGGGCTGCGGCTCGGCATCGCCCTTGCGCGTGCCGGGGTACCACCAGCGGCCGACTTCCTTGGGGTTCTTCGGGTCGCGCACGTCGATGATCTGGTAGATCTGGTCGTCGAGCGGGTTATGCGGCTCGAAATCGGCGGCGCCGGAAGACATGTGCACGTATTCGCCATCGACGAACCACACGCAATGCACGCCGCGCGAATGCGGGCCGGAGCGGTCGAGATGCGAGAGCAGCTTGGGCGACTCGGGATTGGAGATGTCGAACAGGTCGATGCCGGCCGGCTGCATGCCCACCTGCTGGGTCTGGTAGGCCACGACCATCAGGTCGCCGACCACGTCGAGCGAGTTGGAGCGCACCTTGGCGTGCGGCAGCTCGGTCTGCACCACCATCTTCGGCGCTTTCGGATCGGTGACGTCGATGCCGGTGAAATTCTTCGGCGCCGACTCGTGGGCCATCCACAGGATGCGCCGGCCATCCTTGGTCTTTTGCAGCGCCATGCCTTCGCCGATGCCGCCGAAGCCATCAAGCTCGTGATGGGCCAGAAGCTTCATGTTGAGGGAAAGCGTATTGCCGGCTTGCGCGCCGGGGTGGGCCAGGACAGTCATGGAATCTCCGTTACGGGCGTGCCTTCTTGGCGAGACGACGCCACAAAACCTGCGTGCCGAAAGCGCGCATCAAAAAAACCGGCTGCGAGTCTAACATCCGCGCGTTTCACGCGCGGATGACCGCGCGGCGCACAGCAGGCGACCTTTCCCTCTGAAAATTCAAAGGCGGCGCGGTTTCAGGTCGCACTTATGCGATGTATACCGGTAACGCATCGCCATCCGTGGATTACGGACGGAGGACGCTCACGGCGAACATGCGGCCCGTGCCGGACACTTTTCCGGGCGGCGCATCCGGTTCCCAGCCGTGCAGGGCAAGCGCCGCGAAAAACCCGACAGCATAGGCGAGGATCACGTGCCAGCCGTGACGCACCCAGACCAGCACCGACTTGGCTTCCGGGTACATGTTGGCCAGCCCCACGCCGGCGGAAGAGCCGAACCAGACCATCGATCCGCCGAAGCCGACCGAGTAGGCCAGGAGTCCCCAGTCGTAGCCACCTTGCTTGAGCGCCAGCGCGGTCAGCGGAATGTTGTCGAACACCGAGGACAAAAAACCCAGGCCCAGCGCGGTTTGCCAGGAGGCTTGCGGCAGGCGCTCGACCGGCATCATCGAGGCGATCGCCACCAGCGACAGCAGGAATACCGATCCCCGCAACGCTCCCGGCAGCACGCTCCAGGCCGGCGCACGCACCGGCGCGGCCAGCAGCAGCGCCACCCACACCGCGACGCCGATGACCGGAAAGCGGTCCAGCACTTCGCGGTAATGCATGTTGGCGACGACATTGACCGCCACCGCGGCGACCAGGATGAAGCCGACGACGCCAACGCGGCCCCAGTCGACAGTCAGGCCTGCGGGTTCGTCCTTGTCGATCGGGTGAAAGGCGTGCTGCTGGCGCGCCGCGATCACGCCAAAGATCGCCAGCGCGACGACAGCGGCGAAATACGCGTCGAGCACGTGCAGGGGGTTGACACCCGCGATCCACATCATGGTGGTGGTGGTATCACCCACCACGCTGCCCGAGCCGCCGCCATTGGCGGCGGCAACAATCGCCGCGAGATAGCCGATATGCACCCGCCCGCGAAACACCACATGGGCGATCGTGCCGCCGATCAGCGCCGCGGCGATGTTGTCGAGAAAAGCGGACAGCACGAACACCAGGACCAGCAAGACGAAGGCGCCCTTCCAGTCATCCGGCAGGAAACGCGGCAGGAGCAGCGGAAAGCGGCTGTCCTCGAAATGTCGCGAAAGCAGTGCGAAGCCCAGCAGCAGGCCAAGCAGGTTGGCCAGCGTCACCCATTCGTGCGCGAAATGCGGCAGCAGGCCGCCTTCCCTGAAGCCGGTGAACACCAGCTTGTAGAGCGTCACTACCGCGAGGCCGACGAGCGCCACCGCCAAGGTGTGACGGTGAAACACCGCCACTCCCAGCAGCACCAGGGCAAAGAAGACAAATTCAAGCGGCACGTCAGCCAGGCTGATCATGCGGGAAGCCTGCGGCGCTGCGAAGACGGACCGGACATCCGCATCGCGGAGCAAGGGAATGACGCACGGCAAAGGGTCAGGGGCGGATGTAGGCCCAGCCCTGCTGCTGGCGCTTGATCAGTTCGACCACGCCCGCCGGCACGTAGCTGATGCCCGGTAGCATGTCCTGCTTGGTCAGCTTCTGGTTGTGCATGGTGTTCTCGCAGGCCGCCACCGAAACGCCATGGCCCAATACCTCGCGCACACGCTCACCGGCGACCGACTCCAGCTTGAGAAAGCCGATGCCGGGCCCGTAGGCAACGACTTCGATTTCCACATTCTGCGCACCAAGATCGGCCTGCACGTTCTTCACGTTGTTGAGCGTCAGGTTCCACTTCGCCGGATCGGCGTCGCTGACCTGGAACACCACGCGGGTCTTCGGCGTCGCTTGCGCCCAGGCCGCCGGCGCGGCGGCGCACACCAGCAGCAGCGCGAACAGGCAGCGGAACAACACTTGCGGAACGGATTTCATGGCAGCCCTCTCTTTCGGCATACAGCCGTTTCTTACTTGGAATTCTTCTTGATCCAGTCGGCGATGCGCGCCACGCCGTCCCTGATCGCCTGGTTCGAGGCGGCGTAGGAAAAGCGGATGTGCTGACCTTCGCCCGGCACGCGCGCGCCGAAGTGGATGTCGGCCAGCACGGCGACGCCGGCCTCGTTCAGCAGCTTCTTGCGGAATTCTTCCGAATCGGCGCAGCCGGTCATCTTGCAGGCCTCGGTGACGTTGGGCCAGGCGTAGAAGGCGCCGCCGGGAACCAGGCAGGAGATGCCCGGCACCTTGTTGAGCAGACCCACGATCAGGTCGCGGCGCTCATGGAAGCTCTTTTTCATCATCTCGGCCGCGTCCTGCGGGCCGTTCAGCGCTTCCACCGCGGCCCACTGGCTGATGTGCGAGGCGCAGGATTCGGTGTTGGTGACCCAGCGCGTGAACACCGGTGCCAGCGTCTTGTTGACGGCGTAGCCGATGCGCCAGCCGGTCATCGCCCAGGTCTTCGAGGCGCCGTCGGAGATGATGGTGCGCTCCAGCATGCCGGGCAGCGCGGCGATCGACTGGAACTTGCCGTCATAGATCAGGCGCGAGTAGATTTCGTCGGCGTAGATCCACACGTCCGGGTGGCGGCGCATGATGTCGGCGATGTCGTTCAAATCCTGCGCCGAGAGCGAGCCGCCGGTGGGATTGTGCGGCGTGTTGAGGATCAACAGGCGCGTCTTCGGCGTGATCTTGGCTTCGAGTTCGGCCGGGTCGAAAGCGAATTTGCGCGCTTCCTTCAGGCCCAGGGGTACCGGCACGGCGCCGTTGGCGACGATCTGCGATTCGTAGATCGGGAAGCCGGGGTTGGGGTAGATCACCTCGTCGCCGCTGCCGAAGTCAGTGGTGGAGAGGATGGCGTAGGCGATGAAGGGCTTGGCGCCCGAGCCCACCACCACGTCGTCCGCCGACACGTTGAGCCCGCGCATGCGGTTGACTTCCTTGGCAATCGCCTCACGCAGTTCGGGAATGCCGGCCGAGGGCGTGTAGCCGTGCTTGCCGTCGCGGATCGCCTTGACGGCGGCGTCCTGGATATTGGCCGGGGTCGGGAAGTCTGGTTGGCCGATGCAAAAGGAGATGATGTCCTTCCCCTGGCGCATCAGTTCGGTGACTTCGGCCAGTACCACGAAGGCGTTTTCGGTGCCGAGGGAGGAGGAGCGTTGGCTTAGACGGGGCATGGTCTCGGTTCTGGATAGGCGTTGCGGACAGTCGCTTCCGAGGCTGCCTGCGGGAGCGTGACCGACGATTGTAACCGCTCCTTAAACGCCCTGTTCCGGCCACGCAATGGCATCAAACGCCGCGGCAAGACGGACACCGCGCACCGGGTTGAGCGTGCATATATGGGTGATGCGCCCGGCGAGGTGGGCACGGAAATCCGGCAGGCCGGCGCGGTTCTGGCTCACCGGGCCGTGGCGCACGCAGTTGTGCAGGATGGCCTTGAGTTCGTCGTAGTCGGTGCGCCGCACGTTGGGGCGGGCGTTGACCACCACGCCGGTCAGCTGTTGACGCTGGCTGCGCAGCATCAGATGGGTCTTGCGGGTGTTGACGGCGAAGCCTTCGCCGGCGGCAATGACGGCGACCGTGCGCTTGAAGCTTTCCACGCCGCGCGCCAGCGCGCGTTCGCCGGAGAATGCCAGGTCGTCGGCATAGCGGGTGTAGTGCACGCCGGCATCGGCCGCCAGGGTGCCGAGGCGCAGGTCGAGATTGAAGGCGCAGAGGTTGGCCAGCGCCGGCGAGGACGGCGCGCCCTGCGGCAGGTGGGGAGAAAACCACGCCGACCACACGCGCCAGGCCGCCGGGTCGTAGCCCGCGGCATTGGCCGAGATGCGCTCGCGCAGCACCGCCTTGGGCGTGATGTGGCAGGTGAGGCCGGTGAGCAGGCGCGCCACCGGCGCGGGGTAGCCCAGGCTGGCGAATAGCGCATGCGCCCGGCTCGCCCGCACGCTGACGAAGAAGTCGCGCAGGTCCATGCGCAGCACCGCCTCCTTGCCGACATGCCCGGCGGCATGCGTGAGCGCGGAGCGGCGCGGGCGAAAGCCGTGCGCGGCCTCGTGCGGCGGCACGAAGTAGAGGATACCGTCGAGGATGCGCCGCTGCATCGCCGCCAGGCGGCGCTTGGGAATCTCCAGCAGGCGCATACCGCCGCTGGCCTTCGGCACCCAGAGATAGCGATAGTGATTCAGCGGCTCGGCCAGGCGCCGGCCGTCGCGCACGCGTACGCCGGCGAACCAATCGAGTTCGTCCGTCGTCAGGCCGAGCCAGCGCGCCAGTTCGGCCGGCGTCGCCAGCGCCGGCGCCGCGATGCCGCCCATGGATAGCGGGGCCGCGCCCATCGTCGCATGGAAGGTGAAGTAGCCGGCCAGGCGCGGGGGTTCGCGAATGTTGTCGAAGGCAGCCAGCAGCGCGGGGCGAGTCGCGATGAATTCGCACAGCTCCGCGTGGCGCCGCGCCAGGGCCGCGCCGCCGTAGGCGCCGAAGCGCTGGCGCACCGCGCGCTGCACCGTGGAGAGCCAGCGCTGGTCGCGGCCCAGGGCCTGCGCCAGATGCTCGCGTGCCTGCGCGCGATCGTCGCCGCTGGCGGCCAGTGCATTGGCCAGGCCGCGGGCGATACGCCGGGATTCGGAATGCGGTTTCACGTTGCGGTCGGCGCCTCTTGGCTGGACTGTTGTTGTTGCTCTTGCGGCACGAAGGCGGCGCCCTGCCCAACCAGACGGGTGAGGCGTGTGCGCCCGATACCCTGGAGGGGGTATTGCCGCACACGCAAAGGAATGGCCTGCTGCAAACGATGCCGCGGGGTAACCCCGCGGAAAGCGGATTTCGTCACTGCACTGAAACCGCGCTTCGCTTGGGCAAGGCAACCGCCGGACGAGACTACGTGAAGCGCCCCATCGCGTCAATTGCACGCACGGGCGGCGACGCGTGCGCGCAACAGCGAGCGTTACCGGCGCAGGTCACGTTCCAGCATGGCGGACTTGCTGCGCGGGTCGCGCGGCTGCCAGCGGCCGGACTCGACCAGGTCGATGAAGCGATCGATGGTGGCATTGAAGAGATCAGGCTGCTCGAGGTTGATCAGGTGGCCGGAGGCGGGGAACACCACCAGCGAAGCACTGGGGATGAGGCGCTTGAGCATGACCGAGGGCTCGATGCACGCTTCGTCTTCATCGCCGGTGGCCACCAGCATGGGCACCTGGATGGTCTTCAGCTGGTCCATCAGGTCATACAAGCCCGGGCGGCGCGACTGGTAGCCGCGCATGGTATTGGCCGAGCCGGTAGCGTCGTGCTCGCCGAGGTAGCGCTGAAAATCGGCGAAGCCGCGCGGGTTCTTGTTCTGCAACTGCACGCGGGTGGCGGAAAGGCCATAGGTTTCGGAGAAGCGCTTCATGCCCTCTTTGAGCATGAAGTCGGCGTTGTGCTGCGAGTCCTTGATGAAGGCTTCACGCCGGTCCGGGTGCGCGCCGGAACCGCAGCCGCAGACGGAAAGCGACAGCGCGCGCTCGGGATACTTGAGGCCGAAATGCAGGGTGGCGAAACCGCCCATCGACAGGCCCACCACGTGCGCCTTCTTGATGCCGAGGCCATCCATGATCGCCAGCACGTCGTCACGCGCGTATTCCTGCGAATAGGAAGCGTCGGTCGGCGGCACATCCGAGGGCAGGTAGCCGCGCGCGCTATAGGCGATGCAGCGATAGCGCGTGGAGAAGTAGCGCACCTGCGCTTCCCAGCTACGGTAGTCGCCGGCGAATTCGTGCACGAACACGATGGGTGTGCCACTGCCGGTTTCCTCGTAGTAAAGCTTGACGCCGTCGGGGGTGGTGACGTGGGGCATGTTGTCTCCGCTTGTTCGTAAACGATTGACCGGGCACGGCGCGCCGTGCCCGCGATTTATTTCTTGCTGTTGTCGCCAAGGATCGAGGTGGCCTTGCTGCGCGGATCGCGCGGCTGCCAGCGGCCGGACTCGACGAGATGGAAAAAGCGGTCGAGCATGGCGTTGAACATGTCGGGCTCTTCCAGGTTCAGCGCATGGCCGGTGCCGGGGAACACCACCAGTTGCGCGGTGGGAATGGTGCGCTTGAGCAGCAGCGCCGGGTCCAGGCAGGGCTCGTCCTCGTCGCCCACCGCCACCAGCGTCGGCACGGTGATCTTGGCCATGCGGTCGGTCAGCTCGTAGAGCGAGGGGCGGCGCGCCTGCACGCCCAGCATGGTGTTGGCCGAACCCAGGTCGCTATGCTCGGCCAGTTGGGCCTTCATCTCGAGGTAGCCGCGCGGGTCCTTGTTCTGTAACTGCACGCGGGTGCTGGAGATGGCGTAGGTCTCGGCGACAGCCTTCATGCCCTGGTCCAGCATGCTTTGCGCGGTGGCCTTCACCTCGGCCTGGAACTGGGCACGCTTGTCGGCCTGCGCGCCGTAGCCGCAGCCGCACACCGAAATCGACAGCGCGCGCTTGGGATATTGCATGCCGAAATGCAGGGCCGCGAAGCCGCCCATGGAAATGCCGACGACGTGCGCGTCGTCGATCTTCAGGTGATCGAGCACGGCGAGAATATCGTCGCGCGCCCTCTCCTGCGAATACGACTCGAAGGAAGGCGGCACATCGGAAGGCGGATAGCCGCGCGCGTTGAAGGTGATGCAGCGATACTGGCGCGAGAGATGGCGCACCTGGGTCTCGTAGCTGCGCAGGTCGGCGGCGAATTCGTGGACGAAAATCACCGGGATGCCGCTGCCGGTTTCCTCAAAGTAAATCTTGACGCCGTCGGCGGCGATGGCGTGGGGCATGCGGTTCTCCTGGATGAGGTCGATGGCGGATTTTAGGCCCGGGAAGCCTCGGCCGGCTGCGGAATGCCGAACACCTGGCGCAAATACGCCAGATAACGTTCGTCCTCGCACATGTTTTTCGACGGCGTATCCGACAGCTTGGCCACCGGCTGGCCGTTGCAGCGGATCATTTTCATCACGATGTTGAGCGGGGTGTAGCCGAGGTCGTTGGTCAGATTGGTGCCGATGCCGAACGCCGTGACGCAACGGCCGCGGAAACGCTCATAGAGCTGGATCGCCAGCGGCACGTTAAGGCTGTCGGAAAACACCAGCACCTTGGTGCGCGGGTCGACGCGATGATTGCGGTAGTGCTCGATCAGGCGCTCGCCCCACTGGAACGGGTCGCCGGAATCGTGGCGCGCGCCGTCGAACAGCTTGCAGAAGTACATGTCGAAGTCGTTCAGGAACGCGTTCATGCCGTAGACGTCGGCCAGCGCAATGCCGAGGTCGCCACGGTATTCCGCCGCCCATTTCTCGAAGGCATAGATCTGCGAATCGCGCAGGCGCGCTCCCAATGCCTGGCAGGCCTGGAGATACTCGTGCGCCATGGTGCCCAGGGGCGTCATGCCGTGCTTGTAGGCGTAATAGACGTTGGAGGTGCCGGCGAAATTGGCGCCCAGGCCCTCGCGCAGCCTGAGCAGCACTTCTTCCTGCCAGGTGCGGGAAAAGCGCCGCCGCGTGCCGTAATCGGCGATGCGCATGCCCTCAAGGTCGGGATTGCCGGCGACCAGGGCGATCTTGGCATCCAGGCGTTTCCGGCCCTCCTCGTAATCGGGCTTCGGCTGGGTGTTGCGGAAGTAGACCTCGTTGACGATCGACAGAACCGGGATCTCGTACAGGATGGTGTGCAGCCACGGGCCCTGGACGCGAATCTCGATTTCGCCATTGGGCTGCGGGGTCACCTCGACGTGCTTGCGGTTGATGTAGAACAGGCCGAGGAAATCGACGAAATCGCTCTTGATGAAGCGTAAGCCTCGCAGGTAGCGCAACTCCGGCTCGGCGAAGCGCAGGCTGCTCAGCGCCTGGATCTCGTCGCGGATTTCATCGGCGAACGGCGCCAGCGCGACGCCGGGGTTGCGGCACTTGAAGCGGTATTCCACCTGCGCGGCGGGGAATTGATGCAGCACCACCTGCATCATGGTGAACTTGTACAGGTCGGTGTCGAGCAGGGATTCGATCAGCATGGGCAGCGCGCTTTCAGGCGGCCAGGCGCGCGGGCGCGGTGAGCGCGGCGGCGCGCAGGATCAGGTCAGGGTCGTTGGCGGCCAGCAGCGGCGCATCCGACAGCATGCGGCGCCAGGCGCGCGCGCCCGGCATGCCCTGGTACAGGCCCAGGATGTGACGAACAATGTTGCGCAGGTGCGGCGGATGCGCGCCCTGCGCATCGGCAAGCACGCGCGCGGCGTAATCGCGCATCGCCTGCGCGATCTCGGCGCGCGAACGCGGCTCGTGATGATCGTCGAACCAGCGCGCATCGGCCTGCGCCATCCAGTAGGGGTCGTGATAGGCCTGGCGCCCGATCATCACGCCGTCGGCGGATGCCAGCTGCGCCTCCACGCCGATGTGGGTGTTGATGCCGCCGTTGACCACGATGGTGAAATCCGGAAAGTCCTGCTTCAGGCGCTGCGCGTATTCGTAGCGCAGCGGCGGAATCTCACGATTCTCTTTCGGGCTCAAGCCCTTGAGCCAGGCCGCGCGCGCATGCATGATGAACACGCGCGCCCCGCCTTGCGCCACGGTGCCGACGAAGTCGCGCACGAAATCGTAGTGGTCGGTCTTGTCGATGCCGATGCGGTGCTTGACGGTGACCGGAATCGATACCGCATCGGCCATCGCCTTGACGCAATCGCGCACCAGTTCCGGCTCGGCCATCAGGCAGGCGCCGAAGGCGCCGCGCTGCACCCGCTCGGAGGGGCAGCCGCAATTGAGATTGACCTCGTCGTAGCCCCACTTCTCGGCCAGGCGCGCGCAATGCGCCAGGTCTTCCGGCTCGCTGCCGCCCAGTTGCAGGGCCACGGGATGCTCGACGGCGTCGAAATCCAGGTGGCGCGGCACGTCCCCATGCAGCAGCGCACCGGTGGTGACCATCTCGGTGTACAGGCGCGCGTGGCGGCTGATGAGGCGATGGAACACGCGGCAATGCCGGTCGGTCCAGTCCATCATCGGGGCGACGCAAAAGCGCCAGGGGCTTGCTGCTTCGGGAGACACTCGATAGTCCTGGTTGTATTTACGTGAAAACCCAAGGCGAAACCACCCTCGCCCGGGTCTTGTTACCGCAATTTTGGCAGAAAAGCCGCCTCGCGACGCCCAGGGCGGTTAGCGTTTCGCCGCCTTGCCCGGACGAAACGTCCGCAGCGTCACCGAATAGCGCCACACCTCCATCGGCGTGATGCTGTGCTGCCAGACCTCGCGCGCCGCGCCGTGCAGCAGGTAGACCGAGCGCGGCTCGACCACCGCGGCGCGCCGTTCCCAGCCGGCGCCGAGCGCCCGCCGGAAGCGGAATGCGCAAGGCGCGAGAAACGAGATGCCGACCACGTCCTCATACTGCGGCCGGTCGCGGTGCCAGCCGATGCCGGCGCCGGGTGCATATTCGGTCACCATCACCTGCTCGAACGCGCCGGCCGGCTGGCCGCTGATGGCGCCGGCGATCTCTGTCAGCGGCTGCAGGTAATCCGGAATGCCGGCCTCTTCGCGTGCTTCCTGGCCGGCAATCAGGTAATTTGCCCCGAAGGTGAAGATGCGCCGGTTTGCCGGGTAGCCATGGAATTCGTACGGCTTCACCGGCAGCGTTTCGAAGCGGCGCACCAGCGCCCGTTCTTCGGCGGCCGAGAGGACATTCGGGGTATAGCGAAAGCCCTCCGGCAGTTCAGGCTCTCCAAACAAATCCGGCGTATCGCTTGAAAGCAGGTGCGGGAGTTTGGAGGCGAGGGGCATAACGAACGATAGATCGGGGCTTGTGCTCCCTGGTTCAAGCACAAGCCCGTCCACCGCCATCGCCCTTGCGGCGGCTTATTTCGCCGCGGCGAGCTTGTCCTCTGTCCTGGTGTCGAAGTCGCTGGCGTCGTGACGCTCGCGCAACTGGCCCGAAGGCTCGCCGCGGGTGCGGTTGACCATGCGGCCACGCTTCACCGCGGGGCGGTTGCCGATCAGGGTGGTCCAGCGCTGCAGGTGCTTGTATTCCTGCACCTGGAGGAATTCGCTGGCGCCGTACTGGTCGTGTTGCGCCAGGCCGCCGTACCAGGGCCAGATGGCGATGTCGGCGATGGTGAAGCTGTCGCCGGCGATGTATTCGCTTTCAGCCAGGCGCTTGTCCAGCACGTCGAGCTGGCGCTTGGTTTCCATGGTGAAGCGGTCGATGGCGTATTGAAACTTCGCCGGCGCGTAGGCGTAGAAGTGGCCGAAGCCGCCGCCGACGTAGGGCGCGCTGCCCATTTGCCAGAACAGCCAGGAGAGGCATTCGGCGCGCGGCGCCGCTTCCTTCGGCAGGAACTCGCCAAACTTCTCGGCCAGGTGCATGAGAATCGCGGCGGATTCGAACACGCGGATCGGCTTGGGGCCGGAACGATCCAGCAGCGCCGGAATCTTCGAGTTCGGGTTGATGCCGACGAAGCCGCTGCCGAACTGGTCGCCTTCACCGATGTTGATCAGCCAGGCGTCGTATTCCGCGCCCTTGTGGCCGCGCGCCAGCAGTTCTTCCAGCATCACGGTGGCCTTGACGCCGTTCGGCGTGCCTTGCGAATAGAGCTGCAGCGGGTGGCGGCCGACCGGCAGTTCCTTCTCGTGCGTGGAGCCCGATACCGGGCGGTTGATGTTGGCGAATTTGCCGCCGTTGCCCGGGGTCCAGGTCCAGACTTTCGGCGGAGTGTAGTTGGTCGAGTCGGTCATTGCAGTCTTTGGATGAAGTCGCGTTAAGGGATTTTCGCCCGCTCCATGACGGCGGAAGCATGGCGAGGAGGAGGGGCCGAAAATCTTACACGCAGCGGCGGCGCAAAAACCCCAATGCCCCCACCCGCGTCAAGGATTGGGCGGGCGCGGCATCGGCCCGGGGTCACCACAAACGTGGTATCGGAACACCCTCGCCGTGAAAACCACGGAAAACAACGGGGGTTTTTCGGAAAGCGATTCCCGCACCCTGATAAACCCTGAGAAATTTCGCGAATTTTGGGCAGCGGCTACCACGTTTGTGGTGACCACACGCCGGGCTTGTCACGTGGCTTGAGCCGCCCATGACACGCTGGTGACAGCCAATTCCTGCCGGGGCAAACGCGCGCATTCATGGTGAGCATAAGCGGACGAACGCCACGGCACGCAGCAGATTCGCTGTTACCAAAGATACAGGAATTGCGCGGCAAATGTGAGGGCGGCAGCGACGCGCGATGCGCTTTCCATCTCGACAGCGGACGCCGCAATCCCGTATCATTCGGCCTTCCGCCGGGCCCGCCATCTTCGATGGCATCGGACGATGCACCGCCCCAGCGCAGCGCGCGGAAAGGTCGTCAGTCGCACTGGCCGTAAGCGTTTACGTCAAGCAACGCACTAACGATCCCTGGTCGGTCGTGGTGCGTCTATTCCCGTGCGCGCACCGATCGGGGAACAGCTTGGAGTAACACATGGCTTTCCAGACGACACGCGACCCGGCACAGGGCCGCCTTTGGCTGTTGACCGCTGTTCTTTTCGTCGCCTACCTGTGCGTGGGCATCGCGCTGCCGGTCGTGCCGGTATTCGTCACCGCCCGCCTGGCTTTGAGCAACGTGTGGGCGGGCTTGGCGGTGGGCGCCGTCTTTCTCGCCACCATCGTCAGCCGCGGCTATGCCGGCGGTTTGTCCGACCGTCTCGGCGCGAAGATTTCGGTGGGACGCGGGCTGGTGCTTTACGTCGCAGGCGCGCTGGTCTCGCTGGCCGCGGGCCTGCCCCTGCCCTCACCGTGGATCGCATTCGCCATCCTGCTGGTGGGCCGGCTGCTGGTGGGTTTGGGCGAGAGCCTGGTGACGGTGGGCATCGTCGCCTGGGGGATTGGGCTGGTCGACCCGGCGCGAACGGGGCAGGTGCTGGCGCTGATCGGCGCGGCGATGTATGGCTCACTCGCTCTCGGTGGACCGCTGGGCCTGGGGCTGTTCGCGCATTTCGGTTTCGCCGGCGCGATGGGCACAAGCGCCCTGCTGCCCTGCCTCGGCCTGCTCGTGGTCTGGCGCATCGCCGGCGTCACCCCGCGCCCGGCAGCGCAGCGCCCCTTGTACCTGGCGGTGATCGGCAAGATCCGCTGGCACGGAGCCATCGTGTGCCTGCAAGGCATCGGCTTTGCCGCCATCGGCGCCTTTTTCGCGCTCGATTTCCTCAGCCGGCACTGGAGTCATGCGGGGCTCGGCCTCACTGCGTTCGGCACCGGCTTCGTGCTGGTGCGCGTGCTGTTCGGCCATCTGCCGGACCGCATCGGCGGGCTGCGGGTGGCGATTGGCTCGCTCGCGGTGGAAGTCGTGGGCCAGGCGCTGATCTGGAGCGCCGCCGATCCCGCGCAGGCGCTCGCCGGCGCCTTCCTTACCGGGCTGGGCTGCTCGATGACCTTTCCGGCGATGGGGCGCGAAGTGGTGCGCCTGGTCGAGCCGCATTTGCGCGGCACGGCGATGGGTGGCTTCACGGCGTTCCAGGACATTGCCTATGGACTGACCGGCCCGGTGGCCGGCTTGCTCGCGGACCGTGCTGGGTATGGCAGCGTGTTCCTGGTCGGGACGGTCGCGGCGGCGGCGGGGCTGGTGGTTGCGCTGGCCCTTTATCGCCTGGACCGGCGCGGCGCGAAACAGGGCATCATGCAAGGATGAACCGCAGGCGCGAGCACCCTTAGGCGATGAGCCATCCCCCGTTTCGCATCGGCATCGACCTGGGCGGCACCAAGATCGAAGGCGTGGCACTCGACGGTGCCGGGCAGGTGGTCGAGCGCCGGCGCATCGCCACCGAGGCCGAGGGTGGGCCTGCGCACATCGTCGCACGCATCACCAATCTCTACGCCGGGCTGGTGTACGCAGTAGACGACGCGGCGCATACGATGGGCATCGGCACGCCGGGGGCGCTCTCCGCCCGCACTGGCCTGCTGAAGAATTCCAACACCGTGTGCCTGAACGGCCAGCCGCTCAAGACCATGATCGAGGCGGCGCTGCTGCGCGCCGTGCGCATCGAGAACGACGCCAACTGCTTCGCCCTGGCCGAAGCGCTGCGCGGCGCCGGGCGCGGCTACGATTGCGTGTTCGGCGTGATCATGGGCACCGGTTGCGGCGGCGGCATCGTGCTCAATGGCATGGTGCGCACCGGGCCGCAGGCGATTGCCGGCGAGTGGGGCCACATGGTGATCGACCCTGCCGGGCCGCCCTGCTATTGCGGCGCGCGCGGCTGCGTCGAGACTTTCATTTCCGGTGGCGGGCTGGAGAAGGCATTCCAGTCGCGGCATGGCGAGGCACTGAGCGCGACGCAGATTCATGAGAGGGCGCGCGCGGGCGAGGTGCGTTGCGTAGCGGCAATGGCGGAGTTCTACGCCCGCTTCGGCCAGGCCACGGCCAATCTCATCGCCGTGCTCGACCCGGATGTGATCGTGCTGGGCGGCGGCCTGTCGAATATCGATGAGCTTTACACTGAAGGCGTCGCACAGGTACGCGAGCGGGTGTTCAGTGATGAGCTGACCACGCCTATCGTGCGCAATGAACTGGGCGACTCCGCCGGAGTGATCGGCGCCGCCCTGGTCGGCATTTAGTGTCCTATCCTGGGGCAGGACACTAGCCGGGTTACATCACGATGTAGCCGCCATCCACCGGCAGGATCACGCCGGTGACAAAAGCGGCAGCGGGCGAGCAGAGGAACATCACCGGCCCGGCCATATCCTCCGGATCGGCCCAGCGCTTCATCGGCGTGCGGTCGATCACCGCCTGGTTGAGTTCCGGGTTCTCGCGCAGGGGTTTGGTCAGCGGCGTCTTCACCCAGCCGGGGGCAATCGCGTTGACGCGGATGCCTTCGTCCGCATAGGCGATCGCCAGCGACTTGGTGAGCTGCATCACCGCGCCCTTGCTGGCGGCGTAGGCGGGGGTGACGGCGGCGCCGGTGAAGCTGCGCATGGAGGCGGTGTTGACGATGCTGCCACGGCTTTTCGCCAGCAGCGGGCGCGCCAGGGCGCACAGGCGCTGGGTGCCGTTGAGGTTGACGTCGATCACCTGGGCGAACTGCTCGGGGTCGTGCTCCGCATTGGCGCGGCGGATCATGCCGGCGCAGTTCACCAGCACGTCCAGCTGGGTGAAGGTCGCCATCAGTTTCTTGCAGGCTTCGAGATCAGCCACATCGAGGGTGAAGGCGGCGATGCCGGCGGCCTTGGCGTCGGCCAGTTCGGGCTCGGTCAGCCCCGTCACCGTCACCCTGGCGCCGGCGGCGTGAAAGGCGCGCGCGATGCCGAAACCGATGCCGCTGGTGCCGCCTGAAATCAGCACGACCCTGCCCTTGAACACGTCTGCGAACACGTTTTGTCTCCGTGGGTGAAATGTGGGGATTGGCGCCCAGTGTAGCGGAACGCCGCCGGTCGGTTGCGCGCATCCGGGCAAGTGGAGGGGGCGTATACACTGGCGTTGTCCATCACCGGGAGAATCACCATGCGCAAGACCAAAATCACTGTCTTACTGGCCGCTACGCTGTTTTATTCCGGCGCGTTTGCCGCCGGCGGCAGCTTCGACTCCAGCCCGAAGCAGTACACCGCCAGCGAATTCGAGCAGGGCCGCACGGCGATCGACAAGAAGGACTGGAAGGGCGCCATCGCCCACCTGCAAAAGGCCCTGGCGGAAGACAAGGGCAATGCCGACATCCATAGCTACCTGGGCTACGCCTACCGCAACAGCGGCAACTGGGACGAGGGCATCAAGTATTACACCTCGGCGCTGGCGATCAACCCGAACCACAAGGGCGCCAACGAATACCTGGGCCAGGCCTACCTGAATCGCGGCAACGTCGCGCTGGCCGAGCAGCAACTGGCGAAACTGGAAAAGATCTGCGGCCTGGATTGCAAGGAGTACAAGATGCTCCAGGTGGCGGTGGTCGACTACAAGAAACACCCGAAATAAGCGGCCTATAGCCGTTTCGTGACGGCGGCGGCGGAATATTCACGCCGCCGCCGTGTTCACCATGCAGGCGATCCGCCTAAATCAAACTCAAACGGGAGAGACTGCATGAACAAGCTGTATATCGCCGCCGTTGCCGCGGCTACCCTGGCGCTGGCCGCCTGTGCCGGCGCACCGGCGAAGATGCAAGGCGGCGCGCTGACCGGCGCCACCGGCATGACCCTGTACACCTTCGACAAAGATACCGCCAGCAGCGGCAAATCGGTGTGCAACGGCCCCTGCGCGGCCAACTGGCCGCCGCTGATCGCTGCCGCTTCGGCCAAGCCCTACGGCGGCTACACCATCATCACCCGCGACGACGGCAAGAAGCAGTACGCCTACAACGGCAAGCCGCTGTATTACTTCGTCAAGGACCAGAAGCCCGGCGACAAGGTGGGGGACGGTTTCCTCAACGGCGCCTGGCACGCCGCCCGCGAGTAAATTTTTTCGCCTGGCCGGGAATAGGCGCCGCGCGCGCCTGTTTACCGGGCAGGCATGTTGCCTGAATCAACGTTCACTGGAGCTAACCATGAAAATGACCCGTATCGCCCTGGCCGCCGCTGCCGCCCTGCTTTCCGTTTCCGCTTTTGCCGCCCCGCAAACCAAGATGGAAGGCGGCGTGATGGTCGGCGCCAACAACATGACGCTGTACACCTTCGACAAGGACACCGCGGGTAGCGGCAAGTCCGTCTGCAATGGCCCGTGCCTGGCCAACTGGCCGGCCCTGATGGCGACCGACAGCGACAAGGCCGCCGGCGACTACAGCATCGTCACCCGCGACGATGGCAAGAAACAGTGGGCCTACAAGGGCAGGCCGCTGTACTACTTCGTGAAAGACCAGAAGCCCGGCGACAAGGTCGGCGAAGGCGCCGCCAACGGCGCCTGGCACGTCGCCAAGTAAGCCCGCGATGGAACAGGAGGCGCTTGTCGAGCTGATTCCGCGCCTGCGCCGCTACGCGCGGGCGCTGACGGGCGAGCGCTTTCGCGCCGATGACCTGGTGCAGGACACGCTTGAGCGCGCGCTGGCCAAGTGGGCGCTGTGGCGTCCCGGCACCGACCTGCGTGCCTGGACCTTCACCATCATGCACAACGTCTTCGTCAACCAGGTGCGGCGTGCCGCGCTGGCGCCGGAGGTAGCCGACCCGGAAGCCGCACTGGAGTTGGAAGACAGCGGCGCCAGTGCCGACACCCTGGCGCAGTTGAACGCGCTGGACGGCGCGCTGCAGCGCCTGCCGGACGAGCAGCGCGAGGTGCTGCTGCTGGTGACCCTGGAAGGCTTTTCGTATGATGAGGCCGCGCATACCCTGGGCCTGCCGATCGGCACGGTGATGTCGCGCCTGGCGCGCGCCCGCGCGAAGCTGGCGGCGCTGCTGGAGGGCGAAGGCACGAAGGGCGCGGCGCAGGTACAGTTGAAGGTCGTCAAATGAATTATTCCGAATCCGACATACATCGCCTGATCGACGGCGAACTGCCGCCGGGCGAGGCCGAGGCCGTGGCCGCCTGGGTGGCGGCGGACCCGGCGCGCGCGCAGGTGGCGGAGGGTTATCGCCGCCAGCGCGAGTTGCTGCATCGCCGCTACGATGCGCTGCTGGGCGAGCCGGTGCCGGCGCCGCTACAAGCCGTGGTGCGCAACGGTGCGCGGCCGCAGGCGGCCAACCAGTCGCGCTTCAGGCGCGTGGCGGAGATGCTGGTGCTGGCGGGTGTATGCACGGCGGCGGGCTGGTTCGGCCATGATTACCTTGGCCATGCCGGTGCGCCGGCGGGCCGGACCCTGGCCGACCTGCCGGAACGCGCGGCCGTCGCCTTTGCGGTCTATTCGCCCGAGGTGCGCCATCCGGTTGAGGTGACGGCGAAGGAAGAGGCACACCTGGTGGGCTGGCTGTCGAACCGCCTGGCGACGCCGGTGCGCGCGCCGGTGCTGGGGCCGCAGGGCTTTCAACTGGTGGGCGGGCGCCTGTTGCCGGGGGAAGACCGGCCGGTGGCGCAGTTCATGTACCAGAATGCGGCGGGCAAGCGCCTGACGCTGTATCTCTCGACCCTGGCACCGGGGGCGGGCATGCGCGAAAGCGCGTTCCGCTTCGAGCGCGTGCGCAGCGTCAATAATTTCTATTGGGCGCAGGACAATCGCGCCTATGCCTTGTCTGGCGACATTTCGCGCGAGGAGTTGATGCCGGTGGCTCGCGCGGTGTACGAGCAGACCGGCCAATCGGCGGAGACGCCGGCGAAGTAGGCGGTAGGGCGTTGCTGTGAGACCGCCGCGGCGGGACCGTTATGGAAAGCCCGCTACGGCGAGAGATTAGCGGCTATAGGGCCACGCCGTACAGCTTCGCCGCCTCTTCGCGCGTGTAATAGCCGCGCGCGATGTCGCGTTCTATCGCTTCCTTCGACCGCCTGGCCGGTTCGCCGTAGCCACCGCCGCCGGGTGTGGAGACTTCGATCACGTCGCCTGCCGTCAGGGCGATGCTCTGGTCTTTGGAGAGGTGCGGCGGCACGTAGGCCTTGCCGTCGCGCAGGATGCGCACGGTGTTAAGGCCTCCATCCGCCCCGCCCTGCGCGCCCTGCGGGCCGGTGCGGCCGTGGTCCATCACCATCGAGGCGGTGGCTTCGCCGCGGCGGATGCGGATCTTGTAGTTGACGCCGAAGCCGCCGCGATGCTCGCCCGCGCCGCCGGAGCCTTCGTGCAGGGAGAACTCCTCGAACAACACGGGATAGCGCTGCTCCATGATTTCGACCGGTGTGGTCTTGGAAATGCCGATGGTGGAGCAGCCGTTGGAAATGCCGTCGCCGTGGGCGCTGCCGCCGTAGCCGCCGCCGGAGATTACGTACATGACGTAGGGGCGCTTGGTTTTCGGGTCGACGCCGCCGACGCTTAAGTTTCCGCTGGTGCCGGCGGGAGCGGCGAAGAGTTGGTCGGGCAATGCCTTGGCGAGCGCGGCGAATACCGCCTCGGCGATGCGCTGGCTGACTTCCGCCGCGCAGCCCGAGACCGGGCGCGGATAGCGGGCGTAGAGGAAGGTGCCTTCGGGGTCCTGGATGTCGAGCGGCGCGAAGGTGCCGGCGTTGATCGGCACTTCGGGGAAAACGTGCTTCACCGCAAGGTAGATGGAGGAGCGCGTGGTGGCGATCACCGAGTTCATCGGGCCGCGGCAGGGCGGCGAGGAGCCGCTCATGTCGAAATGCAGCGTGTCGCCGGCCTTGGTGATTTTCATCGCGATGCGCAATGGTTCGTTCACCACGCCGTCGGAA
Source organism: Burkholderiales bacterium (assembly GCA_036498945.1). GTDB lineage: Bacteria > Pseudomonadota > Gammaproteobacteria > Burkholderiales > JAEUOS01 > JAQGMJ01. The sequence continues at coordinate 33,288 of DASYEQ010000070.1, read as the reverse complement.
TCGACGAAGGCTTCACCTTCATAGGTACCGTCAGGAATGGTGGCGATTTTGGCGCGCATTTGCGCGGCAGCGCGGGATTTCAGTTCTGTGATGGAGGCATCGACCACATCGGCGCCGTAGCGGTCGAGCAACGAGCTCAGGCGCTTTTCGCCGGTGGCCAAGGCCGCGGCCTGCGCCTTGATGTCGCCGATGCGCTGGTCGGCCACACGGATGTTGGACAGGATGATGGAGAGGATTTCGTCGTCGATCTCGCCCTTCTTGTAGAGCTTGACCGGCGGCAGCCGCAGGCCTTCCTGCTCCACCTCCGTCGCGTTGGCCGAAAAGCCGCCGGGCACCATGCCGCCGGTGTCGGGCCAGTGGCCGGTATTGGCCAGCCAGCACCAGAGTTTGCCCCGGTAGAAAAATGGCTGGACGAACTTCACGTCCATCAGATGCGTGCCGCCAAGATATGGGTCGTTGACGATGAATACGTCGCCGGGGTTCACCGTGATGTTGTACTGCCTGACGCGCTCGATCACCGCCTGCACCGAGAACTGCATGGTGCCGACGAAGACCGGCAGGCCGAGTTCGCCTTGGGCGATCAGTTCGCCGTTATCGCGATGGTAGATACCGTCGGAGCGGTCGAGCGCCTCGGCGATCACCGGGGAGAAGGCGGCGCGCACGAAGGCGAGGTCCATTTCGTTGCACACTTGCTGCAGGCCGCTTTGCAGCACGGCCAGGGTGACGGGGTCGACGGTTATGCTCATGTTCACCTCTACACCGAGACGATGAGGTTGCCGAGGGCATCCAGCGCGGCGCGGTTGCCGGGCTCGATCACGGTGGTGCAATCGAGTTGCTCGAGGATTGCCGGGCCGTCGAACTTCGCTCCCTCTGGCAGGAACTCACGGCGGTACACCGGCGTATCGGCCCAGCCGCCTTCGAACCACACCTTGCGGCGGCCGGTTTCCGCCTCGGCCAGCGTGGCCTTGGGGGTGGCGGCGGCGATGCTCTTGAGCGCCACCGGCTTGCGCTTGCCGATCACCGCCGTATGCAGGTTCACCAGCACCGCGCGGATTTCCTTGAGTTCGACGTGGAAGCGCTGCCAGTAGGCCGCCTCGAAGGCTTGTTGCAAGGCTTCGAGGCTGATACCGAGGTCGTCGATGGCGACTGTCAGGATGTGGCTCTGGCCCTGGAACTGCATGTCGGCGCGGTGCACGGTCTGGATGTCTTCCACCGCGACGTTTTCGCGCGCGATGGTCGCGCGGCCTTGCGCGATCTGCGCGTTGAAAGCGGCGGCGATCGCCCCCTCCTCCACCTGCGCCAGCGGCTGGTTGATGGTGCGCACGTAATCGTGGCGCACGTCGGCCACGGTGCAGCCGAGCGCGTTGGTGAGGCCCGGGCGCGCCGGGATCAGCACTTTCGGGATTGCGAGTTCGCGCGCCAGGGCGATCGCGTGCAAGGGCCCGGCGCCGCCGAAAGCGAACAAGGCGAAGTCGCGGGGGTCATGCCCGCGCGCCAGGCTCACCATGCGCACCGCGCCCGCCATCTTGTCGTTGGCGATGCGCAGGATGGCGGCGGCGGCCTGGTCTGCATCCAGGCCGAGCGGCTTGCCGACGTGCTCGACCAGCAGCTCGCGGATGCGCGCCATCGGCACCGGGTTTTTCACCGACAGCAGCTTGTCGGGGTTCAGGCGCCCGAGCACCAGGTTGGCGTCGGTAATCGTCGGGCGCGTGCCGCCGCGCGCATAGCAGATGGGTCCTGGGGTGGCACCCGCGCTCTCGGGGCCGACGTGCAGCATGCCGGAGGCGTCCACATAGGCGAGCGAGCCGCCACCGGCGCCGATGGTGTGCACGTCCACCATCGGGACGTGGATCGGCATCGCGTATTCCAGCTCCAGTTCGCTGGAAACCGAGGGCAGGCCGTCCTTGATCAGGGCGACATCCGATGAGGTGCCGCCCATGTCGTAGGTGACGAGGTTGGGGTAGCCGGAGGCAACGCCGGTGTAGGCGGCGGCGATCACGCCGGAGGCGGGGCCGGACATCACGGTGTTGACCGCGGCCTCGGCGACGATGGAGGAGGCGACCGTACCGCCGTTACCCTGCATCACCAGCAGTTCGCGGGCGAAGCCTTGCGCTTTCAATTCGGTTTGCAGGCGCTCGATGTAGCGCGACAGTACCGGCTGCACCGCGGCATTCACCGCGGAAGTGACGCCGCGCTCGTACTCCCGGTATTCGGCGACGACGGTATGGCCGACGGTGACGAAATTGTTCGGCCACATCGCGCGCACGATTTCGGCGGCGCGCTGTTCATGCGCAGGATTGATGTAGCTGTGCAGGAAGTGGATCACCACGGCTTCGGCGCCGCCGTCGAGCAGCGCTTGCGTCGCTGCCCTAACCTGCGCTTCGTCGAGCGCGCGCAGCACCGTGCCTTCGGCATCCATGCGCTCGTCCACCTCGGTGCGCAGTTCGCGCGGGATCAGCGGCACGAAGGTGCCGATCAGGCCGTAGGGCTTGGGGCGGGTGCGGCGGCCGAGTTCGAGCACGTCGCGAAAGCCGCGCGTGGTGATCAGGCCCACCTTGGCAATCTTGCGCTCCAGCATCGCGTTGGTGGTGGTGGTGGTGCCGTGGACGATGGCGGCCAGGCTTTTCAAATCGGCGCCGGCAGCCTCAAGTGCGGCGAGTACACCGAAAGCCTGGTTTTCCACCGTGGTCGGCACTTTGGCGAGCTTCACCTCGCCGGTGGCGTCGTCCACCAGGATGAGGTCGGTGAAGGTGCCGCCTACGTCGATGCCTGCAATCTTGCTCATGCCCTCAATCTCTTCCCACGAAGCACCCAGCTTCGCATGATGCGTCGCCGCGCTGTAGGGCTTCGGGCTTATGAAAGTTCTTAGGTACGCGCATAGTCCTACACGGCAAGATATTGCTGCTGCGCTTCGGCATTCGCATTCAGTTCCGCCATGCTGCCGGAAAAGCGGATGCGGCCCTTCTCGATGATGTAGGCGCGGTCCGCCACTTCGGTGGCGAAATGCAGATTCTGCTCCGAAAGCAGAATGGCCACGCCTTGCGCCTTGAGTTCGCGAATCGCGGCGGCCATCTGGTCGACAATCACCGGCGCCACGCCTTCGGAAGGCTCATCGAGCAGGATGCAGGCGGGGTTGCCCATCAGCGTGCGCGCGATCGTCAGCATCTGCTGCTCGCCGCCGGACATGCGGCCACCGGCGCGCTGCGGCATTTCGCCGAGATTGGGGAAGAGACTGGCGATCTTGTCCCAACCCCAGGTAGGGACGCCCGCACGCGGCGCCTGGCGGCCGACTTCGAGATTTTCCAGCACGGAGAGGTCGGTGAAAATGCGCCGCTCTTCGGGCACATAGCCCAGCCCCAGGCGCGCGACGCGATACGGCGCCATGCGCTCGATGCGCCTGCCCTGGAAGGTCACCTCGCCCTTGGTGGCCTTTACCAGGCCGATGATGCTTTTCATGGTCGTGCTCTTGCCGGCGCCATTGCGCCCGAGCAGCACCACCACTTCGCCGGCGTTTACCTCGAGCGAAACGTCGGCGAGGATGTGCGCCTGGCCGTAGTAGGCGTGAATGTCCTTGACCGTCAGCATCAGTGGCGGCTCCCGAGGTAGATGCGCTGCACTTCGGGATTGGCGCGCACTTCCGCGGGCGCGCCTTCGGCGATCAGCTGGCCGCGGTTGAGCACGATCATGCGGTTGGCGTGGCGGAACACCACGTCCATGTCGTGCTCGGTGAAGAGCACGCCGATGTTGTCGCTCTTGACGATATCGGCGGTCAATGCCATCAGCTCGATGCGCTCCTTCGGCGCCATGCCGGCGGTGGGTTCGTCCATCAACAGAAGCCTGGGCGCGTTGGCAAGCGCCACGGCGAGTTCCAGGCGTTTCAGGTCGCCGTAGGCCAGCACCGAGCAGGGGCGCTCCGCCTGCTCGCGCATGCCGACGCGCGCCAGCAGGGCGTCGGCTTCGGCGACGAACTGCTCACGCGCGCGCACCCAGAGGTTCTTGAGCTTGCGGTGATGCGAGAGCAGCGCCATTTGCACGTTTTCGCGCACGGTCATCGAGCCGAAGGTGGCGGTGATCTGGAAGGTGCGGCCCACGCCCATGCGCCATACCTGGCGCGGCTTTTTGCCGATGGTGGGCACGCCGTTCAGCCTGATGCTGCCGCCGTCGGGCCTGAGCTGGCCGTTGAGCATGTTGAAGCAGGTGGATTTTCCCGCGCCGTTCGGGCCGATCAGGGCGAGGATTTCGCCGGCCTCGAGCGCGAAAGTGACTTCGTTCACTGCGCGCACGCCGCCGAAGGCCTTGGTGAGGCTGCCGACTTCGAGCAGGCTCATGCCCTCACCTCTTCACGGTGGAACAGGCGCTTGATCGAGCCGGCCACGCCGAGCGGGAACACCATCACCAGCAGCAGGATGGCGATGCCCAGCGCCGCGCGCCAGTACTGGAATTCGCGCGAGACCGCGTCCTGCAGCCAGGTGAAAAGCGCCGCGCCCACCACCGGGCCGGCGAGCGTCTGCACGCCGCCCAGCAGCACCATTACCAGCCCGTCGATCGAGCGGCCGACGCTGATCACGTCCGGCGCGATGGTGCCCTTGGAAAATGCGAACAAGGAGCCTGCCATGCCGCACACGGCGCCGGAGAGCACGAAGGCGGCCCATTGGTAATTAAATACGTTGATGCCGATGGCGTCCGCCCGCAGCGGCGAATCGCGGCCGGCGCGCAGCGCGTAGCCGAAGGGCGCCAATAGCACGCGCCAGAGGAACAGCACGCCGGTCACCGTGATGATGGCGGTGAGGTAGTAGTAAGCGGATTTGCCGTTGAGCCAGTCGGCCGGCCACAGGCCGATCATGCCGTTGCTGCCGCCGGTGACCTCATCCCACTGGAACACGATGGACCAGACGATCTGCGCGAACGCCAGCGTGAGCATGGCGAGATACACGCCGGAGAGGCGCACGCAAAACCAGCCGAACAGCAAAGCGCCGGCTACCGCCAGCAACGGCCCCAGGGCAAGCGCCGCTTCCATCGGCAGGGAAAACTGCTTCAGCAGCAAACCGGCGCCGTAGGCGCCGAGGCCGAAATACGCGGCGTGGCCGAAGGAGCTCATGCCACCGGGGCCCATGATGAAATGCAGGCTGGCGGCAAACAGCACCGCCACCATGATGTCGATGGTCAGCACCACCGCGTAGGGCAGCACCTGGCCGGCGACCGGCAGCAGCAGGAGCAGCGCGAGCACCACGTAGCCGAAGATCTTCGCGCGCTTGTCCGGCGGCGCCAGCGGCGTTTCCAGCGCGGTGCTGTTGCGGCTGGCCGCGGTGGTCTTGCCGAGCAGGCCCAGGGGCTTCCACACCAGCACCACCGCCATCACCAGGAACTCGACCACCAGCGTCAGCTTGGTGAAGGAAAATTCGATGCCGAATACGTGCACCACACCGATGGCGATGCACAGCGCCTTGATCTCGGCGATCAGCAGCGCAGCCAGGAAGGCGCCGGGGATGCTGCCCATGCCACCGACCACCACGACGACGAAGGCATCGCCGATGGCCATCAGGTCGAGGCCCAGGTTAGCGGGTTCGCGCGGGCCCTGCAGCGCACCGCCGAGGCCGGCCAGCAAGGTGCCGAGGCCAAACACCGCGGTAAACAACCACGCCTGGTTCACGCCCAGGGCGCCGACCATTTCACGGTCTTGCGTGGCGGCGCGGATCAGCACGCCGAAGCGGGTGCGGGTGAGCATCCACCACAGCAGGCCCAGCACGGCGGGGCCGATGAAAATCAGCGCCAGGTCATATTGCGGAAACTGGCGGCCGAGGATTTCCACCGCGCCTTTCAGGCCGGGTGCGCGCGGACCGAGCAGATCCTCCGGCCCCCAGATGGCCAGCGCCGCGTCGCGCGCGATCAGCACCAGCGCGAAGGTGGCGAGCAGCTGGAACAGTTCGGGCGCGTGATAAATCCGCCGCAGCAGCACGCATTCGACCACCACGCCGATCAGGCCCACCACCACCGCCGCCAGCACCACCGAACCCCAGAAACCGAACACCGTGCCGCCGATGTGCGTCGTCAGGCTGTAGGCGACGTAGATGCCCAGCATGTAGAAAGAGCCGTGCGCGAAGTTGACGATACGCGTCACGCCGAAAATCAGCGACAGGCCGACCGCCAGCAGGAACAGCGTCGAGGCGCCGGCCAGGCCGTTGAGAAACTGCACCAGGAGTGCATTCAATGTCATGCGCGAAAGAGTCTCGTTCTATGCGGATAACAAATCGCCGCCCGGGCGGGCGGCGATCGGGGCTGCCTTGAAACCTGAAGCGCGACGCTCAGTTGGCCGGGCGCATCTTTTTCACTTCGGCGTCGCTCGGCTGGAATTTGGCGCCATCGCGATAGCTGTAGTCCTTCATCTCGCCCTTGCCGCCTTTCAGCGTGGTCTTGCCGACGTAGGCGCCGATGGTCGATTGGTGGTCCTGGGCACGGAACGTGGCTTTGCCGAACGGCGTATCGAAGCTCATGCCACTGAACGCGGTGATCAGCTTGTCGGTATTGGTCGAGCCGGCTTTCTTGATGCCGGTGGCAAGTGCCTTGATGGTGGTGTAGCCGACGAAGGAGCCCAGGCGCGGGTAGTCGTTGTACTTCTTGTGGTACGCGATGAAGAAGGCCTTGTGCTCGGGCGTGTCGATGCCGTACCAGGGGTAGCCGGTGACGATCCAGCCTTCGGGCGTTTCATCCTTCAGCGGATCGATGTACTCCGGCTCGCCGGTAAGCAGGCTCACGACTTCGCGACCCTTGAACAGGCCGCGGGTGTTGCCTTCGCGCACGAACTTGGCAAGGTCTCCGGCGAACAGGACGTTGAAAATCGCGTCCGGCTTGGCGTCGGCCAGCGCCTGCGTCACTGCACCGGCGTCGATGCGGCCCAGCGGCGTGGCCTGGTCGGCGACGAATTCGACATCCGGCTGCACCTTCTTCAGTTGCTCCTTGAAGGTGGCGGCGGCCGACTGGCCGTACTCATAGTTAGGGTAGACCAGCGCCCAGCGCTTCTTGTGCAGCTTGGCCGCTTCCGGCACCAGCATCGCCACCTGCATCCAGGTGGAGGGGCGCAGGCGGAAGGTGTACTTGTTGCCGTTCTGCCAGACGATTTTGTCGGTCAGCGGCTCGGAGGCGAGGAAGAAGATCTTTTTCTGCTTGGCGAAGTCGGTCAGCGCCAGGCCGATGTTGGAGAGAAAGCCGCCCGCGATCATGTCCACCTTTTCACGCGACACCAACTCCTCGGCCGCGCGCACGGCGTCGCCCGGGCTGGCGCCGTCGTCGCGGCTGATCACCTCGATCCTGCGGCCGAGCACGCCGCCGGCGCCATTCACTTCTTCCACCGCCAGGTCCATGCCCTTCTTGTAGGGGTCGAGAAAGGCGGGCTGCGCCTTGTAGCTGTTGATCTCGCCGATCCTGATCGGGCCGCTTTGCGCCAGTGCACTGCCGCCCGCCGTCAGCGCGGCGAGCGCCACCGCGGCCAGCGCCACGCGTTTGTATGTCTGCATCCTGCCTGCTTGAGTCATGCCTGTTTCCTCCTCTTGATTTACCGATACTGCAAACCCGGTTTTACCACGCTGCGCGGCATCCCTGTGCGATGCCGTGCCCTCTCCAGAACTCAGCGCTGTCCGTCGTACCTGGAAATCTCGCTGGCGCGCAAGCCGCCGGCGCGCTCGTGCACCCGCGGCCCGGTGCCCATGGCGATGACGAACATGATCTCGTTCGGCCGCGGACTATCGGTCACGCGCATCTCGACGGCATCGAAATGGCTGCGCACGTAGGCCGCGGTGCGATGGTGCAGCGGCACGTCGATGGTTGCACCGGCAGCCCCTACCTTGATGGCGGAGGGCACGATCGCCTTTGAATTCTCCAGCAGTTCGCGCATGCCGTAACCACCGGGCACATGCCACAGCGCGGCGTGCTCCGATTCACCGTTGACGCCAACGATCACTGCCTTGCCATAGCTCTCGATCTGGCCGGCGCCGCCGAGGGCTGCGATCAATCGTTCCGCCAGTTCGTAGCCCAGGGGCTTGAGCGCGTCCATCATCGGCGTGATGTCCTCGACATAGCGCCCGGCATAGGGATTGGCCACCACCGCGGCAATAGCGCCGCGCTTGTATGGCTTTTTCGCCACCGGGCCGCCCTCGTGAAACGCTTCGTCGATGAAGCTGACGATCTTGCGTACATCCACCTTCATGGCCTTCGCCGCGCCGCGCTTGACGGCGGGTTTGGCTGCGGGTTTGCCGACGTTCTTGCTGGCCATTCGTCTCTCCCGAAAATCCTAAGCTGCCAGGCGCTGCCGCGCCGGCAGCGTCGCCTGAAGCGCGCCGATGGTACGCCACTCGCCTTGCAAAGCAAGCGCCGCGCCAATGATCAGGCTGCGCCGGCGGAATTCTTCCGCCGCGCTTGCGCCCGCTTCCAGAGCTGCTGCGCGCAAAGCCGCCGGCAGCGCACCCACGTTCACCGTCACCAGGCGTTCGCCGAGATCGGTATCGTCTTTCAGACCATTGGCCGGCGCGCGCTCGATAGCGGCATGCTCGACGTTGATCTCGTTGGCGATCATGGTCGCGGCGGCGTCGGCCATGCTCGCGCTTTTCGCCAGCACGGTGACACTGTCGGCCACCCCCAGGCTGAAGCTGCGCCCGCGCCAGCCGCTGGTAGCCACGCCGCGAATGCCGCTCGCCGCGTCGATATGTACCTGGCCGTCCAACGCTGGCGCGTAGGCATCGGCTACCAGCCCAACGCCCAAGCTTTGCCCGGCTTGCAGATGCAAGGCGATGTCGCCGCCATTGTTCACATATGCTTTCACCACACCTGCTTGCGCGGCGAAAAACACCAGCACTTCCTCCGCCACGCTGCCCGCCACGGCCGCCATCGGCGTGATGAAACGCGGCGCATAGGGCATGGCGGCTTCCACCATGCGCCGCGCCACCGGCCCGCGCACAGCCCCAACCTCTTCGACCGACTGGCGCAGCAGAGGGAGTTCGAACACCAGTTCGGTCAGCACCTGCTGGAAGCGCGCCCACGCCTGCGCATACGCCCGTTTCACCGCATCGGGCTCGCCATGCGCCTCGATCACCAGGTCGATCGGCCCATGCTGCCAATGCTCGCGCCCGCCCGGCAGCACGTTGCGCACAGGCGTCATCGACATGGCCTAGCCCACCACCGGCCGCGCACCGACCGGCCAGGGGTTTTGCGGCGCCTGCTGCACTTGCGCAAGCTTTTGCTCGCCCAGCACTTCGCCCAGGGGGCGCACGCTGTTCATGTAGCCGCCCAGCGCTTCGTAATCTTCCGTGCGCATGGTGAATTCGATGGGCGCGACAATCGCCGGCGTCGGCACATAGCCGAAGGAATTGTCCGGCATGCGGTTCACGTCCACCATCACCATGATGCCGCCGCCCGGCCACACGTAGGCCGGCGCGCCGCCGCAGGTCACATTGGTGATCAGATTCTTGATCGAGCGCGTGAGCAGGATGGGATTCTCGGTCACGCCGGCGCGCAGGCTGCCGCCGGCGCCACCTAAGAACAGCACGGTGCACAGGGCCGGCTCGCAGTTCTCGCCGATGCGCTCGACCACTTTTTGCACTGGCGCCGGCATGGCCTGCGGCACAAAGCCGAGCTTGTCGTCTAGCACGAAGTAGGCCGAGTCTTCACCGGTGGTGGAAACGAACAGCACGCGCATGCCCGGCCAGGCCGTTTTCTCGTCGACTTTCTCGACGATCGACAGCGGATCGGTGATGTCGGTGCCGCCCCAGCCCAGGCCGGGGTTGGCGACCTGGAAATAGCGGCCGGGCGTGGACTTCTTGCCCTTGATGCGGATACCGGCGGCCTTCATTTCGATGTACTTGCCGGCCTGGTGCTCGGTGAGCACGCCGGTGATGTGGTCGTCGACCACGATCACTTCATCGACGTGATTTTTCCACTGCGGGGCGAAAATGCCGAGGGTGGCCGAGCCGCAGCCCACGCGCATGCGCTTTTCCGGCACGCCGTTGATCACCGGCGGCCTGGCCGCCTGCACCACCAGTTTCGCGCCGCCTTCGATCTCCAGTTCCACCGGCCGCTTGTTGCCGAGGTCCATCATCATCTGGCAAGTGATGCGACCTTCCTTTTTCGAGCCACCAGTGAGGTGGTGCACGCCGCCCAGCGACAGCATCTGCGAGCCATACTCGGCGGTGGTCACATGCCCCACCACCTCGCCCTCGCAGCGCACCGGCGCCTGCTCCGGGCCGATGTAGCGGTCGGTGTCGATCTTCACCTTGAAGCTGCAATAGCTGAACACGCCTTCGGTCACCACCGTCACCGTGTCCACGCCCTTGTGGGTGCTGGAGACGATGAAAGGCGCCGGCTTGTAGTCCGGGTAGGTGGTGGTGGCGCCGATGCCGGTGACAAAATACTGTTCGCTGTCTTCGCTGACGGTGGCGGCAGGCACTTCTTTCGCCTGCGCGTCCCACCCGCCGCCCGTACCGATCGCCTCCGCCAGCGGCACCAGTTCCGCCGCCGCGCTGCGCCTGGTCAGCACCAGCGGATCGATACGCGTCAGCACGCCACCCACATTGGCATAGCGGTCGCACGCGCCGCTGCGCCCGGCCGTGATGTTGCACAGCACCGGGCAGGCGTTGCAGACGATCTTGCCGGCGCCTTCCTTGTCGCTGGCGGGCTCGATGCCGGTGGTGGGGTCGGCGTGGGTGGTGCTCATCGGGTTCCTATAAAAGCTTCATGTGCAGGCCGCCGTCGATGTGCAGGGCGTCACCGGTGGTGAACGGCAACAGGCCGGTGGCCAGCGCCACCACGGTCTTGCCGACGTCTTCCACCTTGCCCCAGCGGCGCACCGGCGAGGCGCCCTCGGCGATCAGCGCGTCGTAGCGCTCTTTCGAGGAGGCGGTCATCTCGGTATAGATCAGCCCCGGGCGCACTTCGTAGCAATTGATGTCGGAGGCGGCCAGGCGCTCGGCGAACAGCTTGTTCATCATCGACAGGCCGGACTTGGAAATGCAATATTCGGCGCGGTTGGGGCTGATGATGCTGTTGGCGTTGATCGAGGAAATGGTGACGATGCAGCGCGGCGGATCACCCTGCCCGCGCGCCTCGCGCAGCATGCGTTTGGCGGCTGCTTGCGTCAGGAAGAAGGTGCCGCGCAGGTTGACGTCCATCAGGTGGTCGAAGCTTTGCTGGGTGACATCCAGAATGTCGCCGAACACCTTGACCTGCACGCCGGCGTTATTCACCAGGCAATCGACGGTGCCGAAGGCGGACCAGACGGCGTCGATCAGCGCGGCGTGGGTATCGACAGCGCCGATGTCGCCGGCGATGAATTTCGCCTTGCGGCCGCGCTCGGCCACGCCTTGCAGGGTTTCGGCGGCGTCACCGTCTTCGGCCAGGTCGTTGATCACCACGTCGTAGCCGTTGTCGGCTAAGGCGTAGACGATGCCGCGGCCGATACCGCGGCGCCCGCCGGTGACAAAAGCGATGGGTTGTCGTTTCATTGGAGTTGGGTGCTTTCCGGATCCGATAGTCAAAGGCGCTCAAGCGACCTTATGAGCCTTGAGCGCTGCCTTCAGGCGATCCGGCGTGGCCGGAGCGAACCTGACGCGCACGCCGGTGGCGGCGCGGATGGCACTATAGATCGCCGGCGCGGTCGGCACCAGTGCCGGCTCCCCCACTCCTTTGGCGCCGTACGGGCCCAAAGGCTCGCCGTCCTCTATGAGATGGGTGGTAATGCGCGGCATGTCGCCGACTGTCGGAATCAGGTAATCGTGCAGATTATCGGTTTTGCCGCTGATGTACTCCTCCATCAGCGCCAGGCCCAGGCCCTGGGCGACACCGCCGTGGATCTGGCCTTCGACCTGCGTGGGGTTGACCGCGCGGCCGACGTCGTGTGCGGCATGGATGTGCAGCACCTTGACGGTGCCGTAGTCCAGGTCGACTTCCACCTCGGCCATTTGGGCGGCGAAGGCGAAGGTGGCGTAGGGCACGCCCTGGCCGTCGGCGTCCAGCGGCACGGTGGGCGGGTTGAAATAGCCGCGGCCCAGGGCGATATCACCGCGGTCGTTCACCGATTCCAGGTCGCGCAGGGCGACGCGGCGCTCGCCGGTGGCGTCGCCGGCCACCATGTGGCCGCCTTCCAGGCGCAAGGTGGCGCGCGCGTCGGCGCCGGCCAGTTGCAGCAATTGCCGGCGCAAATCCTCAGCGGCGAACTTGGCGGCGTTGCCGGAGACAAAAGTCTGGCGCGAGGCGGAGCTTTTGCCGGCGTCTTCGGTGAGGTCGGTGTCGCCGTGCACCTGGTCGATCAGGTCGACCGATACGCCGAGGGCGTCGGCGGCGATCTGCGGCATGATGGTGTAGGTGCCCTGGCCAATTTCCTGCGCGCCGTTGTAAAGCACCACACGGCCGCTGGCGCGCAGGCCGATGGTCATGGTGGAGGGATTGGCGATCACGGTGTTGCCGATGCCGTACCACATGCAGGCAACGCCGGCGCCGCGGCGCTTGCGCGCGCCCTGCTCCCGCGCCTGGCGATTGAATGCGGCGGTGGTGCGCTTGGCCTCTTCCCAGGCCGGGCGCAGCGCGTCCAGGCACTGGTCGAGGCCGGCGGAGGCGCGCAGCACTTGGCCGCAAGCGGTGGCATCCCCCGCGCGAATGGCGTTGCGATGGCGGAATTCCAGCGCATCGAGGCCGCACTTCTCGGCCAGCTCGTCCATCAGGGTCTCGGTGGCGATGCAGGCCTGCGGCACGCCGAAGCCGCGGAAGGCGCCGGCGATGGCGTTGTTGGTGTACACCGCGCGGGTGAGCGCGCGCACGTTGGGCAGGGCGTAGGGGCCGCTGGCGTGCACCGGCACGCGGTTGGCCACCGTGGAGCCCCAGGAAGCGTAGGCGCCAGTGTTGAAGTCACCGGCGAAGTCCATCGCCTTGAGCTTGCCGTTGGCGTCGCAACCCAGGCGCACGTGGATGCGCGAGGGGTGGCGCTTGGGGGTGGAGGCCATCGACTCGCGCCGCGTATAGGCGATGCGCACCGGGCGCTTGAGCTTCCAGGCGGCGACCGCCAGCAGCGGTTGCACGGAAACGTCGAGCTTGCCGCCAAAACCGCCGCCGATGGCCGAGGGCACGATGTGCACGCGGTCAGCGGGCAGCTTGAGCACGCGTGCGACTTCTTCCTTGTCCATATAGGGCGTCTGGGTGCAGACGTAGATGCGCACGCGCTCGCGGCCGCCTTGGTTCATCACTTCGGCGTAGCCCGCTTCCGGCTCGATGTAGGCGTGCTCGACGTAGCTGGTGCGGAAGTTGTCTTCGGCCACGTGTGCCGCTTGCGGCATGGCAGCGTTGACGTTGCCCTTGACCACACGGCCGCGGCACAGCACGTTTTCCGGGGCGAAATCGTGAATCAGGTCGCCGGTGGCGGTAAGCGCCTCTTCCGGCTCGGTGAGGGCCTGGCGCGGCTGCCAGGTGATCGGCACTTCGGCCTCGGGAATCGCGATGATGGCGTCGCGCTCGCCGATCAGGCCGAGGACGGCCTCGCCGCGAAAGCGCACGTGGCCATCGGCCAGCACCGGCTGGTCTTTCGGCACCGGGAAGACGGAGAAACTATTTTCCGGCACGTCTGCGGCGGTGATGATGCCTTCGATCTGCGGGTATTTGCGGCGCAGGGCGTCGAGGTCGCCAATCGTGAAGCCGGCGCGCGCGTGCGGCGAGCGGATCACCCGCAGCCACAGGGTGCCTTCGGGGTATTGGTCGGCGCCGTATTTCTCGGCGCCGGTGAGTTTGCTCACGCCATCCAGGCGCGCCAGGCGGCTGCCGACGGCGCGGCCGACGGCGGGGGCTTCCAGCGCCAGATCGCCCTGCGCCACCGCCAGCACCGATTCGACGATCTTCTGGTAGCCGGTGCAGCGGCACAGCACGCCGCCGAGAGCGTCTTCCACCTGCGTTTGCGTGGGTACCGGACAGCGCGCCAGCAGGTCGCTGGCCGCCATCAGCATGCCGGGGGTGCAGACGCCGCATTGGGCGGCGCCGTGCTTGTGGAAGGCCTGTTGCAGGCGATTGAGGCGCCCCGCTTCGGCCAGGCCTTCGACGGTGGTGACCCGGCGGCCGGCGCATTGCGCCACCGCGGTGATGCAGGAGCACACCTGCTTGCCGTCGAGCAGCACGGTGCAGGCGCCGCAGTCGCCGGCGTCGCAGCCGATCTTGGTGCCGGTGAGTCCGAGTTCGTCGCGCAGCGCGTAGGCCAGGCGGGTGGGCGGGGCGCAATTGAGGAGTGCGGGTTTGCCGTTCACCGTCAGCGCGATCGCGCTCAGACCGGCGGCTTCTTCGCGGGCAACGGCTTTCAGCCCTGGTTCGAGCGGCTGGTTCATGCCAGGTCTCCATCGGGTGAACAGGCCTGCGCCAGTGCCTGGCGCAGCAATGTAAGCGCGGCCTCGACGCGATAGGCGGCGCTGCCGCGCACGTCGTCGATGGGCGCCAGGCCCGGCAGGTCTTCAGGGCGTATCGAGGCTATCGCTTCGGCGGGTGTTTGGCCGACGAGCTTTCGCGCCAGTGCATCGAACGACAGCGCCGCCGCCGAACAGGCGCCGACGGCGAGGCCGCAGCGGGCAATGCGGCCGCCCGCATCCAGCGCCACCACTGCCGAACCCATGACAATCGAAATCACCAGATATTTGCGTGTGCCGAGTTTGATGAAACTGCTGCGCGTATTTTCGGGCCAGGCCGGCACGATGACCGCGGTGGCCAGCTCATGCGCGGTGCGCGCGGTCTTGCGGTTGCCGAGCACGAATTGCGATAGTGGCAAGCGGCGCGTGCCGCCTGACGACGCCAGTTCCACTTCGGCGCCGAGGGCAAGCAGCGGTGGCACGCCATCGGCGGCGGGCGACGCGTTGCACAGGTTGCCGGCCACCGTGCCGCTGTTCTGTATCTGCGCGCCGCCGACTTCGCGCGCGGCGGCCTTGAAACCATCGAATGCCGGCGGCAGCACGGCATCCATCACTTCGCGCCAGGTGGTGGTGGCGCCGATGCGCCAGGATTCACCTACGCGGCTGATGCCAGACAAGCCGGCAACGCGCGTGATGTCGAGCAGCGCCACGTCGTCCACCGGCTTGCCGACGCGGCCAGGATAGAAGTCGGTACCGCCTGCGAGCACGGTATAGGGGGCGCTCGCCAGTGCAGCCAAAGCGTCGGCCAGCGCCGTAGGTTGCAGGTAGGGTGCGGAGGGGGTGGTTGCAGCTTGCATGCTTACTCCGCGGCCGTCACCGCGCGATCGGGCGCGAGCAGGGTCACGGCGTGATCGGCGCCGCCGGCGCCAGCTTGCGAATACAGTTCGTAGACCAGGCGGCGCATCCACACCGTGCCGGGGTCGTTGTGATAGCGCGCGTGCCAGTACTGGGTGATGGGATAGGCCGGCAGTTCCAGCGGCAGCGGCAATTCCTCCAGGCCGAGCAGGCCGGCGAAAATGGAAGCGACGCGCTGCGGCACGATCACCAGCAGGTCGTTATCGCGCGCCACGAGAGGCGCTACGAGGAAACTGGATACCGTCGCGACAACGTGCTCGGGGCGAATCAGAGCGCGCAGCCGCTTTTCCACTTCGCCGTGGAAATGCCCGGAATTTCCCGTCGTCACCAGCACGTGGCGCGCGTTGCAGAATTCTTCCAGGCTGATGTCGTTCATGGCCGCCGCGCGCTCGCGATGCGCGAGCAGCACGTAGGTCTCCTGGTACAAGCCCTGGCAGTAGATGCCGGATTGCAGGTTGGGAAAGTTGCCGATGGCCAGGTTGATGTCGCCGGCGCCGAGTTCCGGGTCGAGGTCGTGCGCATCGGCATTCACCGACAGGATGCTGGCCGACGGCGCGCGCTGGCGCACGGCTTCGATCAGGCGCGGCAGCAGCGCGGCGGCGCCGAGGTCGGTGGTGGCGATGACGAATTCGCGATCCGAGGTAGCGGGGTCGAACACCGGCTGGGCCACCAGCGCGACGCGCGCTTCGCGCAGGATCACGCTCACCGAGACGAACAATTCCTTGGCGCGCGGCGTCGGCTCCATGCCGGCGGCGGTGCGCACGAACAAGGGGTCGCCGAAATGCGCGCGCATGCGGGTCAGGGCCTGGCTTACCGCCGGCTGGGTCATCGACAGCTTGAGCGCGGCATTGGTCAGGCTCTTCTCGACGTAGATCGCCTCGAAGGCTTCCAGCAGACGCAAATCCAGGGGCGGAGCACGCATAGGCCGACGAACAAGGCTGACCACGAAGGGTAGATGGTCAATTGTGGAAGCAGTCGCGGCGAACTGCAACTACAGAACGCATAAGCACGGGTTATGGGGTTCCAAACCACGCCTAATGGGCCGCCCTGGGCCAGGCCCGCTACGCGTTTTTCCTCTGAAAACCTAGGGTTTCCCCGAAGCGGTGCGGCTTAAGTGGCGGCAGGCACCACGCCGGGGATCTTCGCCAGATCGACGTCGTCGATCTGCTCCGGATTCATGAACAGTTCGGCGTATTTGAGATAGACCTTTTCGCGGATGAACACGTCGAACAGGTCGGGATCGACGTGGCCGTTGAGCTTGAACTTGCCGAGGATTTCCAGCGATTCGGTGAGCGTCTTGCCCTTCTTGTAGGGGCGGTCGCGCGCGGTCAGCGCCTCGAAGATGTCGGCGATGCCCATCACCCGCGCCTGCACGCTCATCTGCTCGCGCGTCAGGCCCTTGGGGTAGCCCTTGCCATCCATGCGCTCGTGGTGGCCGCCGGCGTATTCGGGCACGTTCTTCAGGTGCTTGGGCCAGGGCAGCGCCTCCAGCATCTTGATGGTGGCGACGATGTGATGATTGATCACCTGGCGCTCCTCGCCGGTAAGGGTACCGGCGCGGATGGTCAGGTTCTTCAGTTCGTCTTCGCTGAGGAAATCGGCCTCGGCACCGCTGATGTCGCGCCAGCGGTACCTGGCAATGCGCTTGACGCGCTCGACGTCCTCATCGCGCATGAATTCGCCGCCGACATTGCAGCGGCGCAGGAAGGCGCGATCTTCGTCGTATTGCGCCAGCAGTTCGACGTAGGCGTCTTTCGACATCTCGTTTTTCAGCATGGCGATCTCGGCGTCGCGCTTGAGCACTTCGAAGCGCGTGTCCACCATGGCGATGCGGTCGAAAATCGTCTCCAGCTTGGTCGCTTTGTCGACCACGTGCACCGGCGTCGTCACCTTGCCGCAATCGTGCAGGAGGCCGGCGATCTTCAGCTCGTAGCGGTCCTTGTCGGTCATGGTGAAGTCCTTCAGCGGACCTTCACCGGTGGCGTTGACCGCTTCCGCCAGCATCATCGTGAGCGTCGGCACACGCTGACAATGGCCGCCGGTATAGGGCGATTTTTCGTCGATCGCCGTGTTCATCACGTTGATGAAGGATTCGAACAGGTGCTCCAGCTGGAGAATCAGGTTGCGGTTGGTCAGCGCGATCGCTGCCTGCGAAGCCAGCGACTCGGCCAGGCGCTGGTCGGCATCGGAGAACTCCGTCACGCTGCCAAGCGCGGGATCGATGCGGTTGAGCAATTGCAGCACGCCGATCACCTCGTTCTCGTGATCTCGCATCGGGATCGTGAGGAAGGAAGTGGAGCGGTAGCCGGTCTTCTTGTCGAAAGCGCGGGTACCGGAGAAGTCGAAGCCCTCGGCGGTGTAGGCGTCGGCGATATTGACGGTGTCGCCGGTGAGCGCCGCGTAGGCGGCGATCATCGACTTGTTGGGCGTGCCCGCCTCGTCGTACAACTTGATCGGGTAGAAGGTGATCGGGTTGCCGGAGACGCCGCCCAAGGCAATGCCCAGGGAGTCGTTGAGCAGGATCTCGAACTGCAGTTTCTCGCCGTCGATCAGGCGGTAGAGCGTGCCGCCGTCGGCATTGGTGATTTCCTTGGCGGCGCGCAGGATCCTTTCCAGCAGGGCGTTGATGTCGCGCTCCTGCGAGAGCGCGGCACCGACGGCATTGAGCTGCTCCAGCCGCTTGAAAAGTTCCTCGACGGTAACCACGGGAGTGTCTGGCCGTTCCTTCTACCGGAGTTTGCCTACTTGATGCAGACCGCGCGCACCTGCTTGATGTCGGTCAGGCCCATCAGCACCTTTTCCATGCCGTCCATCTTCAGGGTGCTCATGCCCTCTTCCACCGAGGTGACGAAAATATCCGCCACGCGCGCCTTTTCCTGGATCAGCTTCTTGATGGTTTCGGATGCGACCATCAGCTCGTGCAGGCCGACGCGGCCCTTGTAGCCGGAGTTGCCGCACTTGTCGCAACCCTTGGCGTGGTACATGGTGAGCTTGCCTTCGCGGCCGTACTCGGCAATCCAGCGGTCGTAGAGCTTCTTGAACTGGCCTTGCGGATCGGCCTTCCAGGCCGGCGTCTTGACCAGCTCTTCGGCGTACTCGCTGATGAAGGCCTTGAGTTCGTTGGCGTCCGGGTTGTAGGCTTCCTTGCACTCGCCGCACAGGCGCTTGCCCAGGCGCTGCGCCAGGATGCCCAGGAGCGCATCGGCGAAGTTGAAGGGGTCCATGCCCATGTCGAGCAGGCGGATCACCGCTTCCGGCGCGGAGTTGGTGTGCAGGGTGGCGAACACCAGGTGGCCGGTAAGCGAGGCCTCGATGCCGGTGCCGGTGGTCTCGGCATCGCGCATTTCACCGACCATGATGATGTCGGGGTCGGCGCGCAGGAAGGCCTTCATCACCACCGCGAAGTCGAGGCCAGCCTTCTTGTTCACCTGCACCTGGCGCAGGCCCTTCTGGGTAATTTCCACCGGGTCTTCGGCGGTCCAGATCTTGGTGTCGACGGTGTTCAGGAAGCCAAGCACGGAGTGCAGCGTGGTGGTTTTACCGGAACCGGTCGGGCCGCAGACGAAGAACAGGCCGTAGGGCTTGGATACCGTCTTTTTCAGGTTTTCGAAGTTCGACTTGGTCAAGCCGAGCTTTTCCAGCGGGATCGGCTCGCCGGCGGCCAGGATACGCATCACCACGTCCTCGACGCCGCCGGCGGTGGGGATGGTGGCCACGCGCAGCTCGATGTCGAGCGGACCGAACTTCTTGAACTTGATCTTGCCGTCCTGGGGCTTCCTCTTTTCCGAGATGTCGAGGTCGCACATGATCTTCAGGCGCGCAACGATGGCGCTGCGGTAGCTGGCCGGAATTTCGATGTACGGAAAGAGTGAGCCGTCCTTGCGGAAGCGGATTTCGGTCTTCGCTTTGCCGGGATAGGGTTCGATATGGATGTCGGAGGCGCCCTGGTGATAAGCGTCGACGATGATCTTGTTGACCAGCTTCACCAGTTCGTTGTCGGCGGCGGCGTCGACATCGTCACTCGACCCGCCGATCACGCTCTCTTCCTCGTCGTCCATGCCCGAGAGCAGGTCGTCGATCGAGCTGCTGTCGGCCTGCTCGCCGAACAGGGCGGTCAGGGTCTGCTTGAATTCCTGCTGGGTGGTGACACGGTAGGCGATCTTGCTGGCGCGCGGGAAAATGTTATTCACGATGCGCGAGCTCTTGATGCGCTCGGGGTCCAGGCACACCACCACCAGGCCGTCCTTGGTGTCGTCCACCGGCACCCACTGGCTGGATTCGACATAGTCGCGCTTCAGGTTCTTCAGCAGGTCGGCCGGCTTGACGCGGTCGGCCTTGAACGGCTCGTAGGGCACGGCGAAGAACTTGGCCACGGCGGCGCCCAGGGCCGGGATCTTCACCTGGAATTCGCTGATCAGCACGTCTTCGATGTCCAGGCCCTTGCGGCGCGCGGAGCGGGTGGCAAGATCGAATTCCTGGGCCGACAGCACCGCGTCGGCCACCAGGTAGTCGTACTTGGTCTTGACCGGGGCGGCGGATTTCTGGCGCTGGCGGAAGGCGATGGCGAGAGTCTGCGTCAGCGCGCCGACGCCCTCTTCCTCCAGCTGACCGAAGGGCTGGCCGGACTTGTTGTTGATGATCTGGACGACGCCGATCAGTTCATTTGCCTGGGCGTCGACGATCGGCGCCACCAGCATCTGCTTGGTGCGGTAGCCGGTGCGCTTGTCCACTTCCTGCAGGAAGCGCAGGTTGGGGTTGAAGCTTTTCAGCTCCGCCTCGTCGTAGACGTCCTTGATGTTGGTGATCTTGCGCGCCAAGGCGACGTAGCCGGCGATCGACTGTTCGGCGATCGGCAGCTTCAGGTCCTTGAACGAGTTGAGGCCGGTCTTGACCTTGGAGACGATCGAGGCCTTGTCTTCGCCCACCGCGTAGATGGTCAGGCGGTCCGCATTGAACAGGTTGCAGATATCTTGGCTCACCTCCAGCATGATCTCGTCGACGTTGTTCGTCGCATGGACCTTGTTGGTGACCGTTTGCAGGTTCTTCTGAAAGTTGAGTTTCAGATTGACGTCGGACGCCTGCGCGGCCGGCTTGGGATTCAGTACAGCACTCATAACCACCTCACCCGAGGATGTATCACCACATTACCCGCAAAAACCTTCACGCCGGGACGCTGCCCGCGCGCACGGAACCATTATCCACGAACCACACCGTCCGGCCGAAACCAAACTGTTAAACCATGCAAAACGCCGCCGGCCGGCGCCGCCCTAGGCATTGCCGCCTCCGCGCGCCGCCCACAGGCCGCCATCCAGCAAGAATACCCGGAAACCGCGGTGCGCCAGCAAAAACGCCGCCGCCGAACTGCGCCGCCCGCTCTGGCAATAGACCACGTATTCGCGCGACTTGTCCAGCACCGAAAAGGCGTTGCGCACCTCCGCCAGCGGCACGTTGATCGCGCCCGGCAGCTTGTCGTACTGGTATTCCGAAGGGTAGCGCACGTCCAGCCATTGCGCACCGGCCGCCACCCTTTCCTGCGCCTTGGGCACGGCCAGGCGGCTGAGCAGCGGCTCCTTCAGGAGCGCGATGAAATCCTGCTTGGCCAGGCGCAGCAGCACCCCGCCGGTCTTCATCGCCACGGTAGCGTTGCGCTTGGCCTCGGAAACCAGGGCTTCCTCGCCGAAGGCGTCGCCGCTTTTGAGATCCGCCAGGGTGACGTTGACCCCGCCCACCACCCTGGAGACCTGGGCCCGGCCGGATTCGATCACGTAGTAATAGTCGCCCTCGTCACCTTCGCGGATCACCGCCTCGCCGGCTTTCACGTCGATACGCTGGAAGCGGTTCAGCAGTTCGCCGATGTGCGCGGAAGGCAGGTTGGCGAAAGCGCCGCCCTTGAGATTGGTGACCGAGAACACCCCGGACATCAGGTTCCAGTTCGCCAGCGCCGGGTCCGCCCCGCCGCCGGCGGGCAGCGCCTTGAAGCGGCCGGTACGGGTGGAATCGAAGGCGGCCAGCTGGTCCCAGGTCATCATGATGTCGAGCAGGTCGCGATCAATGCGGATCAGGTCGACGTCGGTGAGGGCGCGGGCGGCGGCAATCGGCTGGGTGCGCAGGAGTGCCGAGCGCGCCTCGGCGCTGCCGGCGGCCACGGTTTCGCTGCCGCCGCCGGCAAAGGAGAGCTCCAGCTCACCGTTGGCGAGGAAAGCCAGCTGGTCGGCCGCGCTTTTGACGCGAAACGGATCCAGGCCCTTGGAGATGTGCTCCAGGTAACAGAGGCCGGCAAATTCCTTCAGGCGCGCGGCCGAGAGCGACGACAGCGGCTCGAAGCCTTGCAGCATGGCGGTGGAGACGGTGGTATCTGTCATGGTCAGAACTCGAAAATCTGCCCGTTTTGCAGCATGCGCGGATTGAAGTCGCCGGCGTATTCCTCGATTTCCTGCATCGTAAGCTCAATCTCGCCGGGCTTCAGATGGGTGATGAAAATCTCGGCCGAACGCTCCAATTTGGCCAGTTCTTCGGCCAACAGGCTGGGGCACAGGTGTTTGGAGGCAACCGCCAGCTGCTTTTCGCGGTTGCAAAACGCGGTTTCGATGATCAGGTGCTTCAGGTTCGGGATCTTGTTGACCACCGCCCACAACGCGTCATTCGTACAGGTGTCGCCCGAAAAGACCAGGCTGGCGGCGCCGCTGTTGATCTGGTAACCCACCGCCGGCACCGTGTGGTTGGCCGGCAGGACGGTGAACTTGCGGTTGTCGATGGTCAGGGTCTGGCCGAGCTTGATCGTCTCGTAACGCATGAACGGCTTTTCCGCCGTCGGGATGGCGGTGAAGTCGGGCCACACGCTCCAGTTGAACATGTGCTTTTTCAGCGTATCGAGGGTTTCCTCGATGGCGTAGATGGTCAGCGGCTTGTCGCGCATCGCCCCGACGGTATCGACGATGAAGGGGATGGTGGCGATGTGGTCGAGGTGCGAGTGGGTCAGCAGGATGTGGTCGATCATCGACAGCTCGGTGAGCGACAGGTCGGTGACCCCGGTGCCGGCATCGATCAGGATGTCGTTATCCACGCGCAGCGAGGTGGTGCGCAGGTGCTTGCCGCCGATGCCGCCGCTGCAGCCCAGGACCTTGACCTTCATGTGCTCCCGCCGTCCACGCTTGCCATACCTGCCCTACTTTTCGTCGAAAGTGGTGACTCCGTCCCAGCCGGGGCCGGGGGGGTTCTTGCGGAACTTTACCACGCGCTCGGCATACATCTCGTACAGGCTGCAATCCGGATTCATGCGCGTCAGGTTGAGCAGGTGGACCTCGGCCTGGTCCCAGGACTGGGCGCGATATGCCTTGAGGGTGTCGCGCCACATCTTGAGTTCGTCCTTGGTTTTCTTGTCGGCCTCGGACTCCAGGCAGATCGGCTCGTAAATCGCCACCGGCTCGTTCTTGCCCTTGACGCGGATGCGGTCGAGTTCCTTGAAAATCACGTCCTTGACGATTTTTTCGGTGTTTTCGCCGACCAGGATACCGACGCCGTATTCCTTGGTACGCCCTTCCAGGCGGGAAGCCAGGTTGACCGGGTCGCCCATCACGGTATAGGCCTTGCGCACCTTCGAGCCCATGTCGCCGACGCGCACGTTGCCGGAATTGACGCCGATGCCGATTTTCAGCGCCGGCCAGCCGCGGGCGCGGAATTTTTCATCCAGCGCATGCGCCGCCTTTTGCATCTCGAGGGCGGTGATCACCCCCTGGCGCGCATGTTCGGCATCCGAGACCGGGGCGCCCCAGAAGGCCATCACGGCGTCGCCGATGTACTTGTCCAGCGTGCCGCGGTGGTGCGAAATCGCCGCGCTCATGTCGGTCAGGTACTGGTTGATAAAGGAACGCAGGTCGTCGGGCGACAGGTTTTCCGAGATCGAGGTGAAGCCGCGCACGTCCGAGAACAGGATGGTCAGATCCTCGCTCTTTGGCTCCATGCTGTACTGGGTCGGGTTCCTCGCCATCTCGTCGACCAGCTCCGGCGGCACATACTGGCCGAACAGTTCGGTGAACTGGCGCTTGCTGCGCGATTCGACGAAATAGCCGTAGGCCATGTTGAGCGTGAATAGCGCCGCCGTCATCAGGAGGGACGAGGCCAGCGGGATGATGATGTTGCCGCTGGTATAGACGTACATGTTGACCACCACGATCAGCACCATGCCCGCCACCGCCACCAGGGTGGCGCGCACCGGCGACAGGAACGGCATCAACAGCGACAGCACCAGGCCGCCGATCAGGAGCAGCATTACTTCGGCGCCCACGGTATAGCCGGGCTTTTCCTTGAAGTGCTGCGACAGCATGCCGGACAGCAGGTTGGCGTGGATTTCCACCCCCGGGTAGGCACCGCCCACCGGCGTGGAACGCAAGTCCAGGAGGCCCGGCGCGCTGGTGCCCCAGAGCGCGATCTTGCCGCGCAGCGCCTCCTTCGGCACCTTGCCCTCGTAGACATCGGACAGCGAGATGTACTTGAAACTGCCGCCGTTGGGGCCGCCGTCGCCGCGATAGGGGATGATGGTGCCCACCGTCTGGTCCACCGGCACCCTCCAGGTGCGCCCGTGCGCATGCAACTCCAGCCATTCCATGCCACTGTAGTTTTTGGCCAGGATGGTCTCGTTGGGGTAGCCGGGCTCGATCTTCGGGCTGCCCAAAAGCGCGCGGAACATCGCCAGCGACAGCGATTCGTAATACTGGCCGCCGTATTCGGAAAGCATCGGCACGCGGCGCACCACGCCGTCTTCGTCGATGTACGGGTTGAACAGGCCGGCGGACATCGCCGCGTCCTGGAACTGCTTCAGATTGCCGCCGTGGCCGACCCATTGGTAGAACTGGATCTGCTTGCCTTTGAAGGTGCCGGCCGGCAGCACCGGCTGCGGCAGCGCGCCGCTTTTTTCCGCGTTCTTTTCGGTCGACAGGTAATAGCCCAGCACCACCGGCTTGCCCTGCATCGACTTGGCGAAGCGGGCATCGAAATCGAGCTGCGGCTTGAGCTTGTCCAGCTCGTCCTTGAAGGAGGCATCGCCCGCCAGCTGGTTTTTCGCCAGCGCGTCGAGGGTGGCCATGCCGGAGCTGTTGTCCGGCTCGGCGAACACCACGTCGAAACCGACGATGGCGACGCCGTAATCGTTGAACAGCTTGTCGATCAGGGTGGCGACCTTGTCACGGCTCCACGGCCAGCGCCCCAGCTTGCCCAGGCTTTTTTCGTCGATATCGAGGATGACGATGCGATCGTCCAGGGTCTTCGGGCTGGTCACGCGCAGGCGCGCATCATCGATGATCGAGTCGAAGCGCTTGACGAAGGGAATGCTGAACCCGTTGGAGTCCGAAAACGCGGCGTGGGCCATGAACACCAGCAGCACCACGATGCCCAGCCCGATGCGCACGATGTGCTGTTTCAATTGAATTCTCCCGTCGCGGCTTTTAGCCCGCCGCTTGATCGCCGTTGCGGCGGCCGGCCGGTTCCGCGCGCCCGCGCGGCGGCTTCATCGCCCGCCAGATACGGGGCGTGCGCCCCTGTTTCCCCAGACACCCATCCTCCCTTGCGCCGGCCCGCGGGGCGCCGTGCCGCGGCTGCGGCGCGGGGGTCCGCCGGGTGCTACTTGTAGAAAAACTCCATCTTGGTCCCCGCCAATTCGATCATGTCGTGATCGTTGAGCGGGTGGGCTTGGGCGTCAAGCGCCTTGCCGTTGACCACCGGGAAGGTCGCGCCTTCCACGTGGGTGATGAAATAGCCTTGCGGCCGGCGGGTGATGACGGCCACCTGCACGCCGGGCTTGCCGAGGGTGGTGAGCGCCTTCATCAGCACCAGCTCCTTGCCGGCGTTGGCGCCGGAGAGCAGCTGGATCGCACCCTGGCGCGCGGCGGCGGCTGGCGCAGCGGCTGGCGCGCCGGCGGCAGGCGCCGCTGGTGCGGCGGCGGGGGCGCCGGCGTTTTTCTGCGTCATGTCGCCCTCGGCCTTGGGGGCGGCAGGCGCGGGAGCGGGCGCGGCCTTCGGCATCTGGCCGGGGCGCAGCACCATGGTCTTTTCGAAATCGGCGGCGCCCGCGGCCTTCGGCGCTTCGTTGATGTACTTGAGCTTGTACTTGCCCAGCTCGATCACATCGTTGGGCTGCAGGAAGTGTTTCTTGATCGGCTGGCCGTTGACCAGCGTGCCGTTGGTCGAACCGAGATCCTCGAGGAACGAGTCGTTGAGGATGGTGACAATCACGGCATGTTCACCCGACACCGCCAGATTGTCGATCTGGATGTCGTTGTGCGGCTTGCGGCCGATCGTGGTGCGCTCCTTGGTCAGGGAAATTTCCTTGAGCACCAAGCCGTCCATGCTGAGAATAAGCTTTGCCATAGCCTTGATCCTTTTTTCTCGTTCGCTTCAACTAGCAGTGAGTTCTTTGACGAAAACTTCTAAGTAATAACTAGTCAAGTGGGCTACGCCCCCTTAACAACCCCCAAACCTTGACGAACACTTCCAAGTACTGACTGTCAAGCGGGCTACCCCCCTTTGACACCCCAAAAGTCAGAGGAGAGCGCACGCCCCACGTTCCGATTTCGGCACTTGCTCAGCGCTTCCCAAAATTTACTTGAACCACCCCAAAAACTTGCCGAACAACCCCTTGGCGGCCGGATATTCCCTGACGATCTTGATCAGGAGCACCGATACGTTATCACGCCCGCCATTGTCGTTTGCCATCTGTACCAGCTGCTGCGCCGCCAGGTTGAGGTTGCCCCCAAGGGTCTCGAGCGTCAGGCCGATTTCCTCGTCCGGCACCATGTCGGACAGGCCGTCCGAGCACAGCAGGTAGATGTCGCCCGGGCGGGTTTCGTAATCGTGGATCTCCGGCTCGACCGTGGGGTCGATGCCGAGCGCGCGGGTCACCAGGTTCTTGTTCTGCGAATGCTTGGCTTCCTCGGCGGTGATCATGCCGCTGTCGATCTGCTCCTGCAGCAGCGAATGGTCGCGCGTGACTTGCGAGAACTGGTTGTCGCGCAGGCGGTACAGGCGCGAGTCGCCGATGTGCGCCACCGTCATCTTGTTGTCGTAGAACACCGCCATCACCAGCGTGGTGCCCATGCCGGAATATTGCGGCTGCGACTGCGAAGCGGAATAGATCGAGTGGTTGGCCTTGGCGATCTGGTCGCGCAGCATGCGCGCGGCGTAGGTACCGGCCTCGGCGCCGCCTTCCGGATCGGGCTGGAACGGCGGCGTATGCGACAGCGCTGCCTGCAACTCGGTCATCAGGACGGTGGTGGCCATGCCGCTGGCGACTTCGCCGGCGTTGTAGCCGCCCATGCCGTCAGCCAGGATCGCCAGGCCACTCTTGGTGTCGTTGGCAATCGAGTCCTCGTTATGGGACCGCACCATGCCCGGATCGGTATGGCCGACGATCTCGATCGCGTCATTCAGGCTCATACGGGGTCCTTAGAGGGAAATGTCCACGTCCGGCCCGGGCTTGTTGCCGGACGGTTGCAGCGGCTGGGTGGCATCCGGATTCATCGCTCCGGGGGAATTCATGATCACGGTCTTGTCGGCCTCGGCGCCGGCGGCGGGCGCTTGCATTTGCACGGTACCGCCGGCATGCGGATTGGGCACGGCCGGAGCGGCGGCGAGCGCGGGCGCCGGGCGCACCTGCTGGGTCGGCGGGCGCGCTCCGCCGCTGGCGCCGGCGGGGATGTTCATGCCGGTGGCGTTGGCCGGGGTCTCGCCGAAGGGGCGCAGCGCCGCGGCCAGTTCCTCACCGCTCTGGTAGCGCTGCTCGGCTTCCTTCGACATGGCGTACTTCAGCACTTCGGCCAGGCCTTCGGGCACCGCCGGGTTGAGGGTGCGCACGTCAGGCGCTTCCTCGTTGGCGATCTTGAACATCAGTTGCGCCATCGAGTCGCCGACGAAGGGCAACTGGCCGGAGAGCATCTGGTACAGGCTCACGGCCAGCGAGAACAGGTCGGAGCGGCCATCCACCTTCTTGCCGGAGAGCTGCTCGGGCGACATGTAGGACGGCGTGCCCAGCACCATGCCGGTCTTGGTCTTGGAGGAGTCGGTAACGCGCGCGATGCCGAAGTCGGTGACCTTGGGGTTGTCGCCTTCCAGGTCGTACATGATGTTGGCCGGCTTGATATCACGGTGCACCACGTTCTGCCGGTGCGCGTAACCCAGCGCATCGGCGACGCGGGCGTAGATCGACACCACCCGAGGAATAGGAAGAAGTGCTTCGGGCTTGGTATAGGGGACGAGGTCCTTGCCCTTGAGCAGTTCCATGGCGATGTAGCACAGGTCGTGCTCCTCGCCGGCGTCGTAAATGGTGACGATGTTGGGATGGTTCAGGCGGCCGGCGGTCTCGGCTTCGCGGAAGAAGCGCGCCTTGGCTTCTTCCAGCTCGTCGGCCTCGAACTCCTGCGACAGGGCCATGGTCTTGATCGCCACCACGCGCGCGATCTTCGGGTCGCGGCCCTGGTAGACCACGCCCATGGCGCCCTTGCCCAACTCCTTCTCGACCTGGTAGCGGCCCAACATCGGCTTTTCGCCGGCGCCGGCGGTATCCAGGATGCTGGCGTTGGAACGCCCGCCGCTGCTGCCGAGGATGACGGTTTCCGACAGGTTCTTGGCGCGCGCGATCTTGGTTTCCAGATCCTTGTATTTCGGATCGTAGCCGTGCATGTGCTCGTAGACGGCCTGCGCCTTGTTGAACTGGCGCTTGCGCTCGAAGTCCAGCGCCAGGTTGTACAGGTTGTCCATCAGTTGGGCGTCGAAAGGCACCTTGCGGAACTTGTCGAAGGCCATGTCGAGCTGGCCCTGGCCCTGGAAGGCGAGGCCCAGCATGCGGTTGGACTCGGCGGATTCGACGTCAGACTTCTGCTTGCCGGCCTCCGTCACGATGTAGCGCTTGGTGGTCAAGAGCAGGTGGCCGATCAACAGCAGGGTGGCCGGCACCATCAGCGGGATCCACGTGCCGGCGGAGATCATCAGGCTGAAATGCACCACCAGGATGCCGACCAGGATACCCAGGGTGATGACAGCCCCGGCACGCGCCCTCAGGCGCGGCAGCGCCGCAATCAGGTAGGCGGCGACGCCGATGAAAGCCAGCAGCTTGACCCACACCGCCCAGGGAGGCGAGACGAAAAAGTGCTCGGACAGGATCGACGAGATCGAGTGCGCCATGCGCTCCACCGGGGTGGCCGCCGGGTTCACCGGAGTGGGGAAGCTGGTGCCGACGCCGGCGGCGGTGGCGCCGATCAGCACGATCTTGTCGGCGTACTTGGAAGCCGGGATCTTGCCCGCCAGCACGTCGTAGAAGGAATCGATCTGGAACGCCGGCTTGTTGTCGCGATCCTTGTAGAAATACGTATACATGCGGTTGCTGGGATCGGTGGTGATCGCCAGCTTGCCGAGCTTGACGCGCTCGCCCCAGTCGACCTTGATGTCGGCCAGCGAAAGGTTCAGGCTCTTGGCCGCCACCATCAGCGAAAACGACGGGAAATAACGGTCGAAATAGCCGATCACCAGGGGTTCGGAGCGGATCGAGCCATCCGGGTCCTGGATGTCGTTGAGATAACCCAGGCCCACGGCGGCGCGCCCAAGGGAATCGATCGGCAACTGCGCCACGCCGGAACGGATGTCGTACTCGCCGCCCTTGGCTTCGAAGGAGCTCTTCAGCGCGAAATCGGGCAGCGGCTTGTCCGGCTTGCCTTGCGGGTCGCCCGGCGTCAGGCTGATCGGCAGCACCACGTTGCCGGCCTTGGTGATGCTCTCGGTCAGCTTGCGGTCGGTATTGAGGTTGGCCTCTGCCTCCTTCAGCACGCCGCCGATTTGCGTCATCTCGGGCGACAGCTGCGCCTGCGGGGCGGGCGCTTCGACCGCCGGGCTGCCGCTGGCGGAGGCCACGGGCGCGGGCGCGACGGCGGGGCCGGCACTCTTGTTGTAGATGTCGAGCAGCTTGTTGATGTAGACCAGGCCCGGGTCCTGCTGCGGCTCGAAGAAGAAGACGGTATTGCCGATCACCTTGGCATGGGCGGCGGACAGCATGTCGATCATCTTGGCGTGGACTTCGCGGCTCCACGGCCAGCGCCCGATGTTGGCGATGCTCTGATCGTCAATCGCAATGATGGCGATCTTGTCGTTCGGATTCTTCGAGGAGAAGCGCACGCCCATGTCGTACGCCTTGCGGTCCAGGCTCTCCAGCAGGTCGCTGCTGAACGGGTATGCAAAGACGAAAAACAAAAGGGAGACCACCAGACCGAAAAACCAGTCTGATTTCCAAAGATCGCCCTTCAGCTTGGCCATGCACGCCCCCTTCGCCGCTTTTGTTTTGTTATCGCCAAGCGGCGGTTAGTCGAACCGGACGTTGGCCGCGCGAACAAATTCAACCTCCGGCCGCCTATCGGCCGTTGCGCGATTCCAACACCCACCCCCGACCAGATTCCTGATCTTGAGAGATTCTACGTCAAAAAGACCCCAAGAATACGCAATTTCACAACGTAAACAGCATGATGATACGCATTCTTGCAGTTATCCATCAACACAGTCAACTTTCGCCGCTCCCGCGCAGCGAGGCACCGGCATCAGGTGAACCCGTCCGGGAACCCCCTTATATGCCAACGGGATAGAACCGGGAATCGCGGCTGGAAATGAAAAAAGGCGCGAAAGACTGGCTTTCGCGCCTTTTTAACCCTCAAAAACCGCTCAGCCGCCGGTTTTCTGTTCCACGGGAACGCCTTCGGGGTGTCCCCTGGTGGCGCGGGCGGCCAGCCATTTGCCCACGAGCAACACGAAGACGGCGCCGGCGATCTTGATGCCATAGGCCGCCATGGGGTTGCCTGCAAACAACGATTTCACCGCTTCGTCATGGGTCATGGCGTCGCCGGCGACCCAGCCGATCAGGCAGGCGCCCAGCACCACGATGATGGGAAAGC
This sequence comes from Burkholderiales bacterium, assembly GCA_036498945.1. Taxonomy (GTDB): domain Bacteria; phylum Pseudomonadota; class Gammaproteobacteria; order Burkholderiales; family JAEUOS01; genus JAQGMJ01. Next base: position 3,095 of record DASYEQ010000070.1, on the reverse strand, counting down.
GCTCCATCAGCTTGATCATCAGGGTGGAACCAAAGATCACCAGCGGGATACTGATGGCCAGGCCGATGATCAACAGCGGGTAGTTCACCACGCCGTCGATCTTCGACGCCAGCGCCACGGCAATGACGTTGTCCAGGCTCATGACCAGGTCGGCGATCAGGATGGTGCGCACCGCCACCAGCATGCTGGCGTTGGTCTTGGATTCACCTTCGCCGCCATCTTCCTCACCCAGCAACTGCACCCCGATCCACAGCAGCAGCAGGCCGCCGACGATCTGCAGGTACGGCAGGGTCAGCAGGTAGGCCGCCACCAGGGTGAGGACGATGCGCAACACCACCGCCGCCCCGGAGCCGTACAGCACCGCCTGCTTTTGCTGTTTCGGCGGCAACGAGCGCGCGGCCAGGGCAATGACCACGGCGTTGTCGCCGGACAGGATGATGTTGATCCAGATGATCTGGCCCAAGGCCAGCCAGAATGCTGCTGAGGTTAGGTCCACGGTTCGGGTCTCCGTTATTGTCGGTGCCGCTGATGCAGCTACTTGAGCACAGACTTTAGCAGCTTGCCCATCTCCGCGGGGTTCTTGGTGACCTTGATGCCACACTCTTCCATAATATTTAACTTTTCCTGCGCCGTTCCCTTGCCGCCGGAGATGATGGCGCCGGCATGGCCCATGCGTTTTCCGGGGGGCGCGGTGACGCCGGCAATGAAGCCGACCACAGGTTTCTTCATGTTGGCCTTGATCCAGCGCGCGCAGGTTTCCTCGTCGTCGCCGCCGATCTCGCCCACCATGATGACGGCATCGGTCTCGGGGTCGTCGTTGAACAGCTTCATCACGTCGACGTGCTTCATGCCGTTCACCGGGTCGCCGCCGATGCCCACGCAGGAAGACTGGCCCAGGCCCAGGTCCATCAGCTGGCCGACGGCCTCATAGGTCAGGGTGCCGGAACGCGACACCACGCCGATGCGGCCCTTCTTGTGGATGTGGCCGGGCATGATGCCGATCTTGATTTCGTCCGGGGTGATGACGCCGGGGCAGTTCGGGCCGACCAGGATGGTCTTGCGATTCTGCTTGCGCATCTTGTCCTTCACTTCGATCATGTCGCGCACCGGGATGCCCTCGGTGATGCAGATCACCATGTCGAGGTCGGCTTCCACCGCTTCCCAGATCGAAGCCGCGGCGAAGGGCGGCGGCACGTAGATGACCGAAACGTTGGCGCCGGTCTGCTTCTTCGCTTCGGCGACGGTGCCGAAGATCGGAATGCCTTCATAGGCCTCGCCGGCCTTTTTCGGATTGACGCCGGCCACATAGCACTTCGGACCATTGGCGTATTCCTTGCCGGTCTTGGTGTGGTACTGGCCCGCCTTGCCGGTGATGCCCTGGGTCATCACGCGGGTGTCTTTATTGATCAGAATCGACATTTCGTGTTCCCTTATTTCTTTGCCTTGGCGGCGTATTCGGCGGCGGCCTTGACGACCTTCTCGGCGGCGTCGGCCAGGTTGTCCGCGCTGATGATCGGCAGGCCGGATTCGGCCAGGATCTTCTTGCCCAGTTCCTCGTTGGTGCCGCGCATGCGGGCCACCAGGGGCACGGCGAGCGAGGTCGCCTTGGCCGCGGTCACCAGGCCGTTGGCGATGGTGTCGCACTTCATGATGCCGCCGAAGATGTTGACCAGGATGGCCTGCAGGTTCGGGTTCTTCAGCATGATCTTGAAGGCCTCGGTCACTTTCTCGGGCGTGGCGGAGCCGCCGACGTCGAGGAAGTTGGCGGGTGCGCTGCCGTAGAGCTTGACCACGTCCATGGTCGCCATCGCCAGACCGGCGCCGTTGACCAGGCAGCCGATGGTGCCGTCGAGCGAAATGTAGGCGAGGTCGAATTTGGACGCCTCGATTTCCGCCGGATCTTCCTCATCCAGGTCACGGTAGGCGACGATGTCGGGATGGCGAAACAGGGCGTTGGAGTCGAAGTTGAGCTTGGCATCCAGCGCGATCACCTTGCCGTCGCCGGTGATGATCAGCGGATTGATTTCGGCCAGTGAAGCGTCGGTTTCCCAGAACGCCTTGTAGAGGCCCTGCAGGCACTTGCGCGCCTCGGCCAGCGAGCCCGCCGGCACGCCGATCCTGGTGGCGACGTCGTCGCAATCGGCGTCAGTCAGGCCCTTGACCGGGTCGATGAACACCTTGTGGATTTTTTCCGGAGTGTGGGCGGCGACTTCTTCAATGTCCATGCCGCCTTCGGAGGAGGCCATCAGCGCCACCACTTGCGTGACGCGGTCCACCACCATGCCGACGTAGAGTTCCTTCTTGATGTCGGCGCCTTCTTCGATCAAGAGGCGGCGCACCTTCTGGCCTTCGGGGCCGGTCTGGTGCGTGACCAGTTGCATGCCCATGATCTCGGAGGCGCGCGCCTTGACGTCGGCAACCGACTTCGCCACCTTGACGCCGCCGCCCTTGCCGCGGCCGCCCGCGTGAATCTGCGCCTTGACCACCCATGCCTTGCCGCCCAGCCGGCGCGCCGCGGCATCCGCCTCGGCCACCGAGAAGCAGGGCACGCCCTGCGGCGTCGCCACTCCGTACTTGCGCAGAATCTCTTTGCCCTGATACTCGTGAACGTTCATATTGATCTGCCTCGAATCGCGATTGCGTACATGAAAATATAGAGTGTCTGAACTGGATCGCGGGGCCGTCATGCGGCAGCGCCGTCATGCCGCCGCGGCCTCATTCAGCCGAGGCGCGCACCCGCCGAACGCACGCGGCCGCCACGCGCGGCACGCAGCGCCGCACACGCACTACCCCGGGCTGCCCGGCAGTTTCCCTTCCTCCAGGCTCTTCGCGAGGAGCTTCGTCAATGCATACACGGCATCCAGATGCGGAGCCGGCGTATCCGTCAGCCTGGCCAACTCGATGACCGAACCCAATAGCGCGTCGATTTCAAGCGTGCGCGCCGCTTCGACGTCCTGCAGCATCGAGGTCTTGTGATGTCCGACCCGCTCCGCGCCCGTGATGCGCTTCTCGAGCGAGACGCGAAAGGTGATGCCGAGCTTGGCGGCGATGTTCTGCGCTTCGACCATCATTGCGGCGGCGAGCGCGCGGCTCGG
>DASYEQ010000069.1:0-13895 GCA_036498945.1 Burkholderiales bacterium | reverse complement strand
TGTGCATCAGCGTTTTACAGCAGGCCAATACTCGCGCTACAGTCTGTTTCGTCTGCATGGCTTCGCATCCCTTGTCAGTTTGGTCGCTAACAAGGAACAAGATCGTTGCCATGCAGGCACCTCGCCCGCATGCCGTTTTATTCAAACACTAATACTTAACCCACTGAAATTCAATCACTATTCGTGGGGAAACCTCAGAGCCCGGCCCCTTTTATTACTTCTTTTATTACTTCTTTTATTACTTCCTTTTATTACTTTCAAGTCCAGACCGCTTGTTGCTGCATGTTTTGTATCAGGCGCGGTGTACCGAGTGGCCGAGCCGACGCTTGCGCCTCGGCTTCATGTGAGCCTTTGATCCGCGGTTATTTTCGCTTTCTCTTTGGTAAGACCTCAAATCTCACAACAAGCCACGCAAGAATGATTAGCGCAGCGGATAGCAAACCCGATCCCCGCAGATCAAATGAACGTCCATAAAATAATGAAAACGCGCCAAAGACCGCAAAGCTATAGGCAATGGGGATGACGTACAACCAGTGGTTACTCTTCTCAATGGCATACATCACGCAAAGGATCGAAAGCGTTAATCCAACCAGAAATGCTATGCCCATTAAGAGATTTGGTGGTATCTGCATGACACTCTGTCGGCATCCATAGCCCTCTTCACATAGGATTCGGGGACAGACTGAACTAACCCGTTTTTTCGAACACCTAAATTAAGCCACAGCGAACCGATCAGAACAATTATAAGGTTGGGGAGGCGGAAAATATTCAAAGCAACAAGTCTTGATTCAGCCAAAAACACCGCGCAATTCCTTTGCCTAAATATTGAGCGCAATCTCTAGTAGTGCTTTGATTTTTTTTGTGTTTCCTCCAATATTTCGCGGATGAAAATCAACCACACTTGGTTGAACCTCTTGCGTATCTTAGTAACCAGTCCTCACTACGACTGGAGCCGCCATGCAAGCCGAAACCCAATCCGCCAAGCCCCTGACCGACCGCCAGGAGCGCTTCGTTTTTGAATACCTCAAAGACCAGAACGCCAGCGCCGCCGCTGAGTGCGCGGGTTATTCAGCACGTTCGCGCGCTTCACAGGCGAACGTGCTGATGAATGATCCGGCCGTACGCGAACGCATCCGCATCGAGATGCGCAGCCTGCTCGCCGAGCTGCGCCTCACCGCGCTGGATCTGATGAAGGAGCGCATGCGCGCGGGATTCTTTCGCGCGGGCAAGCTGTTCGATGCGTCGGGGCGCCTCTTGGGCTTCGAGGAGATGGAGGTCGAGGTGCGCGACATGCTGATCATCGGCGGCACCTGGGGCAGGGCGCCGGTGGCGCGCTTTCGCATGCCGAATCGGGAGCCGGCGCTGCGCGCGCTGGAGCGGGTGCATGAGCGATTGGACAAGCTGGACGAGGCGCATTACGCGGCACTGGAGAAGGAACGCATGCGGCGCGAAGCGCGGGCATCACGGTCTGCGCCGACGAGCGGGGATGGCGCGGTGCCGCCGGGAATGTGGGAGGTGCTGAGGCTAGAGGAGCCGGCGCCGGCGGGTGGGGATCGAATTGAAGCCCCGGTGCCGCAGGCCGAAGCGGCCCCGGCGACGGACAAATTTGTCGAAAAAACTCAGGGTTTCTCAGGGTCGGCCAACACGGATGAAGTAAAAGCGGCGGCGTCGACTACAACCGTAGTCGACGCCGCCGCCCCTGCGGTGCCGGAGTCCGCGGCGGTCCGCAGCAATCTCAACCCCGGCGCACCGCTGGTCAAGCGGCATGATGCGGACCTGATGTGGGGCGGCAAACGCAAGGTGCAGGAATGGGAGCCGGGCATCGCGCAGCAAGAGCATATGGCGCAGGTGAGGCATACCGAACTGGCGGAGGAGGCGCGGCGCAACCTGGAGGCGCGCGGCGGGCGTATCAAGCCCGGGCCGCTACGGCCGCAGGGGCTGCCGCCCGGCTACAACCCGCCGTGGCTACGCCCCGAAGGAAGTCCCCTTGGGGGACGTGATGACCGGCCGCAATTCGCCATCGGCGCGGGGGAGTGCTCGCTCGATGATTAAGCCGGCGTTGATGGGTGGAATTGCCGCGGGGCTTTAATTGTCCGGACAGGTTCTGGTACCATTGCGGCTGGACATCTCGGCCCTGACGGAGTTTTTCGCCTTACTATGCTGGAACTCGATCTCGTAACCCCTGGTCTCACGCGCCTGCTCTCGGAAGAGGCGCCCCTGGACCGCATCTACCACGGCATGACCTTCGGCGAAGGCCCCGTGTGGAACCGCCGCGACAGCAAATTCTATTGGGTGGACATCGTCGGCGATACCATTTATCGCTACACGCCCGGCACCGGCACCGAAGTGCTGATCCACCCTTCGGAGAAGGCCAACGGCCTGACCTTCGACCGCGAAGGGCGCCTGAACGTCGCCGGCTGGGCCTCGCGCAGCGTCTGGCGGGTGGAAAACGACGGCAGCGTCACCACCCTGGCTTCGCTCCATGAGGGCAAGCGCATCAACAGCCCGAACGACATCGTGGTCAAGTCCGACGGCGGCATCTATTTCACCGACTCGCCCGGCGCGCTGTACAACCCGGCGATGGCCGCCGAAGACCTGCAGCAATACCTGGATTTCCAGGGCGTGTTCCGCATCTCGCCCGACGGCAAGAAGATCGACGTGGTGGTGACCGACGTGGTCTACCCCAACGGCCTGGCGTTCACGCCGGACGAGAAGACGCTTTACGTGAACTGCACCCGCAAGGGCGAGATCACCGCCTACGACGTCAAAGCGGATGGCAGCGTCGGCAAGGGACGCCTGTTCCACAAGCTCACCGGCCCCGAGCCCGGTATTGCCGACGGCATGAAGGTCGATACCGAGGGCAACGTCTATTGCACCGGCCCCGGCGGTGTGCACGTGATCGACGCCTCCGGCAAGCTGCTGGGGCGCATCCGCTTCGCCGAGCATTGCACCAACATGGCCTTCGGCGGCCCGGACACCAAGGATTTCTATGTCACCACCTATACCTCGCTGTACAAGACGCGCGTGGGCGTCGCCGGGGTGGCGGTCTGGTAAGGGAGGGTAGTGAAAAAGGGGGGCATGCCCCCTTTTGATCCCCGAAATTTGAAAATGACGGTGACGAATACATGACACTTAAGTTCGAAAAAGTCGCACAAGTCGAAGGCGCCGCCGGCGGCCTGGCCTGGGATGGCAAGGCAATGCTGTTCACCTCGATGGTGATGGGCATGGCGGGCGGCAACATCCTGCGCTACGACCCGGCCAGCGGGAAGACGGAAAACTTCCGCAAGTACACGGTGCTGACCAACGGCATCGCCTTCGGCCCGGATGGTGCGCTGTACGGCTGCCAGGAAAGCTCGCGCCGCGTGGTGCGCTTCATGGAAGACGGCTCGACGGTGCAGACCGAGAGCCAGATCAACGGCAGCTATCACAACCAGCCGACCAAGCTGACGGTGGACAACCGCGGCCGCATCTGGTTTTGCGACCCGCACTCCACCGTGCGCTCCTTCGGCCCGCAGTTCGTGCCGTACCTGGATTACGCCGCCGTTCTGCGCCTGGAACGCGACCCGCAGCGCAAGCTGTGGGAGATCAAGCGCATGACCTTCGATACCACGCAGCCGCGTGCCGTCGCGCTCGCGCCCGACGACAAGACCCTGTACGTGGCGCAAACCGACAACAGCCCCGGCGGCTTGCGTGAACTGCGTGCGTACCCGATCGAGGCCGACGATGTGCTCGGCCCCTATCGGCTGCTGCACACCTTCGGGCGCGATTATCGCGGCGAGCAGCGCGGCATCGAAGGCATGTGCACCGACAGCGCGGGTAACATCGTTGCGGTGGCGGGTTCGGCGAAGAACGGGCCGGGCGCGCTGGCATACGTGTTTTCGCCCACCGGCGCGGTGCTGGAGACGCATGCGATTCCCGGCGATACGCCGATGAACTGCGCGTTCGGCGACGCCGGATTGAACAGCCTGTACGTGACCACCGCGGCCGGCGAGCTGTGGCGCGCGCGTGACTGCGGCCGCCAGGGCCGCGCCTTCGCAAAGTAAGGCGGAGAAGAGGGGAGAGGAACATGGGATTGCGTCGCGCGGTCATCACGTGTTGCCTGGCGGGCGGCTTCGGCCTTGCCGCGCCGGCGCTCTCCCTCGCCCAGGCCTACCCCGACAAGCCGATCCGCTTCATCACAGGTCCAGGGCCGGACACGGTGGCGCGCGTGCTGGGGCAAAAGATGAGCCAGGCCATGGGCCAGCCGGTGGTGGTGGACCAGCGTGGCGGGGGCGGGGGCATCATTTCCGCCGAAGTCGTCGCCAAGAGTCCGCCCGATGGCTACACCCTGTTGCTGGCCACCGGCACGCACACCATCAACCCGATTTTCTACAAGCTTTCCTACGACGTCGAAAAGGATTTCGCGCCGGTGACCCTGGCGGCGGCCATGCCGTTCGTGCTGACCGTCAACCCGAAGATCCCGGTGAACAGCGTGGCCGAGCTGGTGCAATACGCCAAAGCGCGTCCGGGGCGACTGAACTTCGGCTCCGGCGGCAACGCTTCACCGCCGCAGTTGAGCGGCGAGTTGTTCAAGAGCATGGCGGGCATCAACATTGTCCACGTGCCCTACAAGACCACGGCCGCGGCGGTGATGGACGTGGTCGGCGGCCAGCTGCAGATGATGTTCGCCGTCGGCGCCCTGGGCATCCCGCAGGTGAAGGCGGGGCGCCTGCGCGGCCTGGCGGTGACCACGCCGAAGCGTTCGCCGGCGCTGCCTGAGCTGCCGACCATGATCGAATCCGGTTACCCCGGTTTCGAAGTGCTGGGCTGGAACGGCGTGCTGGTGCCGGCCAGGACCCCGCCTTCGATCATCCAGCGCCTGCACGACGAAATCGTCAAGGCCTTGCAGTTGCCTGACGTGCGCGAGACCCTGGCGGCGGCAGGATTGGAGACCATCGGCGATACTCCGGAGGAGTTCGCCGCATTCATGAAAACAGAGACCGCGCGCTGGACCAGGGTAGCGCGGCAATCCGGTGCAACCGTGGACAAGTAGACTTCAAACAGTTCGAGCAAACGAGGCACATAAATGAAACTGAAACGTTTTTTGATCACCATCGCTTGCACGGTGGCGGGCCTGTGCGCAACCGGCGCCGCCTCCGCGCAGCAATACCCAACCAAGCCGATCCGCATTGTCGTCGGCCCCGGTCCGGATACCCTGGCGCGGCTGCTCGGTGCACACCTGACGGCTACCTGGGGGCAGCAGGTCCTGGTCGACCAGCGCCCGGCGGCCGGCGGCATCGTCGCCGCCGAAGCGGTCGCCAAGGCGGCGCCGGACGGCTATACGCTGCTCCTGACCACCGGTTCTTTCACCATCAACTCGGTGCTCACCCCGAAGCTGCCGTACGACTTCCTGCGCGACCTGGAGCCGGTGTCGCTGATGGCGACCTTTCCCTTCATCCTGGTCGTGCGTCCGGATTCGCCGTATCACTCGGTGAAAGACGTGGTGGCCGCCGCGCAAGCCCAGCCCGGCAAGCTCAACTACGGCTCGGCCGGCAACGGCACGCCGCCGCACCTGGCGGGCGAAATGCTCAAGCAACTGGCGCACATCAACATCGTCCACGTGCCCTACAAGAGCGCGGCCGCCGGCCTCACCGACCTGATCGGCGGGCAAGTGCAGATGATGTTCGGCGTCGCCCCGGCGACCATCCCGCTGGTCAAGGGCGGCAAGCTGCGTGCGCTGGCCGTCAGCAGCCAGAAGCGCTATGTGCTGATGCCTGAACTGCCGACGATCGCCGAATCCGGCTATCCCGAGTTCCAGGTGGTGGGCTGGAACGGCCTGCACGCGCCGGCGAAGACGCCCAAGGCGATCGTCGACAAGCTCAACGCCGAGATCGCGAAATTCCTCAAGTCGAAGGAGGCGCAGCCGGCGCTGGCTTCCGGCGGCTTCGTGGCCGAAGGTTCGACGGTGGCCGAGTTCGACGCTTTCACCCGTGCCGATATCGCGCGCTCGACCAAGGTGATCAAGGCTGCCAACATCCACATCGACTGATCCGCATGCAACTCAAACCAATCCGCCGCGTCGTTACCGGCAACGATGCAAACGGGCGCTCGAAGGTGCTGTTCGACAGCGCCGCGCCCAACGCCAACCCGGGCGCGGTCACCGCCAGCGCCGGCATGACCGACGTCTGGGTCTACAAGTCCAACCCGGCGCCCATCTCCGGCGAGAGGGATGACGGCAACCTGCCGTTTTCCTTCGAGCCGCCGGAAGAGGGCGGCCACCTGCGCATCGTGCAATCGGCCGGCAAGCCGGCCGATTACGATCCGGCGAAAGACAAGATCGCCGTGCCCGAAGGCACGCCGCGCGTGCGTCCCAACAGCACCACCTGGGACCGCGGCGGGCAGAACGCTTTTTCCTCCCCCGTGCACAAGTCGGAGACGGTGGACTACGGCATCCTGCTTGAAGGCCGCCGCACCCTGATCCTGGATGACCGCCGCTACGACCTCAACCCGGGCGACGTGGTGGTGCAACTGGGCAACTGGCATGGCTGGACCAATCCGCACGAAGGCAGCCTGATGGCCTTTGTGATGATGGGCGCCAAATTCGACGAATAGGAACCGGTAAATGAGCAATTCCATCAAGCCGGTGCGCCGCCTGGTCTGCATCGACGGCGAGGGCGGCAAGTCGCGCGCCTTGGCCGACGCCCCTTCGCCCGACGTGCGCAGCGATGCCGCGCGCCCGGGCTTTGCCTCCACCCGCATCTGGGTGGCCGACGGCGCGCCGCCGCCGATGAAGGGCGTGCACGAGACCCTGAACCTGCCGCATACGCTGGAACCGCCGGCCAACGGCTCGGTGTGCCGCATCGTCACCTTCCCGCCGGATGCTTCTTACGGCAAGGTGGGGGCGAAGGAAGTGGCGGCCTATTTCGCCGCCATGGGCTCGCCTCAGGCCTCGACCTACGGCGCCGATGCGCCGCACCCCTACATGCAAAAGACCCGCACCCTGGACTTCTGCATGGTCCTGGAAGGCGAGATCACCCTGGTGCTGGACACCGAGGAAGTGCAGCTGAAGGCTGGTGACACGGTCGTGCAGCGCGGCACCAACCACGCCTGGAGCAACCGCTCGCAGGTGCCGTGCCGCATCGCTTTTTCGTCGCATGACGCGTTTTATTGATTCCGCATGCGCCAAACAAAAAAGGGGCCGTCGGCCCCTTTTTTGTTTTGGGGTCGGGCTCTAAGCCGCGGTACTGGCGGCTGCGGTGGCCGAAACGTTGAGGGTAGGGGGGGCGGGTTGATGTGCCATTGACAGGCGCACCATGTCAGCCACGTTGTCCACCCCGAGCTTGGTCATCAGGCGCGACTTGTGAACCTCCACCGTGCGCACGCTGATGCCCAGCGCCTGGGCGATTTCGCGGTTGTGGCTACCGGCCACCACCAGTTCCATCACCTCGCGCTCGCGCGCGGTGAGGTTCTGCAACAGGGCGGAAGCGGCCTCGCGGCGCGCGATGTCGTCGCGCACCGTCGATTCGCGCTTCAGCGCCTCGTCGATGGCGCTGATCAGGCGCGCATGGTCCAGTGGCTTCTCCAGAAAATCGACGGCCCGCGCCTTGAAGGCCTGGCGTGCCGATTCGACGTTGCCGTGGCCGGTGATGACGATCACCGGCAGGTGGCAACCCATGTCGGAGAGTTTCTGCTGTAGTTCCAGGCCGTCCATGCCGGGCATGCGGATGTCGATCAGCACGCAGCCGGCCCATTCGGGCTGCCAGGCCTTGACGAAGTCCTCGCCGCCGGAGAATACCGCGGTGCGATAGCCGCGTACCCCCAGAAGCAACCCCAGGGCGTCGCGCACCGAAGGGTCATCATCGATCAAATAGACGGTCAGCTCACGTGGCTGCATCTTGTCTCTTCTCCTGCAGTGGTAGGGTGAATCTGAAAACACCACGGCCCCCGGTTTCAGCCCAGAGATTGCCGCCGTGAGCCTCTATGATCGCACGACTGATGACAAGTCCGAGTCCGAGCCCGCTGGACTTGGTGGAAACGAAAGGTTCAAACACATGGCCGGCGGCCGACGGCGCGATGCCCGGGCCGCTGTCTTCGACCGTCATGCGGATGTTGCCGCTGTCGGCCGTGGTCGAAAGGGTGACGCTGCGTGCCCCCGGCGCGCGCGCGGCCACCGCCTCGAAGGCGTTCGACAGCAGGTTGCGCAGCACCACCTCGACCTGCAGGCGGTCGATGAATACCATGCCGTCAGGCGCCGGCTCGACGCGCAGTTCCACCCCCTGCTCGCGCGCCTTCAGGGAGAAGGGCGCGGTGGCTGCCGAGAGCAGGGCGGCGACCTCGATCGATTCCAGCCGGGTGGCACCGGTGCGGAAAAAGTCGCGCAGGCGGCGCACCACGTCGGCCGCGCGGGCGGACTCGGCCACCATGCGGCGGATCGCGTCTTTCAGCGCATTGCCGGTCTCGCCGCGCGAGATCAGGTGCTCGCAGACCTCGCCGTAGGCGGTGAGTGCGGTCATCGGCTGGTTCAGTTCGTGGGCCAGGGCGGAAGCCATTTCGCCGGCGGCCGCCAGGCGCAGGGTGTGTTTCAGGTCTTCCACCGCCTGGCGCTGCTCGTCCACCACCACACCGATGAAAAAGCCGACCAGGGCCAGCACCGCGCCCAGCATCTGCAATTCGTATACTTCCACGGTGACGACATTGAGCCATTGCACGACGACAATCACCCCCAGCTGCAAGGCGGAAGCCACCAGCGCCGCTCCTGCCAGCCCCTGGCGAGCGGCGGCCCAGACGATCGGCAGGAACAGGAAGTAGAACTGCTGGAAGCCGGCGCCCATGCCAAAGCCGAAAGTGGCCCAGAGCATGGCCACGCCCAGCAAAATGTAGCCCAGCGTTTCCCAGCTGAGGAACAGGCGCTTGAGCACGCCGCGGCCGCGCGGCTCGGCCATCAGCCAGAGAATCGGCATGGTGACGACGATACCGACGCAGTCGCCGATCCAGAAGCGCACCACCGCCTCCGCCCAGGCGCCTTGCGGCATCGAGCCGGAAAACGCCAGCTGGGTGACGTAGACAATCGCGTTGCCCAAAGTGCCCAGGGCGACGATCACCAGCCAGGTGAAAAGCTGCGGGCGGTTGTCTGGCGCGCGGCCTTCGACGAAGCGGCGCTTCAGCATTTCGCCGATCAGCCCGTACCCCAGGGTCAAGAACAGCGACAGGATGAAGGTCAGCGGCAGGTCCACCGGCCAGCCACGCACCAGCGCCTCGCCGATCAGCAGCGAAATGAACCAGGGCAGGACGGCGCGCTTGCCCTGGTGCAGCCAGTAGATCAGCCCCAGAGCCGGTGCCGGGTTCCACGGCGTGATGTTCAAGCCATACAGCGGGTGGACGAAACTCAGCCAGTCCAGCAGCACGTAGACAATGACGAACACAACCTCCCGCCAACCCAGGATGAGGGAGGGCAAAATGCTGGTCGGCATGGCGGGAAGCGCTTTTTTCATCCTATCGGGCGGGGATCTGGCGCATCTGCCTGGCCCACGTATGGGCGGCGGAGGCGCGCGACGCCGTATGTTAACGCATTGGCGAAGAGGCCTTTTTTATCGGGGCTTGCGGTTGCGGTTGGCGCCTTTGCATAATCCGGGGCAACGAAAAGCCGTGCCACGGAGGTTAATCATACCTATAATTCGCATTAATATTATAATTTAACTATCTGAATAATAACCCCTAAATTGAAATCAACCAAGACCAGAGGACCGGTGGCGCCGATCAGCCTGCCCGCTACGCTCACGCCCCTGCCGCGTGTCTTCTACGACCGGCCGGCGATCGAAGTGGCGCCCGATCTGCTCGGCAAGCTGCTGGTTCGCGAGCATGAGGGGCGGCGCCAGGTCGGGCGCATTGTCGAAGTCGAGGCTTATCTGGGGCCACATGACCTGGCTGCCCATTCCGCGCGCGGCCGCACCCAGCGCACCGAAGTGATGTTTGGCCCGCCGGGCTACGCCTATGTCTATATGATCTACGGCATCCATTACTGCATGAACGTGGTGACCGAGCCGGCCGGGGTCGCCTCCGCCGTCCTGCTGCGTGCCATCGAGCCGCTGCAAAACATCGACACCCGCACCCAGGGCCCGGGCCTCCTATGCAAGGCGATGGGCATCGACAAGCGCCTGCACGGCCACGACATGCTAAGCGAAGACTTCTTTCTCGCCGAACTGCCGGCGCCGCCGCGCATCACCGTCGTGCGCCGCCCGCGTATCGGGGTGGACTACGCCGGCCACTGGGCGCGGCGCCTGCTGCGCTTTTACGTCAAGGGCAACCCCTGGATCTCGCGCCCCTGAACGGTGCATGGATTAATCCGTCGATAAGGCGCGCGGTTGTAAGCGGCATGAAATAATCACGGCTTCCGGCGCGCCAGCGCTTTTTTGTTGTCCGTGGAGTCGCACCGCATGTCGTCCCTACAGCGTTTTGGCAGTTCGCATGAAACCCTGCGCAGCGAGGACGGCCCGCTGATCACCGGGCGCGGGCGCTTCACCGACGACATCTCTTTGCCTGGCCAGGCCCATGCGGCTTTCGTGCGCGCCAGCATCGCCCACGGCACTCTACGCGGCATCGACACCAGCGCCGCGCTGGCGCATCCCGGCGTGCTGGCGGTATTGACCGGCAAGGACGCCGATGCCGCCGGCATGGGGGGCGTGCCGCCGGCGCCCGCGCCGAAAGGGCGCAACGGCAGCGCCATGGCCGGGGTGCCTTTCACCGCCTTTCCGGTCGAGTGCATCGCCTACGTCGGCCAGGTGCTGGCGATCGTGATCGCCGAGACGGCCGACATCGCGCAGGACGCCGCCGAACTGGTGCAGGTCGATATCGAGGAACTGCCGGCCGCGCCCACCGTGGCCGCCGCCCGCGCGCCGGGTGCACCGCAGATCTATTCGCACGCCCCCGGCAACCTTTCCTACGACTGGGAAGACGGCGACGCCGCCGCCTGCGAGCGCGCCTTCGCCGCCGCCCATCACATCGAGCGCGTTGAGCTGCTGGACACCCGCGTTGCCCCCTGCACGATGGAGCCGCGCGCCGCGCTGGCTGCCTGGGATCAAGCAACGGGCCGCCACACCCTGACGGTGTGCAGCCAGGGCGTGGGCGTGATGAAGAAAGGCCTGGTCGAGCAGGTGTTCAAGGTGGCACCGGAGCAGGTGAGGGTGCTGACCTATGACGTCGGCGGTGGCTTTGGCATGAAAACCCAGGTCTACCCGGAATACCCGGCGCTGATGCTGGCGGCCAAGACCCTAAAGCGCCCGGTGAAGTGGTGCGCCAGCCGCCTGGAGAGCTTTCTTTCCGACACCCACGGCCGCGACGGCATCCTGGAAGCCGACATGGCCTTCGACGCCAACGGCAAGATCACCGCGCTACGGTCGAACGTCTGGTACGGCATCGGCGCCTTGAGCGTCGGCGTGGTGGCTGCCTTCACTACGCAGAACACCAAGAACTGCCTCTCCAGCGTCTACGCCATTCCGAACATCTACGTGCACATCCAGGTGCTGTTCACCAACGCCGCACCGCTTGGGCCGTATCGTGGCGCCGGCCGGCCGGAGGCGATTTTCATGCTGGAGCGCCTGCTGGATGCGGCCGCGCCCAAGCTCGGCCTGGACCCGGTGGAAATCCGCCGCCGCAATTTGATTGCCTCCAGCGCCATGCCGTATGCCGCCGCCAACGGCCAGAAGTACGACAGCGGCGAATTCGAAGCCGTGCTCGACAAGGCGCTGGAAGCCGCCGACTGGAACAACTTCGCCGCGCGCCGTAAAGCCTCGGAAGCCGCCGGCAAGTTGCGCGGCATCGGCATCGGCTGCTTCCTGGAGGTGGCCGGCGGCATGCTGGACGAGACCGCCGAAATCCGTTTCTCGGACGACGGCTACGTCGATCTCTACGTCGGCGCCCAGCCGATGGGGCAGGGCCCGCATTCCACCTATCCGAAAGTGGTGGCCGCGCACCTGGGCGTCGACCCCGCCAAGGTACGCCTGCACACCGGCGACAGCGACCTGATTCCCAGCATGGGCATGCCCAGCGTCGCCTCGCGCTCGATGATGATGGCCGGCAGCGCCCTTTACGTCGCCTGCGACGAGGCGATCCGCCGCGGCAAGCTGCTGGCCGAGCAGGTGCTGGAGGTCGGCGCCGCCGACATCGAGTTCGGCGACGGCGAATTCCGCGTGCCCGGCACCGACGTGAAAATCCCCCTGCTGCAACTGGCCGCCGCCGCGCGCAAGCTCACCGGCCTGCCGGCCGAACTGGCCGGCGGGCTGGACAACCGCTCCAAGTTCGTCTCGCCCAGCATGACCTTTCCCAACGGCTGCCACATCTGCGAGGTCGAGATCGACCCCGAGACCGGCGTGGTGCACCCGGTGGCCTACACCGCAGTGGACGACGTCGGCAACATCATGCACGACACCATCGTCACCGGCCAGATCCACGGCGGCGTGGTCCAGGGCTTGGGCCAGGTGCTGGGCGAGGAAATCGTCTACGACGAAAGCGGCCAGCTGCTCACCGCCTCCTTCATGGATTACCGCATGCCGCGCGCCGCCGACATCCCGCCGATGAACGTGCTGCACCACGCCGTGCCCGCCACCACCAACCCGCTGGGCGTCAAAGGGGCAGGGGAGTCGGGCGTGGCCGGCGCCATTCCTTCCTCGGTGAATGCCATCATGAATGCGCTCGGCACGCGCGGCGTCGAAAAGCTCGACCTGCCGTTTTCGCCCGCGCGCGTGTGGCGCGCCTTGGAAGAAGCCGCCGGGCGGTGAGCCCGGCGCCGCCGGCTATTTGCGCGGCAGCACCACCAGGTCGAGCCAGTATTCGCACACCAGGCGCACCACCTGCACGAAGCGCTCGAAATTCACCGGCTTGGTGAGATAGGAATTGCAGCGCAGGCGATACATCTCCTGGATGTCGCGATCTTCCGTCGAGGTCGTCAGCACCACCACCGGCACATGGCACAAGGTCGCGTCCGCCTGAATGGCTTTTAGCGCATCGCGGCCGCTCATCACCGGCATGTTGATGTCCAGCAGCACCAGGTCCGGCACCGGCACCTGCTCATACGGTGACTCGCGGCGCAAAAACGCCAGGCATTTCTCGCCGTTGTCCACGTGATGCAGATTGATCGCCGGATCGACCGCGCGAAACGCACGGCGGGTCAGGAAGACCTCGTCCTCGTTGTCCTCAACCAGCAGAATGTCCGCTGCGCGCCGGTTCAACACACGGCCTCCAAGCCCACCGCGGCGGCAAACGCCGCCTGCAATTTGAATATGCCCGCATATGACATGGACCGGACATCCTTTGTCTGGACAGCCCGGCCAACTGCGCTGCAAGTGTAACGACCGCTTTTTCTGGTTCGGCGCGCTGGCTGCAGTCGGTTAGCCATGCGCGGGCTTTTTATGCCGAAGATCGAACTGCAAGGGCTGGAGCTGGAATTAAAGGGTCAAAAAGGCAGGCGGCATACTCGTACGGAACCCGGAAAAAAGCAAGACTTGTAGCCTTTTAGACGTACATAG
Organism: Burkholderiales bacterium; assembly: GCA_036498945.1. Taxonomy (GTDB): domain Bacteria; phylum Pseudomonadota; class Gammaproteobacteria; order Burkholderiales; family JAEUOS01; genus JAQGMJ01. Next base: position 396 of record DASYEQ010000069.1, on the reverse strand, counting down.
GAAATCGGGATAAAGTATTTAATGTATATTATGTTAAATTAGATAGACGCGTGTTTACCAGCGAAACCCTTCCACCAACAGTTGCTGAACCCCTCCCTCCGTCTGAGACGTCTGAGAGCAACAAACCATCCGCTATGTGCGCAACAAATCGACCCAAGGTTGAACAAACCACCCAGCAGACTCCGGTTCGTCGCAGCCTTCCTGCCGGTTCTCGCATTTCCAGCAAATTTCGGCTGATTTGCTGCTGACACTATATTTGCGGCGGCTGTAAAGCCTTTGGCGCCGTCGTTGCAAGTCTTGATCAGATCGTTGAGGACGTCCACCGTATCGTTTGCCATTTCAGCTTCTCCTGTTGAGCGGCAAGCATTGGCGCTCGCCGCAGCGAAAGCTTCGCGC
>DASYEQ010000068.1:0-25225 GCA_036498945.1 Burkholderiales bacterium | reverse complement strand
GATGGAGGGCGCACTCTCATTAAATGCATACTTGCGCGCGCGGCGCACAGGAGGTAACGTAAATGACCATGAAACCGGAAAAGCAGCCCGAGGAACTCAAGAACCAGCGCAGCCAGCGGCAGGAGCAGCGCCGGCAACTGGAGAATCCGACATCCGAGGAAGCGACGGAAACGGACCAGGCGGCGGACGAGTTCGAGGAAATTCTGAGCAAGAAGGCGAAGTAGCGGCGCCTGCGGCAAGCTCGCCGGACCAGGGCGCGCCCATTCGCCAGGCACTTGAAAAGGCCTTTGGCGGAGAAGGTATCAAGCGGCTGGAAGTCAGCGGCCTCCTTTGGATCGGGCCTTCTTCCGAAGCGCCAGCCGATATCAAAGACGCCATGGCGGGCGAGCCCTGGAAGGCGGGATACTTTCGCTCGCGCGGCTACATCTTCACCGACCACAGCAGCCCGTCGGAGGCGCCCGGGCTGCTGCTGCACGAGCTGGGTGTCCACCACGACCTGCGCCAGATACTCCCTGGTGAGGCCTACCAAAAGGTGCTGCGAAGCGTGAAAACGCTTTCGGTGATTGGGAATCCCACCATCAAGGCCGCCTGGGCGCACGTGACACGCCTATATCCGGATCTGGCGCCAGGTAGCGATCATTTTGTGGAAGAGGTGATCGCGCGTGTCGCCGAGGGCACTGCGGTGCAGCGCATGGCGTGGTGGAAACAGCTGCTCGACGGAGCCCGTGCGTGGTTGCTGCGCCAAGGGCTGAAGAACGTCAGCAGCGAGGCTGATCTGCGCACCCTGGTGCAGGCATCGCTTCGGCATGCCATTGCCACCGCCGGAAGCCCCGTCGAAATAAGCGGCAACCCTTCGGATCACGGCTCGCCGGCCGACCTCGCGCCGGCGGCAGCCCGCAGCGATACTGGCAAATCGCCTGTCTATGATGAACAGGCGCGCCGCGGCGGTGTCTTTTCGAACGGCATCCTCGATGCGCTGTTCAAGCACGCTGGCGGCGAACTCGCGGCGCGCCTGATCACCAGGCCGATCTACGATCGCGTGGTCGGCCTTGGCCAATACATCCCCGAAACGGTGAAGCAGGGTCTCGTGTCCGACTACGGCCTCTCCGAGCCGTACGTCGAGGCACGCACCGACCGCGACATCGCGGTTTCGAAGGCACTCCGCGAGGGCAAAAACCTCCTGGAAAAGGTCGCGGGCTGGACGCCGGCGGAGCAGCGCATCGGCTACCTCTGGATGCAGGAAAAGCCGGATACCGCGCTGGAGAAAACGCTGATCGACCGTCTTCCGAAGGAATCGCAGGAAGTGCTACGCGGCATGAAGGAGATGATCGACGGCCTGGGCAAAGAGGCGGTGAAGCTCGGCCTGCTGTCCAAGGAGTCGTACGAGCGAAACCAGATGTCCTATCTGAGGCGCAGCTACCTCAAGCACGAGGCGGAGACTGCCGGCGCCGACGGCGCGCGTTGGAAGGCAGCGGCGGTAATCCGTGGCGACAGCTTTAAGGGGCGCGGGCTCCGCGATGATGTCAGTGCCACCGCGCTCTCGAAGCGCACTGGCCCTATAGAAAAAGGGGATCGCTTCGTCCGCCTCGAGCTCCGCGACCAGGGCGTAGACGGCCAGCCCGGCACGTTGCGCCAGAAGGTATACGTGCCCGAGAAGGAGCCTGTGCCGGCGAAATACTCGACTTGGCGGCGCGATGGCGTATGGGAAGCGCGCTTTTTCGACAAGAAGGACGAAATCGGCCTGTGGCGTGACATGAACGAGCAGGAACGCCAGAGGCTGGGCGAGATCGAAGAGGTCGGCTACGCCTTCGCCAAGACGATCCTATCCGCGGTGCGCGACATCGAAAACGCCCGCTTCCTGCACTGGGCCGGCGAAACCGAAGGCAAAGCCACGGCCGACGATGTCGAGCAGGCTGGCGGCAAAGTGGTAGATGCCGCGAATGGCCTTGGCCGAGGCCTTCAGGTCTTCGCCGCCAACGAGTGGGTCAAGGTGCCGGAGAGCCCGATTCCCGGGACCAAACTGCGCAAGTACGGCGCGCTGGCCGGCAAGTTCGTACCAGGCCCGGTGTGGAACGATGTCCGCCAGCAGGTGGAATTTCGCGCTGAGTCGCAGCTTGGCAGGCTGTGGGACAACGCTTTGAAAGCGTGGAAGGTGAGCAAAACCGCGCTCAGCCCGGCGGTGCACACCAACAACATCGCCAGCAACTTTATCATGGCCGACGCGGCGGACGTGCGGTTTTCGGATCTGGCATCGGCATTGCGCACCATCATCGCTGCGCGGCGCGGTGATGCGCAGGCGAAGACCTGGGTGGAACGGTACCAGGACTCCGGCGCAGAACTGGGTAGCTTCGCCGCCGCCGACATCCGCACCGACTTCATTGAGCCGCTACTCAAAGACCTTTCCCAGCCGCAGAACGAAACAGTCGCCCAACTCGGGTTGCTTCAACTCATCAGCCTGGCGGCGCACAAACGGCCCGGCTTGGCGGCCGAAGCCCTCATGGCCAAAAGGCCCATGCAGCTGGCGAAGCTGCCCTTCACCGCGATGATCGCCGCCTACCGCTCGGAGGATTCGGTCTTCCGGCTGGCAAAGTTCATGAAGGAGGCCAAGGCGGGCAGCGCCGACAAGCTGGCGGGCAAGGCGGCGCGCGAGGCCTTTCTTGACTACAACATCAACGCGCCATGGATCCGGGCGCTGCGCCGCGGTCCCCTGCCATTCCTGGCCTTTAGCTACCGTGCCATCCCCATGCTGATCAGGACCGCGGCGCAGAAGCCGTGGAAGCTGGCGAAATACGCGGCGGTGTTCAGCGCCCTCAACTGGATGGCTTATGCCATGCTCGGTTCTGGTGGCAACGAGGATCGCGAGCGCAAGCTCCTCCCCGATGAAAAGAGCGGAAAGATGTTCGGGGCCATCCCGCGCCTGCTGCGCATGCCCTGGAACGATGCGCACGGCTCACCGGTGTTCTTGGACATCCGCCGTTTCGTGCCCGGCGGCGACATGTTCGACATCACCGGCTCGAAAGGTGCGGTACCGCTGCCGCAATGGCTGAGCGTCGGCGGTCCGCTTGCGCTGATGGCCGAGTTGGCGACGAATCGCGACAGCTTCACCGGCAAGGACATCACTTTGCAGACCGACACATCGGCGGAGGCGGCCGAAAAAGTCACCGATCACCTGTTCAAGTTCATTGCCCCGAACGTGCCGCTGCCGAACCCGATCGGCTGGGCCGTCGACAAAGATTCGACAGTGCCGGGCCTTTGGCAGACCTACTCGTGGACGGCGATCAGCAATGCCAACAAGGGGAAGACCGACGCCTTTGGCAGGGAGCAGGATCTAAAGCAGGCTGCGCTGTCGTCGGTCGGCGTCAAGGTGGGCAGCTATCCCGCCGATGCAGCGCGCATGAATGCGATGTCCGACTACGACCGGCAGGACAAGGAACTGGAGCAGCAGACCAGCTCCTTGGAGCGTCAGTTGTCCATGAAGGGGATCTCCCGTGAGGAGTTCGATCGCAAGCAGGCGGTGATCACCAGCAAACGCCAAGCGCTGGCGGACAAGCTTCGAGAAAGGATCGGACGATGAACGACCACCCCCTGAGCATGCCACCACCGTCCCGCCGACAATATCGCCTGTTGAAAGAGGCGCAGGGCCTGCTCTCCGACAATGGAAGACAGCGCCGGTTTGGTGCTGCCCCGCTCGCTCGCCGCCGTTTGAACGCAGCCCTTGATGGCATCATAAACAAATGCGAAGCTTGATCAGGCGCCTGCAATCGTAGCCGCGCCTCAGGTCGATTTCCGTTGCGGCATGGGCATCGCCTCGCGCGCGCAGGCGCGGTCGAACAGATAACCGCCGACGGTCCCAGGGCTTACATCCACCGGCGTCGGCGCCTCCTCGCCAATCTCGAAGCCACCCAAGTGCTTACCGTTCTTGTCGGCCAGTCGCGTCGCAACGATGTTGCCAGCGCGCGCGGCGCAGGCAAACACGTTGGTGGCGACAATTTCAGCCGCGCAATCCGCCAAGGTGCACCCAGCGGTGGGCACCTTGACGGTTTTTACTGTCATGGCCACCCGGCCGTCGGTCCAGGCTTTACGCGAGGCGGCGTCATAGTAGACGGTGCCGAACTCGCCTGTCCCTGGCACAAGAGACCATTGCGCTGCAGCTGTCGCGATGCCATTCAACGCGACGATCGAGGTAAGAAATAAAGACAGCATCCGCTTACTCATCGCGACTCCGATCAGTGTCAAGGCGGTTGACTTCAAAGGTCCTTCAGCGTTTCCTTGCCCTGAGCAATCGCTTGCAGCGCATCATTGATGGGAACGTCGGCCCCCGGAACCTTCTTCACTGCCAACTTTAGGGCCACAAGAGTACCTGCCAGCCGCTCAATGATCCCGTTGGCGGCAATGACAGCTTTCTCCCTTTTCGAGCGCTCTCGTCTGGCATCCAACACGGCCCAAACCGTGAGGCCGACCGTCGCAAAAATACCGGCGGCCCCCAATCCCCACGAGACATAGTCGGGACGCGCCTCGAATGCATATCCGTACCAGAACAAGGCGACGAGCGACACGACGTACAGGGCAGAAATTTTCCACATAGGCAATCTTTTTTATTCGGACAAGGCAATCAAGAAGATAGCATGGCAAAAGTGTGAACGGCCCGCGCTAATTTGATGCGCCAAAGATTTCGCGTACGATCCCTTGGGAGTCGGTCAACTTAGCGCAACTATCAAAAACCACGAATAGGCGCACGCCGGCCTCTCGCGTTTGGGCCATCATGTTTTTCGTCCCTTTGCCGCCAGCGAAGGCCACAACGATGTCGGGCTTACCCTCGACGAGCATGCGCTTATTCCTCAGCGGGCCAGCGGCGCGCCCTTGTGCGCCCCAATTCGCGGGATACGCGTCAACTGGGATGTGCATGTCCTCCGCCCACCGTCGCGCCAATGAATCCGCACCGGGTGCCTCGCCCTCGATGACGCAACTGATCATCCCATAGTTTCGGTGGATGAAATTGAGCGTCCGCTGCAGTCCGGGCCAATCGTCAAAGTCTCTTCCTCCACATACCAAAGTCCGCATTGCTCCCTCCAAAAAGCGAAAAAGCCCAGACCGACCGCACAGAAGATGAAACTGCGCGCGCCCTCGGGACGCATGGTACGCTGCCCCACCCGAAAAAGAACGGACTGAGACATGACAAACGAGACCGCACAGGCTGAATTTTCGCAGCGCGATCGCCATGCTTTCGCGACACGCCGCGATGCGCTGCTTGCTGCTTACCTGCAAACCCTGCTCGCCATCAACGGGGGCGCGATCGTTGCCATAGGCGGCATGGCCCAGGCGCTTGTGAAGCAAAGCGCCTGGTTGGGCTACCGGCCCTACGCGATATGGGCGCTCGCTTTTTTTATCTTTGGCATTGTGTGCGCTGCGCTCTGTTACTACTTGCGCCTTATGCAATTGGTGAACAACGATTCGCCCGCGCACGAGAAAATCGCCGAACGATTCGGCGTAGCAATGGTTTGTTGTAGCGCGGCTTCCTTTGCTGCCTTCCTCCTTGGCTCCATCGTATCTGCGGCCGGCATCGCGCACATTTAATACATGTCCACATCTTCTGCATCCCCCTCTTCGTTGCTCAAAGAAAATGCTCCGCCAGGTCGAAGCCGCCTTCCCCTTGCAGATGGACGCCTACGCCGCCGCCTTCAACGCCGCAACGGAGAAGCCCTGCCCTACTGCTTCTGCCAAGGGGAGCGACTCCAAGCTCGAAACCCTGCGCTCGCGGAATGGCTTTGGGGCCGTGATCTGCGGGAGGTGCAGGGGGAGGTTTGCGTTTACGGAGGAGGAGTAGTACTACTCACAAGCTCAGAGAAACCACAGGGAGAGTGGCGCCGCGGCCAGCGCAATCTTCGCCGGGCGGCGTTTCAATCTCGAATAAGCCAAGAAAAAGCCCGCTGATAAGCGGGCTTTGGGAATTATTGACTTGGTCAGGCTGCCTTCAGAAGTTCCTCTTGCGGCGGGGTGGCCAGCAGGACATTGGCCCATTCAAGTTCGCGGATTCGCGGGCCGAGGTCGGACAATCCCTTGTGGATTGCTTTGAAAATTGCCTCATCGTACTGGGATGCGTGCCTTTCATAGGCAGCGCCCAGCGTGAGATAGGTAGCGGTGGGGGCAGTCATTTCATCCTCTGGACTAATTATTTGGTGCGGACTACGAGCCAGCGGCCTTCCTGTCCGGCTGCTCAATGCCTGGCCGATGGGCTTCTACGCCCCGGCGCAGCTGGTGCAGGACGCCCAGCGCCACGGCGTCGAGGTGCGACCGGTGGATGTCCGAGTCAGCGTCTGGGATTGCACCCTCGAGCCTGCTGCGGCGGGGCCGGTGGCGCGTCTGGGCTTGCGCATGGTCAAGCGGATGAGCACCGCTGGCGCCAAGCGCTTGGTGGCAGCGCGCGCGGTCGCGCCGTTCCAGGATGTGCCGGATCTGGCGCGCCGCGCCGCGCTCGATCGCAAGGACCTGCACGCGCTGGCGCGCGCCGGCGCGCTAACGCCGCTGGCCGGCCATCGGCGGGACGCGCTATGGCAGGTTACCGGGGTGGAAGCGCCGACGCCAGTGCTGCGCGAACCTACCTGGGAAGACAAGGTGCCGGTGCTTCCGGCCCCCCACCGTAGGTCAGGACATCGTGCAGGATTACGCCGCGGTGGGCCTGACGCTCGGCCGGCATCCGCTCGCGCTGCTGCGCCCAGCGCTACGTCGGCGGCGCCTGTCAACCGCGGCCGAACTGCACGGCTATCGGCACGGTCAGCTCGCGCGCACCACCGGTCTGGTGACCCACCGCCAGCGGCCGGAGACCGCGGCCGGCGTCGTGTTCATCACGATCGAAGACGAGACTGGCCACACCAACGTGGTCGTGTGGAATTCGGTCGCTGAAGCGCAGCGGATTGATATGCTGAACGCGCACCTACTCACCGTCTACGGCCACTGGGAGACCGACGGCAAGGTGCACCACCTGATCGCGGGACGCCTTCGAGACGATAGCCGATTGCTGGGTGAGCTCGAGACCAACAGCAGGGATTTTCGGTAACGCCGTCCGTCGCACCAGCGGCGCCTTTTTCCCGCAGAAGTCGGCCCAGCCGTCGAGGGCGACCCGGCGCCATTCCAGCGCGTCCAGCGCGTCCAGCGCCACCAAGCGCCAAGCCTGATGCGTGAGTGGGTTGATGTGCGAGGTCACCAGGGCGGCGTGTGGCAACGAACTCCGCACCCAGGCAGTAAACCCGACTCGAAAGCCCCATGCGCGCGCCGCATAGGTCCGCCTGCCCAAATACGGGCTACACAAACTCGTCAATAACAAGCGACGCTGCTTGCTCTGGGGTTTTAGCGCGCAAGACTTTGATTTTGGTTTGCCTGGCCATAACTGAGAGGCGATCATTTAGTCGCTCAGCGACAGTCACATCCGCGGCTGACGAAGCCTCCGACAAGGCAGCATCGTTCACCAAAAGAACGGGCGCCATTTGATTGCCGTTTAGAACGGTGCGAACAACATTCAACTCGAATAGTTTGCTCTGTGCTTCAGTCTGGGCTTTCGACTCTTGCTTAGCCGCCATGGGCAAGCTAGCGAACTGAACGAACCACTTTTTGAATGAGTAGTCGATGACAACTTCCGGGCCGTTTCTAATCTCAAGCCTACGTTCAAAGCGCTCTTTGAAACTTTGATCGCTTTGGATGACCATCCGTTTGAGATTTTTGAGGAACACTGACGTAGTCACGGAATGCCGCGCAACCCTTTCCTCTTCTCCAGAGATAAGTTCATCCGCACTGCCGAAGACCGATACGCTACGGACAGCCGCATCTAAAATCTGCTCTACTGCAAATCCACGGGAGATCATCGGCGGGCCAACGGTGAAACCTTGAAACGGTGGCTTTAGCGAATCGACCGCCTGACCGCCGGCCTGCATTGCCGTCATGTGGCGCGCTGCGGTCGTGAGTATTCCATAGGCGGCAGAGGCCCGGTCGCGCCCAAGCATCGCTCGCAGTCGATCTTGGCTTATGACGCAGTGTGTAACCGGTGAAATCCACTCCTCACTCGTTTCGTGAGGTTCCACGGCAACCAATGCGACGAGCCTCTCCCCGGTGCCAGCGATGGGCTCCCAGAAAATCGGAGCGAAAGTCGCTACGCACGAGGGCTTCGAGAAGCGCAAGCCGCTCATTGACCGGACCTTCGCGCGCGCGATCCGCTTTTCGATGACGGCTTCCATAACGAATCTCCCTCGGGCTTTTGCAGTCGCTTGCCGATATGCAGAGCGAGAGCCGGCAATCGAATCTGAACCGAACTTAATATTACCTCGGTCATCCTGAAAATCCCATCGACCATCGAATCACCGGTCGACCAGCGCTTTACTTGCTCGACGACCCAAGAGAGCCTGGTTTTGTGAGCAGCAAATTCGGCCGGGAGATCCGCGAGCCGATGATCGTTCGGTCGACGCCGGACGATCTGTGCGGCGAGCTCATTTTGTTTCGCGGCGTAGTCGATCACTTTTTGGCGAACGGCCGCGTCGGCGATTCTACGCATAGCCGTGGCCAAGGGCGGGAGGGCCCGTTCATGATCAAAAAGCCACCAGGTCCGCCCGTCGAACAATGTGTTTTCGTAATGTCGATCGCTGTTGGCCACTAGTTCGTCCCAAGCAGCACCTGGAACACCCTCTTTCGAGTGGCATAGACCGTTCCAAACTGTCTCCTCTGCCTCAGGATTGTTGGGAGTTGGACGCACGAACAATCCATCAGACCATCGAAGCTCACTACCAAAACAGACAACCGCGGCGCCACTCTCGGGGACCGCGTATGCCGGAAGCCCCGGCAGTTGATCCGCCTCGGCAAGAACAATCACCCCGGGAGGTACGCGGAGATACAGCGCTTGAGCGGCGAGAGCGCAAGCCAACTCCGTCGCAATTGACTCTTGCTTCGGCATCCATTTAACGATGGCCTCGACGCCATTCCCAACCCCCCCCTCGTCATGCACGAGACCGCGCCAGACCTTGTTGGTATGGCGCCCATGGAATGGGATTCCCGGGGTCAGTAAACGCAGGACAGGTGGCGTGCGCCACCTTTCAAGGAACGGATCAAATCGCGCCATCTGAGCTCCGAACCATAAGCACCTCGTAGAGACGCCGACCGAAAGAAATCAGAAGTGTTGCGTATGGCCAACGCGAGGAGAGACTTTTCTCGGCGAAAGGCTCCAAGCAAATTTACGCTGAAAACCTAACCCATGCATAACCCGTGCTCTCGATACGAGATACTTGATGTTGCACAAGTCTTTGATTCTTATGGTGCCGTTGGACGGAATCGAACCGCCGACCGTTTGCTTACGAAGCAACTGCTCTACCGACTGAGCTACAACGGCACGAAGCCTAAGATTATACCTTGCCGCGGCACACTTGCCACCAGCCTCGCGCTTCCCGCCCGCTTCGCCGGGCATACAATGGGCCGGACGGCGGCATATACCGGCGCCGCCGCAACGCGGGAGACGTTCATGGACAGCTTCTTCAAGCGCATGCGCGGCGCATTCGCTCCTTTCTCCGGGCTGATCACCCTGGCGGGCATCGCCATGATCATCGTTTTCGGCACCAAGTACATCCAGCACCGCAATACGCTGGATAGCGCCAGTCCCGATACCGCGATTCCCGCCGTGGTGCGCCAGGCCGTGCCGATGACCTGCGTGAAAAGCCTCGCCACCTCGATCCAGGCCTTCAATGCGCAGCAGCGCTGCATCGATGTCACCACCGAACTCGACGAAGGGGCGGGGCTGCGCACGCGCCACATCATCGTCGAGCAAAGCACCGTCGGCAGCCTCGCCGCCGGCGACCATGTCTACGTGCTCGCCGCGCCCAGCGGGGTGAACGGCTACCTGATCGTCAATGCGCATGACAGCTTCGGTTTCTTCATGCGCCAATATGCCGCGGCGGGCTGCGCGCTGCTCGGCGCGCTGATGATCCTCTGTTCCTTCCTGCTGCGCCGGGGCGAAGCGGAACCGGAAGCGCTGCCACGGTAAATCACGGTGGTTTGCACGAAATATTTTTCCGGCTCGTCGCTCCTCGGCAACCCGCAACTTCACGGCGAATTTTTCATCAGCCAGGCCGCGTGCGTGCCCTTGGTCCTGGCCGGATAGCCGGCGCGCCCGGCGGCGGCGCTGGCGTTGTGGTCGATCAGGTCTTCATGGACGAAGCGTTCCTGGCGGTCGCGCGGGGGCTTGTGTTCGGGGGCGTTCATTCGGGTCTCCAGGTGGACTTTCCTGTGACCAAGATACGCAATGCGCGCAACCAAGTGTGGTTGAAATCGAGACGGCGAAAACGCTTTCAGGATTGATGCAAGTATTTGATCGGAAAAAGAAAATTCGGCGATACCGTAAGGTGTTGCTTAAACTTTGGGCAAGATAAATGGCGCGTGAAAGCGCCGGGGAGCGCTATCGGTGCGTGCAGCCCGATTCGTGGAATAATCCGCGGCCTATGGGAGAGACTGCCTTGCCTTTTTTGATCGCGCTGCTTTTCGGCTTGCCGCTCGGCGCCATGCTGCCGAGTCGCTGGGAGAAGAAGGCGCGTCCGGCGCGAGGGCAGTGGGTGCCTTTCGGCAGTGGCCGGCCCATGGTGGTACGGCTGTTGACGCTGCTGGTCAAGGTGCCGCTTGTCGTCGGCGTATTCGCCGGCCTGCTGTACCTGGCCACGCTGACCTTGCCGTGGGTGGGCGTCGCCTCCCTCTCGAATGACGAGTGGGGCGCGTTCCGGCTGGTCTACCTATGCGGCATCGGCCTGGGCAAGATGCTGCGCTATTTCTGGTGGCGCAGGCGCCTGCAGGGGCAGGTGATTCTCTAGGCCCCGGGTCTTACAGCCAGGCGGAGCGCGAGGGCGCTGCCTGTGAGCCGGGCGACTGCGGCTCGCGCGGCGGGTCCGGGCGGGGCTGGGCGCCGTAGGGCATCGCGTTCAGGCCATGCGCCAGGGCGGCAAGTTTTTCCTGCGCCGCTTGCAGCAGCGCCGATTGCGTGGGCGCGACGGCCAGCTGGCCGTCGAATTCGCGTTCGGGCATGGCGTCTTGAGTGACTGTAGTTGAGGTTCATGATGCGCGGCGCTTGTGACAAACGCATGTTGCGTACGTGACCATGGCCACCGTACTGTCGGCGGTAGGCGGCCATGCCAGGCCGAACGCGTGTAACGTCTACAAGGGGCGCCAGTTCGATCCGCAGGCTTCGCCCAGTTTGTCCGCCGCCTTTGGCCCGCAGGTGCCGGCAGCGTATGGATGGGGCTTGGGCTTTTTCTCCAGGAGCGGGGTATAGAACTGCCAGGAGGCTTCGGCTTCGTCGGCATGGACGAACAGCGTCTGGTCGCCCTCGATCACATCCATCAGGAGCGTTTCGTAGCCGTCCGGCAACGGACCGAAGACGTCGTGATAGCGGAAGGCCATGTTCTGCGTGTGCAGGGAGAAGCCTTCGCCGGGCACTTTCACCTCGAAGGAGAGTTCGAAACCCTCGTCGGGCTGCACGGTGATCACCAGGGTATTGGTGTGCGGGTTTTCACCGTCGAGGTTGCGGAACAGGGCGATCGGCGGCTTGCGGAAGGTGATGGCGATTTCGGAAACGCGGCGCGGCATGCGCTTGCCCGTGCGCAGGATGAAGGGCACGCCCTGCCAGCGCCAGTTTTCGATTTCGAGTTTCAGCGCGACGAAGGTTTCGGTCTGCGAGCGCGGGCTGACGCCGGGCTCCTGGTGATAGCCGCGCATCTTGTTGCCGACGGTGTACTGGCCGAAGACGACGTTCTTGCTGGTCAGCGGAGACAGCGAGCGCAGCACCTTGACCTTCTCGTAGCGGATGGCGTCGGCTTCGAAGGCGGTGGGCGGCTCCATCGCGGTGAGCGTGAGCAGTTGCGTCAGGTGGTTTTGCACCATGTCGCGTAGCGCACCGGCGTTTTCGTAGTAGCCGGCGCGCTCTTCCACGCCGAGCGATTCGGCCACGGTGATCTGTACGCTTTCGATGTGGTCGCGGTTCCACACCGGCTCAAACAGGGCGTTGCCGAAACGGAACGCCAGCAGGTTTTGCACCGTCTCCTTGCCGAGGTAATGGTCGATGCGATAGACCTGGCTTTCGTCGAAATACTTGTGCACCACCTGGTTCAGGTCGCGTGCCGATTTGAGGTCGCGGCCGAAGGGCTTTTCGATCACCAGGCGGGTCCAGCCGCGGCTCTTGTTCAGGCCCGCTTCGCCCAGCGAGCGGATGGTGCCGGGGAAGGCACCGGGCGGCAGCGCCAGGTAGAACACGCGATTGCCGGGCAGGCGGGTGGTGCGCTCCAGCTCGGCGATGCGCGAAGACAGCGTGGCGTAGGCGGCGGAATCCGAATCGCTCACCGCCTGGAAGTGCAGGCAGGTGCTGCACCAGCGCTCGATCTTTTTCGCGTCTTTCACCTTGGCGCCGCTCAAGGCCTTGCGCGCCCAGGTGCGGAACTTGGCATCGTTGATGCTCGCATCGCGCGCGATGCCGAGAATGTGGAACTTGGCGTCGAGCAGGCCGCTTTCGGCCAGATGGTAGAGCGTGGGGAGGATCTTGCGTTCCATCAAATCGCCGGTGCCGCCGAACATGACGAACAAGCAGGGCGCGGGGGACTGTTTGGGCATGGGAATGGGGAATGAAGGACGATCGGAGGCGCTTACGGGGCACGAATGATGCACAGGGCCCGGGCGGCGCGGTTTTTATTGGGGGGACGGTGTGGGTTTGCGGGCCAGTAGACCACAAGTGCGCGACCGAATTCCATCGGCCGCGTTGATGCGGCCCATGCAGGCTTCGTGCCGGGCTAATCCTGGAGCAGGCCGGCCTCGCGCACGCCGGTCTTCCAGGCTTCCAGCTGCGCGCGGGTGAAAGCGGCCAGTTCTTCCGGAGTCGAGCCTTGCAATTCGAAGGCCTGGCGGGCGATTTCGGCGCGCACCTCGGGCCGCGCGATGACGGCATTCACCTCGCGGTTCAGGCGCGTGACGATGTCGGCGGGGAGCTTGGCGGGGCCGAAAAAGCCGCCCCAGGGGACGATGGAAAGCGTGGGGGCGCCGGCCTCGGGCATGGTCGGCGCATCGGGGGCCATCGGGCTGCGCTGCGCCAGCAGGGTGGCGAGCACCTTGAGGCGGTTGTCGCGCGCGGCGGGCATGGCGTTGGTGGCGGTGGCGAACATCAGCTGTACCTGGCCGCTGATGAGGTCGATGGTGGCGGGGGCTTCGCCCTTGTAGGGCACGCGCACCATATCGAGCCTGGCGGCGCTGGCCAATTGCGCGGCGGCCATGATGCCGGTGGAAGTGGCGCCGGCGTAGTTGACCTTGCCGGGGTTGGCGCGGATGTAGGCGATCAATTCCTTGACGTTGTTCGCCGGCACCTGCGGGTTGACGAACAGGAAGAAGGAGAAGTAGCCGACGCGGGTGATCGGGGTGAAGTCGTTGAGCGGGTCGTAGGGCGGTTTCTTGCGCATCGCCGGGACGGCGGAAAGCGCGCTGTTGGTGGCCAGGAATATCGTATAGCCGTCGGGCGCGGCTTGCTTCACCGCCTCGGCGGCAATCGCACCGTCGGCGCCGGGGCGGTTGTCCACCACCACGGGCTGGCCCAAGGCCTGGCCGAGCGGCTGGGCGATGGCGCGCAGCACGGCGTCGGCCGCGCCGCCGGCGGGGAATTGCACCACGGCGCGGATCGGCTTGCTCGGGTAGGCCTGGGCGCAGGCGCCGCCGGCGGTGAGGAGGGCGGCAAGGCTGAAGGCAAAGCTGACGGCAAAGCGGGCGGGTAGGCGCGGCATGGCTGCTCCGGGTTTTGTTGTCGGGACCGTGGGCGAGGTGCGTTGCCGGGGCATCATACGTCAAGCCGCCGGGGGCGCGGTGTATGATCGCCGCAGCGCCGCGCGGGTCACAACAGCAAGCACAATGGCGGCGCCGGCAAAGCAACAAGACAAACCACATCGAACCAGGAGACGCGGCAATGCATTCGCAGTGGAAGAGGCAAACCGGGAGCAAACACAATCTTGGCCGCGCGGTGCTGCGCGGCTTGCTGGGAGCAGGCCTGGCGGCGGCCTGCGGAGTGGCGGGCGCGCAGGCGTATCCGTCGCACGCGATCACCATCGTGGTGCCGTTCGCCGCGGGCGGGCCGACCGACCTGCTGGCGCGCATCATGGCCGAGCGCATGGGCCGCAGCCTCGGGCAGACGGTGGTGGTGGACAACACCACCGGGGCGGCGGGTTCGATCGGCGTCGGGCGCGTGGTGCATTCGGCGCCGGACGGCTATACGGTGGGCATCGGACACTGGAGCACGCATGTGGTCAATGGCGCGGTCTACAAGCTCAATTACGACCTGCAGAAAGACCTCGACCCGGTGGCGGAGATCGCCAGCAACCCGCAACTGGTGGTGAGCAACATCTCGGTGCCGGCGAAGAACCTGACGGAGCTGACGGCGTGGGTGAAGGCGAACCAGGGCAAGATTTCGGTGGGCACCGCGGGCGTGGGCGCGGCCTCGCACGTCGGCGGGCTCTACTACGCGAATTTCATCGGCGCCAAGCTGACCTACATTCCCTATCGCGGCACCGGCCCGGCCCTGCAGGACCTGATCGCCGGCCAGGTGCAGCTGATGTTCGACCAGGCTTCCAATTCGCTGCCGATGGTGCGCGCCGGCAAGGTGCGCGGCTACGCGGTGACGCAGAAGACGCGCCTGGGTTCGGCTGCCGACATTCCGACGGTGGACGAGGCCGGCGCACCCGGGCTCTACATGGCGGTGTGGCACGGCCTGTGGGTGCCGCGTGGCACGCCGAAGGCGGCGATTGCCAAGCTGATGGCGGCGGCGCAAGAGTCGCTGGCCGACCCGGCGGTGGCCAAGCGCCTGTTCGACATGGGGCAGGACATTCCCGAGCGCGAGCGCCAGACGCCGGAAGGACTGCGTACCTTCCAGAAGGCGGAGATCGACAAGTGGTGGCCGCTGATCAAGGCGGCCGACATCAAGGTCGAGTAGCGGACTTTCAGTTGCCTGATGTGGGCGCGGCTCCGGAGGGGGCGGCGCCCGGCTCGCGGGCTTGCCCTTTGACGGCTTCGGCCTGGATCCGCAGGGTGACTTCGTCGCTGACGAAGCCCAATATCGCGTTCTGGCCGAAGTCGGAGCGCTTGAAAGTGCCCGTCAGGTCGGCGCCGCAACGGTTGCCGATGAAGGGCAGGCGCGAACAGCCGAAGAATTCCACTTTCAGGTCCACCGGGTGGGTCTGGCCGAGGAAGGTGAGTTCGCCGTGGATCATGGTGGGCTTGCGGTCGGCGAAGTCCATGCGCGTCGCCTTGTAGGTGATCTCGGGGTACTCGGCGGGGTTGAAGTAGAAGCGCGAACCCAGGAGCTTGTCGAGCTCGGGGTTGCCGGTGTCCACCGAGGCGGTTTCGATGCGGATTTGCGCCGAGCCGGTGCCGGCTTCGAGGTCGAGGGTAACGGTGCCGCTGCTGCGGTTGAAGCGGCCGTGCTGGGTCGCCACGCCCAGGTGGCGCACGGCGAAGCCGGGGAAGGTGTGGCCGGGGTCGATGGTCAGTTCTTCCGGCTCGGCGTGGGCGGAAGCGGCGAGGGCCATGAGGAGCGCGGCAATGGCGACGGCAGCCAAGGGGGTGGGGCGCATGGCGTGAGGCTTGGCGAGGGCGGGTGAGGTCATGGAGTCTTCTTTGTGGAATTTGTCACGCTTGAGCGCATTGGATGTCCGTGAAATGCGGCCGGAGTGACGCTAAAGTTCCCGCGTTTGCGGGGAAAACGGCTAAAGTACGCTTCACGCCGGGATTGCCGGCAGGGAGGCAGCACGGCATCGCCGTGACCTGCCGGGGGTGCCGCGTGTCGTGGGCGCCGCGCAAGGCGCGGCGGATGATCACGGCGGGCCGGGGTGAAAGGTTCAGGTTCATGTCTGGCATACGCAAGGTACCCGTTTGCCCTGGGGTTTACTGGGTGGAAATCCCGGCGGCAGGGCTGCGGCTGCTGTGCGGCTGCCCGATGGACACCGTCAAGCATTTGCGCAAGCGCGGCCTGGTGCTTAGCGTGGAAGTGGGTGGCGTGAAGGCCGAGACCGGGCCGAACGCGATCCTGCTTTCCGACCTGGCGCTGCAGGATGGGCGCATCTGCAACAGCGCGGAGTTTCCGGTGCTGCAGATGCTTTATTTGCAGGGCATGCTGATTCCAGGGCATCCGAACAATACCGGCGCGCTGCCGGTGCTGGTGGGCGCGGCGCAGCAGGTGGATGCACAGATGGCCTACATCTTCCGCGGCAACTATGGCCTGGTGTCGCGCGAGGAAATGCTGGCCGCGGGCGCCAGCGAGGCGCTGGCCGACGAGCTGATGCGCATGAAACTGGCGTTTGCCTTCGGCCACATCCGCCCAAGCGAGGAATTGCTGCGGCCGGTGTATCTCGACGAGGGCGAGGCGCAGATCGCCGAAGGCGTGACGGTGACGCGCATGGCGCTGAACAATTTTCGCATCAGCTGCGCCGGCGAGCATGTGGATGTGAACCTGATGCTGGGGCAGGGCGAGCGCTACGAGGCGCCGTACCGGCTGGAAAAGCACTTGATCGGCCGCGATTATTTTTCGGTGGTGCATTCGGGCGACGGCGACGGCTGGGACGTGAATCGGCCGGCGATGGGCAGCATCGTGCAGTTCCAGGGGCGGGTGTTCCTGATCGACGCCGGGCCGAATATCCAGACCTCGCTGGACGCGCTGGGCATCGGCGTGAACGAGATCGACGGCGTGTTTTCCACCCATTGCCACGACGATCATTTCGCCGGCCTCACGCAACTGATCCGCAGCGACCGCCGTGTCAAGTATTACGCCGTGCCGCTGGTGCGCGCCTCGGTCGAAAAGAAGCTCGCCGCCGTGCTGGGCGCGCCGGAACTGGACTTCGCCGACCTGTTCGAGATCCAGGATCTCGTGCTCGACGAGTGGAACGACATCGAGGGCCTGGAGGTGCTGCCGTTTCTTTCGCCGCACCCGGTGGAGACCACCTGCCTGCGCTTTCGCGTGTTCTGGGAAGGAGGCTACCGCACCTACGCGCACCTGGCGGACATCGCCTCGCTCGACGTGCTCGAAGGCATGGTCGCCGAGGACGATGCGGCGCATGGCATCAGCCGCGCCCGCTTCGAGGCGACGCGGCGCGAATACGCCGAGGCGGCCGACGTGAAAAAGATCGACATCGGCGGCGGCCCGATCCATGGCCGCGCGACCGACTTTCGCGGCGACAAGTCGGGGCGCCTGATCCTGGCGCACACCGACCGCGAGCTGGATGAGGAGGAGCGCGGCATCGGCAGCGGCGCGCCCTTCGGCACCAGCGATGTGCTGATCCCGGCGGTGGCCAACCCCTTGCGGCGCAAGGTGTTCGAATACCTGCGCAACTACTATTCGGAGGTGCCGCTGCATCCGCTGCGGCACCTGATGAACAACGAGATCGTCAGCTACAACCCGGAGACGCTGATCATCAAGCAGGACGGGCCGGTGGCCGACGTGCTGCTGGTGATTTCCGGCAACGTCGAGATGCTGCGCTCGGGGCAAAAGCGCGGGCACATGCTGTTCGGCGGCGCGCTGCTGGGCGAGATGGCGGTGCTGACCAATGCCTGGTCGGATGTCGCCTACCGCGCGGTGGGCTTCGTGCAGGTGCTGCGCCTGCCCGGCGACCTGTACCGCGAGTTCGTCAACCGCAATGCGCTTTACAGCAGCATCGTGCAGGCGCGCCAGGAGAGCAATTTTCTCTCCTCCAGCTGGCTGTTCGAGGAGGGCGTCTCCTCGGTAATGCTGAACCGCCTGGTGCAGTCGGCCGAGGTGCGCATGTTCGAGGCCGGCACCTGGTACACGCCGCCGGATGCCGAGTTGATTCTCCTGCAGGAAGGCGCGGCGCTGCTGCAGCGGCCGCGCGGGCGCATCGAGTCGCTCGGGCCGGGCGACCATTTCGGCGCGCGCGCCCTGGGCGGCGAGGCGCATCGCGGCTCGCGCGTGCGCTTCACCGAGCAGACGCACGTCTACAGCCTGCCGGCGGAACTGGCGGGCAGCCTGCCGGTGGTGCGCTGGAAGCTGATCGAGACCTACCGGCGGCGCTACATGGACGTGCATTGAGTAGGCGTGCATTAAGGCGAGGAAACGCGTAAAACAAAAGAGCCCGCATGCGGGCTCTTTTGCTTAGGCGTGCTTTGCTGCTTACACCCCGTGCTGCTTGAACCAGGCGAGCATGCGCTTCCAGCCGTCTTCCGCCGCTTCCTTGCGGTAGCTGGGGCGGTAATCGGCGTGGAAGGCGTGCGGCGTGCCGGGGTAGATGTGGATGCTGGAAGCCTTGGCATTCTTGTCGGAGGAGGCCTTGAGCTTCTTTTCCATGTCTTCGATCATCGGCTGCGGCATGCCGGCGTCGGCCCCGCCATACAAGCCCAGCACCGGGGCGTTGAGCTGGTCGACGATGTCGAACGGGGTAGCCGTGATCGTCGGCGGCGCCGGGGTGAGGCCGCCGTACCAGGCTACGCCGGTGAGGAATTTCTTCGAGTGGGCAATCGTCATCCACACGGTGCGCCCGCCGCGGCACATGCCGGTGATGCCCATGTGCTTGCTGTCCGCCTTGGGCTGCTTTTCGATGTAGGCGACCAGCGAGTCCATGTCCGCATACATGGTGGTGTCGTCCAGGCTGTTGGCGGCAGCCATCACTTCCTTCATGTCGGTCATCTGCGCCAGCACGCCCTGGCGGAAGAACGGGTCGAGGGTGATGCCGTAGTAGCCGGCGTGCGCCAGACGGCGGCAGATGTCTTTCTGGTATTCGTGCAGGCCGAACACTTCGGGAATGACCACCACGACGTGATGCTTGTTGCCCTTGGCCGGCATGGCGTAATAGGCGGGCATTTCCTTGCCGTCGGATGTCGGCACCTTGATGTCGGCGGCGTCCAGGCCATCGGCGGAGGTGTGGATGGCGGTTTGCGCCATCACCGGGCCGGCGGCCAGGGCGAAGCCGCTGAAGGCGCCGGAGGCGAGAAAGCCGCGGCGCGTGAAGGTGATGGGGGGCAGCAGGCTTTCCACCTGCGGGTCTGCGAATTTGGCGCGATCGTTCATCTGGTTGTTCTCCTCTTTGTGACTTTGAGCAGGTTGCAGCCGCGGCGCGGCCGGGGATGAGACAAAACGGCGCGAAGACAGGGGGTTTGGCGCCCGCGCAGCCTACCATCACCGTGCCCGCAATGTCGCGCCGCCTGCACCGGCCGGCGCACGAAAAGCGTGCGGGCGCTAGACTGCGCCTGTTTTCGCTTCTGCTGATACGGCGTGCCCTTGTTTCCAGATTGCCCCGGCCGGCGCTTTTTTGCCGCCTACTGACCGGTTTCCATGCCCGCCATCCTGCAACCCGCCGAACTGGTGCTCGACGCCGAGGGTGTTCCTTACGCGCCGGCGTATGGCGACGTCTATCACAGCCGCGCCGGCGGCTACGCACAGGCGCGCAAAGTGTTTCTCGCCGGCAACGGGCTGCCGCATGCCTGGGGCGGGCGGCGGCATTTCACCATCCTTGAGACCGGGTTTGGCCTGGGCACCAATTTCCTCGCCACCTGGGAAGCCTGGCGCGCCGACCCGGCACGCCCTGCGCGCCTGCATTTCGTGTCCATCGAGCGCCACCCGTTTCGCGCCGCCGACCTTGCAGCCTGGCATGGGCGCGAGGCGCGCATGGCGCCGCTGGTGCGGGAACTGGCCGGTGCCTGGCCGGTGCTCACGGCCGGGGTGCATCGCATCGAACTCGACCAGGGGCGGGTGATCCTGACCGTGGCGTTCGGCGAGGCGGCGGCGCTGCTGGCGCAGTTGCGCTTGCGCGCCGACGCCTTGTTCCTCGATGGCTTCGCGCCTGCGCGCAATCCCGAGATGTGGTCGGCGCCGGTATTCGAAGGCCTGGCGCGCGCCGCGGCGGCGGGGGCGACGCTGGCCACCTATACCGTGGCGCGCGCGGTGGCCGATGGACTCACCGCCGCCGGGTTTGCCGTGCGCAAGGCGCCCGGCTTCGGCGGCAAGCGCGACATGCTGGTGGGACGCAGGGAAGCTGCGGCTGCGTCCGACGCGCCGGATTGGAGCGAGCGCCACGCGCTGGTGATCGGCGCGGGTATCGCGGGCCTCTCCGCTGCGGACTGCCTGGCAGCGCGCGGCTGGCGGGTCACGCTGCTGGAAGGCGAGGGGGGCGTAGCGCGCGGCGCTTCCTCCACGCCCGCCGGCGCCATGCATGCCCTGCTCTCGCGTGACGACAATCGCCTGACGCGCTTCACCCGGGCGGCCTATTTGCACATGGGCGGGCGTCTCGCCGCGCTCGCCGGGGAGGTGGACTGGAGCGCCGCCTGCGGCCGGGTGGATTGCGTGGACGAGGGCGAAAGCGTGGAGGCGGCGGCGCAACTCGTGGCGGGGCTCGGGCTTCCCGCCGACTTCGTTACTGCCGTCGATGCGTCGGCGGCGTCCGATCTTGCCGGCGCGCGCGTCGCGCGTGGCGGGTTCTGGTTTCCGCGCACTGCCTGGTTGCACGCGGGCGCGTATTGCGAAGCGCTGCTGCGCGAGCGCGGGGAGTTCGTCAGCCTGAAAACCGGGCAAGAGGTTGCGCGCCTGGAGCGCACGGAAGCCGGGTGGAGCGCCTGCGATGCGGCAGGCGGCGTGCTCGCGGCGGCGCCGGTGGCCATACTCGCCGGCGGGCTGGACTTGCCGCGGCTTTTGCCCGGCGGCTTCGATCTACCGTTGCAGCGCGTGCGCGGGCAACTGACGGGCGTGCCGGCGCAGGCGGCGCATGCGCCGCGCGTGATTGTCAGCGGCTATGGTTACTGCTTGCCGCCGGTGCGCGGCATGATGTGGTCCGGCGCGAGCTATTTCCCGCGCGATACCGATGTTTCGGCGCGCCCCGAGGAGCACAGGGCAAACCTGGCCCGGGTGGCGGACATGCTGCCGGAGAATGATTTCACCGCGCTGCCCGCCGGTCTTGCCGCGCATGTCGGCTTTCGTGCCGTGTCGCCCGACCGGCTGCCGCTGGTGGGCGCCGCGCCGCAATGGGAGGCGGTCACCGGGGCAGGGGTGAACCGGCGCGGTTTTGCGTCGGTGGACTTGCCGCGCCAGCATGGCCTCTACCTGATCGGTGGCCTGGGTTCGCGCGGCCTCACCTGGGCGGCGCTGGCGGGAGAGATCGTCGCCAGCCAGATCGACGGCGAGCCGCTACCTGTGGAAGCAGACCTGCTGGAGTCGATCGACCCGGCGCGTTTCCTGGTACGGCGCCTGAAGCGCGGGCAGGCCTAGGTAAGGGCGAACAGCGGTTGCACGTCGGCTTCGAAATGGAATTCGTCGCAGTTGTTGCCGGGCCCGCCGCGATCGATGACGATGAAATCGGCCGGCCGCTCGAGCGTCAGCAGCACGTGGTGCCAGACGCCGGGGCGATAGTTGATGCCCTGGCCGGGCGCGGCGATGAAGGCGCGCAGGTCTGCGGGCCGCACCGTGTCGCCGGGCGGGGCAACGATCACCGCGTAGCGGGCCTCGCCGCCGACGGGGAAAAACGCCTGGCTGCCCAGCGGGTGGCGCTCGACGTAGCGCACCGTCAACGGCAGGGCGTAGGGCTGGCCGCGAAAGATGGAGATCAGCGGATGGCCGTCGCCTGTGGTCTCGACGCGCGCCAGGTCATGAAAACGCTCGACCATGCCGGCGTTGATCGGGAACGACTTCGCACCCGGGGTCTCGATCACGTCGCCGAAGGGGGCGAAGGCATCGCGGGTCAGCGGGACGGGAATCAGGCGCAAGGGCATGGGTTCAGCCGCCGATCAGGCCGGCGGCGATATTGATCGTGAGGCCGATCACGGCGGTATTGAAAAAGAAGCACAGCACCGACTGTATCAGCGCCGCCTTGCGCATCGGCCGCGTCTGGATCGAGACGTCGGAAGTCTGCACCGCCACCGCGATGGTGAAGGAGAAGTAGAGGAAGTCCCAGTAGTCCGGATGTTCCTCTTCGTTGGGGAACCTCAGCGGCCGGCGATTTTGCGGCACTGAATAGAACATGCGCGCGTAGTGAATGGTGTAGACCACGCCGACCATGAACCAGGAGCCGATCAGGGTGGAGGCGACAAACAGGTAATGCACGTTGCGCGTCGCGCGCGGCAGGTCGTGGATGTGCCCGAGTTCGAGCACGATGGCCGCCAGGCTCGAGGTGGCGGCGACCAGTACCACCGTCAGCACCGCGACGGCGGTCTCGTCTTCCTCCTCCGCGACCTCGCGCACCTGGTGATGATTGGCGCGCAGCATCAGCCAGCCCATCATGACGATGTAGCTCCAGACGCAGGCATTCCAGCCAGAGAGGGTGCGCGTCAATAGCGAGAGATGCGACGGTAGCGCCCAGGCGGCGGCCACGCCGATGGCGGCGGCGATGATCAGGCGCGGGCGGTTGCGGACGAGGTGGCGGACGGTGCGCATGGGCTCGCACTCTACCGCATGGCGCGGCAATGGCGCTGTCGGGCCGTTCCTAGGGCCAAGCTTTCGCTAGCGCGCGCTGGGGTGGATCATGTCTTCCGGCTTGACCCAGCGCGTGAAGTCCGCTGCGCTCACGTATTTGAGCGCAACGGCCGCTTCCTTCAGCGTGCTGCCGTCCTTGTGCGCCTTCTTGGCGATTTCGGCGGCCTTGTCGTAGCCGATGTGCGGGGCAAGCGCGGTGACCAGCATCAGCGAGCGGCCCATCAGCTCGTCGATGCGGGCGGTATTGGCCTCGATGCCGCGCGCGCAATGCTCCTCGAAGCTCTTCATGCCGTCGGCCAGCAATCGCGCGCTTTGCAGGAAGTTGTGGATGATCATCGGCTTGAACACGTTGAGCTCGAAGTTGCCGGCGGCGCCGCCCATGTTGATGGCGACGTCGTTGCCCATCACCTGGCAGCACAGCATGGTGAGCGCCTCGCACTGCGTCGGGTTGACCTTGCCGGGCATGATGGAGGAGCCGGGCTCGTTCTCGGGGATGCTGATTTCTCCCAGGCCCGAGCGCGGGCCAGAGGCGAGCCAGCGCACGTCGTTGGCGATTTTCATGAGAGCCCCGGCCAGCGTCTTCAGTGCGCCGTGGGCGTAGAGAATGGCTTCGTGGCCGGCGAGCGCGGCGAATTTGTTGGGCGCGCTCTTGAACGGCAGCTGGCAGCGGTCGGCCAGCTCGCCCGCGATCAGTTCGGCGAAGGCCGGATGGGTGTTGAGGCCGGTACCCACCGCCGTGCCGCCGGCGGCCAGGTCGCACAGGCCGGTAAGCGCATGCTCGATGGCGTGGTGGCAGAAGGCCAGTTGCGCGACGTAGCCGGAGAATTCCTGGCCAAGGGTGAGCGGCGTGGCGTCCTGCAAGTGGGTGCGGCCGATCTTGACGATGTCTTCGAAGGCGGCCGACTTGATGTCCAGCGTCTTGCGCAAGATATCGAGCGCCGGCAGCAGATTGTTGGCGACCGCGGTGGCGGCAGCGACGTGCATGGCGGTCGGAAACATGTCATTGGACGACTGCCCCATGTTGATGTCGTCATTCGGGTGGACCTTGCGCTTCATGCCGCGCTCGCCACCCAGCAGTTCCGAGGCGCGGTTGGCCAGCACCTCGTTCATGTTCATGTTGCTCTGGGTGCCGGAGCCGGTCTGCCATACCGAGAGCGGAAATTCATCGGGGAATTTGCCGGCCAGCACCTCGTCGGCGGCAGCGACGATGGCCTCGGCACGGTCGTCTTTCAGCAGTTCCAGTTCGCGGTTGACCACGGCGGCGGCACGCTTGACCTGCGCCAGCGCGGCGACCAGCTCCGGCGGCATGCGCTCGCTGGAGATGTGGAAATGTTCGAGAGAGCGCTGGGTCTGCGCGCCCCACATGCGGTCGCTGGGCACGGCGATCGGGCCGAAGCTGTCGCGCTCGTTGCGGGTATTCATCATGGTTGAAGGTCTCCAGGCGGCCGTTGACTGGCCAAATACGTAAGTGAGTCCCCTTACTTTACGCCAAGTCAGGGGGGCCAGAAGTGGAATTGGGGGGGAAAGGCCGGTCTTTTCATAATCTGTAATGGTGGGGTACCCGGCAAAATTCACAGGGTGCCGATTGTCCCGCTTTGCGGGCATGGCCTCCTTTGCAACGCTTCCATAACGACAACCGGATAACCAGAGTCACCCATGAAAATCAGCGATTTGTCCATCGGCCGCCGCTTAGGCCTGGGGCTGGGCGTCATTCTGCTCATCACCACCGGCGCCATCGTCTACGCCATCACCAGCCTGAACGACATCTCGCGCACCTCGCGCGAGTTTTCCAACGAATCCCTGAAGCAGGAACGCGCGGCCCAGGAGTGGGTGAGCAACCTGACCTTGAGCGGCCTGCGCAACCTGACCGCCGCCAAGTTCGGCGACTCGGCCGGCGCCAATTCGATCTACGCCACCATTGACCTGGCGGACCCGATCGGCCTCTCCAAGCGCGCGGCGGAACTGCAAAAAATCATCCTTACGGCCGTCGATACGCCGGAAGGCAAGCACCTGATGGAAGACCTTGCCACCAAGCGCGGCGCCTACCTGAAGGAACGCGACATCTTCCTCAAGCTGCTGGAGGAGGGCAAGAAGGACCAGGTAGCGAAGATGGCCGACGGGTCGCTGCGCGAAACGCAAAAGCCCTTCGTCGTCGCCACCAAGAAAATGCTCGAATATATCCGCAAGCGCACCGGCGAAAAGCAGGAAGTGATGCAGGCCGAAAGCGCGCACATCGCCAACCTGTTGACCGCGCTTTCCGCCGTGGCCCTGCTGCTGGCGGTGGCGATTGCCTTCCTGCTGACGCGCAGCATCACCCGGCCGCTGAAGGAAGCGGTGAGCGTGGCCGAGAAGGTGGCCGCGGGCGACCTGCGCAGCAAGATCGAATCGAATGCCAAGGACGAAACCGGCGCCTTGCTGGCCGCGATCGCCACCATGCAGGACAAGCTCAAGCAACTGATCGGCAGCGTGCAGCGTGACGTCGGCGCGGTCTCGAGCTCGGCCTCGCAACTGGCGGTGTCCGCCGATGAACTTTCCAGCAGCGCCGTGGCGCAGAACGAAGCCGTGTCGTCCACCGCTGCCTCGGTGGAAGAACTGACCGTGTCGATCGCCCAGATGTCGGGCAGCGCGCAGATGGCGCAGGACGTGGTTGAAGCGACGGTGAAAGTGTCGGATTCCGGCCTGGAGATGGGCAACAAGGTCTCGCGCGAAATCGGCGAGATTGATCACTCGGTCTCCGAATTCGCCCAGCAGATGCAGGCCCTGCAGGGTCAGGCGGCGGAA
>DASYEQ010000067.1:0-49056 GCA_036498945.1 Burkholderiales bacterium | reverse complement strand
CGAGGCCGTGCTGGCTCCATTTGACGAAGCGAAGTTCGATACCGTCACCTATACCTATTACGAGCAGCTCAACGGTTACGAGTACCTCAAGCAACTCGACATCGGCTACTTTTTCTATAGCGGGCCATACGTCGATGACATCCTCAACGTCCTCGACCCCATCGAGAAGACCATTATCCACATCCCGAACGTCAATTCGCGCGAAAGCACGAAGGACAAGATGCGGGAGGTGGAGCATGTCATCGAAGCGCTGGGTGAATGGCAAGGCATCGACGCCTCGACGGGCTTCCAGCTCGTGAAGCGGCTAGATGGAAGCCTGCTGCGCATCGCCGATCTCGTCGATGACGACACCACGAAGCGCGACCGCGTATCTGCGGCGCTTAAAGACTCGACGCAGAAGAGCAATCGGGACCATGTGGACATTATCATTGCCCTCGGCATGGCAAAGGAGGGCTTCGACTGGATTTGGTGCGAACATGCATTGACCGTTGGTTATCGCGCCAGCTTGACCGAGATTGTGCAGATTATCGGGCGCGCAACCCGCGACGCGCCCGGCAAGACCCGCGCGCGTTTCACCAACCTGATTGCGGAGCCTGACGCTTCTGAAGAGGCGGTCACCGAGGCCGTTAACGACACGCTAAAAGCCATCGCGGCCAGCCTACTGATGGAGCAAGTCCTCGCTCCCCGTTTCGAGTTCAAGCCAAAGAACCCTGAGAGCGGCCCGGTTCAGGGCTTCGACTACGGCGAAGGCGGATACGACCCGGACAAGTGCAATGTCGGGTTCAATGAGCAAACGAGGCAGTTCCAGATCGAGATCAAGGGTCTAGTCGAACCCAAGAGCAAAGAAGCCGCACGCATCTGCCAGGAGGACCTGACTGAGGTGATCGCCACCTTCATTCAGGACAAAACTGCAATCGAACGCGGCTTGTTTGACGACGAATTGGTCCCCGAGGAACTGACGCAGGTCCGTATGGGCAAGATCATCAAAGACAAATATCCCGACCTTGACGCTGAAGATCAGGAGGCGGTGCGCCAACACGCCATCGCAGCACTTACCCTGACGCAGCAAGCCAAGCAGTTGGCCACGAGCGGCGTCAGCGATGAGCCCTCGGCGAATACCGCACTTATTGATGGCGTACGCCGGTTTGCAATGGACGTGCGCGACCTGGACATCGACCTCATCGACCGCATCAATCCATTCGGTGAGGCTTACGCCATCCTTGCTAAAACCATGAGCGAGGAAAGTCTGAAGCAAGTCGCGGCAGCAATCTCCGCGAAGCGAACCAACTTGACGCCCGAAGACGCTAAGGAGCTGGCGGTGCGTGCCGTCCAATTCAAGAAGGAACGTGGACGAGTACCTGCACTCGATGCGCAGGATGTGTGGGAAAGGCGCATGGCTGAAGGTGCGTCGGCTTTCATGCGGTTCAGAGCGGAGGGTCGCTATGAGTGATCCTGATCTCGACGAACTGGCCGCAGAACTTGCAGACTTTGCCACACCTGAGAAACAGGCAGGACGCCCGCCGCGTGAGGAGCGGATCATTGCGGGATTTGAGGACATCCAGCGTTTCGTAGATAAGCACGGTCGTGCTCCACAACACGGGGAGGATCGCGACATCTTCGAGCGGCTGTATGCCATCCGTCTCGACCGTCTGCGTTCCCTTCCGGAATGCCGCACGTTGCTTCCACCGCTGGATCACCAAGGACTGCTGTCAGGCGCGCCTAGTATCGCCGTGAATGAAGAGCCCGTTGACGTTGACGAATTGGCGGCCGAACTGGCGGGCGTTGCCGACGCCGAGGACATTACCGTTTTGCGTCACGTTCGCACCAGCGTCGAAAAGCGCGCGGCCGAGGAAATCGCGCAGCGCGAGCCCTGCGAGGACTTTGAAGAATTCAAACCACTTTTCGAGCGTGTAAAGCGGGAGATTAAGGAAGGCGTCCGTGAGACCCATGCTGTCCACAAGCTGGACGAAATTAAGCTGAACGAGATACAGCAGGGAGAGTTCTTCATCGTTGATGGGCAAGTTGCCTATATAGCCGAAGTAGGGGAGGCGATTAGAACAAAGTACGAACGCCACGACAGCCGCCTACGCGTTATCTACGATAACGGAACCGAGAGCGACGTTCTCCAGCGATCATTCCAGCGCGCCCTTTATCGCGATGAGGCGGCGCGGCTCGTCACCAATCCTTCGGCGGGACCGCTTTTCGCAACTGAGCCTACCGACGACGACCAACAGAGCGGCACTATCTACGTGCTCCGCAGCAAATCCGACCTTCCTACCGTGGTCGCTCATCGGGACGTGCTGCACAAAATTGGCGTTACTGGTCAAAGCAAGGTAGCAGCTCGTTTTGCCGATGCCAAAAACGATCCGACGTTCTTACTGGCTGATGTGGAGGTTGTTGCAACTTACGACCTCTATAACATTAACCGGGTCAAGCTGGAAAACCTGATCCACCGCGTGTTTGATCCAGCTCGACTGGACATTGAGATCAAGGATCGCTTTGGCAAGCCTGTTGTTCCTCGTGAGTGGTTTCTAGTCCCCGTATTTGTCGTCGATGAAGCTGTTGAACGCATCAAGGACGGATCAATCACACAGTACATTTATGACCCAAAATCGGCACGTCTGGTGAAAACCTAGGTCGCAAACATGAGCGGGCGCATATTACAAGCTCATGCCGCCTGCCACCCAAGTTCCTTTTCTATTGCGCGCCGATACTCGGTATCGATTTGTCGTGGAGCGCGCCGAACGTACTCTTCAGCTTTAGCCCGATTTTCTCCGTTCAGAGCTTTCAGGTGACTCACAACCTGTTCTGCGGTAGGCATAGTCTTTGGCGCATCTTTGAAACCGCATTTAAGGCTAGTCCAGACGGCTCCGTCCAATCCTTTATGTCTGGCCCAAGCCGCGATGACGCCATCCAGGTCATTTCGGCTTTCTTGAGTTTCACGATTCCAGAAGCCGATGCCCCAGCGAGGGTCTTTTTTGATGTCCTCTCGGTAGGCCAGTGCCGTCACACCCGCATCCACACTTGGTACATCCATTAACGCCCACAATGTTTGCACTGGCTTGAGGCCCGGACAAATGACCAGCGTTATACGTTGCTGGCTTGACTCTCTTGCAAACTCAACCGGAAGTATTGGGCCATCGCTAGGCCACTCTCTCGCTACGGGCAGCTCTCTAGAATCCCAAATAAGCGAACCCCATCCGATACAGGCAATTTTCAAATTCGGCATGATGCTAGCTCATCCTGCGGCATCACGGCTTTCCTTTTCCCGAGCTCGCTGCGCTTGCGACGCCAGCTTGAACTGTCGGTGTGGGCGCAACGCTCGTATTCGAAGCTGGCGGTGCCGCAGTTGCTGTTATAGGCGTCAATGGCATCGAAGTGAGGGGCGAAGCGGCAGGAAGACCAGCGATGCCCAGTGTAGAACTTTGGGCCTTCTGCCTCACCTTTATACCTTCAGAAAGCGAGACGAGGTCGGCTATAGCCTTCGCCAGATCAGCAGGGGTTGGTACGGACGGATTTTTCGCTCCCGATGCGTCGTGCGCTTCTGTCGCGTTGCTACAAATCGAGTGGATTCGGTCAACCTCTAAAAACTCGGCATGCGTAAATCCAACGGCATCCTTGAGGTTTCCAACTTTGATCCAGTCTCGATATCTCACTACCACTCCCGCAAAAATCACGTCCTGAATAAACCTTTCCAAGGTTGCACGCAGGTTGCTGTATAGCTGACGCATTCGAGCAATCTCATCGTCGTTTGGATATTGCGGCCAAACCTTGGCGATCTTGTTCTGCGCCTGTTCGAGATGATGAATTCGATCTTTAAAACTCTTTTGATGCCATGGCAAACCCTCGTTGATCTTGCCAGCATCCTTGCCGTGCCACTCTAGGTGATGAATAACATGGCTTACGCTCGCATGTTCGATATAGTCTTGAAGCTCTCCAAGGAATGCGGTGTCATGGGTGAATATAATGACCTGCCGATTTGCGGCTTCCTCAACAAGCCTTCTGGCAACCGCCTGACGCCGAAAGTGATCCAGCGACGATACTGGATCATCGAATACGATTCCGCCGCCGTGGCCGCCGCTACTCAGTTCAGCGAGAAAGGAGCCAATCGCGATAGCTCGTTGCTCGCCCTCGCTCAGGATGTCTCTGATATCCGCGCCAACGGCTAGGTCCAGCGCCAGCTTGTGTTGAATCTTGCCCTTCACGACCTTTTCTTCAAGCCTCGGGGCAGCCATCACGACGCCAAGCGCCTTGAATTCTTTTGCGAGGGCCGCCCTGAGCGGCTCCGTCACCGCATTGCTCGCCAGTTCTTTTGACTTCGTCGATATTGGCTTCGTTTGAAGTTGGTCGCGGCATTTCAACAACATCGCCTTTGTTTGAATTCTCTTGACCAGAGCAAGAACCGCCTTTTCATGGGGCGTCAATGCTATCCGCGCCTCCAGTTCAGCCAGTTCTTTCTGCAAGGCAGCTCGCTTCGCCTCGTCGCCGGCCTTCTCATAAGTTGCCTTTTCGGCAAGCAATTTATCGCTGACGGCCTTCAATCTGATGCAGGGGTCAACAGGAAGAGCTGAAATGCCTTCCCATTTATGCGACTTCAAGACCGCAAGCATCCATTCCTTACGGGTCTCAAGAGCCGCCGAATATGCCGCGATTTCGGTAGTAAGTCCCGCATCAAGCTTTTCAATCTCCTCCAATAGCGCATCTTCCACTTCAAGCTTGACGGCAAACTGCGAAATCCTCTGCTCGGCGGAAGCCCGCCTTTCTCTTTTCTCTTTCGCAGTCTTGGCGGTGTCCGCCTGAACAAACGCCTCGAAGCGAGCCAATCGTGCAGCGCCATCCGCCTGGACATCTTGCTGGCAAAGCACGCATTGACTCTTGTCCCCGGTGTGGGGAAAAGGATGCTCCGGATATGCTTTCTCGCTGGAAAAATTGCGCGCCGCTTCATAAAGAATCTTCCAGACTTCATCACCCGTTCCGGGCAAGAGCGATTCACCCGCTCTTAACACGTCGGCCGCTTTCTCTTCGGCCGC
This sequence comes from Burkholderiales bacterium, assembly GCA_036498945.1. GTDB lineage: Bacteria > Pseudomonadota > Gammaproteobacteria > Burkholderiales > JAEUOS01 > JAQGMJ01. The sequence continues at coordinate 44,026 of DASYEQ010000067.1, read as the reverse complement.
AATGGCAACCTGAGCATCGTCATCAATCGTCTTGAGTGCCGGAATGACCTCGTCTTTGACTAGTGAATGCGCTTTCTTGATTTTCGCGTCGAATGACGCCATACGCGCAGCAGCCAGCTTCAGAGCGTCGGCTTTCGCTTTAGGATTAGTCTCGTTCAGAGTCTTTTTTAACTCGGCAGCGCGCTCAGTTTCCTCTTGGGAGAGTTTGGATAGTGAGGTGACCTCTGCCTCGGTTGTTTTAGCGTTCAACCCTGTAATCAGGGTTCCGACTTTTGTATTACCAAAGAGGTGCCTGAACGCGTCTGTAGTCGTATCGGTTTGCTTGATTTCTGCTTCGAGCGTCTCCGTGAGCTTCGGAAATACTGTCTGACCAAGGTTTTCGACAACATCGAGTCCGAAGGGCAGGTAAGCAACCTCTTGCTGATCGTCGATGTAGGCGCGGGCGCATCTTGTGTCGAAGACAGCAATTGACGCCATTTCAGGGGGAGCGGCCTTATTTTTCTCCCACTTCACTTCAAGCGCGTTTCCCGCGATCTCCACGTCAAACAACGCGGATGGAACTTTGCTGGCCGAGCCTTTTTCCCTTGCGTTGGGAATCACTTCTTCTGATTCATCGCGGGAGCGGCACGCCCGCTTAAGGACGCGAGCGTAACCCGATTTGCCAGAGCCATTCCCGCCGTAAATGACGGTCAACCCCGTCTGGGAGAATTTCAGAGTTTGCTTGGGGGCGAGCATGTTCACGTGCTCTACATCCCGCATTGTCAAAAGCGCGACTTTGTCTGTGGCGCCTGCGGTCGCCGGAAGATGATTTTTCGAAAGCGGATCAGGGACCCGCTTCTTGGGATCTTCCAGTCCAACGCTGGATTTGAGCATCGCGTAGAGGTCGGCCAGACCATCTGAATTCAGCGTCCCTTGAAACAGACGCCGCACGGCATCTTGCTGCCAAGGTTTGAGACTTCCTTGCGACCAAACGAGAATATCGTCGAGTAATACCATGTTTTGCCCCAGGCCTGTTTGTTAGACTTTTCGGCATCGTCTTCCTCATTGAATGCTTTGTCAAATGCTATCGACATAGCTTTATCTCTCTAAGCCTGTCGCATACGCCAAAGCGTGGCTGGACTACACAGGTTCAAAAGACGCTTGGAAACAAGCAGAAGCAGCCTCTCGTCAATTGAGCCTGTTCTAATCAGAGGAACTCCCGCGCTCTGCGCGGGAGACTCCCTGGATTCAGGTTGCGTCGTGGATGCGGCTGGACCATTCAAGGTCTACGCATTGAAAGAAATTCTCTAGCCCGGACACGGTGTCCCGCAAGTTATCGACATCAAGATAATCGGCACTCATTGAGAAAGGCTTGCCGTGTTTGTCCGTTGGATAGCGAAATCCATCCGACAGCCGATCAGCTTTATGAAACTCCATCACAAGGTTCGCAACTATGCCGAGGTCTTCCGCGCCGCCGTCTCCCTGTGCCGCGCATATATCTACGAATCCTTGCCAAAGTAATTCGAAGTTATGACCGTACTTCCTGTCCTTTACTTCCTCACTCCCGTACGCATTTATAAGTACCTTCAAATAAAGCTCAATCGCTTGTCGGTAGCAATATAGCGCAGGGTAAATCACGTTTGCCCGGTCGGCGCAATCGGCCAAACCTTGGCTTATCAACAGGTCTCCTGCTCGCTTGTAGGCTTTGGGCATGCGATAGAGCCGTTCGCCTATGTCATCAGTGAGCGGTGAACCAAAACCGAAGGTTCCTTCAACGAACAGTCGATCACCGTTCATCGGCCAGCGGCTGCCAAGCCGATCTTCCTCGTCTTCGTCAATCATTTGTAGCCTCTCACATAACGATGTCACGAACGCATGTTCTGTATATCAAATGAGGATCAAATTTGATAGCCCGAGCACGTTTCTCATGAGTTTAGTACGTAGGACTGGCGAATCCTTAGCGCGAGCGCCAAGGACCGCGCTCTATGCGCCTTGCGCACCGGGCCTGTAGTCCCGGCCAGTCGGTAACGATCCCTTTCGCAAGAAGATAATCAGCGGCGGCAGCCCCATGCGGGCTCACGCCGACGGACGCTTGCGGCTTGCCCCAAGCGACATTGACGAACGCTTCCGGCCAGGCGCATAGCGCCACGCCTTCGCTTTGCTAAGGGCTCCGCCCAATCGCGCAGCGCAAGGGTTCGCCTTCGGCCAGACCGCCCGGTTTCCCCAAGCTTCGGTCTCTTCGTTCCCTGCCAGCCCGGGTGATCCCCCTCCGGTTCGGTCGTGCCCTTGCCCTTTGCTACCCCGGTCCATCGCCGGACGGGCATCGGTTGCTGCGCCATGCACAGCGAACCGAACCCTAAAAGGAGCAAAGACCATGAGGACTGAAAAAGCTGACATCTACACCCGAGTTACCAACCGCATCATTGAAGCACTGGAGGTGGGAACCCGTCCTTGGCTGACGCCTTGGGAAACCAAGGGAGGCGGGGCCTTTGGGTTGCCCCAACGTAGCAACGGCGTTGCATATCGCGGTGTCAATGTTCTCCTGCTTTGGTGGGAGGCGGCAGAGCGCGGCTATTCGTCCCATCTTTGGATGACATACAAGCAGGCGGGAGAGCGCGGCGCGCATGTGCGCAAGGGAGAAAAGGGAACAACCGTGGTTTACTTTGACAGGGCCAGCAAGACCGAAACCAATGAAAAGGGGGAGGAGGTAGACGCGTCCTATGCGTTCCTGAAGTCCTATACCGTCTTTAACGTGGAGCAGATCGACGGCTTGCCCGAGGTTCTGGATGAAGGCGATGAAATTCGGGAAGTCATTACGCCCATTGAAGCGGCGGAAACTTTCTTCGCCAACACCGGGGCCGAGATTCGGCATGGTGGGAACCGGGCGTTTTACTCGCCTCTTGCCGACGTGATCCAGCTTCCCAAGGTCGATGCATTCAGGACCGCCGAGGGGTATTCCTCAACCAAAGCTCACGAGCTGATTCACTGGACGGGACATAAAAGCCGTCTTGATCGGGAGTTTGGCAAACGATTTGCCGACAAGGCCTATGCGTTCGAGGAACTTGTTGCGGAGCTTGGAGCTGCATTTCTCTGCGCAGGTATCGGCGTTGCGGCAGAGCCGCGCGAGGACCACGCTTCCTATATCGCTCACTGGCTTGAAGTATTGAAGGCGGACAAGCGGGCAATCTTCACGGCTGCGGCAATAGCCCAGAAGGCAACAGACTATCTGGATGGGCTACAGCCGAGCGAGCATGCTTACGAAGCTGCGGAGTTGCTGTCGGCTTAAAGAAACGACGCCGGGTCGCGGGACCCGGCGTCATTCCCGGTTCGGCTAAAGCCTCCCGCGATAGAACCCGAGTTCGCGCAGAATGCGTACGTAGGCATCTGTAAGCGCCGCCTTCCGTTCTTGCGGCGGAACAACCAGCAACGCATCGCGAAACCGCTGTACAGGGTTCGCGCGCGTGGAGTGTCTTTCAATCCAAGCCAATACTTGGTCAATCTCTGCCGACCGGACATCGCAATCAATACAGCGTCCAATAGCGCCTTCAAGTATCGAGATAGCGGCTGCCGCCATTTCGTCGCGGCGACCTTCTTCGGCCCATAGGCCGAAATAGGCCACTTTTTGCTTTTCCTGTGATGAGAACATAACAGGAACATAGCAACCGGAAATTCATTTGGGAAGAACAAATGAATTTCGATAATGTGGCATTCGCGCGCGGGGCGCTACTGCATATTGGTTTTGAAGACCTCTTTGAATGGTCGGTAATGCTGCAAAACCTTCAGGATATTTTCCGGCGAAATCACCTCGGTTGTGATGACGCCCTGGCCCCGGTTATCAATGATGTTCACCGAACCGTCGGTGTGCATGATGCACATCGTGTCATCATAAACATCGAAATAGAGAGCGTTTTGATTGCACTCGTCGATGAGTTCAAATCCTTGCTCGACACTCAGTGCTTCAAGACGTTTTGCAAGCTCCGCTGCTTTACTCATAGACATTCCCTCCAACATGCGCAGAGCTAAATAATAGCGACTTGAAATCGCCTGTCACTACTTTTTTACGACGACGTAGTCATCGTGATGTTGGTAAGTAGATGCATGGTTTTAGGCCGCGTGCGCGTGATGATTTCGTTGACTGTTTTCATGTTTCTCATGCGTTTGCTTCTCGTAATCTGCGGTGTACGGTGCTTTTTGATTTGCGCAGTCTTGCGGCTATCTTGCGTACGGAGACGCTTTTGTCGGCGAGGCTACAAGCTCGGCTGACCTGTCTTTCGCTCATTACGCGTGGACGGCCGAGCTCCTTTCCGCGTCGTTTGGCTGCCGCCATTCCGGCGCGGGTGCGCATCGAGATATTTTCGCTCTCGTATTCGTCAAAGAGAGCTTGAATGCCGAATATCAGCCGACCTATCGCAGTTCCGTTGTCAAAAGTCTGCGTTGCGGTGTCAAGTTTTATCTTCTTTTCGTGGAGGGTGCGCCCCATCGAGATTATCTCTGGCGCGCAGCGACCAAGGCGATCTAGCCGCCAGACAACGAGCCTGTCACCGGGATCGAGCAATCCCACGGCTTCCTGAAGCGCCGCGCGCTCCATGCTGCGACCGGATTTCTTTTCAGCAAAGACCCGCCCGCATCCTTCCTTCGCCAAAGCATCGCGTTGAAGGGAAAGCTTTTGATCTTTGGAAGATACTCGGGCGTATCCGATTGTTTTAGCCATAGCAACCTTTCTGCGGTCGCTACTAGCAGAGCGAAACATCCGCGCTGTCTGTCCCAAAAGGGAACCCTTTTGAGACTCTACTCAAACGGGTTTAGAGAGTCAATAAAGCCCGGATTTCTGTAGCGAAATCCAGCTTTTTAGCGGCCTATACGCCTGTCCCAAAAAGGTTCCTTTTCGGGACACAGGTTTGACGTGTTCCGGCTAGGCCGTCTGACCCGACGCCTTCCTGACCCCTCCTATGCTCCGCCAACTCCTATTCTGCCTCATCATCCTTTGCACGGCTCACGCAGCTTTTGCCGCCGATCCTGGCGAGTGCGGTACTCCTGAAGCCATGACCGCGAAGCTCAAAGCGGAAGATCAACATACACTGGCATTCGCACAGCATCTCGCGCCGGAGAAGGTCATTCGAGGATTGCTTGTTACCGTGAATTCGGACCGTTCGGTTGGCTACGTCCTGCAATCGGATAAGCGCGTCGGCGAGAAGGCAAGTCAAATATGCATTTGGAACCGTCTCGCGAAAGTGAGGCTATTTGATGCTCGAAAACCCGTCCCGCTAGATGCCTATTTGAAGGCAAGCGATGAGGAGGCGGCTCGGGCCTGCGAAGACCTAGACAAAATGGGAAAAATACCTCGCAAGGGTTGCATCGCTTTCAACAAGGCGGTTAAGCAAGGGGATGGCTGGCAGCATGGTGTAGTACTAGAAGCACTTGCCACTGAGAGGCAGGCGGATGGAACATTCAGACCGATGAATTCGCTTGTCACTCTGCAGATGAGGATTGGCGGCAAGGTGACAGACGATCCAAACAACCCGGCAAAGGCGGCAGGCGGTACGCTTTATTACACGTCGTTTCCCGATGGCGCGACAACGATAAAAGCCGTGGTCGCGGAAGGCGAGTACACGCCCTACGGATTACAGGCGATTTCGGGTAAATAAAGCTAAAGGTCGAGGCCCGTTGCTTCGACTTTGCGCGCAGGGGCGGTGGGTGGTGTTGGCACGGCGGCAGGCTGAACAGGTTCGGCGCGCGCAAGAAACTCCGCCTTGACTGGCGGGGTGTGTTGGAATGAACTCTCATAGCCCACGTCTGAGTGAGTTCGTTCGACTGCGCGCTCATTCATCCCGGACGCTGCCTTTGCATCAAGGCCGAAGGCTTTCCCCTGAAAGATATCGGCGGTGACCTTATCCGCAGCTTGTCCAATCGCGGATTGATCGCCAGCCTTCAACTCGCGCTCCTCATCTTTGGTGATAACGCCGCGCCCTTTGCGGTCTTCCAATTCATGCTTACGGCGCATCCAGCCTTTGAGGGCGTCTTTCTGACCTGGCTGGATAAGTCCGGCCTCCGCCGCTTGATCGGCAAATTCGTCTTCGTTGTCGATGAATTTCTGGCGAGCGTTCTGCGCTTCCTCGTTCGTCATCTTGACGCCACCGACTGAGGTGTATTGCTTGTTCCAGTTGGCGAGGCTGGCGAGTTCGCGCGCTTCTTCGGCGCTGGCCTGTTCACGCTGCGCTAATTTGCGGCGGTCGATGTCTTCGGTAATCTGCGCATCTGCCCGGCCAGCCAGAAGTGCTTTACCGGAAATAGCCTGAGCGCCAAACAGAATTTTGGACTGATCCTGAAGGTCGAATTCCTCTGGATCATCATCTGGATAAAGATCGCCTTTTTTGTCCTCGGCCACGGCCAATTCCCATATACCTAGCGTTGCATAGCCAGATTACGGGAAAAATCCTAAACTTTGGTTAACAGCAGCCGCTAGCCACTCACTATTGCTCCCGCGAAAGGCCTCGTTCCCTTTCGCGACCCCTTTCCGTGGGCACAGGCCGTGACTTCTGTCCTTGTGCAGCTTCGCGAAAATGCTCTTTAAGTCCGCGATCTTCATTCGGGCTTCGCTGGTAATAAGCAGCGATGTCACGATGCAATTCTTCAACCTCTTTGCTATGGGCCTGTTTTTGTTGCCGTGCGAGTAAATGCATGGCTTCGCGCTCTTGTACTTGCCGCATGATTTGCGCGTCCTTTTCGCGTCTGTCTCGCGCTTGGCAGAGCAGGGCTTCCTGTTCATTTTCTTTCGTCGTCCGAACGTGGCGGCCCGTGAAGCGATCCCAGAGGCCGCGCAGCCCCTTGTTCAGCCGACTTGCCCGCAATGCGGTTTCCTCAATCCGCCGTTTTTCCTGCGTAACTGTTAGCTCCGTGCGTTCCTTCCGCTGTTTCTCCACGGTTTGCGCGCGCTGCGCGGCGAGTGCGGTAACTTGCTTACGCCGATTTGCTTCGGCTTCCGCGACGAAAGAACGCAAGTTTTCTGTCATCCGTGCGGCATTAGTTGCCTTGGCCTGGTCAACGCTCGGGAGGTCTTTTATGGTCTCCAGCCTGCCACGCACCTCTTTCGTGCGAATGCCTGTCCATTTGGCGACGGCGTAGACTTGCCCGCGAAAGTCGATTGCGACGCTAGAACGGCGATCACCCATGGCGAGCGTGTATCCGCGTTCCGCAAGCAACTTTGCGAACGCAGGTCCGGTCTTGGACGCGGCCCAGCATTCCTGAAACATCGCCTTTAGCGCCTTTGGGTCCTGTTTGGCTAGTTTCGCCTGTTCCCACTCGCTGCGGGTAAAACTCCGTGGATCGCGGTCTTTCGAGTTGATGAGGCCTTTAGGCATGGTCCAGCCATGCTCCCGGTATAACTCCCGCGATACCTCCTGCAAGCGCAATTTGAAGTGCCCCATATTGATAGCCTTCATTTCTTCCACGTCGATACGCGACCAGACGGCGTGCGCATGGCGGCGGCCCTCTTTTTCATGGAAGACGATGGCGCGGGGCTGGTTCTCCAGGCCTAGTTTGCGTTCGGCTGCGTCTACGGCCTTTTCAAACTGTTCAATCGTGACTTCCTCCCGAGTCGGAGGGCTAAGGCTCAGGGAAAAGAAATACTGTTTGGCGCGCGTGCCGCGACTGACGGCTTCTACTTCCTGAAATGCGCCGGAAAGGGTTTCGGCAGAAAAGCCTCGCATTTGATGTACCTCGACATGTTCGTTGTCGCGGGAATTCATCAAATGGGCAGCAAGTTGACGAGAGCCGCCGCGCTGGCTGGCTTTGAGGATCATGGCCCGGCTTGCAGTCCAAGGGCGGCAATGAGCGTGTCGCGCATCCAGCGCACCTCCTGGCAGGCGTCGGCGAGAGCCTTCTCGGTGTCCGGCGTGACTGGCAATGCACCCAGATGGGCCGCCCTGGCAAGCTGGTTCAGATTGTTCGCCAGTTTGGCTTTGCCGAGTTCGCCCAAGAGCTTCGCCAAGGCTTTATCGTCCTTGGCGGGCTGCCGACGGGCGCGGCGGGGGGTTTCGGCACCACCCAGCAGGCAGGTCCGGATATAGGCCCCCAAAGGCTTTTTTCCGGCCTTGCGGACCAATTCAGCCTTTTCCTCCGCACTCAAGCGGAGGGAAAATGGCGGCTGGGACTTTCTCGACTTCGAGGACTGCGGCGGATTGTGCTCCACCGCGTTTTGGAAATCGCCGGAAATCGGCGGGCGGTCGATGCTCATGGCTTGACCTCCCCAGATTTCCTTATGACAGGGGAATTAAGCTTGTTTAGTTCAGCAGTCCAGGCGGCAAGTTCTTCAAGAATTTCATCGGCTTGGTTCGAGGTTTCCCCTTTCGGGTGCGCCAATCATTTCCCTTTTCAATCAGTTGCCGTCCGCGCTTCTGCGCCGGCCGGGGCGATGCGTGCGCGCTTTGCGCCGGCATCCAGGCGGGTTCCCGCCTCTTGCGTGGTACTCAGGCTTCGCGCCGCACGCGCCGGCTGCCGCCGTGGCGCCGGTCCGCCTTCACGTCCACCGGCAGCATGGTGCGCGCCATCGCGTCGGCCTCGCGCGTGAGCAGGTCGAGGATGCGGTCGAGCTCGCGGCGCTGGCGCTGCGTCAGCACCTCCAGCAGCTGCGCGGAAAGCGCGGCGGATTGCGGAAACAGTTCGCGGTACAACTTGCGCCCGGCTTCGGTCAGCGCCACTTCCGCGCGCCGGTAGTCGCCCGGCACGCGGCTGCGGCTCACCAGTTTCTTTTCCATCAACAGCGTGATCACGCGCGAGGTGCGCGCGCGGTCGATGTGCGCCCGCTCGGCCAGCACCGAAGGCGACATCGGCCCATGCGCCGCCAGCAGCGCGATCAGGCGCCACTCGCGCCGCGTGATGCCGTAGCGCCCCTCGCACAGGCGCAGCACCAGCGCGCCGCTGCTGGCGTGCAGGCGCGCCAGGCGGAAATTCAGCAGGTCGTCGACGGTGGCGGGCTTCTCGAATGACACGGCTTGTCTCGCCCAGGCGCGCGTTGCGCGAATTGGTTGTATAGAACAATTGTCTCGGCCGATTGTACGCTTGGCGCACATCACCCGGATGAGTCCAATGCAGGAGGCAGAGATGGATAGTCACACCGCCCCGCGCGATCAGCTCGGCGAGACGCGCATGATCGGCGATTCGCATATCTTCGACTTGCGCATGTCGCACCAAGGCCTGCGCCTGAACCGCTTTTGCAGCATGCTCAACAGCGCCGCCGGCCGCGCCGCCTTCAAGGCGGACGAGCAAGCCTGCCTGGCCGCCGCCGACCTCACCGATCCCGAACGCGCGCTGATCCGCGCGCGCGATTTCGCCGGCCTGCTCGAAGCCGGCACCAACATCTACTACCTGATCAAGCTGGGCACCGCCACCGGCAACGGCCTGTACAAGATGGGCGCGGCGATGCGCCACGAGAGCTACGAGCAGTTCCTCGCCACCCGCAACGCGCCGGGAGCGGTCTGACATGGCGCGCATCATTGCCGGCATCGGCAGCTCCCACGTTCCCTCGGTCGGCGGCGCGCATGACCGCGGCCGCCAGGAAGAAGCGGCATGGAAGCCGCTGTTCGATTCCTTCGTGCCGGTGCGCGAGTGGCTCACGCGCATCAAGCCCGACGTGGCCATCGTGGTGTACAACGACCACGCCGCCGAATTCTTTTTCGACCGCTATCCCACCTTCGCCCTGGGCGCGGCGGAAAGCTACGGCATTGCCGACGAAGGTTTCGGCGTGCGCCCGCTGCCCACCGTGCCGGGCCATCTCGCCTTCTCGCAGCACCTGTGCGAAGCCCTGGTGTACGACGAGTTCGACCTTACCGTCTGCCAGGAGCTGAAGGTCGAGCACGGCTTTCTGGTGCCGATGCACCTGTGCTTCGACTACAGCCTCGGCTGGCCGCTGGCGAGCGTGCCGCTGCAAGTCAACGTATTGCAACATCCGCTGCCGACTGCGCGCCGCTGCTTCCGCCTGGGCCAGGCGATCGGCCGCGCGGTGGCGAGCTTTCCGCAGGATCTCAAAGTGGTGATCATCGGCACCGGCGGCATGTCGCACCAGCTCACCGGCAGCGGCTTCGGCGACATGCAGCGCGACAACGACATGGATTTCCTCGACCGCCTGGAGAGCAATCCCGAGAGCCTCACCGACTGGACCCACCAGCAGTTCATGGAGCGCTTCGGCGTGGAAGGCATCGAACTCATCATGTGGCTGGTGATGCGCGGCGCGCTGCCGCAAACCGTGCGCCGCATGCATCGCAACTACTACGCGCCGATGACCACCGGCATGGGCGTGATCACCCTGGAGCCGGCATGAGCAGCACCCCGCAAACCCTGCGCACCCAGGTCGCCATCCTCGGCGCCGGTCCCGCCGGCCTGATGCTGGCGCACATGCTGCGCCGTGCCGGCGTCGAGGCGGTCCTGCTGGAATCGCGCAGCCGCGAACACGTGCAGGACCGCCTGCGCGCCGGTGTGCTGGAGCAGGGCTCGGTCGAATTCCTGCGCGAAATGGGGCTGGATGCGCGCATGCAAAAAATCGGCATGCCGCAGACCGGCATCGACTTCCGTTTCGACGGCGCCACCCACCGCATCGACTTCGCGCAATCCAGCGGCGGGCGCACGGTGATGGTCTATCCGCAGCACGAAGTGGTGACCGACCTGCTCGCCGCCTGCGAAGCCTCCTCCGTGCAAATGCGCTTCAACGCCGCCGCCGAGCGGGTCGAAGACATCGAAGGATCGCGCGCCCGCGTGGTGTTCCGCGAGGACGGCGTCGAGCGCACCCTCGAATGCGAATACGTCGCCGGCTGCGACGGCTTTCGCGGCGTCGCGCGCAACGCCATTCCGGCCGCCGCCCTGCAGATCCACGACCGTATCTACCCCTTCGGCTGGCTCGGCATTCTCGCCAACGCCGCGCCGGCAATGCCGGATGTCACCTGGGGCTGCCACGAAAACGGCTTCGCCATGATGAGCATGCGCTCGCCCAAGGTGACGCGCCTCTACCTGCAATGCCCGCCGGATGACGCGGCGGACAACTGGAGCGACGCGCGTATCTGGAGCGAACTGCACGCGCGCCTGGATGTGCCCGGCATGCCGCGCATCAACGAAGGCGAGATCACGCAAAAAAGCGTCACTTCGATACGCAGCTTCCAGGTCGAGCCGATGCGCTACGGCCGCCTGTTCCTGGCCGGGGATGCCGCGCACATTGTGCCGCCCACCGGCGCCAAGGGCTTGAACGCCGCGCTGGCCGACGTCAAGGTGCTGGGCACGGCGCTGACCCGCTATTACCGGGAGGGCGATGCGCAGGGTCTCGACAACTACTCGGCCATTTGTCTCAAGCGCATGTGGCTGGTGCACCGCTTTTCCGCCGGGCTTTGCACCATGGTGCATCGCTTCGAAGCCGATGGCAGCTTCACCCGCAAAATGCAGCGCGCCGAACTCAACTACATGACGGGAACGGACGCCGGGCGGCGTGCGTTTTCCGAGAATTTCACCGGCTTGCCGGTCGAAGCGTAGAGCCGGAATACCGGCCAGCCCGTTCCAACCCAAAGAGGAGGTGACATGAAATTGGCATCCAAGCGTGCCGCGATGCGGCGCGGGATTTTCGCCTGCGCGGCGCTGGCACTGAGCGCCGGCATGTGCCCGGCGCAGGCGCAAACCGCCTGGCCCACCCGGCCGATCAAGCTGATCGTCAATTACCCGCCGGGCAGCTCGCCCGACGTACTGGCGCGCGTCTTCGCGCCCGCCGTCGGCACGGCGCTGGGCCAGCCGATGGTGATCGAAAACCGCGCCGGCGCCAGCGGCCTGATCGGCGCGGACGCTGTCGCCAAGTCGGCCGGCGACGGCTACACCCTGCTGATGACCGCCGGCAGCACCGTCGCCATCACCCCGGCGATGCAAAAAATGCCCTTCGACCCGGTGAAGGATCTGACCCCGGTGGCCTCGATCGCGCGCATCGCCCTGTTCCTGGTCGAGCGCGCCGGCCTGCCGCCGAAGGACTTGCGCGAATTCCTGGCCTATGTGAAGGAACGCCCGGGCAAGCTCACTTACGGCTCCGCCGGTAACGGTACCGGCCTGCACATCGCCGGCGAAATGCTCAAAAGCCAGGCCGGCCTGTTCGTGGTGCACGTGCCGTATCGCGGCGCCGCGCCCGCCTTGCAGGACCTGATGGCCGGGCACATCGACTTTTATTTCGACCCCGGCATCTCCTTCCAGCACGTGCGTGCCGGCCGCCTGCGCATGCTGGCGGTGGGCAGCCTGAAGCGCTCGCCCCTGTTTCCCGACATTCCCACACTGGCCGAAGCCGGCCTGCCGGGGTTCGATGCCGGCACCACCCACGGGGTGTTCGCCCCCGGCGGCACGCCGCCGGAAATCGTCAACCGCCTGAACGCGGAAATCAACCGCCAGCTCGCCACCCCGGCGCTGCAAACGCAGATCCACGCCATCGGCGCCGAGCCCGAGCCGCTGACCCCGGCGGCCTTCGCCGACCAGGTGCAAAAGGACCTGAAGCGCTATACCGTGATCATCCGCGAGCGCAATATCCGCGAAGATTAAAGGCGCGTGCCCGCCGCAGGAGTGGCGGGCGGCGGGTCTGCGGCCCGCATTGCCGCTGGCTGGGCGGCCGGAATAAACCTCCCGGCGGCAAAACTGATTCCCCGCCACGCAGTCCAAGGAATATGATCCGTGGATTGCGCCTGTCACGATTTGTTACCACTTCACCCGGTTTCCCTACTTGGAACGCGGGTTTTGTGTCCCCATATCGCCAGGCATGGGCGTCTGTCGCCCGTTTTGGTCAGGAGGCCAAATGAAACAGTTGCTTGCCGGTTTTTCCGCAGCCCTGGTGCTGGCTTTTGCTTTTGCCGGCACCCCCGCCTTTGCCGCCGAACCCACGGTGCACGAAATCTACCAGGCGGCCGAGGCCGGCCATATGGACGATGCGCAGCGCATGATCCACGAAGTGCTGCAGGCCCATCCCAACAGCGGCAAGGCGCATTACGTCGAAGCCGACCTGCTGGCCAAGCAGGGCAAGCTGCACGAGGCGCGCACTGAACTCGCCGCCGCTGAAAAACTCAGCCCCGGCCTGCCGTTCGCCAGCGCGCAGTCGGTGTCCGAACTGCGCGGCATTCTCGACAAGCCGGCCGCCAATAACGGCATGCGCGCCCAGCACACTTCGAGCGTCGCGCCGGCCGCCGCCTCCTCCAGCTTTCCTTGGGGCCTGGTGCTTGCCGGTATCTTCCTGGTGCTGTTCATCGCCTGGGCGGCGCGTCTGATGACCCGGCGCAGCGCGCCTTCGGGCGGCTACGGCGGCCCGGTGTATCAACAAGGGGGGCCCGCGCCTTATGGCCCGACCCCCGGCTACGGCCCGGCGCCCGGTTATGCCCCGATGCCCGGCTACGGCGCGCCCGCGCCCGGCATGGGTTCGCAGATTCTTGGCGGCCTGGCCACCGGCGCCGCGGTGGGCGCGGGGATTGCCGCCGGTGAAGAGCTGATCCATCACATGACCGACGGCGGGCATCGCGCCGCGTCGAACAATTTCAGCGACAACGGCTACGCGCCGTTCCAGAGCATCCCCGATTCGCCGCCGGTCAACGATGACATGGGCGGCACCGACTTCGGCATCTCCGACGGCTCCTCGTGGGACGACGGTGGCGGTTCGGGTGGTGGTGGCGGCGACTGGAACTAAGCCCCGCGCAGCAGCGTTCGAAGCCTTCCCGCTTTCACCAGCGGGAAGGCTTTTTCTTTTCCGCATCAGCACGCGACCGTGCGCTGCGACATCGACATTGCCTGAACAAGCAAGTAGGCAGTCCGCGCCGCCCGCTTGCCAGCCCCCCTCCTTGGGCGTACAACGTGTACCCGCCGGACTCGCTTTCAGCGGCCACTCCACCGGTCACGCGCCGGATCACAACCAGGAGGAAGACAATGCCCCGATACACCCTCAACGTTGACGGTGCGCAGCGCACCGTCAACGCCGCGGCCGACGAGCCGCTGCTCTACCCCTTGACCGGTGAATTGCATCTCAAGGGCCCGCGCTTCGGCTGCGGCCTGGCGCAATGCGGCACCTGCACGGTGCTGGTCAACGGGGTGGCGACGCGTTCCTGCGTGACGCCGACCTCCGCCGTGGTGGGCAAGAAGATCCGCACCCTCGACGGGCTGCCGAAAAACGGCAAGCCGCACCCGGTGCAGGCCGCTTTCATCGAGGAACAGGCGGCGCAGTGCGGCTACTGTGCCAACGGCTGGGTGATGCACACCGTGGCCTTGCTGGAGAAAAATCCCAAGCCGACCGACGCGCAGATTCATGACGCGTTTGCCAACGTGCAGTGCCGCTGCGGCACCCACATCGCAATCATCCGCGCGGTGAAAACGGCAGCGGCGACGATGAGCGGCGCGCCGCGCGCGCAGGACCCGGCGACGCACATCACCGTGACGCAAGCCAAGTCCGCGCCCGCGGGCCAGGCGTGAAGGAGAGAACCATGAGCAACCTCACTCTCAATCGCCGTGAATTCCTGCAAGCCACCGGGGCGCTGGTCGTCGGCGCCCAGGGAAGCTTTTTCATCGGGGACGCTTTCGCGCAAGGCGCGCCCGCAGCGCCGCCGGTGATCGTCGGGCCACCGCCCACCGCGCTCGATACCTGGATCCGCATCAACGCGGATGGCTCGGTGATCGTCAACTCCGGCAAGATGGATTGCGGCCAGGGACTGGACACCGCCTATGCGCAAATCGTCGCCGAAGAGCTCGACGTGGCGATGGGCGCGGTGAGCGTCACCATGGGCGACACGCGCCTCTCTCCCAACCAGGGCGGCGGCAGCGGCAGCACCGGCGTGCGCCTGGGCGGCAATGCGCTGCGCAATGCGGCCGCCGAAGCGCGGCGCGTGCTGGTGGAATCCGCCGCCACGCAACTGGGCGTGCCGGCCGCGGCATTGACGGTGGAAAACGGCCGGGTGTTCGTGGTGGCCGAGCCGGCCAAGGGCGTGACCTATGCGCAGCTGGTCGGCGGCAAGACCTTCAACACGCCGCTGAAGTGGAACAACCAGGTCGGCAATACGATGAACGTGCAGGGCCTGGCCAAGCCGAAAGATGTATCGCAGTACAAGATCGTCGGCAAGGGCTACAAGCGCGCCGACATTGCCGACAAGATCATCGCGACCGAGCATTTCACCGCCCACATCCTTCCTGCGCACCTGCTGCATGCGCGTGCGGTGCGCCCGCCGGTGGCGGGGGCGATGCCGCTGGAGGTGGATGCGGCGTCCATCGCATCAATACCGGGGGCGAAGCATTTCATCAAGGGCGGCTTTGTCGCCGTGGTGGCGGAGAGCGAGTGGCAGGCCATCAGCGCCGCGCGCCGGCTCAAGGTGACCTGGAGCGAAGTGCCGCCGGCACTCGGCGGCGGCGAGGAAAAGACCTTCGACTACATTCGCGCGGCGACGCCGACCTTCGCCAATGCCGTGCCGATGTTCGGCGGCAAGAAGGCGTGGGACGAGAAGCCCACGCAGGCGGCGCTGGCTGCCTCCAAGCGCGTGATCGAGGCCGATTACGAATGCTGCTTCCAGTCGCATGCGCGCATCAGCGCTTCCTGCGGCGTGGCCGACGTAAAGGACGGTCAGGCCAATATCTGGTCGGACACGCAAAAGCCGCATTACCAGCGCGACGGCATCGCCAAGTTCCTCGGCATGGACCCGGCAAAAGTACAGGTCAAGTGGATGCACGGCGCCGGCTCCTACGGCCGCAGCGATGCGGACGAGGCGCCGTACGAGGCCGCCCTGCTGTCGCAGGCCTTCGGCCGCCCGGTGCGCATGCAATGGAGTCGCGCCGAGGGCATGGCCTGGGATCCGAAGGCGCCGGCGGCGGTGATCAGCATGAAGGCCGGGCTGGATGAGGCCAACAACGTCACCGGCTGGCAATTCAAGGCCAAGGGCTTCAACGGCTGGGACGTGAAATTCAACTCCGAAGGCCCGGAGCACACGCTGGTCGGCATGCTCACCGGGCACAAGAAGTGGAATTCCTTCAACTTCAACGTGCCGGAAGACAGCTACAAGTTTCCCGCCCACGTGCACTGGTGGGAGACGGTGCCGCCCTACCTGCAGGAGGCTTCGCCGATGCGCACCGCGCACATGCGCGCGCCGCAGGAGATGCAGACCGCCTTCGGCCAGGAATGCTTTGTCGATGAAGTGGCGATCGCCGCCGGCATGGACCAGGTGGAATTCCGCCTCAAGCACCTGCAAAACCCGCGCGAGCTGGCGGTGCTCAAGGCCGCCGCCGAGAAGCTCGGCTGGCAGCCGCGTGGCGCGCGCGAGCCGCAAAGCGGCGACGTGGTGACCGGGCGCGGCATCGCGGTGCACGCGGGCTACGGCTCGTTCACTTCGGTGGCCCTCGAGGTCGAGGTGAACAAGAAGACCGGGCGCGTGTGGGTGAAGCGGGTCGCCGTCGCCTTCGACTGCGGCCTGGTGATCAACCCCACCGGCATCCACGCCTCGCTCGAAGGCCAGACCATGCAGGCGATCAGCCGCGCGCTCTATGAAGAAGTGCATTTCGACGACAAGAGCGTCACCAGCGTGGACTGGGGCAGCTACCGCATCGCCAACATCGCCGACATTCCGGGCAAGATGGACTACGTCGTGCTCAACCGGCCTGACAAGGCGATGGGCGGCGCCGGCGAGCCGGCGATGCCGTGCTTTCCGCCGGCCATCGCCAACGCGGTGGCGGACGCGACCGGGGTGCGCATCCGCCGTTATCCGCTGACGCCGGAGCGGGTCAAGAAGGCCTTGCAGGCGTAAGGCTGAAAAGAAGCCGGGGAACGGAGCGCGTTAGCGCTCCGTTTTTCTTCCGGCTTCAGCGATTCTCCAGCACGATCATGCCGGCGCCGGTCATCGAGGTCGGTACCCGGTAGTGCCGGTGCATCACCTCGACCGTTTCGTTGAGCGCGCCGCGCATCACCAGCCACATGATCAGCTCCGCCCCTTCGCTGCCGAAAGTTTCCACATATTGCTCGCGGCTCCAGGAGGCCAGCTTGTGCGGATCGGCGGCGATGTCGCGCAGGAATTGCGCATCCGCCGGCGGGTTGACGAAGCCGGCGCGCGCGCCCTGCAACTGGTGCGACAGGCCGCCGGTGCCCAGCACCACGAAGCGCTCGTCGCTCTCATAGCTTTCGATCGCCTTTCGCAATATCTTGCCGAAGGCGTAGCAGCGCGAAGGCAACGGGATCGGGTACTGGATCACGTTGACGAAAATCGGCGCCACGCGCACCGGCCATTGCGCGCCTTCTCCCGCCGGCCGGCCCCAGAACAGTTCCATCGGCGTCTGCAAGCCGTGATCGACTTCGATCTCCTGCAGGATGGTCGGGTCGAAACTGTTTTCCACCAGGGTATCGACCAGGTGCCAGGCGAAATCCTGTGCGCCCCGGAAGTCCGGAATCGGGCGCCGGCCCCAGCCCTCGTCCACCGGCTTGTACTGTTCCGCCGTGCCCACCGCGAAGGTCGGCACGCGGTCGAGGAACATCGAATTGCCGTGGTCGTTGAACACCACCACCGCCACGTCGGGCTTGTGCTCGCGCACCCATTGCTGTGCGGGAATGTAGCCGTCGAAAAACGGCTTCCACTCCGGCGTGTCGCGCAACCCCTTGTCGAGCGCCGCGGTGATCGAGGGGATGTGCGAGGTGCCCAGGCCGCCGATGATCGTCGCCATCAGAGGCTCTTCCCCAGGCGCTCGCGCAGGAAGGCGGTGTGCTCCATGCCGGCCTGGTGCGCCCCGATCTCGGTGATGCGCACCGGGTCCACGGCCGAAATCTTCAGGATGAAAAACAGGTTGCCGCCCAGGCGCACCATCTCGCGCCAGTTGCGCGCCAGCACTGCCTGCTTTTGCTCCGGCGTCAGGCCGAAGCGGTCGAGATACGCGGCTTCGTCCGCCTTGAAGGCGGCGCGGTTGGCCGGCTCGCCCAGGCCCATCGCCATCTTGTTCAGGCGGTAGCCGGCCAGCTGGCGCTTGCGGTCGAACAGCGGCGTGTCCGGAATGCGGTCGGCGTCCATCGCGCTACTTTACGCTTGGCCTGGCACGTCGTCGCGCAGCCATTGCGTAAGCGCCGCGCTGGTGGTTTGCGGCTGCTCCATTTGCGACATGTGGCCGGCGTCCTCGATCACCACAAGTTTCGCGCGCGGGATCAGGGCGGCGATTTCCTCGTGCTGCGCCAGCGGGCTCCACTGGTCCTGCCGGCCCACCATCACAAGCGTGGGGCAGGTGATGCGCGGCAGCACCTCGCGCGGGTCGGGGCGATCCAGCAGGGCGCGGATCTGGCATTCATGCTGTTCAGGCGTGGCGCGCAGCACCATCGCCTTCATCGGCGCCAGCAGCTGCGCGTCAGCGGCGCGGCGTGGATCGACCATCGGCGGCACCCACAGGTCGGCCAGCGCGGCCATGCCTTGCTCGTAACCCAGCTTCACCATTGCGGCGCGCTTTTCCTCCTCGCCCGGGCGGCGGGTGTGGATGCCGGTGTTGAGCGGCGCGAGGCCGACGATGCGTTGCGGCGCCTGGCGCACCACCTCCAGCGCGACGCGTCCGCCCATCGAATGGCCGATCACCACCAGCGGGCCATCGGCCATCGCCAGCGCCTGTTGCGCCATCGCCGCAATCGAGCAAAGCCCGGGATACGCGGCGATTTGCACCGGCGCGATTTGCGCCAGCGCCGCGCGCTGCGCGGTCCAGAATTGGGCATCGCACATCAGGCCGGGCAGCAGCAGAACGGTGGGAGTGGCGGACATGGGATGGATGTGGTGATGCGCGGGGGGCGCCGGATCGGGCGCGCCAACCAGGCTCTACGCCGGTTTCGTCATAATGGATGGTGCCTGCCGCCGATGATACCGGGCAATCGCCGCGCGGTTCCACCCCTTGTGCCCCGCGACAAACACCCCACCCCATGGATACCCGCCGCATCACCGACCCCGTCGTCCGCGCCGCCTTCGAAGCCTGGCAAAAGCCCGACCTCAACGCCTGGCTGGCGCATTTCGCGCCCGGCGCCACCCTGCTGGACGACGGTGCGCCGCGCGACCTGCAAGCGTTCTCGCGCGAAATTGGCAAGGAACGCTTTCTCGGCATCGACCGCGTGGAAAACCACGGGCGCGACATCTACGGCCCGTTTCACAGCGATACCTGGGGCGATTTCAATACTTATTTCAAATTCCGCCTGAACGCGCAGGGCCAGATCGAGCGCCTGGAGATCGGCCAGGCCGGCTGATGGCAGGGCGGCTGTCGATCCGGTATAGGTGGAAAGCCGTAATTGGCCCGGCCTTTGCAACAGGGGCCTGCGCATTCGCGTGCGTGCCGGCCGCTACAGCCATGCAGTGGCCATTTTTCGAGGGGAGCATTTCCCGGATTGTGTTTGTCCGGGCGTGTAAATTTTGCCAAACCGGTAAAACAGGGAACAAGGCTTGCGTAAATCGCACAAGGAAATCCACCTGGTGCGCATGGCTGATGCCGTTCGCATAGGCGCGCGCCCTATTCAAAACACCGGAACGGGAGACCATCTTGACTGACCAGAACCGCGCTGCCACCGGCAGCGCGCCCGGCCGTTCGCGCCAACCCCTGCCTTCGCACATTCTCGGCGGCTTCGTGCTGGCCGTGCTGGCGCTGCTGCTGATCATCCTCTTGTCCTACCGGGCGCTACAAACCAGCAACGAGTCGGCCGAGGCGGTCAATCACACCAACGATGTGATCAACCAGTTCGAGGTGGTGATCTCGCTGCTGAAAGACGCCGAGACTTCGCAGCGCGGCTACCTGCTGGCGGGCGAAGAGCGCTACCTCGAGCCCTACACCGCCGCGCGCGCCAACCTGGGCGATGCCATGAGCCGCCTGCGCGCGCTCAATGCCAGCAATCCCGCCCAGCTCAACCGCGTCAACAACGTGATGAGCGACCTGGTGCGCCTGAAAATGAATGAGCTGGCCGAGACCATCGCGGTGGCACGCGCCGGCAACCACGCCGCCGCGCTCGAACAGGTGCGCTCCGACCGCGGCAAGGAATACATGGACCGCCTGCGCGCCACCGTCACCCACGCCGAGGAACAGGAACGCGCCGAGCTGGCCCGGCGCGAGCGCGAGGCGGAAGACGCCGCCACCTTCGCCGCCAACTTCACCCTGGGCGGCGGCGCGCTGCTGCTGGTGCTGATCGCCGCCGCCGGCCTCATGACCTCGCGCGACTACCAGGCGCGCGAGCGCGAGACCTGGCTGCGCAACGGCCAGATGGGTGTCTCCAACGCCGTGCAGGGCGAGCAGAAGCTCGACGGCCTGGGTGAAAAGGTGCTGACTTTCCTGGTGCATTACCTCGGCGCCCAGGTCGGCGCCTTGTATATGGACGAGGGCGGCGGGCGCATGCGCCGCCACGCCGCCTTCGCCCTGCCGCCGGCGCTGCGCGAAACCCCGCTGCACCCCGGCGACGGCCTGCTCGGCCAGGCGGTGCGCGAGCGCCGCGCCCTGCACGTGACGGACGTGCCGGCGAATTACCTGATGGTCAACTCCTCCACCGGCCAGTCGTCCGCGGGCGAACTGCTGGCGGCGCCGGCGGTGGCCGAAGGCATCGTCTACGGCGCCCTCGAACTGGGCTTTTTCCGCCGGCTGAATGCCGCCGACCGCGAATTGCTGGACCGCGTCTCCGAGATCACGGCGATTGCCATCCGCACCATCAAGGACCGCGCGCGCCTGGAGGAACTGCTGGAGGAAACGCAGCGCCAGTCGGAGGAATTGCAGGCGCAGCAGGAAGAGCTGCGCGTCTCCAACGAAGAGCTGGAAGAACAGGGCCGCGCGCTCAAGACTTCGCAAGTCCAGCTCGAATCGCAGCAGGCCGAGCTGGAGCAGACCAATTCGCAACTGGAGGAACAGGCGCAGCTGCTGGAGCACCAGAAGGACGAGCTGACGCGCTCGGAAGCCGAGATGACGCAAAAGGCCGCGGATCTCGAACGCGCCAGCACCTACAAGAGCCAGTTCCTCGCCAACATGAGCCACGAGTTGCGCACCCCGCTCAACTCCACCCTGATCCTGGCGCGCCTCCTGGCCGAGAACAAGGACGGCAACCTCAGTACCGAGCAGGTGAAGTTCGCCCAGACCATCCACTCCGCCGGCAACGACCTGCTGGTGCTGATCAACGACATTCTCGACCTGTCG
Organism: Burkholderiales bacterium; assembly: GCA_036498945.1. Taxonomy (GTDB): domain Bacteria; phylum Pseudomonadota; class Gammaproteobacteria; order Burkholderiales; family JAEUOS01; genus JAQGMJ01. The sequence continues at coordinate 22,912 of DASYEQ010000067.1, read as the reverse complement.
AAGATCGAGGCCGGCAAGGTCGAGGTGTTGCGCGACACGGTGGACATGAAAAAGACCGTGGCCGAACTGGCCGCGGCGTTCGAGCCGATGGCGGCGCAAAAAGGCCTGAAGCTGCAAACCAGTTTCGACCCCGGCTGCCCGGCGCGCATCGAGACCGACGCGCAGCGCCTGGGCCAGGTGCTGAAAAACCTGCTGTCGAACGCGGTGAAATTCACCGAGAGCGGCAGCGTCAGCCTGCGCTGCTTCGCCGCCGGGCCGGACATGGCCGGCTTCGAAGTGCGCGACAGCGGCATCGGCATTCCCGCCGACAAGCAGGAACTGGTGTTCGAGGCCTTCCAGCAGGTCGATGGCAGCGCGCACCGGCGCTTCGGCGGCACCGGCCTGGGGTTGACGATCTCGCGCGACCTGGCGCGCCTGCTGGGCGGCGACATCGCTCTGCAAAGCATGCCCGGCGAAGGCAGCGTGTTCACCCTTACCGTGCCGCTGCGCGTGGCCGAGATCACCTCCGGCGAGCGCAGGCCGGGCGAGCTGCCGCGTGTCTCCGCGCCCGCCGCTGCGCCGGCCGCCCCCGCCGCGCCGCTGCCGGCCGCGCCCGCCGCAGGCCGCCCGCTTTCCGCGCCGGCGCCGCTGGGCACGCTCGCCGCGCCGCTGATCGAGGACGACCGCAACAAGCTGGCCGCCAATGCCCGCCTGATCCTGGTGATCGAGGACGACATCCACTTCGCCGCCATCCTGCGCGACATGGCGCACGAAATGGGCTTCCAGTGCGTGGCCGCGCAGACCGCCAACGACGGCGTCACCGCCGCCGCCATGTACCGCCCCAGCGCCATCCTGCTCGACATGCGCCTGCCGGACCACACCGGCCTGTCGGTGCTGGACCGCCTGAAGCACAGCCCGATGACGCGCCACATCCCGGTGCACGTGGTGTCGATGATGGACTACAGCCAGGAGGCGCTGGAACGCGGCGCCGTCGGCTATGCGTTGAAGCCGGTGAACCGCGAGCAGCTGGTCGAAGCTTTCCGCCGGCTGGAGGCCAAGTCTTCGCAAAGCATGCGCCGCGTGCTGGTGGTGGAAGATGACGAGCGCCAGCGCGAATCGATCCGCCACCTGCTGGAAGCGCCCGACGTGCAGATCACCGGCGTGCAGACCGGCGCCGCCGCGCTGATCGAACTGCAGCGCTCCACCTTCGACTGCATGGTGATGGACCTGCAACTGCCCGACCTCTCCGGCGACGAACTGCTGGAGAAGATGGCCGCGCAGGACGGCACCTCCTTCCCGCCGGTGATCGTCTACACCGGCCGCAGCCTGACGCGCGAGGAAGAGGAACGCCTGCGGCGCCATTCGCGCTCCATCATCATCAAGGACGCGCGCTCGCCCGAGCGCCTGCTCGACGAAGTCACGCTGTTCCTGCACCAGGTCGAGTCCAGCCTGCCGCTGGACCGCCAGCGCATGCTCAAGGCCGTGCGCGACCGCGAGGAAGTGCTCGACGGCCGGCGCATCCTGGTGGTGGAAGACGACGTGCGCAACATCTTCGCGCTCTCGGCGGTGCTCGAACCCAAGGGCCTGAAGGTGGAACTGGCGCGCAACGGCCGCGAGGCGCTCGATGCCCTGGCGCGCCTCGACATCATCGGCCCCAGCGGCATCGACCTGGTGCTGATGGACATCATGATGCCGGAGATGGATGGCTTAACCGCCATGCGCGAGATACGCAAGAAGGCGGAGTGGAAAAAGCTTCCCATCATCGCGCTCACCGCCAAGGCGATGAAGGACGACCAGGAAAAATGCCTGGCCGCCGGCGCGAACGACTACATCGCCAAGCCGCTGGACGTCGAGAAACTGCTGTCCCTGGTGCGGGTATGGATGCCCAAATAGAAAAGCGCCACGGCCGCGAGCCGGAGAAGGACTTCGACATCGAAGTCCAGCTCCTGCTGGAGGCCGTGTACCTCAAGTACCACAGCGACTTCCGCGGCTATGCCGGCGCCTCGCTGAAGCGCCGCATGCGCGCGGCGATGTCGCATTTCAACTGCAAGACGCTGACGCAATTGCAGGGGCGCGTGCTGCACGACCCCGAAGTCTTTCCGGTCCTGATGAATTTCCTCACCGTGCAGGTGAGCGAGATGTTCCGCGACCCCGGGTATTTCAAGGCGCTGCGCGAGAAGGTGCTGCCGGTGCTGCGCACCTATCCGTCGCTGAAGATCTGGGTGGCCGGCTGCGCCACCGGCGAAGAGGCCTATTCGATGGCGGTGATGCTGCAGGAGGAAGGGCTGCTGGAACGCAGCATGATCTACGCCACCGACATCAACCCGCAGGCCCTGCAGACCGCCGAGGCTGGCGTCTACGAGGCCGAGCGCCTGGCCGGCTTCACCGAAAACCATCGCCGCTCCGGCGGCCATTCCTCACTGTCGGATTACTACACCGCCGCCTACGGCCGCGCCGTGTTCGACAAGCAGCTCAAGCAGCATCTCGTCTTCTCCGACCACAGCCTCGCCACCGATCACGTATTCGCCGAAATGCAACTGGTGTCCTGCCGCAACGTGCTGATCTATTTCAACCGCCCCCTGCAAGACCGCGCCGTCGAGCTATTCCGCGATTCCCTGGTGCGGCGCGGCTTTCTCGGCATCGGCGCCAAGGAATCGCTGCGCTTCTCCGCCTACTCGGGCGATTTCGAGGAGCTCTCGCGCGAAGAGCGCGTCTACCAGAAGCGGAGTGCGTCATGAGCGCCGCGCCCCCGGCCGCCGTCCGCGAAAAGCCCGTGCTCGACGGCCGGCTCGACGCCATCGTCATCGGCACCTCCGCCGGCGGCATCGAGGCGCTCTCGCAACTCCTGCCGGCGCTGCCGGCGGGCCTCGCCGCCGCCGTGCTGGTGGTGATCCACCTGCCGCGCGACCGCCCTAGCCTGCTCACCGAAATCTTCGCCGCCCGCTGCGCGCTGAAAGTGGAAGAGGCCGAGGACAAGCGGCCGATCGAGCCCGGCGTGATCTACTTCGCCCCGCCCGATTACCATCTTCTGGTGGACAATGGCGGCGAGCGCGGCCCGGTGCTTGCGCTATCCTCGGATGAGCCGGTGCAGTTCTCGCGCCCGTCGATCGACGTGCTGTTCGAATCGGCGGCCGACGTCTACGGCGAGCGCCTGCTCGGCATGGTGCTCACCGGGGCGAATCACGACGGCGCCGACGGCCTGGCCGCGGTGCGGGCCGCCGGCGGCGTCGCCGTGGTGCAGCGGCCGGAAAGCGCGCAGTCGTCGCTGATGCCGGCGGCAGCGCTGCAAAGGGTGCCGGATGCCGAATTTGTATTGACCCTCACCGAATTGGCGGCATTCCTGGCCGGGCTGCAATGAGGACCGACGAGATGAACCCCGCGCCACAAGGCGAACGCATCAAGTGCCTCCTGGTCGACGACCTGGAGGAAAACCTGCTGGCCCTCTCGGCGCTGCTCAAGCGCGAGGACCTGGAAATCGTCACCGCGCGTTCCGGCCCGCAGGCGCTCGAACTGCTGCTGGTGCACGAAGTGGCGCTGGCCCTGATCGACGTGCAGATGCCGGAAATGGATGGCTTCGAGCTGGCCGAGCTGATGCGCGGCAGCGAGCGCACGCGCCACATCCCGCTGATCTTCGTCACCGCCTCCGGCCGCGACGAGCAGCGCATGTTCCGCGGCTACGAAAGCGGCGCGGTCGATTTCCTGCACAAGCCGATCGAGCCGCGCATCCTGATCAACAAGGCCGAGGTGTTCTTCCAGCTCTACCGCCAGAAGCAGCAACTGGCGCGCGAGCTGCAGATCCGCAGCGAGACCCTGCGCTTCAACGAGATGTTCGTCGCCACCCTCGGCCACGACCTGCGCTCGCCGCTGGCGGCGATAGTCAACTACGCCGAGCTGCTCGACAAGACCGCGCCCAGCGAGCAATCGCAAAAGGCGGCGCGCCGCATCGTCGCCGGCGGCACGCGCATGGCGCGCATGATCGACGACCTGCTCGACCTCGCCCGCGCCCGCCTGGCGGGCGGCATTCCGCTCGATCGCGAGCCGGCCGACCTGGGCGAGATCGCCACCCGCGTACTGGAAGAGCGCGCCGGCGCCGCCCCGGAGAAGCCGCTGTGCATCGAGCGCCACGGCACCCTTGCCGGCCACTGGGACGGCAACCGCCTCGGCCAGGCGCTCGCCAACCTGGTGGGCAACGCGCAGCAGCATGGCGAAGCCGGCGGCGAGATACTGGTGGTGCTCGACGGCGGCGAGCGCGACTGCGTGCGCCTGCGGGTGGAAAACCCCGGCGCCATTCCGCACGACCTGCTGCCGCACATCTTCGACCCCTTCCGCCGCGGCTCGCGCGAAGCCGGTCCGGCCGATGGCCTGGGCCTGGGCCTGTACATCGTGCAGCAGATCGTCGCCGCGCATCGCGGCAACATCGAAGTGCACTCGGAGGCCGACCGCACGGTGTTCGAAGTGCGCCTGCCGCGCTAGCCGCAGGCGCGCAGGATTTACCGGCGCGCCCGCGCCGCCGCCGTCTTTTTCCGTGCGCCATGCGCCCGCACGCGGGCGCATGGCTTGCTCATTTCCCGTTACGGCGACGCGCGCTGCGCCGAGTTGGCGCTGCCGCGTCAAACCCAACCGGACAGAGACCCAAGGAGCCCACATGGAAACCTACACCCGCAGCGAAGACCGCCACCTGAACGGCTTTTCGGAAGGCCTCAACCCACAGGACGTGCGCGAACAGGACGTCAACCTCCAACCCGGCACCAGCTACTGGAACCCCAAGACCGGCCCCGGCCCGCGCGTGATGGCCGCCAGCACGCTGGAAGGCGACAGCGTGGTCAACATGGCCGGCGACAAGCTCGGCACCATCGACGAGATCATGATCGACGTGCCCACCGGGCGCGTGGCCTACGCCGTGCTCTCCGTCGGCGGTTTCCTGGGTATCGGCGACAAGCTGCTCGCCATCCCCTGGCAGGCCTTGCGCATCGACGCCGCCAACAAGCGCTTCGTGCTCGACGTCTCCAAGGAGCGCCTCGAATCCGCGCCCGGCTTCGACAAGGCCAACTGGCCATCGATGGCCGACGAACGCTGGGCCACCGAACTGCACAACTATTACAACGCGCCGTTCTACTGGCGCTGACGCACCCTGCGCGCCGGCGCAATGCCGGCGCGTGATGATGACTGCATGGATGACGTAACGCGTAACGCGCAAACGCATCAATGCATGCTATTGCTGACCGGTCCAGTATGTTCGTTGGACGATCCGCAGCTTGCACGATCGCGCGAATTTATGAACATGAACGCATATGCTGCTGCGTCGCGTCATTAGCGTTACTCCCCATATTTATTTATCGCCGCATATGATGTAATGCGGCGGTCTGCGTAACAGCAGACTTGCGGGAGGGAAATCCGCAAACCGATACAGGCCGTATGGGAATACCGGGGCCTGCGAGGGCGTTAACACGAGTGACGCCGCACGCATGGTGTCGCCGTAATTCACAAAGGAGACGATATGTCATCTGTTGCCGCGGGAGCGCAAACAGGGCGTGGAGAAGAAGCAGGGTTGCTTTCAAAGGAAAGAACCATCGCGGGGGCCGGCTACAACCGCTGGCTGGTGCCGCCGGCCGCATTGGCGATTCACCTGTGCATCGGCATGGCCTACGGCTTTTCGGTGTTCTGGCTGCCGTTGTCGAAATCATTACCCGGCGCAGCGGCCTGTTCGCCGGGCCTGGGCGAATTCTTCGCCACCGACTGCAACTGGAATGTCTCCACCCTGGGCTGGATGTTCATCATCTTTTTCGTCTTCCTCGGCAGCGCCGCGGCGATCTGGGGCGGCTGGCTCGAGCATGCCGGCCCGCGCAAGGCCGGCGTGCTGGCGGCATTGTGCTGGTGCGGCGGCATGCTGATCTCCGCCTTCGGCATTTCGATCCACCAGTTCTGGCTGATGGTGCTGGGCTCCGGGGTCATCGGCGGCATCGGACTGGGCCTGGGCTACATCAGCCCGGTGTCCACCCTGATCAAATGGTTCCCTGACCGGCGCGGCATGGCCACCGGCATGGCCATCATGGGCTTCGGCGGCGGCGCGATGATCGGCTCGCCCCTGGCGGCGCTCCTGATCAGGAACTTCGCCGGCGGCAGCGACGTCGGCGTATGGCAGACCTTCGTCGTCATGGGCCTGATCTACTTCGTGTTCATGATCGGCGGCGCCTTCGGCTACCGCATTCCCGCCACCGGCTGGACCCCGGCCGGCTGGACCCCGCCGGTGACCAAGGCCTCCAACACCATGATCACCAAGGGCCACGTGCACGTAAAGCGCGTCTGGGGCATTCCGCAGTTCTGGCTGGTGTGGCTGGTGCTGTGCATGAACGTTTCCGCCGGTATCGGCGTGATCGGCATGGCCAGCCCGATGCTGCAGGAAGTGTTCGGCGGGGCGCTGATCAACGTGCCGCAGAAATTCACCGAGCTCGACAAGACCCAGCTGGCGGCGATCGCCGGCGTTGCCGCCGGCTTCACCGCGCTGCTCTCGCTGTTCAACATCGGCGGGCGCTTCTTCTGGGCCTCGATGTCCGACTTCTTCGGCCGCAAGATGACCTACTTCATCTTCTTCGTGCTGGGCGCGATCCTGTATGCCAGCCTGCCGGCTTCCGCCGGCGCCGGCAGCAAGCTCCTGTTCGTCGGCGCCGTGTGCATCATCCTGTCGATGTACGGCGGCAGCTTCTCCACCGTGCCGGCGTACCTGGCCGACCTGTTCGGCACGCAGAACGTGGGCGCCATCCACGGGCGCCTGCTCACCGCCTGGTCGGCCGCCGGCATCGTCGGCCCGGTGGTGGTCAACTACATGCGCGACTACCAGATCCACATGGGCATCCCGCGCTCGCAGGTGTACAACCAGACCATGTACATCCTGATCGGCATGCTGGTGATCGGCTTCATCTGCAACCTGCTGGTCAAGCCGGTCAATCCCAAGTACTTCATGACCGAAGCCGAGCTGGAAGAGGAAAAGCGCCTGGCGCACGAGCGCGCCGCCGCCAGCGAAGTCGGCGCCGGCTCCGCCTCGAACGCGGCCACCAGCCCGGCGATCGTCGTGGTGGCCTGGCTGGCGGTGGGCATCCCGCTGATCTGGGGCGTATATGTCACCCTGGTCAGCGCGGCGAAGTTCTTCCACTAAGCGCCGTAGGCAAAAACAGGCCGCTGCCGGGGTTCCGGCAGCGGCCTTTTCATTTCCAGAGCAGCAAACGCCGCTGCGGTGCGGCGCTGCGTGAATTGCGCAAGAGTGCTATCCGCCCGGCCGCGTCATCGACGCGGGCGCAGCGCCGCGCCTATTCCGGCACGATCTCCGGCCACTCCGGAAAGGCATGGCGGATCGCCTCGGTCTCGCCGGCGCGCTCGCCGTTGTAGCCCGCCAGCGCGCTGACCTTGGCGCGGTATTCGGCGCTCGACAGGATCTCCCGCATGCTTTTCACCGGCGCCAGTTCCAGCGCCTCGTTCTTGCAGATGAGGAAGTAGCGCTCGGTCTGCAGCGGCAGGAATTCGAGATCGAACTGGCGCGCCGGCGTCTCCACGCCGAAGCCGGCGTCGGCCATGCCGCTGGCGATGTAGGCCGCCACCGCCGCATGGGTGTATTCGCCGGTGTCATAACCATCGATGCGCCGCGTCTCGATACCTTCGTGCGCCAGCAACATTTCCAGCAGCACGCGCGTGCCCGAGCCCGGCTGGCGGTTGATGAAGCGCACGTCGGCGCGCGCCAGGTCGGCCAGGCCATAGATCTTCTTCGGGTTGCCGCGCGCCACCATCAGGCCCTGGCGGCGCGTCGCCACGTTGATCAGGGTCTGCCCGGCGGGATCGAGCCAGCGGGCGTAATGGGCCAGCACCGGCCGCTCGAACTCGCCCAGCGGCACGTGAAAGCCGGCGACGTCGCAGCCGCCGGAGGCCAGCGAGGTCACCGACTCGGTGCTGCCGCGGTATTTCAGGTCCACCGGAATCTGCGCGCGCATCATGAAGCCGCGCAGGGCCTCCATGGCGAAGCCGTGGCTGGCGTGGATGCGCATCACCGGCGGCGACTCCGATAGCGCGCGGGCGATTTCCACTTCCAGCTCGGAAGCCACGCTGTCGAGCACCGGGGAGAGGCGCGCGGCGACCCGGCGGTCGGCCCACACCAGCTTTTCGCCCAGGGCGGTCAGGGTGGCGCTTTTGCCGCGCGCCATGTTCACCAGCGGCGCGCCGAACATCGCCTGGCCATCCTGCAACAGGCCCCAGGCATAGCGGTAGGAGGTGCCGGCCGCCTCGCAGGCGGCGGCGATGCTGCCGTGCTCGTCAATGTCCACCAGAAGGTCGATCAGGCGCCGCGGCAGGATCTGCGTCTCCTGGCGCGTGATGGTCCACTGCGGCTTGATCGACACCTTGAACATGAATGACCTTCTTATGCTCTAGCAAGCATACCCGGACGGCTGCCCGTTTCATATTGTTATCACGTATTTAGGGTGTTAGTGTAGCTCAGCATAGGGTATCTATCTTATGCGTTAGTCAGCATATGTATGGGCATAAGTGTGACCATAAGTGTGACCAGAAACGTAGTACCGCGCTGCAGCTAGGCAGCCTGGGCTGCAGGCCGCGCCGGCTTTCGAAGCCGCGCAGCCGATGAACAAGGCGGGAAGACCGGTGCGTCGGCGCAGACGCCGTGCCCCTTCCGCGCATAACGAGACTCGAGGTTTTTGCGATGAGCAGCATCCCCCCCAAATTTTCGCCGGGGCGTTCGGCTACCGCCGCCCCGCTCGGTGCGCCCCATGGCGCGCCGACGCCGGCCGACATCCATGCCGCGGTTGAGCAGGTGCTCGCCGAACGCAAGCAGATGGACGGCGCCTTGCTGCCCATCCTGCACGGTGTGCAGGAGCGCCTCGGCTACATCCCGCCGCAGGCGGTGCAGCCGATCGCCGACGCCCTCAACCTGTCGCGCGCCGAAGTGCACGGCGTGATCACCTATTACCACCACTTCCGCTCCGAACCCGCGGGCAAGTGCGTGGTGCAGGTGTGCCGCGCCGAGAGCTGCCGCACCATGGGCGGTGAAGAACTGCTGGCGCACGCCAGGCAAAAGCTCGGCTGCCACGGCGAGCATGGCGCCTCCGCCGACGGCGCCTATAGCGTCGAGCCGGTGTACTGCCTGGGCCTGTGCGCGCAATCGCCGGCGCTGATGGTGGGCGAGAAGCTGCATGCGCGCATGACCGCGCAAAAGCTCGACCGGATCCTGGAGGCGCAGGCATGAGCAAGATCTACGTTTCGCGCGATTCCGCCGCCCTGGCGGTGGGCGCCGATGAAGTGGCCGATGCCATCCTGGCGCAATGCACCGCCTGCGGCGTCGATGTGCAGATCGTACGCACCAGCACGCGCGGCATGCTGTGGCTGGAGCCGCTGGTCGAAGTCGATACGCCCGAAGGCCGTGTGGGTTTCGGTCCGGTCGCCGTTGAAGATGTGCCCAAGCTGATCGAAGCCGGTTTCGTCCGTGGCGAGAAAAAACACCCGCTCTGTCTGGGCCTGGTGGAAGAGATCGCGTATCTCAAGAAGCAGCAGCGCCTGACGTTCGCCCGCGCCGGCGTCACCGATCCGCTGTCGCTCGCCGATTACGAAGCGCATGGCGGCTGGGCCGGTTTGCGCCGCGCCGTCGGCATGCAGTCCGACGCGATCTGGCAAGCCATTCTCGATTCCGGCCTGCGCGGCCGCGGCGGCGCCGCCTTTCCCGCCGGCATCAAGTGGCGCACCGTGGCGCAAGCCAAGGCGCCGCAAAAATACGTCGTCTGCAATGCCGACGAAGGCGACTCCGGCACTTTCGCCGACCGCATGGTGATCGAGGGTGATCCCTACATGCTGATCGAAGGCATGGCGATCGCGGCGATTTCCTCCGGCGCGACCAGGGGCTTCGTCTACATCCGCTCCGAATACCCGCTCGCCGTGCAGGTGCTGCGCGAAGCGATTGCGAAAGCACGCGAAGCCGGTTTCCTCGGCCCCAATGTGCTGGGCAGCGACAAGGCCTTCGAACTGGAAGCGCGCATGGCCGCCGGCTCGTATGTGTGCGGCGAAGAAACCGCGATGCTGGAAAGCCTGGAAGGCAAGCGCGGCATCGTGCGCGCCAAGCCGCCGGTGCCGGCGCTGGTCGGCCTGTTCGGCCAGCCCACCATCATCAACAACGTGCTGACCTTCGCGGCGGCGCCGACCATCCTGGCGCAAGGCGCGGAGTTCTACAAAAACTACGGCGTCGGCCGCTCCACCGGCACCCTGCCGTTCCAGCTTGCCGGCAACATCAAGCACGGCGGGTTGGTGGAACTGGCCTTTGGTGTAACGCTGCGCGCGCTGGTAAACGAATTCGGTGGCGGCACCGCTTCCGGCAAGCCCGTGAAAGCCGTGCAGGTGGGCGGTCCCCTGGGCACCTACCTGCCCGAATCGCAGTGGGACATCCCGATCGACTACGAAGCCTATGCCAAGGTAGGCGCGGTGGTGGGCCACGGCGGCCTGGTGGTGCATGACGAGTCCGCCGACCTGGCGCAACTGGCGCGCTACGCGATGGAATTCTGCGCCATCGAATCCTGCGGCAAGTGCACCCCCTGCCGCATCGGTTCCACCCGCGGCGTGGAAGTGATCGACAAGATCGTCGCCAACCAGAACCGCGCCCAGCAAGTGATCCTGCTGCGCGACCTGTGCGACACCATGGTCAACGGCAGCCTGTGCGCCATGGGCGGCATGACGCCCTACCCGGTGCTCTCGGCGCTCAACCATTTCCCGCAAGACTTCGGTATTCCCAGCGACGACCGCGCCGCGGCTTAAGTAAGCTAAAGGACCCCATCATGTTCAAGCACACTGAAATCGACCACGGCACTCCCGCGCGCGAAAGCGAAGCCGAGGTTACCCTCAACATCGACGGCCGCGACATCACCGTCCCCGCCGGCACCTCCCTGATGCGCGCGGCGATCGACGCCGGCATCCAGGTGCCGAAACTCTGCGCCACCGACAGCCTGGAGCCCTTCGGCTCCTGTCGCCTGTGTCTGGTGGAGATCGAAGGCCGCCGCGGCTACCCCGCTTCCTGCACCACCCCGGCCGAAGCCGGCATGAAGGTGAAGACGCAGACGTCCAAGCTGCAGGACATCCGCAAGGGCGTGATGGAGCTCTACATCTCCGACCATCCGCTCGATTGCCTGACTTGCGGCGCCAACGGCGACTGCGAACTGCAGGACATGGCGGGCGTCACCGGCCTGCGCAACGTGCGCTACGGCTACGAAGGCGCCAACCACCTGAAGGACCAGAAGGACGAGTCCAACCCCTACTTCGCCTACGACCCTTCCAAGTGCATCGTCTGCAACCGCTGCGTGCGCGCCTGCGAAGAAACCCAAGGCACTTTCGCGCTGACCATCAGCGGCCGCGGCTTCGAGTCGCGCGTCTCGCCGGGGCAGGACCAGCCCTTCATGGATTCCGAGTGCGTTTCCTGCGGCGCCTGCGTGCAGGCCTGCCCGACGGCCACGCTGCAGGAAAAGAGCGTGCTGGAACTGGGCCTGCCCGAGCATAGCGAAATCACCACCTGCGCCTACTGCGGCGTCGGCTGCGGCTTCAAGGCGGAGATGAAGGGCAACCAGGTCGTGCGCATGGTGCCTTGGAAAGACGGCCGCGCCAACGAGGGCCATTCCTGCGTCAAGGGCCGCTTCGCCTGGGGCTACACCACGCACAAGGACCGCATCAAGAAGCCGATGATCCGCGCCAAGATCACCGACCCGTGGCGTGAAGTCAGCTGGGACGAGGCGATCAAGCACGCGGCGTCCGAGTTCCGCCGCATCCAGGCGAAATACGGCAAGGATTCCATCGGCGGCATCACCTCCTCGCGCTGCACCAACGAGGAAACCTACCTGGTGCAAAAGCTGGTGCGCGCCGCCTTCGGCAACAACAACGTCGACACCTGCGCGCGCGTCTGCCACTCGCCCACCGGCTACGGCCTGGGCCAGACCCTCGGTACCTCCGCCGGCACCCAGACCTTCAAGTCGGTGGAGAAGTCCGACGTCATCATGGTGATGGGCGCCAACCCCGGCGCCGCTCACCCGGTGTTCGCCTCGCGCATGAAAAAGCGCCTGCGCGCCGGCGCGAAACTCATCGTCATCGACCCGCGCAAGATCGACCTGGTCGATTCCGTGCACATCAAGGCCGACTATCACCTGCAACTCAAGCCCGGCACCAACGTTGCCATGATCACCTCGCTGGCGCACGTGGTGGTGACCGAAGGCCTGCTGAAGCAGGACTACATCGACGAGCGCTGCGACCCCAAGTCGTTCGGGCACTGGAAGGAATTTGTTTCCCGTCCGGAGAATTCGCCCGAAGCCATGGCCGAGACCACCGGCGTGCCCGCCGAGCTGGTGCGTGGCGCCGCGCGCCTGTTCGCCGCCGGCCCGAATAGCGCGATCTACTACGGCCTGGGCGTCACCGAGCACGCGCAAGGCTCGACCACGGTGATCGGCATCGCCAACCTCGCCATGTGCACCGGCAACGTCGGCCGCGAAGGCGTGGGCGTGAACCCGCTGCGCGGCCAGAACAACGTGCAGGGCTCCTGCGACATGGGCTCCTTCCCGCACGAGCTCACCGGCTATCGCCACATCTCGGACACCACCGTGCGCTCGCAGTTCGAGGCGCACTGGGGCGTCGAGCTCTCGCCCGAGCCGGGCCTGCGCATTCCCAACATGTTCGACGCGGCGCATGCCGGCACCTTCATGGGCCTGTACTGCGAAGGCGAGGACATCGTCCAGTCCGACCCGAATACCCAGCACGTCGCCGAGAGCCTGATGGCGATGGAATGCATCGTGGTGCAGGACATCTTCCTGAACGAGACCGCGCGCTACGCCCACGTGCTGCTGCCCGGCTCCACCTTCCTGGAAAAGGACGGCACCTTCACCAACGCCGAGCGCCGCATCTCGCGCGTGCGCAAGGTGATGCCGCCTCTGGGCGGCTATGCCGACTGGGAAGTCACCCAGCTGCTGTCGAACGCGCTCGGCTACCCGATGAACTACACCCATCCCGAGCAGATCATGGAAGAGATCGCGGCGCTGACGCCGACCTTCGCCGGCGTCAGCTTCGAGAAGATCGACCGCCTGGGCAGCGTGCAGTGGCCCTGCAACGACAACACCGAGGAAATCGGCACGCCGATCATGCACATCGGCAAGTTCGTGCGCGGCAAGGGCAAGTTCATCATCACCAAGTACGTCGCCAGCGACGAGAAGATCACGCGAAAGTTCCCGCTGCTGCTCACCACCGGCCGCATCCTGTCGCAGTACAACGTCGGCGCGCAGACCCGCCGCACGCCCAACAGCATGTGGCACAGCGAAGACGTGCTGGAAATCCACCCGGTGGACGCGGAAGACCGCGGCATCAAGCAGGGCGACTGGGTCGGCATCACCTCGCGCTCCGGCGAGACGGTGCTGCGGGCGGACGTCACCGAGCGCATCCAGCCGGGCGTGGTCTATACGACATTCCACTTCCCCGAATCCGGTGCCAACGTGATCACCACCGACAGCGCCGACTGGGCCACCGACTGCCCCGAGTACAAGGTGACCGCGGTGCAGGTGATGCCGGTGGCGCAGCCTTCCGAATGGCAGCGCAACTACACCCGCTTCGCCAAGGTGCAGGACGAGTTATTGGAAAATCGGCTGAAGAACCGCGAACTCGAAATGCCCACCAAGTAGGGCATGAGAGCGGCGATCTGAAGACGGCGATGAAACCCGGCGAACCCTTCCTCGACCCCGTGGCCGATCCCGGCGCGGGGGCGCGCACGGTCGAAGTCACGGCCTTGCGCGGCGGGCGCGTGGTCGCAACCTCCGACCGCGTGATCGAGGAAGTGCCGGTGGCCCTCGAATTCAACGGCATCTCGCATGCCGTGATGCTCGCCACCCCGCGCGATCTCGAAGACTTCGCGCTGGGCTTCGCGCTCTCCGAAGGCATCCTCTCCAAGGCCTCCGAACTGTACGACGTCGAAGTGGTGGAGTCCGGCGAGGGCATCACCCTGCAACTGGAAATTGCCGCCGCCAGCTTCACACGCCTCAAGGGTTACCGCCGCAGCATGGCGGGGCGCACCGGCTGCGGCCTGTGCGGCACCGAAAGCCTGTCGCAGGCGCTGCGCCCGGTGGCGCGGGTCGGGCATGGCTTCACGACAGATCCCGCCGCTATCAGCGGGGGCCTGGCGCAAATGCGCGCCGCGCAAGTGCTGCAGCAAGCCACCGGCGCGGCGCACGCCGCCGCCTGGTGCGACGCCGCCGGCAAATTGCAATTGCTGCGTGAAGACGTCGGCCGCCACAACGCCCTCGACAAGCTGGCGGGCGCATTGGCGCGCGCCGGCATCGACACCAGCGCCGGCTTCGCCGCCGTCACCAGCCGCGCCAGCTACGAGATGGTGCAAAAGACCGCCGCCGCCGGCATCGGCGTGCTGGCCGCGATTTCCGCCCCCACGCAACTGGCGATCAAGACCGCCGATGCCGCCAACCTGGCGCTGATCGGTTTCGCGCGCGACGAGGACATGGTCATTTATGCGCGCCCCGAGAGGCTGCGCCTGCCCGCACAGGACCCGGCCCGGTAAAGGGACGCCCTTTTACCTCTTCCGACTAATCCAAAGGCCTACCAAGAGATACAGATGGAAAACGAAAACATGTTGCGCATGGTCAACCGCATCGGCGATTTTTTTGAATCCATGCCCGATGCGGTGGAGGCCGAGGAAGGCATCGCCACCCACATCAAGAAATTCTGGGAGCCGCGCATGCTCAAGCAGCTTTACGGCTACCTGGAGAACAATGGCCCCGGCATGCACCCGATGGTGGAGCACGCCATCCGCACCCACCTGATGGCCAAGACCTCGGCCTGAAGCTCGCCCGCCGCGGCGCCTGACGCCGCCAGCCCGAGGCGCCCGGCATTTCCGTGCCGACCGCATCGGCGCGCCACGTTTCTAGTTCCGCGGTTTCGCCCGGGTCGTAGCCCCGGCCGGCCGCGCAGGCCGACGCTCCTGGTTTGGCGTCTTTGCCTTTTTCGCCGCGCGCGCCTGCCGCGCTGTCGCCGGCCGCTGCCACTGCCCGCCGGACAATGCCGCGCGCAGGATGTTGCCCTCCGACAATTCGCCGCGCGCACCGTGGATGTTGTGCCGGGCCGCCTCCAGCGCCAGGCGCCGCGCCATCTCCGTCAGGCTGCACCACTCGCCGGCTGCCAGGTCGCGCTGGTGCAGTTCATCGGCCATGGCGCGCATCGCTTCCTGCCAGTTGCGCGCGCGCAGGGCACGGCGTTGCGCCGCGTCGCTGCCGCCGTCGGAAGCCGACAGCCGCGCCTGCGCGATCGCCGCCATCTCCGGCGGCAGGCTCCACTTCGGCCTTTGCCGCGCCCAGGCGGCGAAATGCGGCACCCACACCAGCGAGAGCGCCGGCTGCGCCGCGCGTTCCTGCATGTTCACCCGGAGCAGACGGCGCGCGCGAAAATGCGCCACCGCCAGTTTCAGGCGCAAGGCGAAATCGCGGTGTTCCAGGCTGACCGAAGCAGGCTCCAGGCCCAGCGAAAGCGCCACTGCATCGCGCAGCGGCAGCATGGCGCTGTGGCGCCAGGCCGACCAGTTGGCTTTTTTCGGCGGGCGCTGTGCCCCGGTGGTGCGCGCGGCGGCGCGTTTGGCTGGGGAGCGGGATGTATTCATGGCACTTGCGCTGGCGATGACGGGCCGCGCTGCGGCCCGCCCGGGACCGCGCCATCTTAAGCCAATCCGCTCTTCCCGTGTTGGGCTAGCGCAGCACCGCCGCCAGGCGATCCAGGTCCACCGGCTTCACCAGATGGTCGTAGAAGCCGCTCTCCCGCGAGCGCTGCTGGTCCGCCTCCTGGCCGAAGCCGGTGAGCGCGATCAGGCGTGGCAGCGGGTGCGCGGTGCCTTCGCTGATGCGCCGCGCCACGCCGTAGCCGTCCAGCTTGGGCAGGCCGATGTCCACCAGCGCGATGTCCACCGGCGTCTTTTGCATCAGCGCCACCGCCTCCAGCCCGTCGTGCGCCACCAGGGTCTCGAAGCCCCAGGCGCGCAGCAGCTCCTCCAGGGTCAGCGCCGCATCGACGTTGTCATCCACCACCAGCACGCGCTTGCCCGCGCCCTGCACGCGCGCCTCGCGCAACGCCGGCCGCGCCGGCAGGCCCGCGCCCTGCGCCAGCGGCAGGCGCAGGGTGAATTCGCAGCCCTGGCCCAGGCCCGCGCTGGCGGCGGTGAGCGTGCCGTCGTGCAGCACCGCCAGGCTCTTGGCGATCGTCAGCCCCAGCCCCAGGCCGCCTTGCGGCCGGTGCAATTCGCGGTCGCCGCCCTGGACGAAAATCTCGAACACCGTGGTCAGCTCCTCCGCCGTCATGCCGACGCCGTCGTCGCGCACCGCCAGGAACACCTCGTCGCCCTCGGTGCGCGCTGTCACCTCGATCACCCCGCCGTGGCGACCGAACTTGGTCGCGTTGGTCAGCAGGTTGGAGACGATCTGCGTGGCGCGCACCGCGTCCACGTTCACCTCCAGCCCGCGCCAGGGCACCGAGAGGCGCAGGTGCTGGCGGCGCCGCTCCAGCAGCGGCGCCGCCGTCTCCACCGCCTTTTCGACGATCGACTCCAGCTCCACCACGCTCTTTTGCAGCTCGATGTTGCCGCGCGTGATGCGCGCCACATCCAGCAGGTCGTCCACCAGGCGCGACATGTGGCCCACCTGGCGCTCGATGATGCCGCGCTCGCGCACGAAGGCGTCGGCGCCGCGCAGGCGCATCAGTTCCAGCGTGGTGACGATCGGCGCCAGCGGGTTGCGCAGCTCGTGGCCCAGCATGGCGATGAATTCATCCTTGGCGCGGTTCGCCGCTTCCGCGCGCTGGCGCGCCAGCACCAGCTCGGTGACCTCCGACCCCACGGTGACGATGCCGTCCACCTGCCCCTCGCCGCCGAACAGCGGCTGGTAGACGAAGTCCCAGTAGCGCAGGCGCGTCTCGCCGGTGGCCGGGTCGGTCAGCGGCGAAGGAAAGGCCTGGCCGAAGTAGGGCTCGCCGCTGGCCCGCACGCCGTCCAGCGCGGCGATGATGCCCTGCTCTGCCAACTCCGGAAACACCTCGATCATCGGCCGGCCCAGCATCGCCTGGCGCGGCATCAGCGCCTGGAAATTGCGGTTGACGAACTGCACCGTGTGCGCCGGCCCCGCCAGCACCGAGACCGCCACCGGCGCGTCGCGGAAGGTGTCCGCCAGGCGCCGGTCCAGCGCCTCGCGCTCGCTCTTGATGCGCGCGCGCATGATCTGCATCTCCACCCGCGCGATCAGCTCGCGCGCCGAGAACGGCTTGACCAGGTAATCGTCCGCGCCCTGGCTCAAGCCCGTCACGCGCGCCTCCTCGCCCGCCTGGGCGGAGAGCATGATCACCGGCAGGCTCACCGTCGCCGGGTCTTCGCGCAGGCGCCTGAGCAGGCCGAAGCCGTCCAGCCCCGGCATCATCACGTCGGCAATCAGCAGGTCCGGCGCCGCCGCCGCGATGCGCGCGATGGCCTCCAAACCGTCGCCCACCGTCTCCACCTCCCAGAACGGCGCCAGGAGCCGCGCCAGGTAGCTGCGCATGTCGGCATTGTCGTCCGCCAGCAGGATGCGCGCGCGCGGCAGCGCCGCCGGGCGCGGCAACTCGCGCGGCGCTTCGCCGGCGCCCGCCTGCGAGACCGAACGCAGCGCATCGTCGATGAAGCTGCCGGCATCCACCGGCGCCGCCGGCGTAGCCTGCTCCGGCAATACGCTGCCCGCCGGCAGGTGCGCGGAGCCGAAGGGAAGCGCCACCGTGAAGGTGGTGCCGTGCCCGGGCGTGCTCGCCACCCCCACGCTGCCGCCGTGCAGGCGCACCAGCTCCTTCACCAGCGCCAGGCCGATGCCGGTGCCCTCCTGCGAGCGCGAGCGCGCGCCCGCCACGCGGTGAAAACGGTCGAACACATGCGGCAGCTCGGCGGCGGCGATGCCCACCCCGCTGTCCTCCACCTCCAGCACCGCCGCATCGTCGCGCGCGCCCAGGCGCACCGCGATGCCGCCTTCGAAGGTGAACTTGAACGCGTTGGAGAGCAGGTTCAGCATCACCTTCTCCCACATGTCGCGGTCCACGTACACCGCCTGCGGCAGCGCCTCGCACTGCACCGTCAGCGCAAGCCCCGCGTTCTCCAGCGCCGAGCGGAAGGCGGCCGCCAGGTCAGCGGTGAGCGTGCCCAGGTCCAGCGGGCGAAACGCGCCCTCCATGCGCCCGGCCTCGATGCGCGAAAAATCCAGCAAGGAGTTGACCAGCTTGCGCATGCGCTCGCCGTTGCGCCTGAGCAGTTCCAGCGCCTCGTGCTGCGGCCCGGGCGCGGCATGCGCGACCAATTCCTCCAGCGGCCCCAGCATCAGGGTCAGCGGCGTGCGGAACTCGTGGCTGACGTTGGAAAAGAACGCGCTCTTGGCGCGGTCCAGCGCCGCCAGCGCCTCGGCGCGGCGCCGCTCCTCCAGGCGCGACTGCGTATCGGCCAGGGCCGAAGCCACCTGGTCGGCCACCAGCGCCAGGAAATTGCGATAACCGTCGTCCAGCGCGCGCCGCGTCGAGATGCCCAGCAGCAGCACCCCCAGCATGCGCTCGCCCGCGTCCTTCAGCGGCAGCACCAGCGCCCGCTGCACCGGCTCCGGCCAGGCGCCGCGCACCACCGCGCAGCGCGCCTCGAAACGCTCGATCACCTCCTCCATCCCGCCCGCCAGCACCCGCGCCACCGCCCACGGCGACTCCACGTCATCGGCGCCGATCAGCGTCGGCGCCGCGCCATCCAGCGCATGGTCCGAGAGCGCCACCAGGCGCGCGCTGCCGCCCTCGGCCAGGTACAACGCCGCGAAGGCCGCGTCCGGCCCGTTCTTCAGCGCCTCCACCATGAACAGGCCCGCATCCGCCGGCGACTCCGCCGCCTCCATCGGCAGGCGCGCCATCTCGTGCAGCAGCCGCATGCGCCGCGCGCCGATCACCTGCTCGGTGGTCTCGGTGACCACGCACAGCATGCCGGCCACGCGGTTGTCGTCGTCGTGCACCGGGCTGTAGGAAAAGGTGTGATACGTCTCTTCCGTATAGCCGCTGCGCCCGAGAAACAGCAGCAGGCCCTCGTTCCACGTCGCCTCCCCCGTGGCCAGCACGCCGTCGATCATCGGGCCCACGTCCGGCCAGGCCTCCGCCCACACCTGGTTGGAGCGCGCGCCCAGCGCATGCTCGCCCTTGATGCCCAGCGTCGGCAGGTAGGCGTCATTGCAAAAGAAAATGTATTCCGGCCCCCAGGCCATCCACATCGCGAAGCGCGAATCGAGCATCATGCGCACGATGGTGCGCAGGCTTTGCGGCCAGGTCCCAGGCAGCCCCAGCGGGGAAGAGGCCCAGTCGTAAGTGCGCATGCGCGCGCCCATTTCACCGCCGCGATGCAGGAATAGGGGCGCGTCGCTCATGGAGCCGCTTTGTTGTTTGGGGGAGGCATATATTCCCCGAAAGCCGGTGGCACGGCAACAGCCGTTACCGGGCACCGTGCTTGCTACGCGGCGAGAAACCGGGTTCCCGCCGGCGCGGGAACGTCATCGAGGCCTAGCGCAAATTCCCCGTATGCCCCAGCGAATAGCGCCCCGGCTGCGGCCACACGGTGAGGCCGTGCGGCTCCTGCCCCACCTTCACCTGGGTCACCGCGCCGCTTGAGGTATCGAAGCGGTACACCACGTCGTCGAAGCGCCCCGAGAGCCACAGCCACTTGCCGTCGGCCGAAACGTTGCCCATGTCCGGGCTGCCGCCGCCGGGGATGGTCCAGGTTTGCAGCACCTTCTCGGTGGCGAAGTCGAACACGCTGACGCTGCCCGGCCCGTTGCGCAGGCCGTGGATGCGGTGCGTGCCGCGGTTCGACACGTACAGCCGCTTGCCGTCGCGGCTGGGGTAGATGCCGTGGGTGCCCACGCCGGTGGGCACGAAGCCGGTTTCCTTGAAGCTCGCGCTGTCGATGATGTGGATGCCGTCGGCCTCCATGTCGGCCACGTAAAAACGGCGGCCGTCGGGCGAGATGCGGATGTCCTGCGGCATGCCGCGCGTGGTCGAGCACACCTCGGTCTGCGAGGGGTCGAAGTCCTTGCCGCGCACTTCCTTGAAGCGGCGCTTCGGCATGTCGAGCTTCAGGTAACCCTCGACCTTGCGGTTGACCAGGTCGATCTTCGCCAGGTTGCCGTTGAACTCGCAGGTGAAAATCGCGTAGCGCCCGTCGATCGAAAAGTCAGCGTGGTTGATGCCCGCGCAGCCCGGCGTCTGGATCGCGTACTGCATTTTCATCGTCTGCGGGTCGCGGAAATCCAGGCGCTTGCGCGCCTCCGCCACCACGATGGCCGACTTGCCGTCCGGCGTGAAATACATGTTGTACGGGTCGTCCACCGCAATCTGCTTGCCCGGCTTGCCGGTCGCAGGATTCACCGGCGTCACGCTGCCGATGGTGGTGCCCTCGGCATTGTTCGCCACCCACAAGGTGCGCAAGTCCCACGACGGCACCACGTGCTGCGGCCCGATGCCGACCTTGAACTTGTCCACCACTTCCATCTTCGCCGGGTCGATCACGTAGACGTCGCTCGAGCGCAGGTTCGGCACGTAGACCCGCACCGGGTCGTCGCGCACCACCGGCGAGAGCTTGCCCGCCGCCACCTCGCTATAGAGATTGCGCGCGTCGATCACCGGCGCCATGCCCGCCACCGTCTGCACCGCCTCGGGGCCCGCCGGAATCTGCGCGAACACGCCGGCCAGTGCCAACAGGCCCGCCAGCGCCGCGCCGCCCAGCCAGAGGTGGCGCGCGCGGTTGCCGGGGCGCGCCCTGGCCGTGCCGCGCCTGCCCGCCGTCCGCGCCTGGGCCCGTGTCTTGGTCTGCGGAGTTCGTTTGCTCATGCCGCCTTTTACCTTCATCCTATCCTCAATGCGGGCGTTTTTGCAGCGCCTGGATCGCCGCCACCGATATATCAACGATTTCGCGCACGCCCAGTTGACCGAGTTCCGCGCTGGAAGCGCGCGGGTCGCCATAAGTGCCCTCTTCGCGGGACGGCGCCTGCGCCATCTGCGCCGGGCGCACCAGCTTCGGGTCCACCGCCAGCATCAGCGAAGTGTCCGCCAGCCCTGCGTGGCTGCCGATCTCCGGCATCTTGTGGCCGCGCGCCTCCAGTGCCTTCACATACTGCTTTTGCGTCGCCTCGTAATACGCCGTCAGCGCATGCGCGCGGCAGCGCGGGTCGCTCGCCCATTCCTTGTTCAAACGCTGCGCCACCTTGCGCTCACTGTCCTGGTAACCGCCGTGGTCGCCGAGAAAAATCACCTCGCGAAACCCCGCCGCCTTCAGGCTCTTCGCCGCGCCCTCCAGCACCGCTTCAAACGCCGCCACCGGCACCGAGATGGTCCCCGGAAAGCGCATGTGCTGCGTCGGCGGGCTGATTGCGCCTTCCGGCACATAAGCCACCACCGGCGCCACCAGCGCATTGCCCAGGCGCTGCGCGATGTCTTCCGACAGCGCGTGCGCGCGTACGTTGTGCTTGCCCAGCGCCATGTGCGGCCCGCTTTGCTCGGTACCGCCGATCGGCACCAGCGCGGTGGTCGCCCCGGCGGCGACACGCGCGCGCAGCTCGGTCCAGGTCAGCGAGTCGATCTCCACCGGCGCCGCCGCCGCGCGCAGGGCGAGCAGGAGCAGCGCGCCGCCCAGCAGGGCGCGCGAACGCGATAGACGCGGCCCCAAGCGCAACATGACCTGTCCTTACGGAAATCCCATACGAAACCCCGATTTTACCCTTGCGCCCGAGGCGGCGTGCGCGGCTTATACTGCCGCACGACCTCCTACCGCAAGCGCCACAAGCATGAGCTACAACAGCAAAGCCACCGAAGCCGACTGGAAATATCCTTCGACCACCGCCTACGCCTCCGGCCACCTCGACGTGCAGAGCGCCGGCCACCAGATCCACTGGGCCGAATACGGCAACCCGCAAGGCGAGCCGGTACTGTTCGTCCACGGCGGCCCCGGCGGCGGCACCAGCGCCTTCATGGCACGCTACTTCAACCCCGCGCGCTACCGCGTCGTCCTGTTCGACCAGCGCGGCTGCGGCAAGAGCACGCCCTCCGCCACGGCGGACGACGCCGGCCCGGCCCTCACCGACAACACCACCGCCCACCTGATCGCGGACATCGAAAAGCTGCGCGCCCACCGCAACATCGCGGGCCAGATGCACGTCTTCGGCGGCAGTTGGGGCAGCACCCTCTCGCTCGCGTATGCCATCGCGCACCCCGAAAACGTGCGCACATTGATATTGCGCGGCATCTTCCTGTGCCGCCGCAAGGATATTGATTTCTTCTACCAGGGCAACGCCGCCACCTACGAAGACGATCCGTCGGACACGCGCATCCCCGGCACCTACCTCAACTTCCCCGAAGCCTGGGGCGATTTCGTCAAGGTGATCCCGCGCGCCGAGCGCCACGACATGGTCGCCGCCTACGACCGCATCTTCTCGCGCAAGCCGGCCAACGACGCCGAACTGAAACAGCAAGTCGAAGCCGCGCGCGCCTGGTCCGTCTGGGAAGGCCTCACCAGCTACCTCGCGCAAGATGCGAGCAAGCCCGGCAACTTCGCCGACACCAGCTTTGCCAAGGCCTTCGCCCGCATCGAAAACCACTACTTCATGAACGGCGCTTTTTTAGGCGGCAAGTCCGGCGAAGCCAATCGCGAAAACAACTACCTGCTGGAAAACGCCGCGGTTCTCAAAGACATTCCCGTGCACATCGTCCACGGCCGCTTCGACGTGGTGTGCCCGCTGTTCCAGGCCGAGGAACTGGTAGCCGCGCTTACCAAGGCCGGCAACACGCGCATCGACTACCGCCGCACCCCGGCCGGGCACTCGATGACCGAGCGCGAGAATTGTCTCGCGCT
>DASYEQ010000066.1:0-15956 GCA_036498945.1 Burkholderiales bacterium | reverse complement strand
CTTGCATGGGGGCTCCCGTCAGAGTGAAGGACTGTTGACTGTTACCCAAGATACGCACATCGCTCAACCAAGTGTGGTTGAATTTTTCAGGCGATTTTCAGAGGGAAATGCTGAATAAATAGGCAACGGAAATGCGCATCCCCCGGCCTCCTGCCCCAATGCCGCAGGCCAAATCGGGGCAACCCTTCATTCGTTTGACTGGAACAAGCAGTAGCACAAATGTGCTACATTGAAGCCATCTCATACGATGCTCAAGGCAAGGAGATCGCGTGTCCACCACCACCATCAGACTGCCGGAAGACCTGAAGGACCGCGTAGCGCGGGCGGCCGAGCGGGCCGGGACCACCTCGCACGGCTTCATTCTCGACGCCATCGCGGAGAAAACGGCGCAGGAAGAAGCGCGCGCCGATTTTCACGCGACGGCAGATGCGCGCTTCGAGGCCGTCATGGCTTCGGGCAAGGCCATTCCCTGGGCGGAGATGCGGCGTTATCTGGAAAATCGCGCGGCGGGCAAACGGGCGGCGCGCCCCGTAGCAAAGAAGCTGGCGCGCTGACGGCGCGGCAATGGCGCGCATTGCCCTGGCCCCTGAGCTGACCGGGGATTTCGACTGCGTCATCGATCACCTCGAGACACACGGCGTTACCGAGGTCAGCGAGCGCATCGGCGGCATCATCGCGGCTATCGATGTGCTGGAACTCAATCCGCTGATCGGCAGGCCGGCCGGCGCGGAGCGCCGCGAGCTGGTGATCGGCCGGCGTTCGCGCGGCTACATCGCCTTGTACCGGTATGTGGAAGCAATCGACACGGTCTTCGTGCTTGCGCTGCGTGCGCAAAAGGAGGCCGGGTATGCGCACGACTAGCAGTTAAAGTCATTAAAAGGATCTGGCTCGACACGATTTTTTCGGCGTAGCGCTTCAAAAAAAGTATTCGCCTGCGCTTTTTCCATATTCGTCCGATAGCCTAGAATTGCGCCACGACAGTGCGATGGCGCAAGCCAGGAGCAGGGACCCATGGGCGCGAAAACCTGGATGCTGGTCTACAGCGACGGCGACGTGGCAAGCCGCCTCAAGGGCAAACCCGCGCCGGACCGCGAAGCCGGGGCCGCGCTGGCCGCCAGGCTCTTTCCCGGCGAAACGTTCGAGCCCCTGGACGACGGCGACCTCAGCTATACCAACCCGCCGGACGACGAGATTTTCATCGGCGTCTACCCCGGCGTGACGGTGGTCGCGGCAGCGGAGTTCGGCATCGACTATCCCTCGCGGCTGCCGAGATCCTTCATCGCCAACGCCGCCGGCAACACCGTTCACCTGCACGCCATGCACAGCGTGGTCGACTGGTTTGCCTGCGCCGTCTGGAAAGACGGCCAGCTCACGCGCTCCCTAAGCCTCTCGCCCGACAGCGGCGTGCTCGAAGACATCGGCGCCCACCTGCCCTTCGAAGAACCCTACTGGGCCGGCCGGCATCGCGCCATCGCCCCGGAAGACGATGACCCGGAACACCCCTACCCTTTCATCTTCCATCCCCTCGACCTGGGCGAAGCCGCGCTGATCGATTTTTTCGGCTATTGCATCGAAGGCAGGGTCGACAAGCAGATCGTGCAGGCGGATGAAATTGCGTTGCCGCGATTCCGGCGGGTGCAGAAGACCAGCGCGGTATCGGTTGGTCCGGCAAAGAAGCCTTGGTGGAAAGTTTGGTGAGCGGGCAAGGAACAAGGAGCTTGGCTCGACGCGAACACTCCCCCCAACCACTCAACTGAACGGTTCAATCATGAGTTCATTGTCCTGGGAGGACCTTTTTGTCGATGCGGCGAACCTCGACGTTGGCGGCCTGCTTTCGGAATGGCCCGGCCTCATCAATGGCCAGGTCAGGCCGATCGGCGCTTCCGTGTTTGGGGACTTGTTCTTTGAGCGCAGGTCCGGTGAAGTGGAGAAGCTCGACGTACTGGAGGGCGGGGTTCATTTCGTGGCGGGAAGTTTCCGGGAATTCGAGACACTGATGAACGACGGGGAATGGCAGGAACTGAATCTTCTCAGCGCAGGCATCGCGCTGATCAAGGAAAAAGGCCTGTCGCGAGGTCCGAGCCAGTTTTTTGGCTTTGCTCCACACCCCGCGATTGCGGGGAAGATCGACTGGGCGACCGTCGTGGTGTTGGACGCGGCAGTGTGGAACTCGATCTGCGCGCAGACGCTGACCCGCGCTACCGCCACGCCTGCGACGGGTTCGAGCGAGCAACCCAGGCGCCCCTGGTGGAAGCTGGGGAGGGGATGAGAGATTAGGGCGGGATCGATATCATATTTAGGAGCCCTATGCTTCCTGAAAGAGGCGTCACCGGTTCGCAATTTGAATTGCGGTCAGGACGGCTTTTTTCTCGGCAGTCGCCGGAAAATAGTTCGAGCCTGATCCATTTAAATCGTTCCTTTCACTCCGCCCTGCGATGATTGAAGTCGTCGATACCATTTATTCGCTTGATCAGAAACGGCGAGTCGAGATCATTCGCCGCGCTGATGGCAGTTATGGCTACGACGAGCAATATTATTTTCACAATCCGCTTGCAAGGATCGAAGGATGGGCTTCTCTAGGCAGTCGTTCCGTGTTTTACGACAGTGTTGAAACAGCACGGCGCGAGTTGCCATTCAATGTTTCGTGGGTAGGGAAATATTCGAGCCCCTCTTTTAGTCAAGCCGTCCGCATGCGCTCAGAACAAGAAAACGCACGGCCACCCGAAAGCGGAAGGCCGCGTCAAACTGCCGATGCGGAGCGCGTATTTATTGAAGCCGCGCAGCGCGTGCGCGCGCGACGGAGGGAGCGCGACGCCCGCGCCGTAGGCAGTTTTCGCCGCCTTGTCACCGTAGTGCAGGTGCTGTTTCTCGGCACCCTGATCGCCTATGCGGTCGCGCCCTGGCTCTGGCCCGGCCTCACCACGCTTTCGACAAGACCCACGCAAGCCGAAGGCATGCTGATCAACATGCGCACGCAGGTTTATTGCGGCCGTGGCGGCCAACGCTGCGAGCGTGATGTTTATGTACTGATCGGCGAAACCGCACAAGGCCGGTGTTACACGGCGTTCTGGCCAATGGGCTGGGTGCCGCCGCATTGTCCGTCGCTTCGAGGCGTTTCGCGCGCGCGACGAGTACCGCACGCGAGGCGAAGGCCTGGGACTGGGCCTGTTCATCGCCCAGGCGATCGCGCGGGCGCATGGCGGGGCGATCGAGGTGGAGGCGGGGGGCGGCGAGACGGCGTTCCGGCTGGTGTTGCCGCGCTAGCCGGGCGGTTAACGGAATGAAAGAGGCCTGCTCCGGCGCGATTTTCCGGAGCGTGGCTTCAGAAAAATATTCGAGCCAGGCGCTTTTTGACCAGGAAGGGCTGGGTGCCATATGACAGTCCCGGTGTTCGCAGATACGAAGACGCAGTATTCGGCGATCGTGCTCGGTGCAACGGGGAACGTCGGCGGGCGCATCGTGCAGCTTCTGGTCAAGAGCCCGCTGTGCGGGAAGGTGATCGCGGTGACGCGCCGCAAGACGGGCGGCTTCACCGACCCCAAGGTTTCCGAAGTGGTGGTCGACATGGACCGGCTCGGGGAGGAACTTGCGCCGCACGCGCAGGGGATCGACATTGCGCTGGCGGCATTCGGTGTCGGCAAGGGGACGGCGAAGATGTCCGAGGAGGAATTGCGCAAGATCGAGGTGGCCTATCCGCGCGAGTTTTGCCGCGCCGCCAGGGCGGGAGGGGCCCGGGTATGCGCGCTCATGACGGCGGTGGGCGCGGACGCGGGGTCCGGGGTGAAGTACGTGAAGATCATCGGCGAGAAGGAGTTGGCGATCCGCTCCCTCGGGTTCGACTTCCTTGGCGTGTACCGGCCTTCGGTGATTCTCGGCAATTCCAACACGCCGGGCGTGCTTGGCGCCCTCATGCGGCCGCTGGACTGGGTGATGCCGTCGAAGTACCACTCGATCCACAAGAACGATCTGGCGCGCGCGATGGTGGCGCAGTCGGAGCAGGCCTTTCTCGCAATGGCGCAGGGCAGTGCGCCCGTGGAGGCGACCGTGAAGATATTGGAGTACAGGGAGATGAAGCCCTTTTTCGTCAAGGGCGAAAGCGGCGAGGCTTGAGCGGCAGCGAATAAAGCAGTTGGGCTCACGCATGCGAAAATGCGCCGATGACGCACCCTGACCGATTCCTCCTCGCCGGCGTGATGGGCTGGCCGGTGATGCATTCGCGTTCGCCGATGCTGCACAATTACTGGTTCAAGCGCCACGGCCTGGCGGGCACTTATGTGCCGCTGGCGATCAAGCCGGAGGGCTTGGCGGCGGCGCTGCGCGCGTTGCACCCGCTGGGCTTCGCGGGCTGCAACCTGACGATTCCGCACAAGCAGAAGGCGATGGGCATCGTCGATGAGGTGGATGCGCTGGCGCGCAATATCGGCGCCATCAGTTGCGTGGTGGTGCGGCCGGATGGGTCGCTCGCCGGCACCAATAACGATTGCTATGGCTTCGTCCACAACATCAGGCAGCACGAGCCCGGCTGGCGCGCGGACGCGGGGCCGGCGGTGGTGATCGGCGCGGGCGGCGGCGCGCGGGCGGTGTGCTACGGGCTGTTGCGGGAGGGGGCGCGGGAGATCCGGCTGATCAACCGCAATCAGGAGCGGGCGCGGGAGATTGCGCGGGAATTCGGCGGGCCGATCCAGGTATTGCCGTGGGAAGAGCGGCACGAGGCGCTTGCGGGCGCGGCGATGGTGGTGAACACCACCAGTTGCGGCATGGTGGGCCAGCCCGCGCTTGATCTGCGGCTGGACCACTTGCCGGCGAGCGCGCTGGTGGCGGACATCATCTACATTCCGCTGGAAACGCCGCTGCTGGCGGCGGCGCGCATGCGCGGCAACCGCACGGTCAATGGCCTGGGCATGCTGCTGCACCAGGGCCGGCCGGCGTGGCAGGCGTGGTTCGGCATCGAGCCGGAGGTGACGGCGGAATTGCGGGCGATGGTCGAGGCGACCATCTGAACGGTGCGGGCTGCTGGCCGGAGTACGGCGAGCGAAATGGCCCGGTAGTGTGCTCGCAGGGGCAAGGCGGCCAAGCGCCGTTCCCGGGTTCGATTCGGTCATGCGCAGGCCGCCTGACTTTTTTTCGGACGATGTCGTTTGTAAGCGCTTTCTCCCCTTTTTTCCGCCAGCCGCCGACAGGCGGGCCCTCCCCCTGCATGGCATTGTCACTCTCAGGAAAGCGCGCCCCGCGCTTGATCGTTTGAAAGGCAGGCTGTCATGGGCACCATTCTGCTGGTGATACTGATTCTTCTTCTGGTCGGCGCGCTGCCGACGTGGGGTTACTCGAGCGGCTGGGGCTATTACCCCAGCGGCGGTCTCGGGCTGGTGGCGGTCGTTGTGTTGATTCTTCTGCTGATGGGACGGGTGTAGCGCAACGCCCGGGCGGACGCGGCAGCCGGATGGCCGCGCAGCCCGTATCTGTTCCAGCAACAGGTAGCACGGCCGGGGCGGGATCGCTCCGGCCCTTTGTCGTCAGAATTGCCGGACGACGCTCAACCCGTACCGAAGGACCTTGCCGATGCCCGGACTGATGCGTACGGTGCTTGCCTTTGTTGTCGCGGTGGCTGCTTCGGGATGCTCTCCCCTGCGTGCGCTGGACGTGGGTGGCGCGGATGACGCAACTCGCGTTACCACGGGCATTTCCTACGGGGAGAATGCGCGGCAAAAACTGGATATCTATGTGCCGGCCGGTGTGGACAAGCCGCCGGTGGTGGTCTTCTTCTATGGGGGTTCGTGGACCAGCGGATCGCGGGCGGACTATGCCTTCGTCGGCAACGCATTGAGTTCGCGCGGGATACTCGCCGTGGTGGCGGACTACCGCCTTTATCCGCAGGTTTCCTATCCTGATTTCGTGTCGGACTCGGCGCGTGCGGTGGCATGGACGCTGGCGCATGCCGGCGAATATGGGGGCGACACGCAGCGGGTTTTCGTCGCCGGCCACAGCGCCGGCGCCTACAACGCGGCGATGGTGTCGCTGGATGCGCGCTGGCTGGCCGCTGCCGGCGCCAGTCCGGCGCAGCTTGCGGGCTGGATCGGCATTTCAGGCCCGTACGATTTCCTGCCCATCCAGGACAAGGAAGTGAAGCCGGTCTTCCACTTTCCCGATACGCCGCGGGGTTCGCAACCGATCCATCACGTCGGCCCCGGCGCACCGCCGGCGCTACTGCTCACCCGTGCCGAGGATGGCGTGGTGGACCCGGTGCGCAACACGGGAGAACTCGCGGCTGCATTGCACCGGGCCGGCGTGCCGGTACGCGAGCGGATCTTTCCGGGCAAGGGCCACTTCATCCTGGTGGGCGCGTTCAGCCGGCTGCTGCGCTCCGCCGACCCGGTTCTCGACGAGGTTTCCGGTTTCGTGCATGGGACGCCGGTACGGCGGCAAGCGGCGCGCCCGTAGACCGGGCCGGCGCTCAGGGGAGCTTGGCGGCGAAGTGGTCCCAGGTGCGCTTGAAGAGGCCGGCGTTCCACAGCTTTTCGCGGCACAGCGCGATTTCCTCGACGCTGAAGGCGTAGGGCTTGCCGATCTGCAGCGCCATGTATTGCCGGTAGGCGTTTTCTTCCATGTAGTTGGCCAGCACGAAGGCTTCGACGATGTCGCGGCCTACCGTGACGGCGCCGTGCGATTTCATCAGCGCGGCCGGGCGGTCGCCAAGCGTGGTGGCGAGGCGGTCGGCCATGGGACGGGTGTTGATGGAGTTAGGCGAGTCGAGCAGCGGCACGGGGTAGACCAGCGAGCCTTGCGCGAACACCGGCTGGTAGGCCGTGCCGGTCATGGTGAGGAAGGTGGACCACTTGGGGTGCGCATGCACGATGGCGCCGACATCGGGGCGCACGCGGTAGATGCCGCAATGCAGGTGGCGCTCCAGCGGCGCGTTGCCATTGCCTTCGACGGCGTTCGCCTCCAGGTCGATGACGCAGATGTCGTCCACCGTGAGACGGCTGCGCTGGCAGGAGCCGATGTTGATGAGAATGCGGTTGGCGCTGGCGCGGATGCTGCAATGGCCGTTGTAATCGATGATGTCGGACTGCTCGAGCATGCGGATGCAGTCGACCAGTTGTTGTTTCAGTTCGGCTTCCGGTACCGCTTCCTGCTTCGACTCGGCTTGCGACATGGCGTGTTCCTTGGCTGTCGTTATCTGTTGCGATTACTGCTCGTTTACAACTGTACCTGGCGGCGCCACAAATCCCAGGCGCGCATGGCGGCGCCCTGGTTGACCGCATCCGCCAGCAGGCCTTCTTCGGGATCGAGCGCGGCAATCGGCGTGCCGGCGGCAAGCGCGGTGGTCCAGTGCTGGATGCGGGCGTTGACCTCGGTGTAGACGGCGCGAAACACCGCGGCCTGCAGGCTGGGCCCGCAGGCGACGCTGCCGTGGGCGCGCATCAGCACGATGTCCTGCTTGCCCAACACGTCAGCCAGGGCCACGCCCTTCACCGCGTTGCCGACCAGCATGTCGGTGGCGCCGAATTTTTCGCGGATGTCGAACACCGGCACGCCGGCGGCGATAAAGGCGGCGTTGTGGAACATCGCCTGCATAGTCGCGCCGGTGAGGCCGAAGGGGATCACCGAGGGCGAGTGGCTGTGCACCACGGCCATCACGTCCGGGCGCGCCTTGTAGATGCCGCCGTGGATGAAGCGCTCGAGAAAACTGCCGCGGCCGCCGGCGTTGCAGGGGTTGTTGTCGAGATCGTATTCGATGATGTCATCAGGCGTCACCAGCGCCGGGGCCAGGGCACGCGACATCAGGTAGCGATCGGGCGCGGCGGGATGGCGCATGGACACATGGCCGAAGGCATCGACCACGCCCTGCGCGGCGAGGATGCGGCTGGCGGCGGCGAGGTCGGCGAGTTGTTCGGCCTTGAGCGGCCCGCCTGAGGCGGGCGCCGCACTGGAAATAGCGGGGTTCGACATGGGCTCCTTGGGGAGTGCGCTTGCGCGGTGCGGATGATAGCGGAATTGCGCGGCGCGGCCGCCGGCACGCTCGCGGCCCCGGCCCCTGGCTGCGGCGGCGGGGGTTCTCCTCTCCTGCACGCCCTTCCGTTTGCCCAACATTTGCGTGGGCAATAATGTGGTTGACAGGCCCCAGTGGGCAAGCGCGTAATGGCCTCGCGATCAAACCAAGAATTCGCGGAGACAGAGATGCGGACGGAGACCAAGGCGGAACAGCTCCTGGCCGAGATCGGCGCCTATTGCCGGCAGGCGGGCCTGGCGGAAACCACGTTCGGGCGCCACGCCGTCAATGACGGCAAGCTGGTCAGCCGTCTGCGCATCGGCGGGCGCATCTCGCCGGCCACTCTCGACCGGGTGCGCAGTTTCATGCGGCAGCACCCGCCGGCCCGCTCTTCGGGCGGCGTGCTGCGGACGGCGGCGGCGCACCTGCCGCGCGCCAAGCCGGCGCCGGTCAACGGCTTTCATACCCTCCCGCCTACCGTATTGCCCACCGCCCTGCCCACTGCGTTGCCCACCGCCGCGCGCACCACCCTGCCGGCGTCCGCCAGCGCCGGGGCAGAAGCCACGCCTGACCATCAGCGCAATTTCCGCTTTTACGACAACCGGCAGAAGTACCTGCTGTTCGTCAACACCTGCGGCGAAAAATGGGTGGTGGCGCAGCGCATCATGATGGAACTGGCGAACATCCATCCGCGCCCGCCGGCGGTGCGGGTGTTCGACGCCGGGGTGGGCGACGGCACCGTGCTGGCGCGCGTGCTGCGCTCGATGCACACGCGCTTTCCCACCATGCCCTTTTATGTCGTGGGCAAGGAGATCAGCCTGGAAGACGTGCGCCTGGCGCTGGAAAAAACGCCGGACCGCTTCTACGAACACCCTTCCACCGTGCTGGTGATGACCAACCTGTATTACTCGGAGGCGCCCTGGCTGGCGCCGCGCTCGGTGGGCGCCGCCACCAGCCTGGTGTGGCACGAGGTGGCCCTGCGCGGCAACACGTCCAGCGAGTTCGAGCAGCAGATCACCGAGCTGCAGCCCTTCCTGGCGCAGAACTGGCAGGCGAAGATCAGCCCGACCTCGGGCAACCCGGTCTACGACAAGCCGGTGGTGCTGGTGCTCTACCGCGAGGACCACAAGTTCCTGCTCGACCGCGTGCGCCCGCGCCGCGGCCTGGCCGAGGCGGATTACGACCTGGTGATCGCCTCCCAACCCTATCGCGCGCGCGCCTCCACGGAGTTCAAGGCGGAGAAAGTGCTGGCGCCGCTGGCGCGCAGCCTGGGGCCGGGCGGGCGGATGATCGTGGTTCATTCCCACGGCCAGGACCCGGGGCTGGAGATCGTGCGCCGCATCTGGCCGGGGGAGAATCCCTTCACCTCAAACCGCCATGACCTGCTCAAGGCGACCAAGGCGGTGTTGGGCAGTGCCGGGCGCCACCTCAATTTCAATGCCTACGCGGATGAGCGTTCGCTGTTCCGCTACGACATGCACACGCTGCCTTCGGAAGTGACCAGCTCGATCGGCACCTCGACCCTGCTGGCGGCGTGGAATGCCGCCGTCTATGTGGCGCAGATCGAGGACGTGCGCCTG
The DNA here is from genome assembly GCA_036498945.1 of Burkholderiales bacterium. Lineage (GTDB taxonomy): Bacteria > Pseudomonadota > Gammaproteobacteria > Burkholderiales > JAEUOS01 > JAQGMJ01. The sequence goes on along the minus strand of DASYEQ010000066.1, from coordinate 6,386 downwards.
GAGGAAGTGATGAGCGACAACGCCTACATCGAGGCCACGCGCGAGGTGCTGCAGCAACAGGGCGGGCTGTGGTTCTGGGACGAATCCTTTGTCATTTCGCGCAAGCGCGATTAAGCGATGAAACCCGGACTCGCCGCCGACGCGGCTTCTTCGACCGCCGCGCGCCCCGCCGCGGCCCCCGACCTGCGCACCGCGCTGATCGCGCTGGTACGCGGCTTTTCGATCGAGACGACGGTGCGCACACCCGGGGCCGCCGCCGATTGCGCGCGCTGGCTCGCCCCCGGTACGCGGGTGTACATCAGCATGCTGCCGGGGCAGACCTACCAGCAAAGCGCGGCGCTGACCGTGCAGCTCGCGCGCGCGGGGCTGGCGCCGGTGCCGCATATCACGGCGCGCGGCCTGGTGAATGCGCGCACGATGGAAGACTTCATCGCGCGCGTGCATGGCGAGGCCGGGGTGGACAAGGTGCTGCTCCTGGGCGGCGACCGGGCCCTGCCCGCCGGGCCGTTCGCCTCCGCTGCCGACCTGCTCGCCACCGGCATGCTGGCGCGCCACGGTGTGCGCGAGATCGAGGTTGCCGGCTACCCCGAAGGGCACCCGGACATTGATGCGGCGCAGCTGGACGCCGCGCTGGAACACAAGATCACGCTGGCGCGCGAGCAGGGCCTGCGGCTGGCGGTGATGACCCAGTTCTGCTTCCGCCCGGAGCGCATCGCCGCATGGACCCGGCAGGCGCAGGCCGCGCATCCGGACCTGGCGGTGGCCGTGGGCCTGGCCGGGCCGGCCGGCATCACCACGCTCCTGAAGTACGCGGCGCGCTGCGGCGTCGCCGCTTCGCTGGGCATGCTGGGCAAGCAATCAGGCTCGGTGCTGCGCCTGATTTCCGAGGCCGGGCCGGAGCCGGTGGTGCAGGTGCTGGCCGCCCAGGCCGTGGTGGCGCAGGCTGCGAACATCACGCCCGCGCGCTACGCCCGCTGCCACCTGTTTTCCTTCGGCGGCATCGAGCGCACCGCGCGCTGGGCACGCGCGGTGGAGGAAGGGCGCTTCGAGCTCACCGGGGCCGACCATCATCTGTCGGTGGGTGCGGCGTAGCCTTGCGAATGCCCGGAGGCGATAAAAGGAGCGCGGCCCTATATAATTTTCCGGCGGGTACCTTCAAACGAAAACAAGAGGAGACGCTGGTGAAAAAACTGATGCAGTTCCTGACGCTTGCGCTAATGGCGGCCCTGGCTTGCGGCTGTGCTTCGGTGCAGCAGCCGAAAAGCCTGCGCGAGCAGATCACCGGGACCTGGGATTTCGTGGTGGCGGAGGTGAAGGCGCCGGATGGCCACGTGAGCTACCCGTTCGGCAAGAACCCCAAGGGCATCATCGTCTTTACCCCGGACGGGCATTTCACGCAGATCCACGTGGCGAGCGACGTGCCGAAGATCGCCTCGAACAACCGGCTCACCGGCACCCCCGAGGAGTACGCGGCCATCATGCGCCGGAGCATCTCGGTATTCGGCACCTACACGGTGGACGAGGCGAAGCGCACGGTGACTTACCGCATCGTCTCGGCCTCGTATCCGAACTGGGAGGGTGAATCGCAGACGCGGACGATCAACAAGCTCACCGCCGACGAATTCCAGAACACCAACCCGAACGTGGCGGGTGGGCGCGGCTCGGCGACGAATATTTACAAGAGGATGCGTTAGGGCCGGCGCACCGCCCTGCCCTTCGACCGACCTCCCGACCATGCGCGCCCGCACTGCCTTGGCATGTTCTTCGGCATCATCGCCCTGGTCGGGCTGATGGTGCTTGCCGAGTATTTGTCCTACGACAACCGCTTGCTCGGCGCGCAATGGGCGCGGGACGTGCTGCCTTTCGGCATCGCGACAAAGCCGCTATGGCTGGCGGTGCTTTCCGGGGTTTGCCTGGCGGGGTGCCTCTACCTGCTGCGCGATTTCCGGCCGGTGCCGCGGACATTCATTCTCTACACGCCGCGCTCATCAGGTGCGGCGGCGGCCGGCCCGGTGTACATCAAGACGGGCGCGAGCGCCTACGCCGGGTTTTCCAGCCGCGCGCTGGCCCGGCGCTTTGCCCTGCATTGGGAATTGACGCCGTCACCCCTGGTGATCCCGCTGGGTGACCTGGGCACGAAAGTGCCGGCGGAAACCGGGCCAGCCGCGGGGGTGGTGCGCTTCACGTCGCTTAAGACGCTGGAGGAATACTTCCGCGACTCGCAGGCGTTCACCGGTGAAAAGCATTTCTTCCGCCTGCGGCCGGCGGCGGGCGCGGGTTAATTGACACTGACCCCAATTAACTGACCCCAATTAATCGCTGAACCGTTTTTGGTCCAATGAGGTGTCACTGGCCTGGTATACCCAAATCGGATGCGAATCGACGCAGGATGGGAAAAGTTTCTGGGAGGGATTGCGGAAAATATTAGAATCAGGCCCCTTTTCACTCGCGGATACTGGGGATTAAATCGGCATCGCCGCGCCGGTTGGTGATTTCATTGTCTGACCAACATGCATTTCGCCGCAATCTGGGGCGGACGAAGTTATGGGTCGGAGCGCAGCGTGTAAGTGAATGAATTAAGCATTTGATGCTGTCGCTGTGACAACGTGAAAAAAGGTTGGCGTGCCTGGCCTTCGCTGCCGAAAATACGTATGCGTAGAAATTGGGTTTGATGCATTGCCTCGCGGCTAGGACCGCAGGGACATGTATGGCAGCGAGAAAAGGTGAGACCGTGGCGATGCCGTGGTACACCGCAGAGGATTATGGCGAGGTTCGCGAGTTGATGGCGGACAGGCAGAACATGCCGCGAACCTTCGAGGCCTGGGAGCGCGCAGCATTGCAGGTCGAGGAAGAGACCGTGCGCCTCGGCGCTTCAGTGGTACGGGCGGTGATCGAGCCTTGGCCTTTCAAGGCCTGGTGCAAGATGACCGGGATGGAGCTCAATGCATGGGCGCGCACCACGTATGCGCAAATGCTGATGCGTTCCCAGCGCGGCGGGCAGGGCTGATCGGCTACTTGGCGCAGCCGCGCGTTTCCAGGTCACTCACGCGCTGCGCGTAGCTCGGGTGCGAAGGCGAGCCGCCGGGGTTGGCCGAGGGTTGCTTCTTCATGCGCTGGAAAAAAGCGCGGCCATCGAAGTCGTAACCGGCGTCGATCACCCAGTTGCAGGCGAGGCGGTCGGCATCGGTTTCGTTGCCGCGGATCCGATCCATCACTTCTTGCGGCAACTGGCCGAAGGCCACGCGCAACTGGAAGCTGCTGGCGCTCTCGCGCCCGCGCAGCTGTTCGGAAAGCAGGGTCTGCTGGCGCGGATGGCCGTAGAACTGGTGCGCCAGTTCGTGCGCCAGCACGAAGGCGATATCGGCCTCGGGAAAACGCGCGAATTCTTCGGTGATGACGATCACGCCGTTGGCATGGCTCTCGGCGTTGGCGAAAGCCGGGGAATTGGCGACCAGCACGCGAAAGCGCGGAGGGGTGCCGGCGGTCAGCGCCACTTTGTTGAAGATGCGCTCGATGCGCGCGGTGGCATGCGCGTCGCGGCTCACCAGGCGATAGGCGCGCATATCGTCGATCTCGGCGTCGGCGCGCTGCTCGGGGGTTTCAGCGGCGGCCGCGGCGCTGGCCAGCAGGGCGAGGACGAGCAGGAGTGAGTGGCGCATGCGGATTGCCTTGTCGTGTCGTACCGTGTCGGGGAATCGCTTCCGGGCGCTGATGGGAGGCGCGGGAAGGCAGGGGACAAGGTAGCAAGGCTTCATGACCGTCCATCGGGGGAGTAGGCGGCGGACGCAGGGGTACTTCGCGGATTTGCGCCTATTCCGCCCTTGTTTCCCGCGGGCGTTAACGTTAATTGACAAACCGCGGGCCGCGGGCGGCCGAGGCGGCGAGCCCGAAGCGAGCCCTTCGGCTGTCTATGCCGGCGGCAGCGCACGCGTGCAATCCAGCGCGCGTTCCAGCAGCAGGCTGCGCTCGCGCCCATTGCGCGTGAGCGCGGCGGCGCGTTCGAATTCGGCGCCGGCCTCCAGCATGCGGCCGAGCTTGAACAGGAAGTCGCCGCGCACGCTGGGCAGCAGGTGGTAGCTTTTCAGCGCCGGTTCCTCGATCAGGGCATCGACGATTTCCAGCCCGGCGGCCGGGCCATAGGCCATGGAGACGGCGACCGCGCGGTTGAGCTCGATCACCGGAGAGGGAGTGAGCTGGCCCAAGGCGTCGTAGAGGGCGGCGATGCGCGGCCAGTCGGTGGCGTCCGCGACGGCGGCGCGGGCGTGGCAGGCGGCGATCGCGGCTTGCAGGGCATAGGAGCCATAGGCGCCGAGGGCCTCGGCGCGGGCCAGGGCGGCCAGGCCGCGGTTGATCAGCAGGTGGTCCCAGCGGGCGCGATTCTGCTCCAGCAGCAGCACAGGCTCGCCCTTGGGCCCTAAGCGGGCGGCGGCGCGCGAGGCCTGGATCTCCATCAGCGCGGTGAGGCCGTGCACTTCGCCTTCGCCGGGCATCAGGCCGGCGAGGATGCGGGAGAGGCGCAGCGCTTCTTCGCACAGCGCCGGGCGCATCCAGTCTTCGCCCGCGGTGGCCGCGTAGCCTTCGTTGAAGATCAGGTACAGCACTTCGAGCACGGAGGCCAGCCGCGCGGCGCGGTCTTCGCCCTTCGGCAGTTCGAAGGGCACGCGCGCTTCCGTCAACGTGCGCTTGGCGCGCACGATGCGCTGCGCCACGGTGGGCTCGCTCATCAGGAAGGCGCGGGCGATTTCCTCGGTGGACAAGCCGCCCAGCAGCTTGAGCGTGAGGGCGACGCGCGCTTCGGGGGAAAGCACCGGGTGGCAGGCGGTGAAGATCAGGCGCAGCAGATCGTCGTCGATGTCTTCGTCGATGCGTTCGAGCTTTTCTTCCTGCGCCACGTCGGCCAGTTCCTGGCGCACTTCCATCTCCACTCCGAGTTCCTGGTGCTTGCGCACCAGCAGCTGGTTGTGGCGCAGGTGGTCGAGCGCGCGGTTTTTCGCCGCGGCGGTGAGCCAGGCGGCAGGGTTGTCGGGCACGCCCTTCTCCGGCCATTGCTCCATGGCGGTGATGAGCACGTCCTGCGCCAGCTCTTCGGCGGTGCCGACGTCACGCAGCATGCGCGCGAGCACGGCGATGATCTTGGCCGACTCGATGCGCCAGACGGCCTCGATGGCGCGATGGGTGGCGGCATGTGACGAAACAGCGGGCGACGTGCTGGCGTCAGCCGCGCCGCCGTGGCCGCCGCTGCCTTCATGGCGGCGGCCACGGCCCATCATGAGGGAGGCGATCATGCTGTGCTGGTTTCCGCGTCAGGTGGCGATGTACTCGGTCTTGTACTCGGGCAGGTAAGGCACGCGGTGGAACTCGCGAATCTCGATGTCGGAAGGGCCGTCCATCGGGTTGGGGCATTTCTTCGCCCACTCCATCGCCTGCTCCATCGAGTCGCATTCCCAGATCCAGAAGCCGGCGATCAGCTCCTTGGTTTCGGCGAACGGGCCGTCGGTGATACTGCGGTTGCTGCCCGAAAAATGCACGCGCTTGCCTTTGCTGGAAGCGGCCAGGCCGCCGCCTTCCTTGACGATGCCGGCCTTGATCAGCTCGCGGTTGAAGGCGCGCATGGCGTCCCACGCTTCTTTCGAGCCGGGGCTGCCTCCTTCGGATTGATTCGTCGCTTTGACGATAACCATGAATTTCATTGCATGCTCCTTGAAAGTTTGCGGCCCACGCGGGTTCGCCTTGCCGCGGTGGCCGCCGCGTCATGCACGGCAGCGGCCATCCCTGCGCAGGCGATCACGCGCGTTCAGCCCTTCTTGTTTTGCTCGGCCATGGCGCGGGTGCGGTCTTCCTGCTCGCGCAGCTCGGGCGTCAGTGCCGCGCCGAAGTCTTCCGCGGTGAAGATCTGGCGGATTTCGATTTCGGAGTCGGACCCCATCGGGTTCGGGCACCTCTTCAGCCAGTCGATCGCTTCGGCCAGCGACTTGCATTCCCACAGCCAGTAGCCGGCGATCAGTTCCTTGGTTTCGGCGAACGGCCCGTCGATGACATTGCGGCTCTTGCCCGCGAAGCGCACGCGCGCGCCGCGGCTGGAGGGGTGCAGGCCGGCGCCGTCCTGCATGATGCCGGCCTTCACCAGTTCCTCGTTGTATTTGCCCATGGCGGCGAACATTTCGGTGGAGGGCATCTGGCCGGCTTCGGATTCAGCGGTGGCTTTGACGATGACCATGAATTTCATGTTGGTGCTCCTTGAATGTGGGTACGGTAGATGGGTTGGGAAGGTGGCCGGCTTAGCGCGCGTGCGGCTGCATCTCGGGATATTTCCGCGCCACCGCCTGCACGTCGGCGGGGAAGTCGGCGAGTTCCTGCACCTGGCGGATCTCGATGGTCTCGTTCGG
>DASYEQ010000065.1:0-47133 GCA_036498945.1 Burkholderiales bacterium | reverse complement strand
ATGGCCGCCACCGATGACATCTGGGTGATCGAGAGCGCGAAGGCGATTCCCGACGCGCATGGCCTGCTGCACCTGCATCTGAAGGTGATGAAGCACCCGCACCTGGATTCGGCGCAGGCGCAGACCCATGTCTACCGCGTCGACCCGGATACGGCGGGCGAGGTGATCGACGTGCTGCTGCGCGTGGCGGAGGACGCCAACCCCGGCGCCACCGAGGCCTAGTCGAGCTTGATGCCCGCCTCGCGGATCACGCGGGTCCATTTGTCGGTCTCGCTGCGCACATAGCCGGCGAATTCGGTGTGGTCCTGCGCCGCGCCTTCGATGCCCTGCGCCTTGAACTGCGATTGCACGTCCGCCGCGGCGACGGCGTTTTGCGTCGCCGTTTCCAGCGCCTTGACCACCGCCGGCGGCAGGCCGTTGGGCCCGGTGATGCCGAGCCACACCACGGATTCGAAGCCCTTCATGCCGAGCTCGTCCAGCGTCGGCAACTCGGGCGCGGCGGCGGTGCGCCTGACCCCGGTGGAGGCAAGCGCCTTCAGCTTGCCGGCTTTCACATGCGGCAGCACGGTGGAGGCGGGGGCGAACATCACCTGGGTCTGCCCGCCCAACAGGTCGGTGACGGCGGCGGCGCTGCCCTGGTAGGGTACGTGCAGCATCTGCACGCCGGCCATCTGCGAGAACAGGGCGGCGGCCATGTGCAGCGCCGTGCCGGTGCCGGCGGTGGCGTAGGCGATCTGCCCGGGCCTGGCCTTGAGCAGGGCGATGAAGGCGGGCAGCGTGTCCACCCCCAATGAGGGGTTGACCACCAGGATGTTGGGCACCGCGCCGATGCGCGCCACCGGCAGCATCTCGCGGCCAATGTCCACCGTCGCGTTGCCGCGGGCGGCGGTGTTGATGACGTTGGCGACGGTGCAGACGTACAGGGTGTAGCCGTCCGCCGCGGCGGCGGCCACTGCCTTGGCGGCGATGTTGCTGCTGGCGCCGGGGCGGTTTTCCACCACCACCGCCTGGCCCAGCAGGGTGCCGATCTTTTGCGCCGCGATACGCGCGGACACATCCGCCGAGGCGCCGGCCTGGAAGCCGACCAGCAGGCGTATCGGGTGATTGGGGTAGGGCTCCTGCGCGAAGCTGGCGGCCGGCGCGAAGGTGAGTCCCAGCAGCAGCCCGAGGGCGAGGCGCCCGATTCCACGTTTGCGTGTGTTCATGCCTGTCTCCGCCTGATTGTGATTGTTTGCGCCCCGCGCTCTGGCGGCGCGGGTGCGGTGCTGCGGGTGCTGCGTTTTCAGCCGCGGAAAATCGGCGCGGGCTGGTGGAAAAACGAATACAGGATGTCGTAGACCATCAGGTAATTGGTCTGCTGGAAGCTGGCGTGGGTGACGCCTTGCATGTGGGCGAAGTGCTTGTCCGGGTGCGGCAGGCGGCGGAAGAATTCGATCAGGTCGTCGATGCCGGCAATGCCGTCGTGCTGGCCGCGCATGATGATGGTGGGCACCTTGATGCGCGTGGGGTCGACCATCGGCAGGAGGGTGCACATGTCGAGATACGTGCCGGTGGGCACGCTGCTGTCGAGCGCGAGGGAGGCTTGCGCAAAGGCCTCGATCATCGCGGGCTCGGCGGCGCCGGGCAGGTCGCGGTCGAACACCGCCTGGATCACCGCGCGGGTGAAGGGGCGGCGGTGGGTCGCCTGCAATTGCGGAATGGTCTTGCGGCGCTCCACCAGCGTGGGGCTGCCTTCGCCGGTCCACACGAAGGCGTCCAGCGCCAGGCGCGCCACGCGTTCGGGCCGGCGCTCGGTAAACATGGCGCACTTGAGCGCGCCGGCGGAAACGCCGTAGAGCAGCAATTGCTCCACCTTGTCATGCTGCAGGATGTAGGCGCTGGCGGCCTCGATGTCGTCGGCGCCGTTGGCGATGCCGAAATTGATGTCGCGGCTCTTGTCGGAGCGGCCATAGCCTTCGGCGTCCAGGCACCAGGAGTCGTAGCCGCGCGCGGCGAACCAGTCCATCACCGAAGAATGCGGGCGGCCGGGCACGTGCAGGTCGAAGGTCGGCTGGCCGCACCAGGAGGAGCCGTGGATGAACAGGATGGTGCCCTGGTGCGCGGTGGAAGGCAGGTGCTTTTTCTCCCACAGGAACAGGCGCACTTCGCCCGCGCCGGTCTTTTTGGTCACCCAATGCTCGCGGCCCTGTACCAGCGGCTGATCGGCGGCGCTCTGCTGCATGTCTCCCTCCTCGTGCCCGTCGTGGCGACTGTGGCGATTGTGGCGATTGTGGCGATTGTCACGGCTCCCTGGCGGAACCGAAAAATCATGGTAGCGACTGCCCGCACCCCTGCCAATGCGCAAAACGCGATGCGCGCTATGCTGCATTTTGCGCCGGATGCTCGTGGAAATTGCGTATTGAGGCGCGCCGCCCGCGCTGGTCTACTGTGGGCATCCGCCCGTATTTGTCCGGGGCACCGTATCAGGAGACATCATGCGCAAACGCCTCATGCTTTCCGCCGCGATCGCGGCGGGCCTCGCCGGTAGCAGCTATGCCGCCACCTGCGAGAAGGCTTCCGGCCCCGGCACCGCCGCCGTGCTGGAGCTTTACACCTCGGAAGGCTGCAGTTCCTGCCCGCCGGCGGACAAATGGCTTTCCGGTGTTTCGCACACGGGCGGCGAGGTGGTGCCGCTGGGCTTTCACGTCGACTACTGGGATTACATCGGCTGGAAGGACGAATTCGCCAGCGCCGCCTACAGCCAGCGCCAGAAGGACGTGAACGCGTGGGCGAAAAGCCGCGTCATCTACACGCCGCAGGTGATGCTCAACGGCCGCGACTATCGCGCATGGCACGACAAGCCATTCGCCCTCGAAGCGGCCAGGCTGAAAAGCCTGCCGGCGAAGGCGCAACTGCACATCGCCTTGCGGCCCGGTACAAACGGGCTGGCCGCGCAGGTCGAGGCCAGCGTGCCTGATGCGGCGCAGCGTAGCGGCGCCGCGCTGTATCTCGCGCTGACGCAGAGCAACCTGGTGACACCGGTCAAGGCCGGCGAGAACCGCGGCGTCACCTTGCATCATGACAACGTGGTGCGCGAATGGATCGGGCCGATCGCGCTGGACGCCTCGGGCCGCGCGCAGGTGACGCGCGAACTCAGGTTGCCGAAGGGCGCGAAGCTGGCGGACCTGGGCGTGAGCGCGGTGGTGCAAAGGCCGGGCAGCGGGGAAGTGCTGCAGGCGCTGGCGCTGCCGGCCTGCAAGGCCTGAGCGCGGGCGGCGTCAGGGCCGGCCGAACTTGCCGGCCTGGATGTCGCAGATCGCGCGGCCCACCCAGTCCTCGTCGCGGCACTGGTACTCCTGGCAGAACGAACGCGCGCCCACCGCGCGCGACAGCTGGACAAAATGCTGGTCGGGCGACATCGGCATGCGCAACTCGTCCCAGCCCAGGGTGGCGAACCCGCGCGGGTTATAGCCGGCTTCGGCCAGCCCGATCAGCAGGTCGGCAAGGTCGGTATCCAGCGGGGTATAGCGGCGGGTCATGGGCCATCATACGCTGATGCGGTGGCCCGGCCGATTGGCGCCGCGGGTGTAACATGCCCCCGACAGGTGGGGCATGTTGCCTCGAAGGCGCGGTGCCTGACGCATTACCAGGAGCCCCCATGAGTGATTTGAATGCGTACCAATACAAGGGGCATAGCATCGAGCCGTTGATCTACGCCAGGAGCTTGCCGCGCAACGGCAGCGGCCGGGTCCATCAGCGTTATCAGGCGGCGGTGACGATCGTCAATCTCGAAACCGCGGTCAAGAGCACCACCCGGCTGCCGGACGATTTCGATTCCTTCGGCGATGCGCGCCGCGCGGCGCAGACCTGCGGCCAGGCGCTGGTGGATGATTCGCGCAAGGTGCCCGTGACGGCGGCCTGAGGCAGGCCGGCGGCGATTGCCGCAACGCATTTCATCAATCTCTCTTCCCCGCCGGCGGCAGGGGCGCGCGCCGTTTCAGTCGTTCGACACCGGCTGCCACACGCCGTCGATCAATCCCTCGATCGGTGCGAAGTTGGCCTTGTAGGCCATCTTGCGGCTGCCGCGGATCCAGTAGCCGAGATACAGGTAGGGCAGCTTGAGGCGCCTGCACTGCTCGATCTGCCAGAGGATGCTGTAGGTGCCGTAGCTGGCTTTTTCGTCTTCCGGCTCGAAGAAGGTGTAGACCGAGGAGAGGCCGTCGTTGAGGATGTCGACGATGGAGACCAGCTTCAATGTCGCATCGGGGGCGTCGCCGTCGCGAAAGGCGATCAGGCGGCTGTTGATGCGGCTTTGCAGGAGGAAGTGGGCGTACTGGTCGCGGCTGTCCTGGTCCATGCCGCCGCCGGCATGGCGGCTGGCCTGGTATTTCAGGTAGAGCGCGTAGTGCTCGGCGGAGTAGCCGAGGTTGGTGACGGTGGGGCGCAGGCCGGCGTGGCGCTTGAAGGCGCGATTTTGCGCGCGCGTGGGCTCGAAGCTTGCCACCGGCACGCGCACCGGCACGCATTCGCGGCAGCCGTCGCAATGCGGGCGGTAGGTGAAGATGCCGGAGCGCCGGAAGCCGGCGCGCACCAGTTCACTGTAGACGTCCGCGTTGATCAGGTGCGAGGGCGTGGCCACTTGCGAGCGCGCCAGCTTGCCCGGCAGGTAGCTGCAGGGGTAGGGCGCCGTGGCGTAGAACTGCAATACGGAAAACGGTAATTCGTGCAGCTTGCTCATGCGTTTTCCGTGGCAGGGTGGGAGTGGGTCTCTATCGGGTGCCAGGCGCGGGCAATGTTCTGCCAGCCTTGCATCGCCGGTTGTTGCGTGAGATCGGCCAGGAGCGCGGCGAACTGCTTGCGCGGGATTTCGCGCGCGCCCAGGGAGGCCAGATGTTCTGTTCGCATTTGACAGTCTATGATGCCACAACCCTGGCCTTGCAGAAAATGGACAAGGTGGGAAAAGGCGATTTTCGAGGCGTCGGTGACGTGCGCAAACATCGATTCGCCGTAAAACGCCTTTCCCAGGGCGACGCCGTAGAGGCCGCCGGCGAGCTTGCCGTCGATCCAGGTCTCGATCGAATGGGCGATGCCGCGCTCGTGCAGGGCGCAGTAGCCGGCGAGGATTTGCTCGGTGATCCAGGTGCCGTCCTGCCCTTCGCGCGGGGTGGCGCCGCAATGGCGCATGACGCGCTCGAAGGCGGTATCGCAGCGCACTTCATAGGGGCGGTTGCGCAGCACCTTGAGGAGTGAGCGGCGCGGCGCAAATTCCTGTGGAAACAAGACCATGCGCGGGTCCGGGCTCCACCAGAGAATGGGTTGCGGGGCGGAATACCAGGGAAAAATGCCACGCGTATAGGCGGCCACCAGACGTTCGGGGCTAAGGTCGCCGCCGGCGGCGAGCAGGCCGTTGGGCTCCTGCAGGGCGCGGGCGAGTGGCGGAAAAACGAGGGACTGGTTGAGCCACGGGATCACGGTTTCGACTCTACCCCAATCCGGGGACCGCTGCTTGTGGCGGGCGCTGCGGCGGGCGGCCATCGGCCTTGCGTGATTTCATGCACGAAAATGGTGCGACCATCGGTGCATCGCATTATTTAGGTGCGTTCCGCGCCCAATGCCTGGAAAATGACTCCGATTGGTGCGTTACGAATCAGTGACTTACGGTTTTGGTGCATATATTGCTTAGGAGTGCCCCATTTTCGATCGCAGGGGGCATGATGGAGCAAGTCAAAAACGGCGCGGATGCGTTGTTCATATTGTTGGGGGCGGTGATGGTGCTGGCGATGCATGCCGGCTTTGCCTTCCTCGAACTGGGAACGGTCAGGCGCAAGAACCAGGTGAACGCGCTGGTGAAAATCCTGGTGGATTTTTCGGTTTCCACCATTGCCTATTTTTTCATCGGCTATACCGTGGCCTACGGCACCAGCTTTTTTGCCGGCGCCGAGACGCTGGCGCAGAAAAACGGTTTCGAGCTGGTGAAGTTCTTTTTCCTGCTGACCTTCGCTGCGGCGGTGCCGGCGATCATCTCCGGGGGCATCGCCGAGCGCGCCAAGTTTTATCCGCAATTGATCGCCACGGCGGTGCTGGTGGGCTTTGTCTATCCTTTCTTCGAAGGCATCGCGTGGAACGGGCACTTCGGCATCCAGGCCTGGCTGAAGGCGACCACCGGCGCGGAGTTTCATGACTTCGCGGGCTCGGTGGTGGTGCATGCGGTCGGCGGCTGGATCGCGCTGATGGCGGTGATGCAACTCGGCGCGCGCCGCGGGCGCTACGGGCGCGAAGGGCAGGTCGCCGCGCACCCGCCGTCCTCCATTCCCTTCCTGGCGCTGGGCGCGTGGATACTCACCGTGGGCTGGTTCGGCTTCAACGTGATGAGCGCGCAGACGCTGGACAAGATCAGCGGCCTGGTCGCCCTGAATTCGCTGATGGCGATGGTGGGCGGCACGCTGGCCGCCACTTTCGCCGGGCGCAACGACCCGGGCTTCGTGCACAACGGCCCGCTGGCCGGGCTGGTGGCGGTGTGCGCGGGGTCGGACGTGATGCATCCGCTCGGGGCGCTGGTGGTCGGCGTGGTGGCGGGCGTGCTGTTCGTGCAGATGTTCACCTGGACGCAGAACAAGTGGAAGGTGGACGACGTGCTGGGCGTGTGGCCGCTGCATGGCCTGTGCGGGGCCTGGGGCGGGATCGCCGCCGGCATCTTCGGGACGCACGCGCTGGGCGGCATGGGCGGGGTGAGTTTCGGCGCGCAATTGATCGGCACGCTGATGGGAATCGGCGTGGCGCTGGTCGGCGGCTTCGTGGTCTACGCGACGCTCAAGGCCGTGATGGGCCTGCGCCTGGATCCGGAGCAGGAGTTCGACGGCGCCGACCTGGCGATTCACAAGATCAGCGCGACGCCGGAGCGCGAGAGCAACTGGTAAGGCGATGCGCGCGATGCGACCGGGAGCGAGGTCGCACGCGCCACGGACATCAGGCGCCTACGCGCGTGATCGTGCGTCGATGAGGGTGTCGTCAGGATTCGGGCCAGACAGTGCGCGGCGCGGGCCACCCGGCGGGCGGTCTCCAGCGAGGCAGCGGCTTTCGCCTGGACGGCCAGACCCGGGATGCGCGAGATGATGAGCGAGGCGGCAATGTCGCTGGTCGTGCCGGGTGGCAACGGCGCCGCTGACTGGTCTCCTCAAACCGTTCACGTAGTCGCAGCCTGAACCGCTCGCGGCCGCGCGGGAGTTCCTGCTCGCCCTCCTTGGAGCCGGTCGGGGCGGTGTTGAGTTCGAGGCGGCCCATGGGGTTTACCTCGCCGCTGTGCAACGCCGTTATCCCGTCGAGCAGCCGCTCGGCGATGCGATGCTGGTTTCGCGCGCACGCAGTAGAGCGCGCAATGGCCCTGGTTCTTCCAGGCGAATGCGAAGCGATTTTTGTGACCGACTGCGCGAACGCCTTGCCGGGCGAGCCAAGCGCCAGCCCGCGCGACGAAAAAGTTGCCTACCGAAGGTTGGCGATGTAACGGCCGGGAGGATGTCCAACCAGCTTCTTGAACATTGTGATAAACGCGGTTACCGAGCCATAGCCGAGATGGCCTGCCACTTGTTGAACTGTGCATCCTGAGGCGAGTTGGTGCAAGGCAATGATCAGATGAAGCTGTTGACGCCACCGCCCGAACGTCAGGCCGGTTTCACGATTGACCAGCCTGGCCAGCGTGCGCTCGCTCATCGCGACCCGCCTGGCCCATTGAGCGAGAGTGCTGCGATCGGACGGATCAGTCGCCAACTCGTTGGCGATTCGGGTAATTGTCGGATCATCCGAAACCGGTAGGTGCAATTGCTCAATTGGCATGGTCACCAACTGATCCAGCAGCACCTTTACCAGCCGCGCCGTCGGCCCTGTTCTCGGATAGGACGGCCCTTGATCGGCAAGATATTGAATGAGTTGCAGCAGGAGCGGACTTAACGAGACCGTGCAACATTTGCCTGGCATTTTCGCCGCGTGAGGCTGCACGTACAAAAAACAGATACGCGCGTTGTGCGTAACGGTACTGCTATGAAGAATGCCGGCGGGAACCCACACGCCTGACTGCGGAGGCACTACCCACTTGCCGCCCGGCACGTGACAGGTGACGGCGCCGGCCAACGCGATGACCAGATGCCCGTGCCGATGGCGGTGGAGGGGTTGTTCGCAGTCGTTCTGCGTGATCTCGATGCGCTTCGCCGTAGCGGGGAGATCAAGACCGTCAAGGATGTTTCCCGCGAGCGATCGCGCGAGCAGGCTGGCGCTTGGCATGATTTAGCGATATTTAGTCATTTCTTCTATATTAGTTCAGGCATGAGAACGCGTAAAGTGGCGGGCTGATTCGTACTCAAACTCGTATGCATAACGACAAACGATCAGCACCGTCGTTGCTTCTGTTCCTGGGTATTTTGCTGATCGCGGCAAACCTGCGGGCCCCATTCACGGCCCTGGGCCCAATGCTTGGCCCGGTGCGAACCGCGCTCGACTTAAGCCTTGCGGCGGCCGGCGCACTGATCGCTCTTCCCCTTCTGATATTTGCCCTGGTGTCACCGTTCGGCGTGTGGATCACCAGGGCTTTCGGCCTGGAGCGCGCGCTCTTGGGCGCGCTGGTTGCCGTGGCGCTGGGGATTCTTGTCCGCTCCCTTGGCTTCGTCTGGTCTTTATATCTCGGAACCCTGATTCTTTCGATCGGCATCGCCATCGGCAATGTCTTGCTTCCGAGCCTGGTGAAGCGAGACTTTTCCCGCAAAGTGGCGGCCACTACCGGTACCTACTCCCTTGTGATGGGGCTTTGCGCGGCCCTGGCGAGTGCCATTGCCATTCCGCTTATTTCCGCATGGGGATGGCGCCTTGCACTCGCTTCGTTTTTGATCCTTCCGATTGGCGCCTTGGTGGTCTGGATCGGGCAGATGCGGCATGGACAGGATTCGCTCGGGCCGCTCATGCCCCCGGCCGAACGCGCCCCGATCTGGCGGTCGATGCTTGCGTGGCAGGTAACGCTCTTTCTCGGCATCAACTCGACCGTTTACTACGTCGGCGTGAGCTACCTTCCAGCCATCCTCATCGATGCCGGTCACTCACCAGCCGAAGCCGGCTCGCTGCATGGCGTGATGCAGCTCTTTACCGCCATACCCGGTTTGCTGCTCGGCCCGGTGGTGGGGCGAATGCGCCGGCAAAGTCTCCCGGCGGTTGTGATCGGCAGCCTTGCCACGGTTTCACTGGCGGGCCTCCTCACCGCACCTCAATACGCTTTCGCCTGGAGCGCCTTGTTTGGGCTTGCCGGTGGCGGTTGCTTCATGCTGGGCATCGCTTTCATCGGTTTACGTGCAAGAAACACGCAGCAAGCAACCGCACTATCGAGCATGGCGCAATGTGGCGGCTATCTGCTTGCCGGCCTTGCGCCGATGGCCATGGGGGCGCTGCGCGACAGGCTTGGAAACTGGACGGTGCCTCTCTGGATATGCCTTGCATTGTCTTTGGCCATGATGATCATGGGCTGGCTCGCCGGGCGTGACCGCTATGTCGGCGATGCCGCGAATTTTCAGCTTTCGTAAGGGCGCCTTTGGCCGCGTGATGGAAATGGTGAGACTTGAAATTTATCTGGTTGATGGCAAACACGGATGACTATGCCGGATGATGCCCGCGAAGGGAATGGATTGACGAGCCCCGTCGAAGAGGCGCGGCCGGTCCGCCGCGCCTTGGTTTTCGCAATCGTCGCGCTTGCTTTGGTGATGTCTTCGGTTGACGCGACGATCGTTGCAACTGCCTTGAATTCCTTGCAGCAGGGCCTGGGTACTTCGATCAACTGGGCTGGATGGACGCTTACCGCTTACTCTTTCGGGTTGGTGCTGATGCTGCCTGTTAGCGGCAAGTTCTGCGAACGGTATGGTCATCGCAGGATATTCGTCGGATCCGTCGTTGTGTTCACCGTTGCATCGCTGGGCTGCGGACTGGCTGACAATATCTATGTGCTCATTGCCCTGCGTGCGCTGCAGGCGGCCGGTGGGGCGGGATTTACGCCAGCCGCGACCGGGATTGTGGTTAACCACTTCGGTAAAGAACGGGACCGTGCGCTCGGGATGTTCGGCAGCATGTTTCCCATCGGCTCGATGATCGGGCCGATATTCGGCGGACTTTTTGTCACATACTGGACATGGCGCGGCATTTTCCTGGTCAATGTACCGATCGGCATCGCCGTCGCCCTCCTGGCCATGGGCTACATTCCACGAGATCGGCTGGAGCCAAAAAGAGCGCAAGGAAGAATAGACATCCTGGGTGTAGGCCTGCTCGGTATTGGCCTCATCGCCGGAATGCTGGCTGCCAGCTATCTCGGCGAGGTAGGCGCTCATGCAGGGTCGATCGAGTTCATCAGCCTGTTCGTCATCACAATTGCCGCCCTTTGGGCATTCTTTCGTCACAGCAACAATTCGACGCAACCGTTTATCGATCCACACATGATCCATGGGTTGGGCTTCGGGCCGGTTAATCTGCTCAATGCGCTATATGGCGGCATTACCGGTGGATTAATGGCGTTGGTCCCGCTCTACGCGATTAACCGTTACGGCATCGACGCGCTCGGCTCGGGCACGCTTCTTACTGCACAAGGAATTGCCGCGATAGCGCTGTCTTTTATCGCAACGTTGGTGCTGCGACACACCGGCTACCGGCAACCGCTGTACATCGGCCATGTCGTGATGGCAATCGGGATGGTGCTACTGATCGTGCACCCGATGGCCGGCATCTCGCCATACGCGTGGCTGGCAATTTCCACTTCCCTTGTCGGCGCAGGAAACGGCGTCATCAACCCGGCCAGCCGCAATGCGGGTTTGCAACTGGCGCCCGACCGCGCGCCAACTCTTGCTGCACTACGAACAATGGGCCGACAGATGGGGGCAATGGTGACGATCTCGATAGCGACCGCGATCCTCGCCGGTTCCAGAGATCCAGGCAGTGCGCAAGCCGGGGTTTACATTGTTGCGGCCGTGCTCATTGTTGCCACCATGGCAGTGATCACCCGGGTGCCGGATCATCGTGGCGTGTGGTAGCTCCGACCCCATCGGGACATTCCCGCCGACGGTCGTTTTTATAGGTCACGACTGACGGTTAGTCCGCGGGGTTGTCGACCAAAGCGGGGCGGTTCCGCGGCTGCGGTGCGTTGCTCTCGCGCGTTGTGGCCGAAGGTGTCGTCAGGATTCGGGCCAGGACAGTAGCGCGGCGCGCGCCACCCGGCGGGCGGTTTCCAGCGAAGCGCCGGCTTTCGCCTGGACGGCCAGGCCCTGGATGAGCGAGATGATGAGCGAGGCCGCATCGTCGCTGGTCATGCCGGGTGGCAACGGCGCCGCTGCCATGGTCTCTTCAAACCGCTCGCGCAGTCGCAGCCTGAACTGCTCGCGGCCGCGCAGGAGTTCCTGCCTGATCGGCTCGCCCTCCTTGGAGCCGGTCAGGGCGGTGTTGAGTTCAAGGCAGCCCACGGGGTTCATCTCGCCGCTGTGCAGTGCAGTGATCCCATCGAGCAGGCGTTCGGCGATGCGGCGCGGCGTTGGTTCGGCAAGCGCCGCATGCCGGAAATCCAGGAAGTCACGCTGGTATCGTTCAACCACGCGCCAGAAAAGCTCTTCCTTGCTGCCGAACGCCTTGTAGAGGCTTGATTTCGTCAACCCCGTCGCCGCCATCAGGTCACTTAGCGAAGTGCTCTCATACCCCTTCTCCCAAAAAAGCCGAAGGGTGGTCTTCAACACTTCCTCTTCATCAAATTCGCGTGGACGGGCCATGGTGCCTGCTCATCAGTTTCATACGACAGTTTACCGGCCTTGACTAATTAGGGACCGATTGGTATACAATGCATCTTACGCTAAATCGGTGGACTGAGCGTGGAATGTCGTGGGTGCGAGCCTGCGCCTTTTTTTTGCGCTTAAGTGGACCATATGGTCCACAATATTTCGTGGTGGGAGCCAGCGTGGAGTTCGGTGGGTGTGAGCCCGCGTTTTTTTGCCTTAAAGTGGACCGATTGGTCCATAAAAAATTAGTACGGCAGGCTAACCATGAGAGGCGCATTCCTGCGGCAGCCCCCGGAAACAGAGGAAGGATTACCTGTGCCTTTCAATTTATCCCTTCACTCATAGGAGTCAGCAATCACCATGACCAATGCCGTCATCGACACCATCCTGAGCCGCACAGCGGCCAAGTATTACGACCCCGCGGCCACCTTGAGCGACGACGAGATCCGCGAACTGGTTCGCATCGGTACCACGGCGCCGACGTCCTTCCACTTGCAGAACTGGCGCTTCATTGCTGTGCGCTCGCGTGAAGCCAAGGCTCGGCTGAGCCCGATCGCCTGGAAGCAGCCCGCGATCACGGACGCGGCGGTCACCTTCATTGTCTGCGGGCAGCTGGCCGATTCCAGCGTGATACCGGAACGCCTGGCGCCGCTGGTTGCAGCCGGCGTGATGCCCGTCGCGATGGTGCCGGAATGGGAAATCCCCGCCCGCGATCTGTACATGGCGTACCCGCAGCGCCAGCGCGACGAGGCGGTACGCACCGGCACCTTCGGCGCGGCAGCGATGATCTATGCAGCCCGCTCGCTCGGCCTGGGGTCGACGCCGATGATCGGTTTCGACGCCGAAGCGGTGCATCGCGAGTTCGGGCTGGCCGGGAACGAAGTTCCGGTGATGCTGCTCTCCATCGGGCCGGAGCGGGCGGGAAACTGGGCGCAGAAGCCGCGCCGCCCGATCGTCGAAGTGCTGGATTTTGTCTGACCGCCGGCTAAATCAATCATCCAAGGAAGCTTACGATGCCAAGAACCATTGCCCTGACGCCGGAGCAGGTGCCGGCTGCCTCGAAACCGACGCTCGATGCGTTCACCAAGAACATCGGGTTCACGCCAAATATGATGGCCGCTTTTGCCCAGAGCCCGATCGCGTTCAACGCATGGGCTACCCTGCTCGGCGCCTTGAGCAAGGCGCTCGACGTGAAGACGCGCGACAGCATCGGCCTCGCTGTCTCTGAAGTGAATGGCTGCAACTACTGCCTGACGGTTCACAGCTTTACGGCACAGCATATGGCCAAGCTGCCGGCCGAGGAAATCATTCTCGCCCGGAAGGGGCATGCCAGCGACCCGAAGCGGGACGCCGCCGTCCAGTTCGCGCGCAAGGTCACCGAGGCCCGCGGGCAGGTCAGCGACGCCGATCTGCAAGCCGTCCGCGATGCCGGATACACGGACGCGAACGTGATGGAGATCGTTGCGCTGGTGG
This sequence comes from Burkholderiales bacterium, assembly GCA_036498945.1. Taxonomy (GTDB): domain Bacteria; phylum Pseudomonadota; class Gammaproteobacteria; order Burkholderiales; family JAEUOS01; genus JAQGMJ01. The sequence continues at coordinate 33,901 of DASYEQ010000065.1, read as the reverse complement.
CCATGTACTCCCTGACGAATTTCTTCAACAACGTGTTCGATCACGAAAAGGACTTTCCTGCCGTTGCGCCCGCTGGCGCGATCTGAGGGAAGACTGAGATGCCAAGGATTTCTGCCCTGAAGCCGGAACAGGTGCCGGCGGATTCGAAGCCGGCCCTCGATGCGTTCAGCAAGAGTCTCGGGTTCACGCCGAATATGCTGGCGACCTTCGCGCAGAGCCCGGTCGCGTTCAACGCCTGGGCCGCTCTCCGCGGCTCGTTGAACAAGGCGCTCGACATGAAGACGCGCGAGGCCATCAGCCTCATTGTTTCCGAGGTGAATGGCTGCAACTACTGCCTGGCGGTTCACAGCCATGCGGCCAATATGGCCAAAATGCCGGCCGATGAGATCATCCTTGCGCGGAAGGGGCATTCCAGCGACCCGAAGCGCGACGCGGCCGTGCAGTTTGCGAGTAAAGTCATCGAGGCGCGGGGGCAGGTCAGCGACGCCGATGTCAAAGCCGTCCGCGATGCCGGGTACACGGATGCGAACGTGATGGAGATCGTCGCGCTGGTGGCCATGTACTCCCTGACGAACTTTTTCAACAACGTATTTGATCCCGAGAAGGATTATCCCGCCGTGGCGCCGGCTGGATCGATCTGACCGCAATCAAAGCGCCAAGTGAACAAGGAGATTTCCCATGAAAGCAATCGTGGTGACAGACCAGGCGGCGGGAACGGCCGGAATGAAGTTGTCCGAACGGCCCGGGCCGCAGGCGGCGATAAACGACGTTGTCGTGCAGATTCATGCGTCGGGATTCGTCCCGACCGAGATGGCGTGGCCCTCGACGTGGACCGATCGGCGCGACATTGACCGAACGCCGTCGATCCCCGGGCACGAGCTGGCTGGCGTGGTTACCGCCCTCGGCTACGGCACGACGGGACTGTCGGTAGGGCAGCGGGTGTTCGGCCTCGCCGACTGGCATCGTGACGGCACCCTCGCCGAGTACGTGGCAATCGAGGCGCGCAACCTCGCACCGCTGCCGGGCGATGTCGACTTCACGGCGGGCGCGAGCCTGCCGATCTCGGGCCTCACCGCGTGGCAGGGGCTGTTCGAGCACGGCCGCGTGCGGGCGGGGCAGAGCGTAATCGCGCATGGCGCGGCCGGCGCGGTCGGTTCGATGGTGGCGCAGCTCGCACGAGAGGCCGGCGCCCACGTCATCGGCACCGGACGCGCGGCCGACCGCCAGAAGGCGCTCGACTTCGGCGCGCAGGAATTCATCGACCTCGACCGCGACACGCTGGAAGATGTCGGCGGCGTCGATCTGGTATTCGACGTCATCGGCGGCGAGATCGGCAAGCGGTCCGCGCGCCTGATTCGGGCCGGAGGAACGCTGGTGTCCGTCGTCGGACCGGCCGAGGCGCGGCCCGACAACGGCCGGGCAATCGACTTCGTGGTCGAATCCGATCGTGCCCAACTGATCGAGATCGTCCAGCGGGTGCGGGACGGACGGCTGCGCACCAACATCGGCAACGTCTCGACCCTCGAGACAGCGGTCGCTGCCTTCAACTCGACCGGGCGGCGCTCGGGGAAGACGGTCATCCGCGTTCGGCCGTGAGCAATGCCATGGGCTGGGGCGCGGCAGAAGAGGCTGGACGCGCATGCCGAATTGATCACCCCCGCCCAAATGGCCGCCGGTGTTGCTTCGCGCGCGGCCCGCGGCGGCGCTACATGGAGTCGGCCAGCCCCAGCTTGCGCACCAGGCCGCCCCACTTTTTCACGCCCTCGGTCACCGAGCGGCGCGCTTCTTCGGGTGTGCCGCCGACGGGCTCGGCGCCTTCCTTCGCCAGTTCACTGCGCACCTCCGGCAGGGCGATGATGCGGTTGACCTGCTGGTTCAAAAACCCAATCACCGGCTTGGGGGTGGCGGCGGGCGCCATCAGGGCGAACCAGCCGACCGCTTCGTAGCCGGGCACGCCCGCTTCCGCCACTGTCGGCGTGTTGGGCAGCAGCGGATGGCGCGTGCTGCCGGTGACGGCGAGGGGCTTCAGGGTGCCGGCCTTGATGTGGCCCATCACCAGGGGGAAAGGGGCGAAGGAGCATTGGATGGTGCCGGCCAGCACGTCGGCCACCGCCGGCCCGCTGCCCTTGTAGGGCACATGCGTCATCTGCACGCCGGCCATGGAGGCGAACAGGGCGCCGAACAAATGATTCGAAGAGCCATTGCCGGAGGAGCCGTAGTTGAGCTTGCCGGGGTTGGCTTTTGCATAGGCAATCATGCCCTTGACGTCGTTGAACGGCAGCCTGGCGTTCACCACGATCACCGTTTGCGGCGTGGCCACCAGCGTGATGGGCACCAGGTCGTTCACCGGGTCGTACGGCAGCTTCTTGTAGAGGGCACCGGCGGTGAGGATATTGCCGAAGCTGGCCAGCAGGATGGTGTAGCCGTCAGGCGGTGACTTGGCGACGAGGTCGGTGCCGATGGTGCCGGCGGCCCCGGGGCGGTTTTCCACCACCACCGGTTGGCCGGTGGCGCGATTCAGCTCATGGGCGATGACGCGGCCCAGCAGGTCGGTGTTGCCGCCCGGGGTGTAGGGCACGATCAGGCGCACCGGGCGGTTGGGGAAGTCGGCGGCCGATGCGGAAGACGGCACGCCAGGGGCGGCGGCGAATCCGGTGGCCGGCGCGAGTGCGGTGAGCGCCAGCGCGGCTGCGAGCAAGGTTTGCAAGCGCATCGTCAGGCCGCCTGCGCCGGGGCGCCGTGGCGCCGCGCGTAGGAGGTGCCGAATTCACGCGTGGCGGCGAAGGCCGGCGGCAGGGCGCGGCCGTTCGGCAGGGTGACCCAGGCGCGCAGGAGATGGCGGCGGCGTTCTGGTTCGTCGAAGTCTTCGTACTTGCTGCGCGCGTGCAGCACGGCGTAGTTGTTCGCCAGTTGCAGGTCGCCGGGTTCCATGTAGAAGGTGAGCTGCACGTCGGGGTCGTTGGTGAGCGTCTCGATCAGGTCGATGGCTTCCTGCTGGCCTCGGGTGAACTTCGGCACCTCGGGATATTCCTGCGCGGTGCGCAGGTAGCGGCGCTTGTAGAGCATCGACAGGCGGCCCTGGAAGACGTTGAAGATCGGCACCGACTGGAAACGCGTGCCGCTCAGGTGCTGGCCGCGGGTGTCGAAATGGAAGGGTTGCTGCAGCACGTCGATCAGGTCGGGGCGGCGGCGCAGGATTTCGTTGTAGAGATGCGCGGCGGAAACCAGCTTGCTGATGCCGCCGGACTTGGCTGTCTTCATGCACAGCAGCATGAAGGCGTCGCCGCCGTCGCAATGGAAGGTCAGTTCATCGTCGGTCTGGAAGCTGCGCACGTTGTTGGTTTTTTCCACGCGCATGCCGGTGTTGGTGACGTTGTGCATGCGGTTGCCGGCGCCGTCCTGCTCCTGTGGCTCGCCCAGGTGCAGTGACAGGCCCCAGAACAGCAGGCGTGCTTCTTCCACGCTGTAGCGCGCGATCGGCAGGCCGCGCAGCAGGGTGAAGCCGCGGCCGCCTTCGAGTTCGCCGCGCGTGGCGGCGAATCGGTTGGCCATCAGCGGCATCGGGAAGTCGTCGCGCGTCAGGGTGAAGAGGTCGCGGTTGAGGGTCTTCGCATGCGACAGTGCGTGGTCGATGTCGGCGATTTCGGCGCTGCTCAAATGCGTGATCCAGCTTTGCGTGCCGCGCAGGCTGGCGCCGCTCCAGGCGTCAATGGTGGTGATCGGCCCGAGGATGGATTCAGCCATGGAGAGTCTCCTTTGCTTCTGCGAGAAGGTTCATGATAAGCCGAGCAGTCGCCCGGGATTGTCGACCAGGATGCGCCGGCGCCGGGCCTCGTCGGGGACGAAGGAGGCGAGTGCGTCCAGCAGCCTGCCGTCGTCCGGCACGCGTTCGGGATTGAACAGGCCGGTGTGCGGCCAGTCGCTGCCCCAGAGTGTGCGCTCAGGTGCGGCTTCCGCGATGCGGCGCATGAACGGGGCGACGTCGTCGTAGGGGTAGCCTTGTTTGGTCAGGCGGTCGGCGCCGGAGAGCTTGATCCAGAAATTGTCGCGCCGCGCGAGTTCGCAGAGGAGGCGGAATGGCGCCTGCTCCAGGCCGGCGGAAACGTCGATGCGGCCGATATGGTCGATTACCACTGGGACGGTGAGGCTTCTAAGCCAAGGTTCGAGGCCGGGAATGGCGGCGCCGTCGAAATGCAGTTCGACGAACCAGCCCAGGCCTTGCATGCATTCGAGCACGCGGTTGAACGCCGCATGGTCGAGCGTGCCGCCGTGCCGCGGATTGAAGGCGAAGCGCACGCCGCGGATGCCTTGCTCGTGCAGGCGTTCGCAATCCTGCGCAGTGACGCTGGCGTCGAGGCGCACGACGCCGAAATAGCGGCCGCCGGAGTTGGCCACCGCATCGAGATCGACGCTGTTGTCGAAGCCGTGGGTGTTGGCGTGAACTTCCAGGCCGCGTTCAATGCCGAGGCGCCGGTGGAAGGCGAGGCAGGTATCGAGCGGCGCATCCGGCGGGCTGTACTTGCGCCTGGCCGCGTAGGGAAATTTCGCCTGCGGGCCGAGAACATGGAAATGGGTGTCCCAGCTGCCGGGTGGAAGCTGGATGCGCGGTACCGATGGCGCCGGGTTGGGACCCAGGCAGTCGGGGATGGCGGCCGTGGTCACGACAACCTTACGACAATGCGCCCCTTAAACCGGCTTGTCGCCCTTGATGGTGACGCGCTGGCCGTAGCGCGTTTGCGGGAAGTAGTCCCACATCGCCTGGTGCTGGGCGCAGCGGTTGTCCCAGAATGCCATCGAGCCGGGGCGCCACTTGAAGCGGCACTTGAAATCGTCGCGCTCCATGTGCTGGTACAGCATGTTGAGAATGGCGTCGCTTTCGATCTTGTTCAGACCCGCGATGCGCGTGGTGAAGTTGCGGTTGACGAACAGGCCCTTGCGCCCGCTTACCGGGTGGGTGCGCACGATCGGGTGTTCGGCCACCGGATATTCCTTGTCGCCGCGCTTTTGCCGGCCGCCGTAGACATGCGCGCCTTCGTGGATCGCGGTCTTGCCGTCGAGGAAGGCGCGCATCGGCTCGGAGAGGGTGTCGTAGGCGCGGTACATGCTGGAGAATAATGTGTCGCCGCCGCCGTTGTCCGGCACCTTGGTGATGTAGAGCAGGGAGCCCAGCGGCGGCTCCTTGTCGCAGGTGACGTCCGAGTGCCACACTTCGCCGGCGACCCAGGTGGAGTTTTCGTCCGCCTTGATCTCGATGATCTCGGGGTGGCCGTCCATCTGCACCACCGGGTGGATGTGCAGTTCGCCGAAACGGCGGGCAAAGGCCTTGTGCTCTTCGGTGCTGATCTTTTGTTCGCGGAAGAACACCACCAGGTGCTGGGTGAAGGCGTGGTGGATTTCGTTGAACTGCTGGTCGGAGAGCGGCCGCGCCAGGTCGATGCCGGTGATTTCCGCGCCGATGGTGGGGGTGAGCGGGGTGACCTGGATGGTCTCGTACTTCATCGCTTCGTGTTTCATGGAGGGCTCCTTGATCCTGCGCGCTTACTTGACGAGTTGGGGCATGGCACGGGCGGTCTGCGACCAGAACGCCAGTTCGCCTTCGAGCTGCTTCTTGAACGCGGCCGGCGGGCTATAGACCGGGTCGGCGCCGCTCATGCGCATCTTTTGCGCAAAGTCGGCGGAAGCGACGATCTTTTGCGTTGCCTGCGCCAGGCGCTCACGCACCGCTTTCGGCAAGCCGTTGGGGGCGATCACGCCGTACCACACCGAGCTTTCGAAATCGATCCCGGATTCCATGAAGGTGGGCGTGTTGGGCAGCGGGGGTACGCGCTTGGCGGAGGTGAGGCCGATCGCCTTGAGCTTGCCGCCCTGGATGTGCGGCAACAGCACCGGCACCAGCGCGTACACCATGTTGACCTGGCCGCCGATGGCGTCCGCCGTGGCCGGCGCGCCGCCCTTGTAGGGTACGTGCAGGATGTTGGTGCCGGCGCGCTTGTTGAGCAGCGCGACGTAGACGTCGAGCTGCGCGCTGGAAATGGTGAGCTTGCCGGGCGCGGCCTTGGCCGCCATCACCAGTTCCTTCGGATTGTTGAAGGCCACGCCGGGGTTGGCGGCGACGATGAAGGGCGTGCGCGCCACCACGCTCACCGGCTCCATCGCGCCCAGCAGGTCGAACGGCGGGGCGGGGCCGAAGGCGGGGTTGAGCACCTGGTTCACGCCGCCGAAGAGCAGCGTCAGGCCGTCGGGCTTGCTGCGCGCCACGGTATCGGCGCCGATGTTGGTGGCGGCGCCGGGGCGGTTGTCGATGATCACCGACTGGCCGAGCTCGCGGCCCAGCACTTCGGCGTACTGGCGCGCGATCAGGTCGGTGGTGCCGCCGGGCGGGTAGGGCACGACGATGTGCACCGGCTGTGACGGATAATCCTGCGCCAGCGCGCCGTGCATGGCCGCGAAGAGCGCGGCCGCCAGGGCAGTGCGGCCTGCCCGAGTCAAGCGGAATGCCATGATGTCTCCTTCACCTTCCTTGGGTCGCCAACTGCGAGCGGCGCCCGGGTGAATCGAATATAGGCCGCGGCCGGAAACTAGTCAACCATATTTACTAATTAGTGCTATATTGACCGTGATGAACAAGCAGATGAATGCCCTGAAGGAGGCGCGGCGCTACGGCATCGGGCGCCTCTTGTTCCTGGTGCGCCGCGATTTCCTCAACCGCCTGGCGGAGAAGATGGAAAAGCGCGTCGGCCGTGCGCTGCTGTATGCCAGCGGCGCGCTGCTGCCGTTCATCGATCTCGAAGGCACGCGCAGCGTCGAGCTGGCGCGGCGCATGGGCATCAGCAAGCAGGCGGTGGGCAAGCTGGTGAAGGAACTGGAAGAGATCGGCTACCTCAAGCGCACGCCGGACAATGCTGATGGCCGCGCCTTCCTGGTCTCGTTCACCAAAGAGGGCATCGACTACCTGCTGGAGATGCACGAGGCGATCAACCAGGTCGAGCGCGAATACGAGGCGAAGGCGGGGGCAGGGCAGATGCACATCGTGCGCGCCGCGCTCTCCAGCATTGCCTATCCGGAAGAAGCAGAGGACTTACGCAACACCGGCACCGGCTGACCGGGGTCATTCGCAACCTGCCCAGCGTCCACAAGAGGCGCGGCAATGCAAACAGGTATAGAGGAGACAAGCATGCATACCCGCCGTTCCGCGCTCAAGGCGCTGGCTGTTCCCCTGGCGGCTGCCGCGCTGCCGCTGCGCGCTCGCGCCCAGGGCAATGATTACCCGACGCACGCGGTCACCATCGTCGTGCCCTTCGCGGCCGGGCAGTCGGCAGACATTCTGGCGCGCCTGATCGGCGACAACCTCACGCGCATGTGGGGCAAGCCGGTGCTGGTGGACAACCGCGGCGGCGCCGGCGGCGCTGTCGGCGCGCTCTCGGTGGTGCGCTCGCCGAATGACGGCTATACGCTGCTGCTGGGCTCCAGCGGGCCGATCTCGGTGGCCCCGCAGATGTCGAAAACCGCCGGCTACGACCCGCGAAAGGATATGACGCCGATCATCAACCTGGCGGGCTTGCCGCAGATGATGATCGTCGCCGCCAAGTCGCCCTATCACGCGGTGAAGGACGTGGTCGATGCGGCCAAGCGCCAGCCGGGCAAGCTCAGCTATGGCACCGGCGGCATCGGCTCCTTCGCGCACCTGACGATGGAGATCTTCAAGCAGCGCACCGGCATCGACATTGTGCATGTGCCATACAAGGGCGCCGCCCCTGCCTATACCGACCTGCTCGCCGGCCGCCTGGACGTGATGTTCGACACGCCGCCGGCGGCGATGGGCTTCGTGAAGAACGGGCAGATGCGTTTTCTCGCCGCTTCCACCAGCAAGCGCTTCCCGCTCCTGCCGGATGTTCCGACGGTGGCCGAATCCGGCGTGCCGGGCTTCGACGTGCTGGGGTGGCTGGGCCTGTTGGCGCCGGCCGGTTTGGCGCCCGCGATCGTGCGCAAGCTGAACCAGGACGTGGGCCGCGTGCTGGAAGAGCCGGAAGTGAAAAAACGCCTGGCGGCGCTGGCCATGGCGCCCCTGGGCGGAACGCCCGAGGACTTCCGCAAGTTCATCGAGACGGACTACCAGAAGTTCGGCGCGGTGATCCAGGCGAACCACCTGAGCAGCGACGCTTAAATAGCGCGCGCTCTACGGCTGGTCCGGCGCCGCCGCCTGCTTCAGGCGCTCGACCGCCTGCGAGCTGCGCTCCTCGCGCTGCTTGCGCGCGACCTGCTGGCCGGCGCTCAGCCAGTGGCCGAGCTTCGTCAGGGCCTGGCCTACGGCGTCCTTGCCGCGCGTCCAGGGATTGTCGAAACGCGCGACTTCCACGGCGGCGCCGAGCCCGCCGGCCAGCGCGCCGTCTGCTTGCGCATGCAGGAAATCGGCGAAGGCGTGCAGGGCGTCCTGATTGGCGTTGCTGTCGTTCTTTTCCTTCTCGATGTCCGGCGAGATCAGCAGGCTGTTGGGCACGCGGATGAACGGCACGGTATCGTCGCGCGGCGCCGTTGCGTTGAGCGCCCCGCCGATGCTGACGGCGGCCGCGGTGCGGTCGCCGAGCGCGCCCAGGCCCCACTTCATCTGCAGGTATTTGAGCAGGCTGGTGTGGTCGAACCGCGTGCCGAGGCAGCCGCGCGTAACCCAGGGCGACACCAGCATGGCGGGTACGCGCACGCCCAGGCGGTCGAAGCCGAAGCCGGTGTCGTCGCGCCTGGCGTCGGGCGGCACGGCGGCCGGCGGCGGCACGTGATCGTAGAAGCCGCCGTGTTCGTCGAACAGCACCACCAGCAAGGTGCTGTTCCACAGCGGCGTGTTCGAGCGCAAGGCGTTGTAGACATCGGCGATGAGTTTTTCCGCCTTCATGATGTTGTGCGGCGGATGGTCGTCGTTCTGGTCGACGCCGAAATACTTGGGCTCGATGAAGGTAAAGACGGGAAATGCGGCAGCGTCACCGCGGGCGTCATCGAAGAATTCGTCGATCTTGCGGTAGCGGGCGAGGTTTTCGCGCTTGCGCTGGTTCACCAGCAGGAGCGAGCAGGGAAAGTCGTAGTAGTAGATCTTCCACGGCTTGCCGGCGTCGTTGAGACGGTCGAACAGCGTGGGCTGGGTCTGCTCCATGTACCAATTGGGTTCCAGCGAGTTCAGGCCGGCGGGCATGGCGGTGCGGCCGTTGCAGGTGCCGGTGAGGGCGAAAAAGCGGTTCGGCCAGGTGGGGCCGGGCAGGGAGGAAAACCACTGGTCGCAGACGGTGAAGTCGCGCGCCAGCGCATGCATGGCGGGCAGGAAGTCGAGCGGGTAATAGCCCATCAGGGCCAGCTTGTCGGCGGGCGTGGCCTGCGGATGGGCCTGCGCGAAATCGCGCACGAAGCCCTGGTTGCCGCCTGCGAGCTGGGTCATCACGTCGGCATGCTCATGCTTGGGGTCGAGCGGCATTTGCAGCGCGCGGGTTTCCAGCTGCGGGACCGGCGTGCCGTCCGCGTCCGGATTGGAGCGCTGCGGCGCCGGGCCCACGCCATCGACCTGCGGATAAAGGGCCTGCGTACACCCCAGCATCTGGTCGAAGGAGTGGTTCTCCATCAGCAGGAGCACCACGTGCTCGATCGGATCACGCGCGGTCGCGCCGGCCGTGGCATCGCTCATTGGATTGCTCCGTTTGCAGGTGTGCCTAGCGGCTGAACAGCAGGCGCTCCTTCTGTTTGATGCTGCCGTCGACGTAGTAGCGCGCCCACCATTGCGGCTTGTTACCCGGCTGGTCGGCCTGCAGGGCAAGCGGGCCGCTGTCGCCGCTGTCCTGGTGATTCTTCAGCGCCGCGGCGAAGGCATAGTGGTCGACCAGGCGGATGCCCTCGATAGCGAAGGCGGTGGCGACGGCGCGGTCGTAGATCGCGATCAGGTTGTCGCCGTTGGCCTCTTCGCCACCTTCGGCGAGATTGGAGGAGCCGCAGAACACCACCGGCTCGGTGTCGTTGAAGTCCACCACCACGAATTTGTGGTGCACGATGTGGCCGATACCGGCGACCATCTTCTCCTGGGAGAAGGGCGGCGGGAATTTCTCCGGGTTTTCCTTCGAGTAGACCACTTCGCCGCTTTTCCTGGTCGGGTCGAAGTACTGGGTATTTTCGTAGGTGTTGTCCTCCGGGTCGACCTTGTCGGTGATGCCGTAGGAAAACACCTTCTTGTCGGCATGCAGCTCGGAGAGGGTCTTCAGCACGTCGCCGCCGCCGGTCAGGTCCATCACGGCGAAGATGACCGAGCTGTCGGCCGCCTTGATCTCGGTGAGCAAGGTGTCGAGCGAGGCCGTGGGCTTTTTGTGCGGCGCGTAGGAGATCTTCAGCTTGGGCAGGCCGGGGCTCTGGATCAGGCGCTCGCCCTGCACGGCCGGGTGCTTCTCGAAATCGGCGCTCTTGGCGCCGTCTTCGAACATGACATCGAAGGCGTCCTCGTAGGCCTGCGCCACGGCGGGGTCGTCGAACACCAGCACGTGGTTGGCGTTGACGTAGATGCCGGTGACGGAGAAATTGGTCGAGCCGGTGAGCACCTTGACCGCCTTGCCCTTGACCTTCTTGATCAGCACCTTGTTGTGCTGGTAGCGCGAGAAGTGGCCGCGCTTGACGTTGTCTTCGCCGACCTGCTGCGCCACGTAGGCGCAGGCCTGGCCGTGGGTGGTGTCGTCGGCGTGGGTCTTGCTGTTGTCGGCCAGCATGCGCAGGCGGCCCTTGAAGGAGGCCAGCGCGTTGACGATATCCGGCTCGTTGAAGTCGTAGACCAGGGCGTCGATGGAGGCATCCGGATCGTCGCGGCATTCGACGAAAAAGTCGATGAGGGTCTGGCGCGCGTGGCCGCCCAGCCATTGCCATTGCGTCTGGTAGGGGGCGCTGTCGAAATTCCACTCGCCGTTGCCACTGGGCTGGTAGGCGCTGTTGTGAAAACGGTCGGCGTAGGCTTGCGATGAAAGGTAGCCGCGGGTAAACGCGATGGTCAGCTTGTCTTCGACGAAGGGGCCGACGTCGATGCGCAGGGTTACGGTCTGGTCGGCCTTCAGCACGCTGCCGCCGGCCTGGGTGAAGCGCATGGCGCTGATTTCGTATTCGTAGGTGCCCCAGGCGCCGTCGGCGGGAAAGTCCAGCCACCAGAATTTCTGGAACGGCGCGACGTTCGAAGGATAGAACTTGTTGCTGCCCAGGGTGCCGTATTGCGAGGCGAAGGCAATGCGGTTGCCGAGCCAGCGCCAGTCGCCGCCGGGCGCCATGCGTCGGCGGATGGCGAAGCCGGCCAGGTGCGCGGTGAGGTGGTCGTCGAGGTTGAAGGCGAGCATCGCACAGCGGTCGCCGGCGTAGGCTTTGACGGTGAGTCCGTTGGCGGATGCGGCGGCGTTGAAGACCTTGGTCATGGAGGCTCCCTGGTTGGTCCGGTCCATTTTTCTGGAATCCGCGCATGGTGGGCGCGGCCCGGCAGGGCGTCAATCACGCGAAAGTATTAATCCCTCGGCCGCACGTTGTCATCGGCCTGTCGCAAAGAAGCGCGGCTCCCGCCGCGCGGAGGCGCCGGGCGGGCGCCCGGCAGCCGGCGTCTATTCGATCCTGGCGCCCGAGTCCTTGACGATCTTGCCCCACTTGGCGGTCTCGGCGCGCATGAAGGCGGCGAACTGCTCGGGGCTGTCGCCGGCGACTTCGATTCCCAGGCCGGCGAATTTGTCGCGCACCTCCGGCAGGCGCAGCACCTTGAGGGTCTCGGCGTTCAGGCGATTGACGATGTCTTTGGGCGTGCCGGCGGGCATCAGCAGGCCGAACCATTGCAGGGCCTCGAAGCCGGGCACGGTGGCGGCCACCGTCGGCAGGCCGGGCGCGACCGGCGAGGGCTTGGCGTTGGTCACCGCCAGCGCGGTGAGCTTGCCGCTTTGCACATAGGGCAGGAAGGCCACTGCGGTGCCGAAGGCGAGCGAGACGCGGCCGCCGACCAGATCGGTGAGCATCGGCGTGTCGCCCTTGTAGGGGATGTGCTGCATCTGGATGCCGGCCTGCGCCTTGAAGTATTCGCCGGTCAGATGCGAGACGCCGCCGTTGCCGGAAGAGGCGAAGGTGAGCAGCTCAGGCTTCGCCTTGGCGAGCGCGATCAGTTCGCGCACCGAGTGCACGCCGACGGAAGGATGCGTCACCAGCATGATGGTGGCGGTGCCGATCAGCGTGACGGGCGCGAAGTCGCGCACCGGGTCGTAAGGCAGCTTGGCGTAGAGGCTGCCGGCGATGGCATGGGTGCTGCTGGTGCAGATCAGCACGGTGTAGCCGTCGGGCGGCGATTTGGCGGCAACGTCCGACCCCGTGGTGCCGCCGGCGCCGCCGCGGTTGTCGGGGATGAAGGATTGGCCGAGGGCCTGGCCGAGCTTGTCGCCGATCACGCGGGCGACGATATCGGTGGAACCGCCGGCGGGGAAGGGGATGACAAAGCGCACCGGCTTGGTGGGCCAGGATTGCGCGTGCGCGGTGGTGGCGGCGAGGAGCAGGGCGGCGCCGGCGGCGCGCAGGAAGTTGATCAGTCGCATGGCTTGAACTCCTGGTGAGTGGACCTGCCGGGACCGGACACTGCGCCTGCTCCGATCAGGGCTTCTTGCGCTTGTCGGTGATGATGTTGCCGTCCTTGATCACCATTTGCAGCCGCTGCACGTTGTTGATGTCGTCCAGCGGATTGGCTTCGAGCACGATCATGTCGGCGATCTTGCCGGTTTCGATCGTGCCAAGATCCTTGCCGGCGCCGCAAATTTCCGCGCCGTGCTTGGTGGTGGCTTGCAGGGTCTGCCAGGCGGAAGCACCGTCCTTTTTCCACAGGCCGATTTCCAGCAGCGCGGCTTCCTTCAGCGGGCGGATGTCCGAGCCCAGCGCCATTTTCACGCCGGCCTTCAATGCTTTTTCGAACCAGCGCGCGTGTACATCCGATGCGGCGTCGGCGCGGCAGCACAGCGACTGCATCAGGTTACGGTTTTTCACCCAGCGGCGCTCAAAGTCGGTTTGCGCCTGGTTGGGCGTGAGATGGGAAATGGCGAGGGTCGGCACGTACCAGGTGCCGTGCTCCAGGAACAGGTCGATGCACTCGTCGTCCATGATGTAGCCGTGCTCGATGCTGTGCGCGCCCAGCTTGATCGCCGCCTTCACCGCCTGCGGGTTGGTGGCGTGCGCCATCACCTTGAAACCGCGCTGGTGGCAGATGGCGAAGGCCGCCTTGATTTCCTCATCGAGGAAGAAGGAGTGCGTGTGCAGATCCCACGCCGGCCCCATGATGCCGCCGGAGAGGTTGAGCTTGATGTGGTCGACGCCATTCTTGATCTGTTCGCGGATGGCGTGGACGAAGCCGTAGGGCCCATCGCATTCCAGGGCGTGGCCGGAGGTGAGGAAATGCCCGCCGGTGGTGGTGAGGAAGTGGCCGGCGGCGTAGAGATGGGGGCCGACATACTGGCCGGAATCGAAGGCGCGCTTCCACGCCACGTCCATATAGTGATGGCTGCCGGCGCAGCGAAAGCCCATGATGCCGGACTCGGTGAGCGCGGAAATCAGCTTGTGGCCGAAGAGCGTCACCTGGTCGGCGAGCGGCGTGTCCGAGAGTTGCAGGTAATCCGGATGGACGTGCACGTCCCACAGGCCGGGCATGAGGTACGCGCCCGCGAGGTCGGTGACCATCGCGTTGGCCGTCTCGGCCTTCGCGCCGCCTTCCAGGATTTGCGTGATGCGCTTGTCTTCCACCACCACGGTGGCGTTCGGGACGGCTTGCGGGCGCACGCTGTCGATCAGCGTGGCGTTGGTGTAGATGTGGCGGGTGCTCATGGAATCACTCGGCGGAATATTTTCTGACTTTGGGGATTGTTAAGGGGCATCGCCCCTTATCCGTGATCACTCAGTAGAATGCCTTCTGACTTTGGGGATTGTTAAGGGGCATCGCCCCTTATCCGTGATCACTCAGTAGAATGCTTTCTGACTTTGGGGATTGTTAAGGGGCACCGCCCCTTATCCGTGACTATTCAGGTTTGATACCGACGGCGGCGGCCAGCTGGCGCCACTTGGCAACTTCGCCCTGGATGAAACGGCCGAACTCCTGCGGCGTGTCGCCGCCGGGAATGATGCCGCGGTCTTCATACGCCTTGCGCAGTTCCGGCGAATTGAGTTCGGCGACTGCGGCAGCATTGATGCGTTCGATCACCGCGCGCGGCGTTTTCGCCGGGGCCAGCAGCCCGAACCAGGTGCCGGCGGCGAAGTCCGGCACGCCGGCCTCGGCCATGGTGGGTACGTTCTCGGCCAGGGGCAGGCGCTTGGGCGCGGCGATTGCCAGCGCCTTCAGCTTGCCGGCCTTCACCTGGGCGATCACCGCGGGCGGCGCGTCGAAGGTGTACTGGATCTGCCCGGCCATGACGTCGATAATGGAGGGGCCGCTGCCCTTGTAGGGCACATGGGTGACGCTGATGCCGGTCTTCAGCTTGAACAGCTCGCCGCCCAAGTGGTTCGACGTATTGTTGCCGAAGGAGGAGTAGTTGACCGTGCCTGGATGCGCCTTGGCATAGGCGATCAGCTCCTGTACCGTGTTGGGCGCAAAGTTCGGGTTGGCCACCAGCAGGAAGGGCACCTGGCCCACCAGCGTGATGGGCAGCAGGTCTTTCGCCGGGTCGTACTGCATCGCTTTCACCGTCACCGGGGCGATCGAGACTTCGGGGGAAGCGGCCAGCAGCAGGGTGTAGCCATCGGGCTCGGCATGCACCACTGAAAGGGCGCCGATCATGCCGCCGGCGCCGGCGCGGTTGTCGACGATGAATTGCTGGCCGAGGCTATGCGACAGGCGCTCGGCGAGCAGGCGCCCCGCGACGTCCGTGGTGCCCGAAGGCGGGTAGGCGACCACCACGCGCACCGGCCGTTGCGGCCAGGTTTGCGCGTGGGCGATGCCGCAGGTCAGGGAGAGGACGAGGCTGGCGGCAGTACCCAGCCAGACGCGGCGAAGGGAGGAGTGGGCCATGAATGACACGCGAGAGTCAATCGAAGGCCCACTTTATCAGGACTTGCTTATCGAATCGAGCGCGGCGCGAAGCTTTCTGCTTATAAGTACCCCAGCCACGCCCAGTAGGTAGCGCCGAACACCAGCAGCAGCAAATAGCCCGTCACCGCCAGCACGCTGCCGACGCGGATGAAGTCGCGCACCTCGAAGGTATCGGTGCCCAGCGCGATCATGTGATGGGGCCCCGAGACCGGCAGCACGAAGCCGAAGCTGGCGACAAAACCCAGGAGCAGGGTCATGCCGGCGACGTTGAGGCCGGGGCTGTGCACGCTTTGCAGCACCGCGATCACCACCGGGATCATGGTCGAGACCAGCGCCGGCGCGCTGGAAAAGCCCAGGTGCACGATGATCATAAACGCCGAGATGGTGATGAAGATCACATAGGGCGAGGCGTATTGCAGGCCGAACCCGGCGACCACGAAGTGGGTGAGCCAGTCGGCGGCGTGGGTCTTGAGCAGCGCGGTGCCCAGCGAAACGCCGATGCCGGTGAGCAGGATGATGCCCCAGGCGATGCGCTTTTGCGTGGTCTTCCATTCCAGGAAGCCGAGCTTGGGCATGAACATCAGCGAGATCGCGGCGATGGTGGTGGAGGCGGTGTCGAAATGATGCAGGATGCCTTCGCTCACCCAGAAGCCGAGCAGGATCACCAGCAGCACCGCGAGTTTTTTCTCGTTGGCGCTCATCGGCCCAAGCGCCCCCACCGCGCTGGCGATGGCTTCGCGCCCGCCGGGAATGTCTTCCATCTCCGGCGGCATCAGCTTCGTCATGATGAAGTACAGGGCCACCGTCATCACTGCGCAATAGGGGGCGGCCACGATCAGCCATTGCAGCCAGGTGATGCTGTAGTGCAATTGCGTCTCCATGAAGCCTACCGTAATGAGGTTGGCCGCGGCGCCGGTTTTCACGCCCATGATGGAAATCGTCGCGCCTTGCGTGACGGCGATCATCAGCATGCCGGAGAAGCGCGATTTCTTGTCCAGCCCGAGCGCGGCGACGATGCCCAGCATGATCGGCGCCAGGCAGCCGACGCGCGCGGTGGTCGAGGGCAGGCAGAAGCTCAGCGCGATCTGCGCCAGCAATA
Source organism: Burkholderiales bacterium (assembly GCA_036498945.1). Classification (GTDB taxonomy): domain Bacteria; phylum Pseudomonadota; class Gammaproteobacteria; order Burkholderiales; family JAEUOS01; genus JAQGMJ01. Next base: position 17,768 of record DASYEQ010000065.1, on the reverse strand, counting down.
CGCCGATCAAGATGCGCCGCGTGCTGCTGCCGACCTTCGACAGGATGTTGAGCGCGATGCGCTTGTCCAGGCCGGTGGCTTCCATCGCCTCCGCGATGAACAGGGCGGCGGCGATCAGCACCACGCCGGTGTTGGTGAAGCCGCTCATCGCCATCGACAGCGCCTTGCTGGTGCCCAGGTGGTGGGCGGCGTTGCCTGCCTCGGGCGTGACGCCCAGGAGGAAGGTCATCAGGGTGGCGATCACCACGGCGCTTACCGCATAGTCGATCGCCTCGGTGAACCAGACGAACACGGCGAAGACGAAAATCGCCAGCATGTACTGGCCGGCCACCGGCAGGCCGGTGGTTTGCGGCAGCAGGATCACCAGGATCAGGCCGGCGATGCCGAGCGTGAGGCCGACGATCTTGCGCATCGGCATGGCTCCCGCTATAGGAGGCGTGGCGGCCGCGCCTGGCGCGGCCGGGTTGATGAGGGGGCTGGACATGCGGTGTCTCCCGGTGCGGCGGCGCGCGCGGCGCCGCGCTTTGTCTCTATTGGTTTACCGGCGCCGGGCTTGGCGCCCGGTCGCCGTCTTCTTTATTGCTCGCGGCAGACCAGGCCATCGTGCTGCGAGATGAAATACAGCACTTCATTGGCGCACAGCGCCGGCGCCACGATCTGCAGGCTGTGCGCATCCAGCGGCACGCGCACCAGGCGCAGGTTGCGGATGTGCTTTTTCAGCAGCGCGGTGTGCTCGTCCTTGGTGATCACGCCGGGCTTGCCGTACATCGCCAGCACCGGCGCGGCGATCTTCGGCAGCATCGGCGCGGTGTCGACGCTGGAGACGAACTTGAACATTTCGACCAGCACCTCGGTGTCCGACTTGCTCATCTCGTCCAGGGTCCAGGCGAGCAGCGCGGGGTCGGCATTTGCCGGGAAGCGGCGGCCGGCGTTGGAGGCCTCGAGCCAGCCGCGCGCGCCGCCGTCGCGCAGCGCGGCGATGCGGTTGGGATATTTGCCGAGCGAACTGACCTTGTCCTCCTCGCTCATCGCCACCGGCGAAGAGATCACGGTAAGCGTGCGCACGCGCTGCGGGCACTCGGCGGCGAACGCCAGGCCCAGGGTGCCGGCGGAGGATTCGCCGCAGTAATGCACGCTCTCCACGCCGAGATGGTCGAGCAGGTCGTTGAAGTCCTGCAAATAATTCTTCGCGTTGAAGCCGGTGGTCAGGTCGAAGTCCCTGGACGACTGGCCCAGGCCGCGCAGATCCATGCGGATCACCTTGTAGAACCGGCTGAGATACGGCACCCAGGCGCGCCAGAATTTGGTCGAGCGCGCGTAGCCGTGCTGCAGCAATATATAGGGGGCGTTGCTCCAGGGATCGGTGAAATCGTCCAGCTCGTAATGCAGGGCCGGGCCGTTCTTGCGTTGCAGCAGGGGCATGGGGGTGTCTCCGTGGTGCGGGCGGCCAGGCGAAATGCAGCTTGGTGCCCGTGATGCGCAAAAAATGCTTTTGTTGTTTTTCATCATTTTATACAATATTGAAAACACCTCTATAGGTGTTTAACTAAGCGGCCGGATTAGCAGGCCGCGCTTTACGGAGACGAATACCGCCATGCCCGCAACGCAAAAGGTGTCGGCGCTCGCCGCGCAGGTGGCGCCGGCGATCATCGCGCACGCGCGGCGCCAGGGCCTGCGCGCCGGCGACCGGCTGCCGGAGCAGGCGCTGGCCGATGCGCTGGGGGTGTCGCGCTTTCCGGTACGCGCGGCGCTGCAATTGCTCGGGCACCAGGGCGTGCTTGAGCATGCGCGCGATCGCGGCTTTCGCCTCAAGCTGGATGCGGAGGCGATCGGCGTCTCCTCCCTGGCGTTGCCGCGTTCGGAGCTGGAACAGCCTTACCAGCGGATACTCGACGACTACCTCGCCGGGCGTTTACCCGAGAGTTTCACCGCGGTATCGATGCAGCGCGCCTATGGCCTGTCGCGCGACCGCCTGTTGAAAATCGCCGGGCGCATGGTGGAAGAGGGCTGGGTGGTGAAGCGCCACGGCCACGGCTGGGCCTTCGTGCAAATGGCTGCTTCCGTCGAGGCGCACCGGCAGAATTACCTGTTCCGCCTGGCGCTGGAGCCGGCGGCGCTGCTCGACCCGGGCTACCGCGTTGATCGCGCGGCATTCGCGCAGTTGCGCGAGCGCCAGTTGCGCATGATCGATGGCGGCGTGCGGCGCATGACCAAGCTGGAACTGATCCAGGCCGGCGCCGAATTCCACGAGACCATCGTCGGCTGCTCGGGCAACAGCCTGTTCATCGACGCCATCCGCCGCGCCAACCGCCTGCGGCGCCTGGCCGAGTACCGCAGCCGCTCGGATCGCTCGAAGATTCCCGAATATTGCCGCGAGCACCTCGCCATCCTCGACCGTATCGAGAGCGGCGACCGCGCCGCGGCGGCGGAAATGCTGCGCCGCCATCTGGGCGGCGTGAGAGACAACCGTACCGGAGGAGAACGCTGATGAGTTTGCGCAAATGGGTGTTGGTGATGGGCACGACGGCTGCACTGTGTGGCACGGCGCAGGCCGCCTGGCCGGAGCGGCCGATCCGCTTCATGGTGGGTTCGGTGCCCGGCGGCACCACGGACCTGGTGGCGCGCGCGATTTCCGACAAGATGAGCGTGCTGCTGGGCCAGCAGCTGGTGGTGGAAAACCACGCCGGCGCCAACCAGATGATCGCCGCCGAACTCACCGCCAAGTCGCCGCCGGACGGTTACACGCTGCTGATGGCCCCGGCCGGGTTCACCATCAACCCGGCGATCTACAAGAAAATGGCCTACGACACGCTGAAGGATTTCACGCCCATCGGCATGGTGGCCAACGTGCCGAATGCGCTGGTGGTGAGTCCGCAGGTGCCGGTGAAATCGGTGAAGGAGTTGATTGCGCTGGCGCAGGCGCAGCCGGGCAAGCTCAACTATGGCTCCTCCGGCGTCGGCTCGCCCAGTCATTTGTCGGGCGCGCTGTTCGAACTGCTGGCGAAGGCCAAAATGACCCACGTGCCATATAAAGGCACCGGGCCGGCGCTGACCGACCTGATGGCGGGCCACCTGGAGGTATTGTTTCCCTCGATCCCCGGCGCGCTGCCCTTCATTAATTCGCATCGCATGAACGCACTGGCCGTCACCACTGCGCGCCGCTCGGTGGTGCTGCCGGACCTGCCGACGATCGCGGAATCCGGCGTGCCGGGTTACGACGTCGGCAGCTGGTTTGCCGTGGTCGGCCCGGCCGGGCTGCCGGGGCCGATGGTGGGCAGGCTCAACAGCGCGATTGCGCAGACCTTGGCGGCACCAGAGGTGCGCAAGCTGTTCCTGAGCGACGGCACCGAGCCTGCGCCCGGCACGCCGGCGGACCTGGCCAGCACCATCACCACCGAAATTGCCAAGTGGAAGCAGGTGACCGCTGCCGCGGGCATCCACGCTGAATAACTCTTTCCCTGACCGCTACAGACCAAAGGAATTCCATGCCTTACCTCGACCTCGGCAACAACTTCAAGATGTTCTACAAGATCGACGACTGGACCAACGCCTGGGACCGGCCGGAAACCATCGTCCTGGTGCATGGCTTCACCGAGACCACCGAGGCCTGGCACGGCTGGATTCCGCATCTCGCGCGCAAATACCGCGTGATCCGCATGGACCTGCGCGGCTTCGGCCAGTCCGGCCCGGTGCCGGCCGACTTCACCTATACCAATGAGCTGTTCGTCGACGACCTGGTGCGGGTGATCAACCTGGTGGCCGGTGAGCCGGTGCACGTGATCGGCGCCAAGAGCGGCGGCATCAGCCTGGTGACGCTTACCGCCAAGCGGCCTGACCTGGTGAAGTCGCTCACCATGGTGTGCACACCGGTGTTGCCGACCGACGGCACCGGCTGGATCGAGCGCATGGAAAAGAACGGCCTGCGCGACTGGGCGCGCCACACCATGCGTGGGCGCATGGGCAGCGCCATGCCCGAGCGCGGCATCGACTGGTGGGTGGAACTGATGGGCGCCACCGCGCTTTCTACCGCGCACGCGTATTTGCGCTGGGTCGGCACGGTGGACATCCGCCCCGAACTGCCGCAGCTCACGCGCCCGACCCTGGTGATCGCCAACGATACGCCGCGCCGCCCGCGCGCCTATTTCGAGGAATACCAGAAGCAGATTCCCAATTCGGTGCTGGAGATGATTCCGGTGGATGGCTACCACCCGGGCGGCACCGACCCGGATGCGTGCGCGCAGGCGACGTTGAAATTCCTGGCGAACCTGCCCAAGGCCGCCTGAGAGACGCGAAGATTGGCGGCATAAGCGGCGCGGCGCGATAATCACGCCTGGCGCGTGTTACCTTTCGCGCCGCCTGAATTCAAGGAATTGCAATGACCGCCACTACTTCCGTCGACGCAAAGAAACTGCTCGACTTCGCCGCCGCCGTCTATGAATCAGCCGGCATGCCCGCGCGGGACGCGCACCTGATCGCCGATACGCTGGTGCAGGCCGACCTCTGGGGCCACCAGTCGCATGGCGTGCTGCGCCTGGGCTGGTATCTCGACCGCATCCGCAACAAGGTGATGGACCCGGTGACCAAGCCGGAGATGGTGGTCGATGCCGGCGCGGTGGCGGTGATCGACGGCCATGACGGCGTCGGCCACGTGCTGACGATGATGGCGACGCGCGAGGCGGTCAAGCGCGCCAAGGCGCATGGCCTGGGCGCGGTGGCCGTGCGCAACTCCAACCATTTCGGCACCTGCATGTACTACACGCGCATCGGCGCCGCCGAAGGCTGCGTGATGATGCTCACCTCCAACGGCGGTCCGGCGATGGCGCCGTGGGGCGGGAAGAAGAAGATCATCGGCACCAACCCGTGGTCGGTGGCGGCGCCCGCGGGCAATCGGCCGCCCTTCGTGGTGGACATGGCGAATACCGGCGTGGCGCGCGGCAAGATCTATCTTGCGAAAAACCGCGGCCAGCAGATTCCGCTCGGCTGGGCGATCGATGCCGAAGGCAGCCCGACCACCGACCCGCAAAAGGCGATCGAGGGCATCATCCTGCCGATGGCCGAGCACAAGGGCTATGCGATCGCGGCGATGGTGGACATGATGTCGGGCGTGCTCTCCGGCAGCGGCTTCCTTTCCGCGGTGAGCAGTCCCTACAAGACGGCGAACAAGAGCAATTGCGGCCACATGATGATCGCGATGAACATCGCCGCCTTCATGCCGCAGGAAAAATTCATCGAGCGCATGAACGCCTTCGTCGACGAGATCAAGGCGGTGCCGCTGGCGAAAGACGTGAAGGAAGTGTTCTACCCCGGCGAAATGGAAGACCGGGCGGACGAGCGCAATCGCCGCGAGGGCCTGCAATTGCCATCCGATACCATCGCGGACCTCGCGCGCATCGCCAGGGAAACCGGGCTGGAAGCCAAGCTGCCGTTTACGCCCTGAGCGGCACCGCGCCGCCGAGCTGGCGCGTGAGCCGGCCGGCGGATTCGCGCAAGGCTGCCACTACCCGCTCGGCGACCTTGTCGTTCCAGCGGAATTCGGGAATCAGGAAGCCCAGGCTGCCGGCGATTTCACCCGCGCCATCGAAAAACGGCGCGGCAACGCCGATGGCATTCGCCGTGCGGTGCGCGTGGGTGATGGCGTGGCCGTCGCTGCGGATTTTTGCCAGCGATTTGCGCAATTCACTGAGATCAGGGCGCAGCTTTTTCACCGGCGAGAGATCGCCTTGCGCTGCGGCGGCAGCGATTTCCTCTTCCGTCAGGTAGGCGAGCTGCACGCGGCAGGTCGCGCCCCAGAGCAGCGGCTCCAGACGATTCAACTCGATGTTGTAGCGCATCGGGTCGGCCGGAAAGCAGGTGGCGGCGTGGAACATGCGCAATTGCGGCCGCGCCAGGAGCGAGAGGATGGCGGTCTCGCGAAACCGCGCCGACAAGTCTTCGAGATAAGGCAGCGCCAGGCGGCGATATGGCATGCGTGCGTTAAGGCGCCCGGCGATGCGGTACATCTCCATGCCGGGGCCGAAGCTGCCTTCGGCTTCATGCGCGGCGAAATCGTCGGCGCGCAAGGTGGCGAGCAGGCGATGCACGGTGGAGCGCGGCAGGTTCAGGCGCGTCGCCAGGCTTTGCGCGCTCTCGCCGGGATGATCGGCCAGGCAGCGCAGCAGCATCAGCACGCGGCGTACGGTGCCGGTTTCTTTTTCCGGCGGGGCGATGCGCGTGGCGGCGGCTTTCGCGGTAGGCCCTGACGCTTTGGTTGTCGGCATGGGTAATCGGCGCAGTAAGACGGCGGCGTTTGACAAAACAGCGCGATGCGCCGATATTATCATTAAACGGCGTAATGTCTCATTTAATGAGACATCGCATGCATAGTGAAAACGCGGCGCGTGGCGCCGGGGTTGAGGAGCAAGAATGAAACTCGATTTGACGGGCCGCACGGCCCTGGTTACCGGTGCCAGCCAGGGCATCGGCCACATGACAGCCAAGCTGCTGGCCGAAGCGGGTGCGACGGTGGTCGGCGTGGCGCGGCGCAAGGAAATGGTGGACCAGCTCGCCGCCGAGTGCAAAGGGCCGGGCAAGATCATTCCGCTGAAGGCGGACCTCTATGAGGCCGGCGCGCCGGAGAAGACGGCGGCGGAAGCCGAGCGCATTCTCGGCCGCGTGGACATCCTGATGAACGCCGCCGGCGGCAGCCGCCCGATCCCGTTCGAGGCGACCAACGAGCAATGGGAAGAGGGCATGACTCTCAACTTCTTCCGCATCCGCGAACTCACCCATGCGGTGGTGCCGGGCATGCGCAAGAACAAGTGGGGGCGCATCGTCACCTTCACCGGCACTTCCGAGCCGCGCATGCTCAATGCGGCGTTCACCGCGAAGGCGGCGGTGCACGTGTGGTCCAAGGGCCTGTCGCGCGAAGTCGCGGCCGACAACGTCACCATCAACTGCCTGCAGCCGGGGCGCATCCGCAGCGAGCAGATCAAGAAGCGCTATCCGACACCGGAAGCCGAGCTTGAGTACGCGAAGGCGGAGATTCCGATGCTGCGCTTCGGCGACCCGGTGGAGATCGCCGCGCTCGCGCTGTTCCTCGCCTCGCCGCAGGCCAGCTACATCACCGGCACCGTGATTCCGGTCGATGGCGGCTCCAGCCGCTACGCCTTCTGAGGCGCGCATGAGCGCGGCCGCGGAGACGCAACTGCAAAAGCTGGCGCAGGTGGCGCACGCGGTGCGCTATGAAGACCTGCCGGCGGAGGTGGTGGCGCGCACCAAGCTGCATATTCTCGATACGCTGGGCTGCGCCTATGGCGCCTGCGGCAGCGAAGTGGCGCAGGCGGTGCGCGGGCTCGCGGCCGACTGCGGCGGCACCGCGCAGGCGACGGTGATCGGCACCGGCGAGCGTATCTCGGCGCCGCTGGCGACGCTGGTCAACGGCGGCTTGCTGCGCTTTCTCGATGGCAACGATTATTACTTCGCCCGTGATCCGGCGCACCCGAGCGGCAATCTCGCCGCCATCCTCGCGGTGGCCGAGCGCGAAGGGCGCGGCGGGCGCGACGTGATTGCCGCGCTGGTAGCGGCGTATGAGGTGCAACTGCGCCTGTGCGATTACGCCGGCACGCCTTCGCTATGGAAGCGCGGCTGGCACCATGCCACCAATCAGCAGTTTTCCGCCGCCGCCGCGGCCGCGCGCCTGCTCGGCTGCACGCCAATGCAAATGGCGCATGCGATGGCGATTGCCGGCTCGCATCACAACACCCTGGCGCAATTGCAAAGCGGCTCGATCTCGATGATCAAGGCTACCGCCGAGGCCTGGGTCGCCAAGGGGGCGGTGGAAGCCGCCTTGCTGGCGCGCCACGGCATGACCGGGCCCTTGCCGCTGCTCGAAGGCAATGCCGGCTGGGCGCAGACGGTGGCCGGCGAAGTCGATTTCGCCGGACTCACGGCGCCGCTGGACGGGCGCTATCGCCTGATGGAAACCAGCATCAAGCCTTACCCGGTGGTGGCGACCGCGACGGCGCCGGTGCGCGCGGCGATCGAACTACATCGCCTGGGTTTGCCGGCGCTGGATACGATCCACAAGCTGGTGGTGCGCCTGCCGCGCTTCGCGCTGAATACGCCCTCGGCGCATGCGGAGCGACGCTTTCCCGAGAACATCGAAAGCGCGCAGCACAGCTTTTATTTTTGCGCGGCAATTGCACTGCTCGAAGGAGCTTGCGGCGAGGCGCAATTCGCGGCGGGCAAGTACACCGATGCCACGGTGCGGCAACTGCTGGAAAAAGTGGAACTGGCCGAAGATGCGGCGTTCAACGAGCTTTGGCCGCAATCGGCCGGTGGCGGCATCGACGTGGTGCTCAAGCGCGGGACGGTACAGTCGCACTCGTGCCCGTTCCCGCCGGGGCATCCGCGCAATGCGCTCTCCGCAGACGAATTGGCGCACAAATTCCATGAATACGCCGACCCGGTGCTGAGCAGCGCCGGCGCCGACAAGCTTTACCGCGCGGTGCTCGACCTCGACAGAGCCGAGGATTTGCGCGCATTCGCCACGTTACTGGCGCCCCACCACACATAAAAAAATCCCATGAGGAGACATTCATGTTGCTGGTTTCAACGCGGCGCGCCACCCGGCGGGGAGCGCTGTCGCATCTGGGTTTCATGGCGCTGGCGCTTTCATGCGCAACGGTACTGGGCGGTGCATCCATCGATGCGCAGGCCCAGCCCTATCCCAACAAGGTGATCAAGATGATCGTGCCCTTCGGCCCCGGCGGGCCGGCGGACATGATCGCGCGTCCTGTCGCCGAAAAGCTCGGCGGCATGCTGGGCCAGGCGGTGATCGTCGAGAACCACGCGGGGGCGTCGGGCACCATCGCCGCCGCCCTGGTCGCGAACGCGCCGGCAGACGGCTATACGCTGCTCTTGGGCACGAGCAACGAAATCACCATGAGCCCCACGCTCTACAAGTCGCTGCCCTACGACCCCAATACCGCGTTCGCGCCGATCTCGATTGCTGGTGAGTTTGCCAACGTGCTGGTGGTACGGCCGAATCTGCCGGCACAGAACTTCGAGGAGTTCGTGAAGCTGGCGCGCGGCAAGCACCTGTCTTTCGCCTCTTCGGGCGTAGGCAGCACCAATCACCTGACCGCGGAACTGTTCAAGGACCTGGCGAAAGCGGAGTACAACCATGTGCCTTACAAAGGCGGCGGCCAGGCGGTGGTGGACGTGGCGGGTGGCCAGGTGGATGCGCTGTTTGCCACCATGCCCTCGGCGGTGGCGCTGGTGAAGGGCGGCAAGATGCGCGCGCTGGTGACCACCGGCGCCACGCGGGCGCAGGCGCTGCCCGATGTACCGACGGGCAAGGAAGTCGGCATGCCGGGGCTGTTGGTCAATACCTGGAACGGCATCCTGGCACCGGCCAACACGCCGCGGCCCATCGTCGACAAGTTGAATGCCGCGATCGTGAAAATCGTCGCCGACGCGGACTTCAAGCAGAAGATGGTGACCATGGGCGCGGAGGCGCGCTCCACCTCGCCCGACGAATACCTCGCCATCATCCGCGACGACTACAAGCGCTGGGCCGCGGTGATCAAGAAGGCCGGCATCAAGCCGGAATAGCAAAGGAGCATGCGATGAGCGTGATGCTGGGCGAGGGCGTTCTCGCCCTGTGGCTGGACGTGGCGCCCGCGCTGGGCGAGGAAACCGACCACTGGTACATCGACGAGCACATGCCCGAGCGCCTGGACATCGGCGGCTATTTGCGTGCGCGGCGCTACGAGGCGGTGGAAGGCGCGCCGGCTTATCTCACGATGTTCGAGGCCGATACGCCGGCGGCGCTCGCCAGCGACGGCTACCTGCGCCTGGTGAAAAAGATCAGTGCGCAGTCGCAACAGATCCGCGCCGGCTTTTCCAACGTGGCGCGCAACACCTTTCGCGTGCGGCTGAGCCGCGGGCGCGGCCTGGGCGCAATCGTCGCCAGCCTGCGCCTGAAGGCCAGCGTGCCGGCGGCGCGCGCGGCTGCCGCGATGGATGAGGTGGCGCCGCGGCTGTTGCGCCAGCCCGGCATCGTCGGCGTGCACTGGCTGGAAGCGGCGCCGGAAGTGCGCGCGCAGATGGACCAGGTGCGCGTCACCGGGGTGAACGATGCGGCGGTGGAACATGTGCTGATGGTGGAAGCTGCGCGCGCCGTCGATGCGAAGCGCGCCATCGAGCGCGTATTGTCGCCGGCCGAACTCTCGCGCCTGGGCTGGGCGCAGGACAACCTGGCCGTCTATACATTGCTCTACGAAGTCGCCGGGCCGCCGACGGATACGGCAAGCGCATTGGGAGATCGTCAATGAAGCGCATTTCGTTTGCCGTGCTGGCGGCGCTGGCTGCAAGCTCCGCCTCGGCCGCTTATCCCGACAAGCCGATCCACTGGATCGTGCCGTACCCGCCCGGCGGCACTACCGACGTGATCGCGCGCAACGTGGCGCAGGCGATGTCGGAATCGCTCGGCACTTCGATCGTCATCGACAACAAGGCCGGTGCCGGCGGGCAGATCGCGATGAACGCCGCCGCCCGCGCGGATGCCGATGGCTACACGCTGCTGGTCTCCGACGCCAGCCTGGCGACCGCACCCAGCCTGTACAAGAGCCTGCCGTTCGACCCGGTCAAGGACCTGGTGGCGGTGGCGTTGTTCGTCACCGTGCCGCACATCGTGGTGGCCAATCCCAAGGTGCAGGCGAAGAACCTGGCGGAGCTGATCGCGCTGTCGAAAAAGGAACCGGGCAAGCTCTACTTCAGCTCCGGCGGCATCGGCTCGCCGCTGCACCTGGCGGGCGAGGCGCTGCGCCTGGAGACCGGCATCTCCTGGACCCACGTGCCCTACAAGGGCGCGAGCCCGGCAATCCTCGCGGTGGTGGCGGGCGAAGCGCAGGTGGCGACGCCTTCCTTGCCGGCGGCCCTCCCTCAGGTGCAGGGAGGCAAGCTGACGGCACTCGCGGTGAGCAGCGCCAAGCGCGTAGCTTCGCTGCCTGACGTGCCGAGCGTGGCCGAGGCCGGTTATCCCAAGGCCGCGGCCTTCGGCTGGGTGGGCCTGCATGCGCCCGCCGCCACGCCCAAGGCCGTGATGGAAAAGCTGGAAGCCGCGGCGGCCGAGGTGATGAAATCGGCCGACATGCGCAAGCGCATGCAGGGGCAGGGCGCCGATATCGTCTCGCTGGCCGGCGCCGCCTACGGCAAGCTGGTGAGCGATGAAGCGGCGCGCTGGAAGGCCGTGGTGCAGGCGGCGGGCATCAAGCCGGAGTAGCCGCCTTTACTCCGCGCGGCCTTCGCGCAACAGCAGCATCAGCACCGCGCCGATGCATAGCAGCGTTACGCCCAGGATGGTGCCGGAGGCGACTTCCAGGCTGCTGGCGTAAGTCACGCTCGAATACAGCAGGTAGGCGCAGGCGGCGCAGAAGAGAATCGGCGTGAGCGGGTAGAACGGCACGCGGAACGGCCGCTCGGCCTGCGCTTCGCGCTTGCGCAAGATGAACAGCGAAATGCCGGTCAGCAGGAAGAAGAACCAGAACACCGGCGCGGTGAAATTCACCATGGTCTCGAAGCCATTGCGCGTGAAGGTGCCGACCACGATCAGGGCCAGCGCGATCACCGCCTGCACCAGCAGCGCGCGGCGCGGGCTGTCCGAGCCCTCGTGCCATTGCCCCAGCCAGGCCAGCGCCGGCCAGTCGCGCCCGGTGGAGTAGGCGCTGCGGGCGCCGACGATCACCGTGGAATTGATCGAGGTGAAGGCGGAGATCGCCACCATCGCCGACAGCAGCTTGGCGCCCGGCGCGCCCCAGGCGGCCTGCAGCAGGTCGGCGGCCACCGCGTCCGACTTCGCCATGCCCGCCAGCCCGAGGCCATGGAGGTAGGCAAGGTTCACCGCGAGATACAACACCGTGAGCACGGCGATGCTGATGATCAGCGTGCGCGCCAGCACGCGCTTGTCGCCCGCCACCTCCGCCGAGATATAGGCCGCCTCGTTCCAGCCGCCGAAGGTGAGCAACACCATCACCATCGCGAAGCCGAAACCGGGGCCGAACAGCGGGCCGCCGGCAGCCGCTACGGGAGCAGCGGGTGCGGCAGGGGCGCCGGGTGCGAAGAAGGCGGCGACCACCACGATCACCAGGCCCAGCACCTCCACGCTGGTGAACCAGTTCTGCGCCGTCGCGCCCTGGCGCGTGCCGGCGTAGTTGACGGCGGTGAGAATGATCACGACTGCGATGGCGTAGATCGCCGAGCCATAGCTGCCCAGATCGAGGATCTGGTTGCAATAGTCGCCAAAGACGAAGGCGAGCAGGGCGATCGAGCCAGTGGCGATCACCGTGATGCGCGCCCAGGCGAACAGGAAGGCCAGGCGCTTGCCGTAAGCGCGCGCGAGGAAGTGATAGTCGCCGCCCGCGCTGGGAAAGGCGCAGGCCAGTTCCGCGTAGCACAGCGCGCCGATCATCGACACCACGCCGCCCAGCACCCAGGCGGCGATGAAGGCGGTGAGGCTGCCGGCAGCGCCGGCAACCAGGGACGGCGCCTTGAAAATGCCGGCGCCGACGACGATACCGACGGTGAGAAAGATCGCGTCCTTCAGGGTGAGCACGCGTGCGGGGGTGCCGGCGGCTTCGGGCTGGGTCATTGTTATGGGTTCTAGTCCCCGGTGCGCTCGCCGGTGAAAGGTGCGGGGGCGCCGCCGGCGATGCGCACGTCGCCGCGGAGTTGGGTGCCGCTGATGCGGCCGTCGAATTCGAACAGCAGTCCCTTGTCGTCAACCAGGGCGAAACGCAGGCGCTCACCGGTCAGGCGCACGTCGCGCAGGCCGCCGCGGCCTTGCGCCAGCGTGACCCAGCCGAGCACGCGCTGGAAGGCCTGGGTCAAGGCGAGGTCGAAGCTGCGGGTGGCGGGAATATCGATCTTCCAGCGCCCGCCGGCGCGCGCCGGCACGATCCACAGGTGGCACAGGCGTCCGCCGATGTCCGAATCCTCGTCCGGCTCCCAGTCGCCCAGGTCGAACTGGTTGGCGACCAGGCGCGTGCCGGGCTTCATCTTCTGCAGGATCGGCCGCAGGCGCTGCAGCAGCGAAGGCAGCAGGAACATCGTCACGACAGTGGCGTCCGAGAAGTCAATCCCGAACAAGTCGGCCTGCTCGAAGGTGGCGCGCCCGCCGACACCGGCCTGCGCGGCCAGGCGGCGGCTCAGCGCGACCAGATCGCCGTTGTACTCGATGCCGCGCGCGCGGGCGCCGAATTCGCGCGCCGCGGCGATGGGAATGCGGCCGTCGCCCGAGCCCAGGTCCACCACCACGTCGCCGGACGTCACCTGCGCCATGCGCAACATGCGCTCGACCATCGCCGGCTGCGTCGGCACCCAGATCACGTCCTTGCCGGGCTGGCCGATGGCCGGCTTGTAGTCCGCGCCAGGCGCGGGCGTGCCTTGCGCGCCGGTCGGCGGGGTGCCTTGCGCACCGGCCAGCGGTGCGAGGCCGAGGAGCGCCAGGCCCGCAACGCCGCGGCCGACGAGGTGGCGCCGCTCCAGGTTCATCGCGCGGCGCCCGGCACGTGCCAGAGGTAGATGTCGTTGTAGCCGACGTGCACCGTGCGCTCCGGCACGTGATCGCCCATCGGAAACTTGTGCGAGACCACGCGCGCGCCCGGCTTGAGTTCCTGCAGGAACTTCGGCCACAGGCGCAGGTTGATCGACTCCGAGAGGTAGAGCATCACCACCGTGGCGTCGCGGAAGTCCATCTGGAACAGGTCGCCCTGCTCGATGCGCACGCGCTCTTCCACCCCGGCGCGATGCGCCTCGCGTCGCGCCGTCTCCACCAGCTTGGGGTCGATCTCCACGCCTACCCCGCGCGCCCCGTGCAACTGCGCGGCGGCGATGATGATGCGGCCGTCGCCGCAGCCGAGGTCATAGACCACGTCGTCGGCCTTCACCTCCGCCAGGTCGAGCATGGCGCGCACGGTTTCGTTCGGCGTCACCACGAAGGGGACTTCGATCACCCGTACCGGGCTGCCGTCGCTGGTGATCAGATTGGTCTGCGCGCGCGCCGCGGTGGCGACGGCGGTGAGTCCCAGGGCGGCGCAAAAACGGCGGCGCGCCGGCTGGTCGGGGGAAACTGGCATGGATGAAGAATGGAGGTCCGCTACGATGGCCGCCATTCTACGGACTTCGCGTGTGCCGGCGAAGCCCCAAAGAAAAAACGCGGCCCGAAGGCCGCGTTGAAAGTTTGCCCGCAGTGAGGGTGCGGGCAAGGAGGAGACCTAATACAAAGCTACTTACAACAACTGCCGACTACGTGCGACCTACTACCAAGACACAAACAACTCCAGGGACTACCGCGCGCAACAACCGCGCGGGTTTACAGCGGAACCGAAAGACGGCTTTGCGCGGCAACCGCTTCGAACAGCGGGCGGCTCGGCACGCCGGCGTTGCGGCTGGCGGCGGGGCTCAGGCGCTCGGCGGCGCCGTGCATTTCACCGTCCAGCGCCAGGCTGGCGGCGCCAAGGTGGACGCGGGCGGTGGAGAGGCTGACGTCGCTCATCCAGTCCATGCCACCGAGCTTGAAGACGGCCAGCCACACGGCGGCGAACACGACAACGAAAACGACACAGGCAAGAATCTCGAACATGATGAAAACTCCCTAACGTGGGTGGCGCGGTTGAAAAGTGTGCGGCTTGAAAATCAGTCCTGGGTGAAGCGTTCAATCACGGCGGAAATGGCAATCACGACGGCACCAGCGGTGGTGATGTTCTGCAAAATCGACATGAGGGTCATGACTACTTCCTTTCTTTTTGGACTGCTTTTGTTGCGGCACAACAGTTGATGGGATGAATAATATTCTCTTGTTGAAGTTAAATAAATAGTCTGGTATCTAATAGATTATTCGGAAAAAGCGAACTGTCATCAAACCGTGAAATAGATCACGAAATACCTTTCAATTCGTAGATTAGGCCATGTTTTTATGGCAAAAATATGAGGGAATCATGGATAAATTGCACGCCATGCAGGTTTTCACCCGGGTCGCCGAGCTGGAAAGCTTCACCCGGGCCGCCGAGCGCTTGGACATGGCCCCGGCAAGCGTCTCTGCTGCGGTGCAAAATCTGGAATCCCACCTAGGGGTTCGCCTGTTCACCCGCACCACGCGCAAGATCAACCTGACCGACGACGGCCGCGCCTACCTGGAGCGCTGCCTGCGCGTGCTGGCCGAAATCGAGGAAACCGAAGCGGCGCTGAAGCAGACCCAGACCAACCCGCAAGGCAAGCTGCGGGTCGAGATCCCCACGGGCCTGGGCCACATGTACGTCACCCCCGCGCTGCCCGCCTTTTCCGAGCGCTACCCCGACGTTCAGGTGGTGATGACGCTGAACGACCGCTTCGTCGAACTGGTGGAAGAGGAAGTCGACATCATCATGCGCATCGGCACCCTCGGCGACTCGCCCATGGTGGCCCGGCGCCTGTACGAGGCCCGCTTCGTCGCCTGCGCCTCGCCCGATTACCTGAAGCGCCACGGCGCCCCGCGCCACCCGCGCGAACTGGCGCAGCACAACTGCATGGGCTACTTCTCCGCCAGCCTCGGCCGCTCCGCCCGCTGGCACTTCCGCCGCGAGGGCGAATCCCACACCTATTCCCCCAACGGCACCCTGCACGTCAACAACTCCGAAGCCCTGGTCGACCTCGCGATTGCCGGCGCCGGCATCATCTGCCTGCTCGAAACCAGCCTGGCCCGCGCCATCCGCGAAGGGCGCCTGGTGCCCATCTTAGAGGGCTGGGAACGCGAAGCCATGCCCGTCTCCGCCCTTTACTGGCCCAGCCGCCACCTCTCCGCCAAGGTGCGCGTATTCATCGACTTCATTTCGGAACTGTTCAACCGCGAAATGGCCCAGCTGCAAGCCGTGCGCGCCGAACTCGCCCGCACCGGGCGCCACCCGGTGCTACCTGATAAAACCTGAGGAATAACTGATTAAGTGGGCTAAGCCCCCTTAACAACCCCGAAATCAGAGGGGAGTGCGCCCTCTCACATTCCGAATTCGATACTTGTTCAGCATTTCCCTGAGATTTTTCCGGAAATCCGCGACAACGGTTGTGGCGGGGGGAGCCGCAAAAGACGGAAAACAACGGTGCTTTTGCCCACTCCGGAAACCGCACCCCCATAAAACCCCATGTTTTTCGCGAAAATTAGCGGCGGTTACCACGGCTATGGTCGGCTACCTACCATATAGATAGCGGTCATTTCGCGAAAACGTTTGGGCTTGGGCAGTTGTCATGGCCCAAGGCCACTTCCTTCGGGCGTTCCCGCGAAAGCGGGAATCCAGCCTGCCCCATCACCGCCGATTAAAACAAATATATTAAAGAGCGTCGCACACGCCATGCGCCCGTTCTCCATGTAGCATGGCTACCTTGTAGGAGCGGGCGCGGCACTTCAAAGATACGCGGGGCGCTCCCTGGTGTAAAGCTTTTGTTTTATATCGCACTGGAAGGCCTCGCCCTCTGGCAGGAGACCAAAATGGACCATCAAGCCATCCGCCTGGCGCTGGAGCGCCACTGGCAAGCCTCGGACGCGAGCGATTTCGAGGCCGAACACGAAATCTACCGCGACGACGCCGTGCTCGATTACCCGCAATCCGGCGAACGCATCCACGGCAGACGCAACATTCAGGAGAGCCGGCGCCTGCAGCCCAACCAGAAGCGCTTTGCCGTGCGGCGGATGATCGGCAGCGGCGACCTCTGGGTCACCGAATTCGTGCTCAGCTACGACGGCATTCCGTCCTACGTCGTCAGCGTCATGGAATTCCGCGAGGGGCTGGTGGCCCATGAAACGCAATATTTCGCCGAGCGGTTTGAGCCGGGGGCGTCGCGCGCTCATCTGGTGGAACGAATGAAAGAGGGTGGGGCGTCCTGAAGAAGTCCTCCTAGTGGCTGCGGAAAAATATTCGAGTCGCGCCCCTCTATGCCTTACTGGATGTCGAAGCGGGTAACCTCGCCGTTCCGCAAGCGGAACACATGCCCGACCACCTTGTCGTGCAGCCCGTGCGTTTGACCCTGTAGCGGCCTGCCTTCGAGATCGCGGATGGTCTGCTGGACCTTCACGGCGATCGAGCCGTCCACCGACTTGTCGAAGCTCATCGGCTCGACGCGCGGACTGACGATGGCCCACTGGCGCGTCCAGTATTCGCGCACGGCTTCGCGGCCATGAACGTGGCCGCCGTCCATGCCGTTGGCCCAGGCGACGTCGTCGGCGAGCGCGGCGAGCACGCCGTCGATGTCCCGCGCGTTGAAGCGCTCGTACATGCGCTTGAGAATCTCGATTTCCGCATCCATTGGGGTTTCTCCGCTAGAATATACATAGCCCACTATATAACAAGATAGGTAACTATGCAAAAGAAGCGGCCGATGTCGGAAGTGCTTGCCACCCCGGGGCACCTGATCAGCCTGGCGGCGCGCGGCTTCGCGCGCCTGAGCGAGGCGCGTCTCAAGCCTTTGGGATTCGGTGTCGGCCATCTGCCGGTACTGGTCGCCCTGCAAAACGGGCAGGCCAGTTCGCAGCGGGACCTCGCGCGGTTCGCGCGGATCGAGCAGCCTTCCATGGCGCAGATGCTGGCCCGCATGGAGCGCGACGGGCTGATCCGCCGCACGCCCGACCCGGCCGACGGACGCAGCAGCCAGATATTGTTGACCGAGGCCGCGCGCACCCGCCTGCCGCAGGCCTGCGCGACCCTGTTCGAGGGCAACCGCGACGCACTGAACGGCTTCACGGAGAAGGAGGCCACGCAACT
>DASYEQ010000064.1:0-18496 GCA_036498945.1 Burkholderiales bacterium | reverse complement strand
GACGGCTACGCCAGCGACATCACGCGCACCTTCCCGGCCAACGGCAAGTTCAGCGGCCCGCAGCGCGACCTCTACCAGATCGTGCTCGACGCCCAGGCCGCGGCGATCGCCAAGACCCGCCCAGGGGTGCCGTTCAACGTGCCGCACGAAGCGGCGGTGAAGGTGCTGGCGCAAGGCATGGTCGACGTCGGCCTGCTCAAGGGCAGTGTGGAAGCCGCCATCGAACAGGGCAACAAGCGCGAGGGCGGCTACTTCCGCTTCTACATGCATCGTACCGGCCACTGGCTGGGCCTGGACGTGCATGACGCCGGCGACTACAAGCATGGTGACAAGTGGCTGCCGCTGGAACCCGGCAACATGGTGACGGTCGAGCCCGGCATCTACGTGCGCCCGGCGAAGAACGTGCCCAAGCATTTCTGGAACATCGGTATCCGCATCGAGGACGACGCGCTGGTGACCGCCAAGGGCTGCGACATCATCACCCGCGAATGCCCGAAGACGGTGGCCGAGATCGAAGCCTGGATGGCGGGGTGAGCATGAGCACGGCGGTCCCGGCCGAAGACGACGCGCTGCCGGTGCTGATCGCCGGCGCCGGCCCGGTCGGGCTGACCGCGGCGCTTGCCCTGCACGCGCGCGGCGTGCCGGTCGAAGTGGTGGACGCCAAGGCGCACGATGCGCTGGGCCATGATCCGCGCGCGGTGGCGCTGGCCCACGGCAGCCGGCAGATTCTCGAGCGCCTGGGCGTGTGGCGCGAGATCGCCGCCACGCCGATCCGCCACATTCGCATCAGCCAGGAACAAGGCTACGGCCAGACCCGCATCGAAGCCGCCGACTACGCCGTCGATGCGCTCGGCTACGTGGTACGCCTGGGCCCGCTGGCGCGCACGCTACTGGCGGCGGTGCAAGCGCGCGGCATCCCCTTGCGCCTGCACGCGCCGCTCGGCCACGTGGCGCATGGCAAGCACAGCGTGATCGCCCAGGTGGGCAGCACCGAATTGCAGGCGGCGCTCGCCGTCTACGCCGAAGGCAAGCCTGCCGGGCTTGGCGTCAGCAGCAAGGCCTACGGCCAGACGGCGGTGGTCACCGAGGCCTGCGGTATCGAGGCGCAAGACGGCCTGGCGCACGAACGCTTCACGCCGCAAGGCCCGCTGGCGTTGCTGCCGCTGGAGTCTGGCTACAGTGTAGTGTGGTGCGTCAAGCCGGCGCGCGCCGAGGAATTGATGGCGCTGGACGACGAGGCATTCATCGCCGCGCTGACACAAGCCACCGGCTTCGCGCGCCGCCGCTGGAAGGCGGTGGCGCCGCGCCACGCCTATCCCCTCACCTTGGTGACGCGCGGCGCCTCGGCGCATGCGCGCGAGATCGCCCTCGGTAACGCGGCGCAGACCCTGCACCCGGTCGCGGGCCAGGGCTTGAACCTTGGCCTGCGCGACGCTTTCGAGCTGGCGGAGGCCTTGCAAGGTGGCGTAAGCGACGCCGCGCTGGCCGCCTACGCACGTCGCCGGCGCGTCGACCGCGGCGCCATGATCACCCTCACCGACCGCTACGTTTCACTGTTCTCCAACGACTTCGCCCCTCTGCGCGGCGCCCGCGGCCTGGGGCTTGCCGCACTGAATCTAATGCCGCCCTTGCGCGGCCTGATCGCCCGGCGCATGATGTACGGCACGCGCTGAAAAAAGGGCGCTGCGGCACCCGCTCTTAAACAAAATTCTAGGCGTATAATCCGCGCCCTTGCCCGTCGAAAGGGCACCGGACCACGCCTAGACACCGTCGCCTCCCCGCCGTGCAACTCGCTTCCTACAAACTTCGCAACAACCTGTTCGTCGCGCCGATGGCCGGGGTGACGGATCGGCCGTTTCGCCAGTTGTGCAAACGCCTGGGCGCGGGCTACGCGGTTTCGGAGATGGTAGCCTCCAATACGGCACTGTACGGCAGCGCGAAATCGCAGCGCCGCATGAACCACGCCGGCGAAGCCGAGCCGATCGCCGTGCAGATCGCCGGCGCGGAACCCGCGATGATGGCTGAAGCCGCCAGGCTCAATGTGGAACGCGGCGCGCAGATCATCGACATCAATATGGGCTGCCCGGCAAAGAAGGTGTGCAACAAGTGGGCGGGCTCCGCCCTGTTGCAGGACGAGCCGCTGGTGGCGCAGATTCTCGACGCAGTGGTCGGCGCGGTGGATGTACCGGTGACGCTGAAAATCCGCACCGGCTGGGACCCCGAACACCGCAACGCGGTGCGCATCGCCAGGATGGCGCAATCCGCCGGCATCCGCATGCTCACCATGCACGGCCGCACCCGCGCCTGCGGCTACAAGGGCCAGGCCGAGTACGACACCATCCGCGAAGTGCGCCAGCACCTCGACATTCCGCTGGTGGCCAACGGCGACATCACCACGCCGCAAAAGGCGAAGCAAGTGCTCGCCATCACCGGCGCCGACGCGCTGATGATCGGCCGCGCCGCGCAAGGCCGCCCGTGGCTGTTCCGCGAGATCGAGCATTACCTCGCCACCGGCGAACTGATGCCGGCGCCCACCGTGACCGAGGCGCGCGAGGTTCTCATCGCCCATCTGCACGACCATTACGCGTTTTATGGCGAGTATCTTGGCGTGCGCACTGCGCGCAAGCACATCATCTGGTACACACGCGGGTTGGCGGGTTCTGCCGCCTTTCGCATGTACATGAATACCCTGGACACGGTCGAAGAACAGTTGCAGGCCGTCTCGGGCTTTTTCCAGCAACAGCAAGCCGTCCGCGAACGCCTCGAATACGAAGGCGAACAAGAGTCGCGCGACGCAGCCAATGACGAAAAACAAGATTGGGAGGCGCTTGCCGCATGAGCATCAGGACTGATAAACAGAGCGAAATCGCCGAATGCATCCGGAAAAACCTGGAAAAGTATTTTGCCGACCTGGACGGCGCCAAGCCGCACCCGGTCTATGACATGGTGTTGCACGCCATCGAAAAGCCGATGCTGGAGATCGTGCTGGCACGCGCCGGCGGCAACCAGACCGCGGCCGCCGACATCCTGGGCATCAACCGCAACACGCTGCGCAAAAAGATGCAGCTGCACAAGATCAAGTAATTCCCGTCGGGCGGGGTAGACCCATCCGCGTATTTGCCTTACGTTTGCCCGCGGGTATACCCGCGGTTTTTGTTTTCATCGTCCGTTGCGCACATGCCCATTCAACAAGCCCTGCTCTCGGTGTCGGACAAAACCGGCATTCTCGAATTCGCCCGCGCCCTGCACAGCATGGGCGTCAAGCTCCTCTCCACCGGCGGCACCGCCAAGCTGTTGCGCGACAACCAGGTGCCGGTCACCGAGGTGAGCGACTACACCGGCTTTCCCGAGATGCTGGATGGCCGCGTCAAGACCCTGCACCCGAAAATCCACGGCGGCCTGCTGGGACGGCGCAGCCTGCCGGCCCACGTGGCAAAGATGAAGGAACACGGCATCGAGAACATCGA
Organism: Burkholderiales bacterium; assembly: GCA_036498945.1. Taxonomy (GTDB): domain Bacteria; phylum Pseudomonadota; class Gammaproteobacteria; order Burkholderiales; family JAEUOS01; genus JAQGMJ01. Next base: position 15,029 of record DASYEQ010000064.1, on the reverse strand, counting down.
TCTCGTCGTGGTCAACCTCTACCCCTTCACCCAGACCATTGCCAAGGCTGACTGCACCCTGGAAGACGCGATCGAGAACATCGACATCGGCGGCCCCACCATGATCCGCGCCGCGGCGAAGAACTGGGAAGACGTCACCGTGGTGGTCGACCCCGCCGACTACGCACGCGTGCTGGACGAAATGAAGACAGCCAAGGATACGACGCGTGAAACCCGCTTCGCACTCGCCGCCAAGGTCTACACCCACACCGCCGCCTACGACGGCGCCATCAGCAACTACCTCACCAGTCTCGCCGCGCCTGTGCCGCAGCCCGAGCGCGGCGCATTTCCGCAAAAGCTCAACCTGCAATTCACCAAGGTGCAGGAGATGCGCTACGGCGAGAATCCGCACCAGTCCGCCGCCTTCTATCGCGACGCGATCCCCGCCGCCGGCTCGCTCTCCGCCTACACGCAATTACAGGGCAAGGAACTGTCGTACAACAACATCGCCGACGCTGATGCCGCCTGGGAGTGCGTCAAGACCTTCGACGCCCCCTGCTGCGTGATCGTCAAGCATGCCAATCCCTGCGGCGTGGCCATCGGCGCCGATCTTTTGGGCGCCTACAACAACGCCCTCAAGACCGACCCTACTTCCGCCTTCGGCGGCATCATCGCCTTCAACGGCAAGGTGGATGGCGCCACCGCCGAAGTCGTCGCCAAGCAGTTCGTCGAAGTGGTGATCGCCATCGACTACGACGCCCGCGCCCGCGAAGTCTTCGCCGCAAAACAAAACGTGCGCCTGCTCACCGTGCCTCTGGCAAAAGGCGGCAACCAATACGACTTCAAGCGCGTCGGCGGCGGCTTGCTGGTGCAGTCGCCCGACAACAAGAACGTGCAGCAGGACGAACTCAAGCAAGCCAGCAAGCGCGCCCCCAGCGTCGCCGAAATGGCCGACCTGATGTTCGCCTGGCGCGTCGCCAAATACGTCAAGTCCAACGCCATCGTGTTCTGCGGCGGCGGCATGACCTTGGGCGTGGGCGCCGGCCAGATGAGCCGCGTCGATTCCACTCGCATCGCCGTGATCAAGGCACAAAACGCCGGCCTCTCGCTCAAGGGTTCGGTGGTCGCCTCCGACGCCTTCTTCCCCTTCCGCGACGGCATCGACGTACTCGCCGAAGCCGGCGCCCGCGCAGTGATCCAGCCCGGCGGTTCGATGCGCGACGACGAAGTGATCAAGGCGGCGGACGAACACGGCATCGCCATGATGCTCACCGGCACGCGGCACTTCCGGCACTAAGAGTTCAGGCAAAAATACAAACCTACTTTTGCCTGGTTCTAGGGTGCAAAAAATCGCTGGCAAAGCCAGCCGATTTCTTGGTGAAACTGCGACGAAAAATCAAAAGCGGCAAGATGCCACTCGCGGTAGCATAGCGGCCATGCGCTTCCTCGCCCGCCCATGAGAATCCTCGGCATCGACCCCGGCCTTCGCCTTACCGGCTACGGCGTGATCGAGCGTCACGGCAACGTGCTTACCTACGTCGCCAGCGGCACCATCCGCGTGCCGACCGGCGGCGAACTGCCGGAGCGCCTGCGCCATATCCTCGAGGGCATGGGCGAGGTGATCGACTCCTACCGCCCGGAGATCGCGGTGATTGAAAAGGTCTTCGTCAACACCAACCCGCAATCCACCCTGCTGCTGGGCCAGGCGCGCGGCGCGGCGATCTCGGCACTGGTGCTGGCGAACCTGCCGGTATCCGAATACACGGCGCTGCAGATCAAGCAGGCGGTCGCCGGGCACGGCAGGGCGCAAAAGACGGCGGTGCAGGAAATGGTCAAGCGCCTGCTCAAGCTCTCCGGCAGCCCCAGCCCCGACTCTGCCGACGCGCTCGCCGCCGCCATCTGCCATACCAGCCATATCGCGATGAAGGCTGCCGCAGGCGGGCAACTGGCGCGCATGGGCCTGAAGGTGCGCGGCGGACGCCTGGTCGGCTAGGCGCGGCGGAATATGACGGCCGCCCTGTTAAACTCGCGGCCATGATCGGACGCATCGCCGGCACACTCCTCGAAAAAAGCCCGCCCCAGGTATTGGTCGATTGCGGCGGCGTCGGCTACGAACTCGACGTGCCGATGAGCACGCTCTACAACCTGCCCAACCCCGGTGAAAAGGTGTCGCTGTTCACCCAGCTGATCGTGCGCGAGGACGCGCACCTGCTCTATGGCTTCGGCACCACCCAGGAACGCGACGCCTTTCGCCAGTTGACCAAGATCTCGGGCATCGGCCCGCGCACCGCGCTTTCCGTGCTCTCCGGCCTCTCGGTGGGTGAACTGGCGCAGGCGATCACCATGCAGGAAACCGGGCGGCTCACCAAAATCCCCGGCATCGGCAAGAAAACCGCCGAGCGCCTGCTGCTGGAACTCAAGGGCAAGCTGGGCGCGGACATGTCGGCGATCGTCGACGTCAATCGCCCTGCCCCCGCCGGCAACGACGTGCTCAACGCCCTGCTGGCGCTGGGCTACAACGACAAGGAGGCGCTCGGCGCGATCAAGCAGGTGCCGGCCGGCCTCTCGGTGTCCGAGGGCATACGCCATGCGCTGCGCCTGCTGTCGAAGGCCTGAGGATAGACCATGGCCATCGAACCCGACCGCCTGACCTCCTCCGCCGCCCCGCGCGCGATTTCCGCCGCGCCGGAATCGAAGCAGGAAGAAGCGTTCGAGCGAGCGCTGCGCCCCAAGCTGCTGGACGAATACGTCGGCCAGCGCAAGGTGCGCGACAAGCTTTCCATCTTCATCGAGGCCGCGCGCAAGCGCAAGGAAGCACTCGACCACGTGCTCCTGTTCGGCCCGCCGGGCCTGGGCAAGACCACGCTGGCCCACATCATCGCGCGCGAGATGGGGGTGAACCTGCGCCAGACCTCCGGCCCGGTGCTGGAGCGCCCGGGCGACCTGGCAGCGCTGCTGACGAACCTCGAGCCCAACGACGTGCTGTTCATCGACGAGATCCACCGCCTCTCGCCGATCGTCGAAGAGATTTTGTATCCGGCCCTCGAAGACTTCCAGATTGACATCATGATCGGCGAGGGCCCGGCGGCGCGCTCGGTCAAGCTCGACCTGCAACCGTTTACGCTGGTCGGCGCCACCACCCGCGCCGGCATGCTCACCAACCCGCTGCGCGACCGCTTCGGCATCGTCGAGCGCCTGGAGTTCTACAGCAGCGAGGAGCTGGCGCAGATCGTCACCCGCTCCGCCGGCCTGCTGGAGATGCCGATCCATGCCGACGGCGCGCTGGAAATCGCCAAGCGCTCGCGCGGCACCCCGCGCATCGCCAACCGCCTGCTGCGCCGCGTGCGTGACTATGCCGAAGTACGCGCCGACGGCCGCGTCACCCAGCCCACGGCAGATGCCGCGCTGAAAATGCTGGATGTGGACGCCATCGGCCTGGACATGATGGACCGCAAGCTGCTGCTCGCCATCATCGAAAAATTCTCCGGCGGCCCGGTCGGCCTGGACAACGTGGCCGCGGCCATCGGCGAGGAGCCGGATACCATCGAAGACGTGCTGGAACCCTACCTGATCCAGCAAGGCTACCTGCAGCGCACCCCGCGCGGGCGCGTGGCCACTGCCAGCGCGTATCAGCATTTCGGCATCACCGCGCCGGCTTCCACGCCGAATCAAGACTTGTTCTAGGCGCCGGATAAAGTTCAGGCGGCCTTAACCCCGTTTGAAAACCCCCCGCGTTTGTAGTGGCATCGCCTTCCCGGGAGATGCCCATGCGCCCCCTTTCGTTCCTTTCCGTCCTGGCCGGTAGCCTGGCCGCCGCCGTTAGTCTTTCGGCCCACGCCTTTTGCGGCTTTTACGTCGGCCGCGCCGACACTACCCTGTTCAATGAAGCCAGCCAGGTGATCGTGGCCCGCGACGGCGAACGCACGGTGATCTCGATGCAAAACGACTACCGCGGCGATCTCAAAGAGTTCGCCCTGGTGGTGCCGGTGCCCACCGTCCTGCAAAAGGGCCAGGTGAACATTGGCGACAAGCGCATCTTCGACCGCCTGGACGCCTATTCGGCGCCACGTCTGGCCGAGTACCACGACGAGAATCCCTGCGATCGCCGGCGCTACGAATCCGAGATGCGCCGCGACGCCGTCCCGGCGCCAATGGCTGCAGCCCCAATGCAAAAATCCGCCCGCGCCTTAGGCGTCACGGTAGAGGCCAGCTATAACGTCGGCGAATACGACATCGTGGTCCTCTCCGCGAAAGAATCCGATGGCCTGGAAACCTGGCTGACGCAAAACGGGTATCGCTTGCCGAAGGGCGCCGCCCGCGCGCTAGCTCCCTACATCCGCCAGAACATGAAGTTCTTCGTCGCCAAGGTGAACCTGAAGGAGCAGGCGGCTACCGGTTTCCAGACCCTGCGCCCGCTGCAATTCGCCTTCGAAAGCGAGAAATTCATGCTGCCGTTGCGCTTGGGGATGATCAACGCGCACGGCCCGCAGGACCTGATCATCTATATGCTCACGCGCAACGGCCGGGTGGAAACCACAAACTACCGTACCGTCAAGTTGCCCGCCAACATGGACCTGCCGGTGTACATCAAGGGCGACTTCGGCGGCTTCTATAAAGCCATGTTCAAACAGCAGGCGCAGAAGGACGGCAACCGCGCCGTCTACACCGAATATTTCTGGGACATGAGCTGGTGCGACCCCTGCGCCGCCAACCCGCTGAACCCGGAGGAACTGCGCGCCGCCGGCGTGTTCTGGACCGGCGGGCCGCAAGGCGGCATGAACCGCATGCGCCGGCCCGCCCCGATGCCGCCGGGCGGCGCCCAGGTGATGCTCACCCGGCTGCACGTGCGCTACACGCCAGACACCTTCCCCGAAGACCTGGCCTTCCAGGAGACCGGCGACCGCGCCAATTTCCAGGCGCGCTACGTCCTGCGCAATCCCTGGACCGGCAGCGTCAACGAGTGCCCCGAAGCCCGCACCTATTTCCGGCAATTGCATGAGCGCCAGGAACAGGAAGCGCGCCAGCTTGCCAGCCTCACCGGCTGGGAACTCAGTACCATCCGCAGCCGCATGGATCTGCGCGTCGGCGACGAAGCCGGCAGCCCGGACGGCGGCGGCTGGTGGCCGTGGCGCAGCAACTGAAGACAAACCGGACGCTTCACCATCCTTTGCCCTCGGGAGGCCTTTCATGTCCACGCCCCTTGCCCAAGCCACGGTACCCGCGCTGTTTGCCGCGAACACCTGGCACCGCCTCGCCAATCGCACGGCGCGCCTCGATGCCCGCCTGTTCCAGATCGCCTTTCTCGCCGGCCTGCTCGGCATCGGCGTGCTGTTGCGCGACTTCAGCCTCAAGCCCGGGCAGATGGCGCTTACCTTCGCCGCCGGCCTGGCGACCCAATGGCTGTGGGTGCGCCATCTGGGACTGAAGAACGCCGGCGTGCTGTCGGCCGCCATCACCTGCTTCGGCCTGGCCATTCTGTTGCGGGCGGACACCTGGTGGGCGCACCCGCTGATCGCCGTGCTGGCGATTTCCTCCAAGTTCATCGTCCGCGTCGGCGACAAGCACGTCTACAACCCGGCCAACCTCGGCGTCATCCTCGCCATCACCCTGCTGCCCGGCACCTGGGTCTCGCCCGGGCAATGGGGCAGCGACCTTGCCTATGCACTGTGGTTCGTCGCCCTGGGCGGCGTGGTGGCACAGCGGGCGCGGCGCCTCGACATCAGCTGGATGTTCCTGGCGGCCTTCCTCGGCCTGTGCATTGCCCGTTTTCTCTGGCTGGACGTGCCGTTCGCCCGCGGGTTTTCCCTGATCTGCCATCAGACCCAGAGCGGCGCGCTGTTGCTGTTTGCCTTTTTCATGATCTCCGACCCCATGACCATCCCCAACCGCGTGTCAATGCGCCTGGCCTACGCCTGCGCGGTGGCGCTGGCCGCCTTCCTCTGGCAGTTCTACCTGTACCGGCCCAATGGCCTGATCTGGGCCCTGTTCCTGCTCGCGCCGGCGGTGCCGCTGCTTGACCGCCTGTTCCCGGGGCCGAAGCATCAGTGGCGCCCGTGCGCGCCAGGCTGACCGCCTTGCGCAAAAGAGGACGCTTGTGCGCCAGATTGGTAAGGTAAAATCGGCCCTTCAGTATCAAGGAGAAGAGCCATTACGCCGGAAGCCACGCTCCCCGCGAAGGCCGCATTTGTCTGGCCCTTGCGGGTCTATTACGAGGACACGGATTTTTCCGGCGTCGTCTATCACGCCAACTACCTGCGCTTTTTCGAGCGCGCGCGCACCGAATGGCTGCGCGACCTCGGCGCCGATGCCGCCACCCTCCAGCGCGAACACGGCCTGGCGATGGCCCTGCGCCACATGGAAGTGGACTTCCTCAAGCCTGCGCGCATGGACGACATGCTCGACGTCAGCGTCGCGCTGGCCTATGCCAAACGGGTTTACTTCGTGCTCGACCAGGAGGCCGGCATCGCCGGTGAACCGATCGCACGCTGCCGTGTCCAAGTGGCGTGCGTCGCCTGCGAAGGCTTCGTGCCCCGCCCGATCCCCGGCTTTTTGCTCGAAAAGCTCGGCGCAGCTGTTAAAAATACGTAAAAGCCAAACAAACGTACCGATCCCTAAAAACAGGTGAGACCAATCCCCGCATGAGCGTCACACAAGACCTTTCGATCATCACCCTGATCACCAACGCCTCGGTGCTGGCCCAGGCCGTCATGGCGCTTCTGCTCGTCGTCTCGCTGATGAGCTGGACCTACATCTTCCGCAAGTGGTTCGTGCTGAAAAAGGCCCGGCGCCAGACCGAAGACTTCGAGCGCGACTTCTGGTCCGGCAAGGACCTCAACGCCCTGTTCCAGTCGGCAGCGAATGATCGCCACGGCTCCGGCAGCCTGGAACGCATCTTCGAGGCCGGCATGCGCGAGTTCATGAAGCTCAAGGCCGGCCAGCGGGCCGACCCCGGCATGCAGCTCGAAGGCGCGCGCCGCGCCATGCGCGCCACCTACCAGCGCGAGATGGATTACCTCGAAGCGCACCTGGCCTTCCTCGCCTCGGTCGGTTCGGTGTCCCCCTATGTCGGCCTGTTCGGCACGGTGTGGGGCATCATGAATTCCTTCCGTGGTCTGGCCAACGTGCAGCAGGCCACCCTCGCCAACGTCGCCCCCGGCATCGCCGAGGCGCTGGTGGCCACCGCCATTGGTCTCTTCGCCGCGATTCCCGCGGTGGTGGCGTACAACCGCTACGCCCACGACATCGACCGCCTGGCGATCCGCTTCGAGAGCTTCATGGAAGAGTTCTCCAACATCCTGCAACGCCAGACCCGCTGACCATGGCCAGCCGCCCGCGCTACAACGTCGTCGTGCCGACCCGCTACGGCATGATGATCGTCAACCGCAACGATTCCTACGGCACCGGGGAATCGCGCTTTGGCGTGGGCCACGACCTGCTCGAGACCGGCGAGTATGTGCAGCCGGAGCTGGACACCCTGGCCACTCTGGTCGGCCTGTGCGCCGCCGACCCGGTGATTCTCGACATCGGCGCCAATATCGGCGTGCATACACTGGTCTTCTCCGATCTGGCCGGCCCGCGCGGCCGCGTGCATGCCTTCGAGGCGCAGCGCATCGTGTTCCAGATGATGATGGGCAATCTGGCACTCAATAGCATCGAGAACGTGGTCGGCCACGGTGTGGCATTGGGCAGCGCGCCCGGCAACCTCAGGCTGCCGCCGGTGGATTACAGCAAGCCGTGGAATTTCGGCGGCATGGGCCTGGTGGTGGAAAGCCCGGATCCACAGTTTGCCCATGGCACCCCCGAGCGCGCGGCGGCCGAGCGCAATGAAACCATTCCGGTGATCACCCTTGACAGCCTCAAGCTCGAACGCGTCGACTTCATCAAGCTCGACGTCGAAGGCATGGAGGAAGACGTGCTGCGCGGGGCAGAACGCACCCTCGACCGCCTGCGTCCGCTGATGCAGGTGGAATGGCTTGGGCGCGATAACGGCGCCTTGCCGCTGTACCTGCTGGAAAAACTGGACTATCGCCTGTACCAGGCGGCGATGAACCTGATCTGCATTCCCGCCGAGCGCGGCGAACTGGTCATCCACGGTGTGCCTGAAATGCAGGTCGCCGACGTCAGACGTAACTTCAAACTGCCATCATGAACTCACCCTCCCGCAACGGCCGCGGCCGCCGCCGCATGATGAACGAGATCAACGTCGTGCCTTACATCGACGTGATGCTCGTGCTGCTGGTGATCTTCATGGTCACCGCGCCCCTGGTCACGCCGGCGCAGGTCGAGCTGCCCTCGGTACAGAAATCGCAGCAGGCGCCGGTGCAGCCGCTGGAAATCGTGATCAAGAAGAACGAAAGCCTGCGCATCATCGACCGCGACAAGCACCACGAGGAAGACCTGAACCGCCAGGACCTGATCGCTTACGTGAAACAGCGCCAGGCCGAAGGCAGCGACAAGGGCCCCTTGCCGGTGGTGATCTCCGCCGACAAGAATGTCAAATATGAAGCCGTGCTGACCATGATGGACGATCTGCAGAAAAACGCCGTGCAGAAGATCGGCCTGACGGTCAAGCCGGTGCCGTCGAAATAAGGGGACGAGCGAAACCCGCATCATGATCGCCGCCGCCGATTTCCGCTTCCAGCCGCACGAAGACCGCGGCAGCATCCGCGCCTTCGTCCTCGCGGTGGTGATGCATTGCCTGCTGATCGCGTTCCTGTATTTCGGCATCAGCTGGACCAACCAGCCGGCGGCGCCGGCGCAGGCCGACCTGTGGACGGCACTGCCGCCGATGACGAGCACGCCGCCGCCGCGCGCGGTGACGCCGCCGCCCCCGCCGCCCAAGCCCGAACCCAAGCCGGAGCCCAAGGTGGTCGAGCCGGAACCCGTGCCGCCTCCGCCGGTGAAGGCGGATATCGTGCAAAAGACCGAAAAGAAAAAGGTTGAGAAAAAAGAGCCTCCGCCCAAGAAGAAGGAGGAGGAAAAGAAGCCGCCACCTCCCAAGGAAGTGAAAAAGGAGCCGCCCCCCCCGCCGCCGAAAAAAGACCCGCCGAAAGTGCAGCCCAAGCCGGTGGACGACATCACCGCGGCGCTGGAGAAGGAGTCGCGGGAAAAGGCGATGAAGGACATCAACGCCGCGGCTTCCAGGGATCTGGCGGGCGCGCCCTCGAGCGGCGCTTCCAAGGACTGGGTGAGCAAGGTAGGAGCGCTAGTGCGCAGCAAGCTGCCGGCCACCATTGTCGATTCGGTACCGCCCAACGCCAAGGCGGAGTTCGACGTCACCCTATTGCCAGGCGGTATCGTCAATACTGTGAAGCTGGTGAAATCCAGCGGTTATCCAGCCTACGACGAGGCCGCGCGCAACGCCATTCTCCAAGCCTCCCCTCTGCCGCCACCAACCGGCAACATGAAAGAGGTGCCGCGCAATCTGCACTTTCCCTTCACCCCGAAGGAGCTACAGCAATGAACAAAAAAACCAAAAGCGAGTCTGACTTCAACTATTCGACCCCACGACCACTATGATGCGAAACCTCATCAAGTTCTTTGCAGCAACGCTGGCGCTCGTGCATTTTGCCGCGCACGCGCAGATGACCGTCGTTCCGGTAGTCGGCGGCAACGGCACCATCCCCATCGCGGTCACCAACTTCCCCGGCGAATCAGCCCTGCCGGCCGGCCTGACCCAGGTGATCCGCAACGACCTCGATCACAGCGGCGCATTCAAGATCGTCGATGCCTCCGCCGTCAGCCCGGTGCCGACCGAGGTTGGACAGGTCAATTTCAACGACTGGAAGGGCCGCGCGCCGTGGCTGGCCATCGGCAGCGTCGCGCCGGCCGCAGGCGGCCGCCTGACGGCGCGCGTGCACCTGGTGAACACCGCGGACGGCAGCGAAAAAGGCGCCTTCGCCTTTACCCTCGCCCCCAACCTGTCGCGCGTAACCGCGCACAAGATCGCCGACGAGATCTACGAGCGCATCACCGGCATCAAGGGCTTTTTCAACACCAAGATCGCCTATGTGAAAAAGTCCGGCTCGCGCTACGACCTGATCGTGGCCGACTATGACGGCCAGAACGAGCAGTCAGCGCTCACCTCGCGCGAACCCATCATCTCGCCCGAGTGGTCGCCCGACGGCAGCAAGCTGGCCTACGTTTCCTTCGAGCAGCGCAAACCCCAGGTGTGGGTGCATGAGATCTACACCAGCCGCCGCACCCTGGTCTCCAATTCCAAGGGCAGCAACAGCGCCCCGGCCTGGTCGCCGGACGGCCGCACCCTGGCGGTGACGCTCACCCTCTCCGGCCAGTCGCAGCTCTATACCATTCCCGCCGCCGGCGGCGAGCCGCGGCGCCTGACCTCGTCCGGCGGCATCGACACCGAGCCGGTGTACTCGCCCGACGGCGCCTCCATCTACTTCACCTCCGACCGCGGCGGCGGCCCGCAAATCTACCGCATCTCCTCCAGCGGCGGCGAGGTCAAGCGGGTGACCTTCAACGGCAGCTACAACGTGAGCCCGAAAGTCAGTCCGGACGGCAAGTACCTGGTCTACGTCGCCCGGGAAAGCGGCCTGTTCAAGGTGCGCCTGCTGAACCTGTCCAGCGGTTTGCTGGAACCTCTGAGCACCGATACTGACAAAGATGAAAGCCCGAGCTTCGCGCCCAATAGCAAGATGATCCTGTACGCCACCTCGGTGGGCGGCCGGGGGGAACTGGCGATGATTTCGGCGCCGGACGGCCAGATCAAGCAGCGCCTGACCGTCGGCGGCGCCGACATTCGCGAACCGGCCTGGGGCCCGCAAGGCAAATAATTTTCACCAACAACGTTGCAATCCCACACTTTTTATCGGAGGTAACAATATGAAACGCTACGTACTCCCCCTCCTCGTCGCCGCCATGCTGGCTGCCTGCTCTTCGACCCCGAAGAACAACGTGCCGATCAAGGACGCCACGACGACCTCGCAGGGCAACAACAACGGTGCCGACGCCGACCGCATCCCGCCCGTGGTGGCGCCCACTGCCGACGAAGAGCTGATGCAGGGTGTGCTGGCCAAGCGCAGCGTTTATTTCGACCTCGACAGCTTCGTGGTGAAGGACGAATACCGCTCGCTGGTCGAGGCGCATGCCAACTTCATGAAGCGCCACGGGGACCGCCGCGTGGTGATCGAGGGTAATACCGACGAGCGCGGCAGCCGCGAATACAACCTGGCGCTGGGGCAGAAGCGCTCCGAGGCGGTACGCCGCGCCCTGGCCACGCTGGGCGTGCCGGACCGCCAGGTGGAGGCGATCAGCTACGGCGAGGAGCGTCCGAAGGCAACCGGCCACGACGAAACTGCCTGGGCCGAAAACCGCCGCGCCGACATCACCTATCCGAAGTAAGCCGGCAGCGCAGCCCGGCTGATTGGGGCAAAATGCGGGGCGTGACGCGGATTCGGGCCTGTTCAAGGCCCAAATCCGCGACGCCCCGTTTTTGTGCAAGCCTGCCGCGCGACATCGCGCAAGCCCCCACGCCGACGGCAACGCCACTTAAGTCCAACCGCCTGCTGAACCCTTTATGACTCCATACAAGTTCGCCCGCCACGCCGCAGCCGCGGCCGCCTGCCTGTTGCTGGTTCCCGCCGCCCACGCCGCCCTGTTCGGCGACGACGAGGCGCGCCAGGGCGTGCAGAACCTGCAAAACCAGCAAAGCGCCACCAACCAGCGCCTTGACGACCTGAATTCGCGGGTGGAAAACCAGACCCGGGTGCAGATGGACATCAACGCCCAGCTGGAGCAGATGAAGGCCGAGATCGCGCGCCTGCGCGGCCAGCTCGAGGTGATGAGCAACGACCTGGAAAACGCGCAAAAGCGGCAAAAAGACTTCTACATCGACCTCGACACGCGCCTGCGCAAGGTCGAGCCGCCGCCCCCGCCCGACCCCGGTGCGGCGCCGGCAGCGCCAACCGCCGACGAGCAGAAGATGTACGACAGCGGCCTGAACCTGGTCAAGGGCAGCAATTACAAGAGTGCGGCCGAGACCTTCAACCAGTTCCTGCGCCTGTACCCCAACAGCCAGCTGGCGCCGGCGGCGCAATACTGGCTGGGCAATTCGCTGTTCGCCCTGCGCGACTACAAGGGCGCGATCGCCGCCCAGCAGCGCGTGGTCGAGAACTGGCCGAAAGACATCAAGGCGCCGGATGCGCTGCTCAACATCTCTTCTGCCCAGGTCGAGTTGAAAGATACCCGCGGCGCGCGCGCCACGCTGGAAAAACTGATCACCCAGTACCCCGGCAGCGACGCTGCCAAGCTGGCGCAGGACCGCGTCAAGCGCCTGCGCTAGTGGAGCCAAGCATGACCAGGCGCGCCGTCGTTTTGCTCTCCGGCGGCCTGGATTCCGCCACCGTCCTGGCGATTGCCCGCCAGGACGGCTACGAATGCCATACCCTGTCGCTGGACTACGGGCAGCGCCACCGCAGCGAGCTCGAAGCCGCGGCCGCCCTCTCGCCGCTGCTGGGCGCGGCGAGCCACAGCGTCGTCAAGCTCGACCTGACGCTGTTCGGCGGTTCGGCGCTGACCGACGCCGCGCTCGCCGTACCGACCGACGGCGCCGCGCTTGACGCCGGTGACACCATCCCGATCACCTACGTGCCGGCGCGCAACACCATCATGCTCTCGCTCGCCCTGGCGCGCGCCGAAACCCTGAACGCCAACGACCTGTTTTTCGGCGCCAACGCCGTCGATTACTCCGGCTACCCCGATTGCCGGCCCGAGTACGTCGCCGCTTTCGAGGCGATGGCCAACCTCGCCACCAGGGCCGCGGTCGAAGGCGCCAGGCTCACCGTCCACGCGCCCATCATCCAGCTTTCCAAGGCGCAGATCATCGCGCGCGGCCATGCGCTGGGCGTGGATTACGGCCGCACCGTCTCCTGCTACCAGGCGGATGCCGCAGGCCGCGCCTGCGGCCTGTGCGACTCCTGCCGCCTGCGCCGCGCCGGCTTCGAAGCCGCGGGCCTGCCCGACCCCACGCGCTACCAGCCGCGCGCCTGAACGCGCGCCCGAAATGGCGGCCGGGCGTATCAGCATGCGCTAAAATTCGTCTTTCGCTGCCGTGACCGGCCGTGGAGGCGGCCAGTCCGTTCACCACAGCGCCAGCCGCTTGCGCCAGCACCCGCTGGCCCGCATCTATTCCTGCCGCTCCCCCAAATTACAGGCCTTCGGCCAATCTTTCCGCCGTGAACGACGTTTCCGCCGCCAGTCTCGTCCCCACCGTCGCCTGGGGCGCCTTCCTCCTCGCTTTCATCTTCGGCGCCTGTGCGCAGCGCTCCAGTTTCTGCACCATGGGCGCGGTGTCGGACGTGGTCAACATCGGCGACTGGACACGCATGCGCATGTGGCTGATGGCCATCGCGGTAGCCATCCTCGGCGCCAACGCCCTGAGCCTGGCCGGCCTGATCGACCTTTCCAAGTCGCTCTACCAGACCCCCAACTTCACCTGGCTCTCCTACATCGTCGGCGGGCTCGCCTTCGGCTTCGGCATGCCGCTGGCCAGCGGCTGCGGCAGCAAGACCCTGATCCGCATCGGCGGCGGCAACCTGAAATCGCTGGTGGTGGCGCTCGCGCTGGGCATCGCCGCCTACATGACCCTGAAGGGCCTGTTTGCGGTGGGCCGCACCTCCTTCATCGACCCCGTGGCCTTCACCTTCGCCGGCACCCAGGACCTGCCCTCGCTCGCCGCGCGCGCCATCGGCGGCGACAAGAAGACCTGGCAGATTGCCCTGAGCCTGATCGTGGCCGGCGGCCTGATCGGCTTCTCGTTCAAGTCGCGCGATTTCCGCAATCTCGACACCGTGCTGATGAGCACCATCATTGGCCTCACCATCGTCGGCGGCTGGTACGTCTCCGGCCACCTCGGCTACGTCGCGGAAGATCCCAACACTTTGCAGGAAGCCTTCGCCGGCACCAACAGCGGCCGGATGGAATCCTTCAGCTTCGTGGCGCCCATCGCCTACACGCTCGAATTGCTGATGTTCTGGAGCGACAAGAGCCGCGTGGTGAGTTTCGGCATCGCCGCCGCGCTCGGCGTGGTGGCAGGCTCCTTCGTCTATTCGATCGCCACCCGGAGCTTCCGCTGGGAAGGCTTTCGCGACGCCGAGGACACCGCCAACCACCTTGCAGGCGGCGTTCTGATGGGCTTCGGCGGCGTCACCGCGCTTGGCTGCACCATCGGCCAGGGCATCAGCGGCGTCTCCACCCTGGCGCTGGGTTCCTTCATCACCGTGGCCTCGATCATCATCGGCGCCATCCTGGCGTTCAAATACCAATACTGGCGCGCCGGCGCCTGACGGTGGGAAAAACCGGCCTGCAACGGCTGGAAATTGACCAAATAGCGGGTTTCCCGCTATAATAGTGGGCTTTACGGGTCGTTAGCTCAGCTGGTAGAGCAGCGGACTTTTAATCCGTTGGTCGCAGGTTCGAATCCCGCACGGCCTACCAAAGAATCAAGTAGTTACCATATGTACTGATACGGCTCCTTCGGGAGCCGTGTCCTTTTTGTGACCATGAAAGCGAAAAATGCGCCCCGTGCCAAGTGTCGTGATCAGAAAATAGGCTTTCAACCACAGGAGGCCTACCATGGCGTCAGTCACGTTTCTCATAACGAACCCCATCATCCAAGCGATTAAGGCAAGCCCCAACAATGCGGATGCGATCGGCATGCGTGATGACTGGCTGAAAAACGCGCCGATGAGCGACGAAGTTAGGGCGGCCTTGGAAGCTGCTGTCTACGAGCCGGTTTTGGCTTGGCCGGGCTCATCGACGATTTCGTGACCATCAAAGGGCTTAAAGCTCGCAGCAAACTGCGCGAGATAGCCCGGGTGCTGGTGGGCATATCGCTCGACCATAGCCTGAGTTTTCCAGCCACCAAGCTGCTGCAACACGTCGGTTGGGGTGCCGGACATTCGGTGCCAACTAGCCCAGGTGTGACGCCAGTCGTGCCAGCGGAAGTTCTTGATGCCTGCCCGGACAAGCGCGTCCTTCCAGGCCTTGGTCGATGCTTTGTCGATCGCCTTGCCGCGGTAAGTAAACAC
>DASYEQ010000063.1:0-73210 GCA_036498945.1 Burkholderiales bacterium | reverse complement strand
CCTTGGCTTCGCCGCCGAACTTGGTCGACAGTACGGTCGTGATCGCCGCCGTCAGGGTGGTCTTGCCATGGTCAACGTGCCCAATCGTGCCTACGTTGACGTGCGGTTTGGTGCGCTCAAACTTGCCCTTGGCCATGATTTCTTACCCTTAAAGCTTCAAGTTGATGATGAACAGGATTTTTGATTCGGCTCTGCGCCGCCCACCCCGTTCGCACCGCCCCGAGCGGGGCTGGTGCGGAGATTGGTGGTGCCCATGATGTGGATTGAACACATGACCTCTCCCTTACCAAGGGAGTGCTCTGCCACTGAGCTACATGGGCGTTCCAGCTACAACCAACAAACCAAACCGTAGCGTTGCCTGCCTCGCTACCGCCAGTTTCACGTGGGCACGCTGCCTATGCGCATGCCCATGTGAAACTGGAGCGGGTGAAGGGAATCGAACCCTCGTCATAAGCTTGGAAGGCTTCTGCTCTACCATTGAGCTACACCCGCTTTTATCCAAACTCTCTCGCTACCCGCATTTTCCACCTCTACACCAGGGAAAATCCCGCAAAAACATGCGGAAATTTGGTGGTGGGGGGTGGATTCGAACCACCGTACTCGTTAGAGGGCAGATTTACAGTCTGCTGCCATTAACCACTCGGCCACCCCACCCACGGGAGCGAACCTCAAATTATGCGTAAATTTCGATGCGTGGTCAACCCCAGTTGCTCTTTTTTGCGTAAGCAGCCCGCATAAAATGTCGCAAAGCCGCCGGTTTCAGGCGTGTCCCGAGTATAACCGGGCATGCTACCCGACCTGGCGCAAATAACTGCGCCCAAGAAAAAGTCGCGATTTTCGGCCCGGATTAGCGACAAAACGATGAATTCCGCGCGCAAAAACGTATTTTCGGGATGCCAGGCGCCAAAATTCCCGTTTCCCTATCAGCATGTCGGGTATGCCGCCTTCGCGCCTTCCCTTAAGATGACGGGGTGGCGGGAAGGCGGCGCAGGCATGCACGAATAGGGACCGAGCGGCAGTGAAGCAGATGAATCAGCAGCAAAAACTGCGTGTGGCGGTGCTGGGCGCCGGCGCGGTGGGATGTTTTTACGGCGGCATGCTGGCGCGCGCCGGGCATGCGGTGACCCTGATCGGGCGCCCGCTGCACGTGGACGTATTCCGTGTCCGGGGCCTGCATTTCGAAAGCTTGAAATTCGACGAACAGGTGCCGGTACAAGCTAGCACCGAAGCCGGCGCGGTGGCGGGCGCGCAACTAGTGCTGTTTTGCGTCAAGTCCACCGACACCGAATCGGCCGCGCGCGAAATCGCGCCGCATCTGGCGGCAGATGCGGTGGTGTTGAACCTGCAAAACGGCGTCGACAACACCGAGCGCATCGCCGCGCATGTGCAACAGCCTGTATTCCCAGCCGCGGTCTACGTCGCCACCGAGATGGCCGGCCCAGGGCACCTGAAACACCACGGCCGCGGTGATCTGGTGATTGGCAGCCTGCAAGGTGCCGCTACCGCACTGGAGGCCGCGCAACTGGAAGCCATTCGCGCCGCCTTCGTTGCCGCTGACGTAGCCGTGACGGTTTCCGACAACGTCGCCGGCGCCCTCTGGGGCAAGCTCACCGTCAACTGCGCCTACAATGCCATTTCCGCCCTCGCCCAGTTGCCTTACGGGCGCATGATCGAAGGCGCCGGCGTGCGTCAGCTGATGACCGACGTGGTGCAGGAAGTGCTGGCGGTGGCCGCCGCGCGCGGCGTGCGCATGGCGCCCGATACCCTGCCCATGGTGCTGGCCCTCGCGCAAAGCATGCCGACCCAGTTCTCCTCCACCGCCCAGGACCTGGCGCGCGGGCGCGCCACCGAAATCGATCACCTGAACGGCTTCATTGTGCGTCAGGGCGAAGCGCTGAACATCCCGGTTCCGGCCAATCGCGCGCTGCATGCGCTGGTGAAGCTGGTGGAACTGCGCCAGGCGCAACAATAGGAACGGCCGCCCTTCCCTGCTGCCTGCTGCCCCGTCTCCCATAATCAATAACGCATGTCGCGCGCTCTCCAGATCCTTCAAGACGTCTTCGGCTACCCCGCCTTTCGCGGCCATCAGGCGGATATCGTCGATCACGTCGCCGGCGGCGGCGACGCTCTGGTGCTGATGCCCACCGGCGGCGGCAAGTCGCTGTGCTACCAGATTCCCGCGCTGCTGCGAGAGGGCACGGCGATCGTCGTCTCGCCGCTGATTGCGCTGATGCAGGACCAGGTGGCGGCGCTGACGGAGGCCGGCGTCTCGGCGGCCGTACTCAATTCCTCGCTGGAAGCACGCGATGCCATGCAGGTCAAGCGCGATTTTGCCGCCGGCAAGCTCGACCTGCTATACGTAGCGCCGGAGCGCCTGATGACGCCCAGTTTCCTCGACATGCTCGACAGCGCGCGCATTGCGCTGTTCGCCATCGACGAGGCGCATTGCGTCTCGCAATGGGGCCACGACTTCCGTCCGGAATACATCGAGCTCTCCGTGCTGCACGAGCGCTACCCGGAAGTGCCGCGCGTCGCGCTCACCGCCACTGCGGACGAGCTCACGCGCGCGGAAATTATCCGCCGTCTGCAGCTCGATGAGGCACGTGTCTTCATCTCCAGCTTTGACCGCCCCAACATCCGCTACCAGATCGCGGAAAAAAACAATGCCCGCAGCCAGTTGCTCGACTTCATCCGCGCCAACCATGCGGGCGAAGCGGGCATCGTCTATTGCCTGTCGCGCAAGAAGGTGGAAGAGACCGCTGCGTGGCTGACGGCCGAAGGTGTTGCCGCCCTGCCCTATCACGCCGGTTTCGATAACCCGACGCGGGCGCGCCACCAGTCACGGTTCGTCAATGAAGACGGCTTGGTGATCTGCGCCACTATCGCCTTCGGCATGGGCATCGATAAGCCTGACGTGCGCTTCGTCGCGCACCTCGACCTGCCAAAGAGTATTGAGGCCTACTATCAGGAAACTGGCCGTGCCGGCCGCGACGGCGCAACTTCGAACGCCTGGATGGCCTACGGCTTGCAGGACGTGGTGCAGCAGCGCCGCATGATCGAGGAATCCGAGGCCGACGACAGCTACAAGCGCATTTCCCACGGCAAGCTCGATGCGCTGGTCGGCCTGGCGGAGAGCGCCGGTTGCCGCCGCGTGCGCCTGCTCGCCTATTTCGGCGAGGAGAGCGAGCCCTGCGGCAATTGCGACAACTGCATCAGCCCGCCGAAAGTCTGGGACGGCACCGAAGAGGCGCAAAAGGCGCTATCGGCCGTCTACCGCAGCGGCCAGCGTTTCGGCGCCGGCCACCTGATCGACATCCTGCGCGGTAACGCCACCGAGCGCGTCAAGCAGTTGCGCCACGACGAACTCAAGACCTTCGGCGTCGGCGCCGAGCGCAGCGACGCGCAATGGCGGGCGATTTTCCGCCAGTTGATCGCGCTCGGCTTTCTCGAAGCCGATGTCGATGCCTACGGCGCCTTCAAGCTCACCGCCGCCGCGCGCGGCGTGCTCACCGGCGACACCCGCGTCTCGCTGCGCGAGGAGGCGGCGAAGCCGAAAAGCGGCAAGCGCGGTGCACGCGGCGCCAAGCCGGCCCTGGTGCCGACCGGACCCGGCGCGCCGGCGCTGCTCGAAGCCCTGCGTGACTGGCGCAAGCAGACCGCCACCGAGCACGGCGTGCCGGCCTACGTGATCTTCCACGACGCGACGCTGGCAGCAATCGCCAGCGCGCAGCCGCGCGCGCTGGAAGACCTGCACGGCATTTCCGGCATTGGCGCCACCAAGCTCTCGCGCTACGGCGACAGCCTGTTGCAGATCGTGCGCGCCCACGCCGCGGCCGGCTGAAAGCCGCCGGCGGCCTGCCTGGCCGCCCAATTACGGGGCTTTTCGGCGCGTGCTCTGCGCTTTGCCGAACCTGGGGTGCGGAATAATCGGCTAATCGCCCAAACTCCCCGCTGAACAATAAAACCAGCCGGGCCGCCCGGCCCGCGCCTTTTCATCATGCTGTCCACCGATACCAACGCCCCGCTGCGCGGCGCCCGCGTCATCATCGCGGATCACCATGCGCATACGCGCACTGCATTGCGCGAAATGGTGTCGACCCTGGGCGCCACCACCATCATCAACGCAGGGGATGCCGCCGACGTGCTGCGCCAGGTGAAGGCGCGCCAGATCGACGTCATCCTGTGCGATTACGTGCTCGACGGCGCCCGCGATGGCCAGCAATTGCTGGAGGAATTGCGCGCCGATCGCCTGATTCCACTGGCCGCGATTTTCATGATGATCACCGGCGAGCGCAGCTACAAGAAGGTGGTGGCCGCCGCCGAATTCGCCCCCGACGATTACCTGATCAAGCCCTTCACCGCCAACCAGCTGCTGGAGCGCCTGACGCGGGTCAGCGAAAAGAAACAGGCGTTTGGCGGCGTCTATACGATGATCGAATCCGGCCGCGCCGCCGATGCGCTTGCCGAATGCGGCCGCGTCAAGGCGGCGCGGCCGCAATACGCCGCCGACGCCCTGCGCCTGATGGTGGACCTGTTGATCACCCTGAAACGCGACGACGAAGCCCAGCATTTGCTGCAGGAAATCCTCGCCCGAAAACTGGTGCCCTGGGCCTCGATGGGCCTGGCCAACGTGCACTACGCCGCCGAGCGCTTGAACGAAGCCGAAGCCCTGCTCACCGGGCTTTCCTCCCAGTATCCCGAATACCTCGGCGCCCACGACCTGCTGGCGAAAGTGAAGCAGGACCTGGGCAAGCCACAGGAAGCGCTGGAGGTGCTGGAAGCCGCCGGCGGCATCTCCTCTTCCAACGTCAGCCGCCTGCGCCGCTCCGGCGAACTGGCGAGCGCCGTCGGCGATCACGAAAAAGCCGGGCGCCTGTATGCCCGCGTGGTCGACCGGGTACGCAATTCCAGCCTGGCGCGCGCCGACGATTTCGTCTCGCTGGCCAACGCCTACATGGCGCAGGGCCGCGAGGACGAAGCCGAGCGCGTGCGCATCGACCAGAAGCGCAGCATGCGCGGCTCGCCGGATGCGGAGCTGACCGCCTGCCTGATGGAATACCAGCGCTGCATGCGCCCGGGCGCCGCCGGCGGCGCCGAACCAGCGACGCTCGCGCTCGACGCATTGCTGGAGGCGCATGCCGCCCTCGCGGCACCCGCCGCCGCGGCGATCGAATTCGACGTGTTCAACGCCTGCTGCCTGGATCGCCGCCACACCCAGGCGCTGGCCATCGGCGAAGCACTGGTGGCGCGCGCAGATACCCCGGCACGTATCCGCGAGCGTGTCGCTGCCCAGGTGGCGGCGATCAGCGCGGAGCAAAAGCGCGCCAGCGCCATCGTGCCGCTGGACCAGGTGGTCGCCATGTGCGCGCGCCTCGCCGCCAAGGGCTGGGACGAGCCGATGGGCCTGGCCTGCAAGGCCAGCATCGCGCACTGGACCCAGGCCGCGCCCGCCGCACCGCTGCTTGCGGAAGCGCAGGAACGCCTGGCGGAAGTCCTGCGCAAGTACGGCATGGACGACTCGGAAGCCGCCGCCGTCCGCGCCTGACGCACCGCCCGCCGGAAGCGGGTTCGCGCTGCCTTTCCGGGGCGGCAACCGCGTTTTCCCGTTCCCCCGGGGAATCGGCCGCGTTTCCCCATCCTTCCTTCCCGCCCGCCGTGCCGGCTGTCGGCCGGGGGCCGGGCCTTGCCCGAAACCCTATATGCACGCGCCACCCAGGAGTGGCACACTGTGCGGCGGAGGAGTCCATGCGCGGCGCAGGTGCGCGCACGGAAACGATAAAGAGCACAGGTGCCGTGCGGTAATGCGGCGCGCCCGCATACCCACGGGCGTTTCGATCAATCTGGCTTTATTGGAAAGAGGGATCCCATGAAAAAGAAATTCCCGCCGGCCGTCAGCATCCTCATCGCGATGGTGCTGGGCATCGTGATCGGCTACATGATCTTCGTCGGCTTTCCCGACAAGAAGAGCGCGGCGCAGGTCGCCGGCTACATCTCCATCATCTCCGACGTGTTCCTGCGCCTGATCAAGATGCTGATCGGGCCGCTGGTGTTTTCCACCCTGGTGGTAGGCGTGGCGCACATGGGCGACGCCTCGTCGGTGGGCCGGGTGTTCGCCAAGGCGCTCGGCTGGTTCGTCACCGCCTCGCTGGTGTCGCTGATCCTCGGGCTGATCCTCGCCAACCTGCTGCAGCCGGGGCACAACCTCGGCCTGCCTCTGCCCGACATCGGCGCTTCGGCCAATCTCGCCACCTCGAAATTCACCCTCAAGGATTTCGTCGCCCACATGGTGCCAAAATCGTTCGCCGAGGCGATGGCCAACAACGAGATTTTGCAGATCGTGGTGTTCTCGATGTTCTTCGGCGTCGCCCTGGCTTCCCTGGGCGAGAAAGCCAGGGTGCTGGTGGCGGCGATCGAGGAACTCTCGCATGCCATGCTGAAAATCACCGGCTACGTGATGAAGATGGCGCCGCTGGCCGTGCTGGCGGCGATGGCGGCCACGGTGGCGACCAACGGCCTGGAAATCCTGCTGCGCTTCGCCGTTTTCATGGGCGATTTCTACATCGGCCTGATTTTGCTCTGGAGTTTGCTGATATTTGCCGGCTTCGTCGTCCTCGGGCCCCGCGTCGCCAGGCTGCTTACGCTGATCCGCGAGCCCTTCCTGCTGTCATTCGCCACCGCCAGTTCGGAAGCGGCCTATCCGAAAATCCTCGACGCGCTCGACCGCTTCGGCGTCAAGCGCAAGATTTCCGCCTTCGTGATGCCGATGGGGTACTCGTTCAACCTCGACGGCTCGATGATGTATTGCACCTTCGCCACCCTGTTCATCGCCCAGGCCTACAACATCGATCTGTCGCTGGGCACGCAGATCACGATGCTGCTGATCCTGATGCTTACCTCCAAGGGTATGGCGGGGGTGCCGCGCGCCTCGCTGGTGGTGATCGCCGCCACACTCAACCAGTTCGGCATTCCCGAGGCCGGGCTTTTGCTGATCCTGGGTGTGGATACCTTCCTCGACATGGGGCGCTCGGCGACCAATGCGGTCGGCAATTCGATCGCCGCCGCGGCAGTGGCGAAATGGGAAGGCGAATTGATGTCGCCGGACGAAGCCGACGCCTACACTCGCGCGCTGGAAGCCGGCCTGCCCGCCGACCTGGCGCCGGCCTGACCATGAACGCCCTCCCGACCTTGCCGCGCGTCGCCTGGCCGCGCGCGGCGGCGCTGCTCCTCGGACTGGCAGCCGCACTGTGCTGCGCCGGCGCGGCGGCGCAACCGGAGCCGGCGCCACTGCAACTCTCCGGCACACTGCAAAAGCTGCGCGCCGCCGGCAGCATCACCATCGCCTACCGTGAATCCTCGGTGCCGTTTTCCTATCTCTCGGCGCGTGGCGAGCCGATCGGCTATTCGATCGAGCTATGCCGCCAGCTGGTGGAGGCGATCGGCGCGGCGCTGGATCGGCAACTGGCGATCAAGTGGCTGGCGGTGACGTCGGAAACGCGCATCGCGGCCATCACCTCGGGCCGTGCCGATCTCGAATGCGGCTCGACCACCAGCAACCTGGAACGCCAGAAGCAGGTGGGTTTCTCGCCGATCTTTTTCGTCGCCGGCACCAAGCTGATGGTGCCGGCGGGTTCGCCGATCAGGTCCTTCCGCGATCTCGCCGGCAAGAGCGTGGCGGTGACCGCCGGCACCACCAACGAGAAGGCGATGCGCGACCTCGCCGCGAAGTTCGGCCTGAACTTCCGCGTGGCGCCGGCGCCCGACCATGCCGCCGCTTTTGCGCAACTGGCGGCGGGAAAGGCCGATGCCTTCGCCACCGACGACGTGCTTCTCTACGGCCTGATCGCGCAGCACCAGGCCAGGGGCAGATTCCAGGTGGTGGGCGAATTCCTCTCCTACGATCCCTACGGCATCATGTACCGCAAGGGCGACGCGCCGTTCGCGCGACTGGTTACCGACACCTTTCACGCCTTGGCGGAGGAGGGCGAGATCGAGCGCCAGTACAAGCGCTGGTTCCTCGCGCGCCTGCCGGGCGGCGCCAGCCTCGACCTGCCGATGAGCCCGCAGCTGGAAACGCTGATCCAGACGATGGCAACGCGGCCCGAATAGACAAGACGTACGCCTTACAGGTGACACGCGGCGCCGGCCGCTTGGTTATGATGCGAGGTTCGCCCGCCGCTGCCGGCGAGCGTGCTTTTTCGCCATGACAAATACATGAAGCTGACGCGCCTGTTCGCCATCACCACGCTGGTGCTGCTGACCCTGATCGGGCTGATGCTGACGCGCATCATCTTCACCGAGTGGAGCGCTTACCAGTCTTCGCGCAACGGCCTGGAAGCGATGCTGGTGGCGAAAAAGGCGATGGTGCTGGCGGAGAAGGTGTCGTTCGAGCGCGGGCCGGCCAACGGCGTGCTGGGCGACGCCGATACGCCCGATGCGGCCAAGCGCGCGCGTCTCGCGCAGGCACGCGCGGTGAGCGACGCCACCATGAACGACCTGGTCGCCACCCTCAATGCCCAGGGCCGCCACGACCAGGCGATGCAGGCGGTGCAAAAGGCACAGGCGCAACTGACCGCGGCGCGCAAGGAGGTGGACCTGGTCTCCGCCCTGCCGCGCGCCAATCGCCAGCCGGAGCGGGTGATGGGCGCGGTGCATGAGATGTTCGATGTCATCCCGGTGATCATGGAGGCGGTGACCATCCTCTCGCGCGACGCCGAGGAGGCGTATCCGCGCTATGCGGACGCGCTGGTGGGCGCGCGCCTGGCAGCCGAGCTGCGCGAGTACGCCGGGCGCCTGGGCTCGCAGTTCACCGCGGCACTCACCGAACAAAAACCGCTGGGCGAGGTGGAGAAGCAGGGCATACAAGTGCTGCGCGGGCGCATCGAGCAGTTGCGCATCCTGATCGAGCTGCCGACCCACACGCGTGAGACCGATGAACGCATCCTGGAGGCGGTGCGCGAAATGGAGCAGCGCTATTTCGGCGACGGCCTGGCCTTTGTCGCCGAGGTCGAGCGCGCTTCGGTCGAGAAGCGGCCCTACGGCATGGACACCGCCGAGTTCGCCGCGCGCTACGTGCCCGACATGGCCTCCATCGTGCAGTTGCGCGACGTGCTGATCTCCATGGCCATCGAGGGCAGCCAGAAGCGCAACGCGGAGGCGCGTCGCACCCTCCTGTCGATGGCGCTGGTGGGCGTGGGGGCGCTGCTGGTGGTGGCAGCGGTGTTCCTGGCGATCCGCCAGCGCGTGCTGCGCCCGCTGCTGGGCACCACGCGCGTGCTGGTGGACATCGCGCGCGGCAACCTCGATACCGAAGTGCCGCCGGCCGAGCGCGGCGACGAGATCGGCGACATGCTGCGCGCCGTCGCCGCCCTCAAGCTCTCCAGCCAGGAGCGGCGCCGGCTGGAGGAGGAGCGCGACAACCTGATCGGCGAGCTGCGCCAGATGTCGTCCACCGACTTCCTCACCGGGCTGCTCAACCGCCGCGCCTTCGCCGGCATCGCCGAGGCGCAGATTGCCAGTGCGCGGCGCCATGGCTCGGCACTGGCGCTGATCATTTTCGACATCGACCATTTCAAGCGTGTCAACGACCAGCACGGGCATGATGCCGGCGACAGCGTGCTGGTGGAGGTGGCGCGCATCGCCCGCGCCACCTTCCGCACGGAGGATTTCGTCGGCCGCCACGGCGGCGAGGAATTCGTCGTCCTGGCGCCGCATTGCGACCTGGCGGCGGCGCACGCGCTGGCCGAGCGCCTGCGTGAGACCATCGAAGCCGCCGCGATCGCCTTGCCCGACGGCCAGGCACAGAAGGTGACGGCCAGCTTCGGCGTGGTGTCGATGAGCCGGCCTGGCGACAACCTCGATACCCTGCTGCATGGCGCCGACCGCGCGCTCTACGCCGCCAAGCAGGCCGGGCGCAACCGCGTCACCGACGGCGCCACCCGGGTGGCGGCCTAGGGCCTGCCGGCCCACGCGCCCGCGCCTTGTCTTGCGCCCGGCGCTCCGGCCGATAATTCGGCGTGAACCGGCGCTAGCGCAGCACGGCGCTGGCGCGCGCCAATTCGATCAGGTCCTGCGCATCTTCCGGGAGGAGGAAACCGGCGGCGCGCGCCCGCTCGGCCGCCTTGGTAACGGCAGCGACATAGCCTTCGTGGCTACCATAGCGTTCCGCCAGCGACAGGCGCGTGTCGCCGCCGGCGCGGCGCTCCACTTCGGTGCGCGCGAAGGGCACCATGCCGCCGACGTAATCGCACAACTGCCCTTGGTGGAACGGCCGCGCGCCGGGCGCGGTGACGTTCCAGCCGAGGTAGGTGCCGAGCGGCGCGGCCATCAGCACCACCAGCACGCCGCCTTGCTCGTTGCCGTCGGCATCGACCTTGGGCGCAAACATCTTCAGCGCCTGACGAATGCGCGGCGGGGTGATGCTTGGAACGCCGGAGCCATCGAGCGGCTTGAAGCCCGGGCCGAAGTCGTAATCCAGCACCGGGTTGATGAAGTCGGCCTCTGGCAGCGTGGGCCGCAGTCCGGGCAACGCGGGGTAGCCGAGCGCGATTTTTTCCGCTGGCGCCAGCGTGCCTTGTGCGAGGGTCGGGTAGACACTGGGCGGCGGCGGGGTACCGCGCATCACCCAGTCGCGGAAGTGCACGCGCAAGGCGTTGACGGTCTGGGTGTGGGGCATCGGGTTGGCGGGCAGCACACCGGTGCCGAAGTTGTTGCCGGGGCAGGCAGCGCCGCTTTTCGGCAGGCCGACGCCCGGCAGGCTGGTGTCGAAGCCACCCGCACCGCCGCCGTGATTGCTGCCGGCGATGTAATAGCGGCGCACGAAATCGGGTAACGGCAAATCCGCCTTGCCGTCGGTACCGACCCACTCCGGCGTGAGCTTGAGCGCCCACACTTCGGCCGAGCCGAAGTGTTCGATGATCTTCGGGCAGGTGTGGCTGGCCATGCAGCGGTCGAGAATGCCGGCGGCGGGCAGGTGGCGTACCGGGTCCGCCTGCGGCAACCACCATTGCGGGCCTTCGCTGCCGGCCTGGTAGAGCTCCAGCACGCCATCCGGCTGGGCCCAGCGGAAATTCAGTGCAATGCGCCGGCCGGCAATGATCGGCCAGAGGCCGTCGTGCACCATGCTGCCGTCCTCGGCCTGGTTGAAGCCCAGGTGCAGCCAGCCGCGCAGGAAGTTGCCGGACTGCGAAATGCCGCGGCCGATGCTGTAGCGGATGCGCCCGGCCAGCGGGTTGGCGGTGCCGGCGGCGTCGGCCTTTGCCTTCTTGAAGAATTCGCCGACGTCGCGCCAGGCCGCGAAGCCGACGCCCAGCACGTAGGGATCAGCGGCGGTGAACACCACCTCATAGAGCAGCGCGGGGTCGAAGCCGTTGCGCAGGCAGATCTGCGTCGGGTCCGGGGTACCGGGGAAGGGATGGGTGGCATCGCAGCGCGCCCAGGCCCAGTCGGCGGCGGCGATCTGCTTTTCGCCGCGCACCTCGCCATTCATGCTCTCGCCGGCACGCGAGACCAGCTTCGACTTGTGCGTATCCAGGCTCACCGGCTTGTAGGGCACGGGATTGGTCTGCACCAGGAGCGGCTGCGAGACCGGGCCGGCGCGGTTGACGATGCGCCCGAACACCTCGCCCGTCACCGCCTCGCCGTGCGGCCCGCGCGCCACCGGCACCTGTAGGAACTGCAGGCCGTCGGTGCCTGCCGTGGGCCGTACCCGGGTGGCGCCGGCGTTGTCGCCCTGCCAGGCAGAAGCCAGCATGACGTCGCCGAAAGCGCGCTCCTGCGGCGCGAAGGCGAAGACGCGGCCGCGGTTGGGCACGTCGTGCCACATCAGGCCGCTGGCGCGCGCCATGTCCACCGGCTTGTAGAGGACAAAGGAAGCGACGTAGTGCACCCGGCCGTCGGCCTCCTTCGCCAGTTCGATGTCCTGGATCAGCGCGTTGACCGGCAGCTTGGGGTCGAGTTCGCCGAAAGCGCGGCCGGCCACCTTTTCATAGGCGATGTCGCCGGCGCCGGCAGCCGCCACCATCGGCTCGGTCTGGTCGATGACGATGCGCGTGACGCGCGCCTGGGCGGTGGCGCATAACAGCAGCGCGGCCACGCCCGCCAGCAGCTTCGGCAGCTTGGACATGAGTGTCTCCGTTGTTTTTTGGCTTCCTGTCGCCCGGAAGTTACATTCTTTTACCTGCGCAGTGTAGCTCAGGCGACTTAAACCGCGCCTGTCATCAATCCGTCGTGAATTATTCATCGACCTGTCATGCCGCGCACTTAGCCTCGCCTTCAATCCAATATCGGAGCCCTTGATGAGCAAGTTCCTCGAAGAACTCAAAACGCAACGCTGGGATGACCATCGCTACTATCATCACAGTCGCATCAACCAGTCGCTGCATTTGCTCTCCGCCGCCTGCTTCGTCGTCTCCTACGGCCTGCTGTTCAAGGACCCGGCACTCGCTGCCCTGCTCGCCTGGCTGGTCTCCATGACCAGCCGCCAGGCCGGCCACTTCTTCTTCGAACCCAAGGGTTACGACCACGTCAACCAGGCCACTCACGAGTACAAGGAAGACATCAAGGTCGGCTACAACCTGCGCCGCAAGGTGGTGCTGATGGCAGTGTGGGCGCTCTCCCCCCTGGTGCTGCTGGTGAACCCGACACTGTTCGGCATCTTCCCCGCCCACACGGACTTCAACGGCTTCGCGCACCACGTCGGCCAGATGTGGCTGACCCTGGGCGTGACCGGCCTGGCATTGCGCACCATCCACCTGTTCTTCCTGCGCGACGTGCAGACCGGCCTGGTGTGGGCGACCAAGATCATCACCGACCCATTTTCCGACATCAGGCTCTACCACCGCGCCCCGCTGGCGCTGCTGCGCGGCGAACTGATCGACCCGCGCGAGCACATGGTCACCCCCGGCGCGGCGGCCCACTAAAGCCCGCCCGGCGCGTTGCTCCGGCAGGCACAAAAAGAACAGGGCGCGCGGTGATCCGCGCGCCCTTTTTATTTTCCCGTTTGCAGACTGCGGAAACTTCCGCCTGCCAAATCATACCGCCGCCGCAGCGGCGGATTCCATCAACACCTAGAGGCTGACGCCAAAACGATGCTCGATCATCTCGCGCAGGATGCGCCGCTTGATCGCCTTGTTGGTGAGGCCTGCCGGTGCCCACCACCAGGCGTTGCGCTGCATGGCGGCGCAGGCGGCGACGAAGCGCGCGGCGACGGCTTCGAAATCGGCATCGGTGTAGTTGAGACTGAAGATGAAGCGCCCGCTGCCGACCCAGGACAGCGCCAGACCCTCGGCACGCAGGTAATACTGCAGCATCCAGTTGTAGCGCGCGGGCTGGGTGTAATAGACGGTCCAGATGGAAGAGAGGTTGGCGATGCGTACCGGCAGGCCGGCCTCGGCCAGGCGCGCATTCAAGGTCTCGGCGCGGCGGTTCCACAAGGTATCCAGCCCCGCGTACATGCGGCGCATGTCGTCGGTTTCGATGCGCTCGAGGAACTCGGCCATCGCGGCCATCACGTAGGGGTGCGAATTGAAAGTGCCGCGGGCAAAGCAGACGTCGGCCGGTCGATCTTCGCGAAAGCGCTTCATCAGGGTGGACTTGCCGCAGACCACGCCGACCGGCAGGCCGCCGCCCAGGGTCTTGCCGTAGGTCACCATGTCGGCCTTGACGCCGAAGTATTCCTGCGCGCCGCCATAGGCCAGGCGGAAGCCGACGAACACTTCGTCGAAAATCAGCGCGATGCCGCGCTCGGCGCAGACTTCGCGCAACTCCTTCAGCCAGGTGGTGTAGGCGGAACGGTCGAAATGCGCCTTGCGGCTGGAGTCGACCAGCGAGGAATCGCCGGGCGCATTGCCGTTGGGGTGCAGGGCCTGCAGCGGGTTGACCAGCACGCAGGCGATGTCCTTCCTGCGGCGCAGGACACGCAGCGCATCCGGATCCATTTCCTTCAGCGTGTAGGTCTCATGCGCCGGCACCGGGTTGCCGACACCCGGCTGCACGTCGCCCCACCAGCCGTGATAGGCGCCGCAAAAGCGTACCAGGTGGCTGCGCTTGGTGTGATAGCGCGCCAGGCGCACCGCCTGCATCACGGCTTCCGTGCCGGACATGTGGAAGGACACTTCGTCGAGCCCGGAAATCTCCTTCAGGCGGCGGGCGTTATAGGCGACCAGCGGGTGGAAGGCGCCGAGCACCGGGCCCAGGTCGCGCACGCGAGCGTTCGCCGCTTCGATGCACTCCTTGTAGAAGTCGTAGCCGAAGACGTTGACGCCGTACGAGCCGGTCAGGTCGTAGAACACGTTGCCGTCGAGATCGGTGACGGTGACACCGGACGAGCTTTGCACGAAGGAGCCACCTTTCAGGTTCGCGCGCACGTGGCGGCTGAACTGGAAGGGCACGCGGTAGGCGCCGGTGAACTTGAGGTCGCTGATGCTCTCGGCCGCCTCTGCCGTCATCGCCGCGCTTTTCGGAAAGCGCTCGGCGTACAGCGCCGCCAGGCGCAGGAAGCCGGCGCGGCGCTGCGCGGCGATGTCTTCCGGCGCATCGTCGGCGGCGAAGAACTGCGCCTCGTCGTACTCGTATCCCGGCAGCAGGCGGGCGACGCGGCGCGCCATCTTGGAGTGCCCGGCCAGCGAGGGATGCTTGGCCTTGGAGAGTTCGAGGCGGGTCTTGACCTTCGCCAGGGTCGCGGCGGCGGCCGCGCCGCCGGTGAGGTACAGGGTCAGGGCGGTATTTTCGATATCCATCCCATACGATTTATCACCAGGGTTTTACACGAACGTGACAACGCAAAAAATGCAGCTTGAACATCGCGGCGCCCTGGCGCGCCTGCTGGCGAAATTCGCCGCCCAGGAAGACCTCAATTTCCTGCTGACCAACCGCATCCCGCGCGCCACGCTGACGCGCTTCATCGGCTGGTTTTCCAAGATCGAGCAGCCGCTGGTGCGCGATTTTTCGATCGCCCTCTGGAAACAGTTCTGCGACATCGACCTGGGCGAAGCAAAGAAGACGCGCTTCACCAGCATGCACGATTGCTTCATCCGCGAGCTCAAGCCCGGCATGCGCACGGTGGACATGGACCTGCAGGCGATCGCCAGCCCGAGCGATGCCATCGTCGGCGCCTGCGGGCAGGTGGTGGACGGCCAGGTGTTTCAGGCCAAGGACTTTCCTTACCGCATCGAAGACCTGATGGTCGACGAGGAGTCGATCGCGGCCTGCCGCAACGGCACCTATGTGACGCTAAGGCTCACCGCCGGCATGTACCATCGCTTTCACGCGCCGGCCGATCTCGAGGTCGAGCAGGTCGATTACATCTCGGGCGATACCTGGAATGTCAACCCGATCGCGCTCAAGCGCGTCGAGCGCCTGTTCTGCAGGAACGAACGCGCCGCCATCCGCACCCGCCTCACGCATACCGGCCAGGTGCTGACGCTGGTGCCGGTGGCGGCGGTGCTGGTGGCGAGCATCCGCCTGCATTTCATCGACGTGCTGCTGCACATCCGCTACAAGGGGCCGAATCGCATGGCCTGCGACAGCGTGCCCTACGTCAAGGGCCAGGAGATGGGCTGGTTCGAGCATGGCTCGACCATCATCGTATTCGCCCCAGCGGGCTTTACGCTGGCGCCCGGCATCGCCGAGGGGCGGCAGATCCGCATGGGGCAGGCGCTGCTGCGCCTGCCCGGCAGCGTGTAGCCTCAGTCCGCCGAGATGCCAAGGCTGCGGATCAGCGGCGGCACGCGCTGCAGATCCTTTTTCACCGTTTCCTCGAAGGATTCGGGCGTACCACCGACGATGATCACCGCCTGGTTGTTCATCGTCGTCACCACCGCCGGTTCCTTGAGGATGGAATCGATCTTTTTCGATACCAGGGCGACGATGGGTTTCGGCGTGCCGCCGGTAGTGAACAGGCCGAACCACGCCGGTGCGTCCTGATACCCCGGGACGAGGTCGTTCATCGACGGTACGTTCGGCAGTTGCGGCGCGCGCCTTCCGCCCGACACCACCAGCGGCACCGCGCGGCCCGACTGGATTTGCGCCAGCGTCGGCGGCAGGCCGGTGAACAGCACCTGCACCTGGCCGCCCATCAGGTCGGTCAGCGCCGGGGTTGCGCCCTTATAAGGCACGTGGGTCATCTTGATGCCGTAGTGGCGGGCGAACAATTCCATCGACAGGTGGCCGGCGGTGCCGTTGCCGGCGGAGCCGAAGTTGATCTTGCCGGGCGCCGCCTTGGCCGCCTTGACCAGGTCGTCCGCGGTCTTGAAGCCGGTGCCGGGGTAGGCCAGCAACACGGTTTGCGTCACGCCCAGGTTGGACACCGCCGCGAAGTCTTTCGCAGTGTCATACGGCAGGTGCTTGAACATCGCCACGTTCGAGATGTGGTTCGGTCCGTCGAGCAGCAGGGTGTAGCCGTCCGGCTGCGCCTTGGCGACGCTGTCGGCGGCCGAGATGCCGGCGCCGCCGGCGCGGTTTTCGATCACCACCGCCTGGCCCAGTTCCTCGGAAAGGCGGGTACTGACGGCGCGCACCATGATGTCGCCGGTGGCGCCAGGCGGGTAGGCGACGATGATCTTGAGTGCGTGGGCAGGCCACTTGTCCTGTGCCTGGGCATGCAGGCTCAACGCGAGAAAGGCGGCGAGCGCCGCGCGCCCGAAGTGCTTGAGGTCCATCGATTGTCTCCTTGGTTGGCGCCGCTGCCTTGCCTGTACGGTCTTTTCGGCAGCGGCGCTACTACGATACTGCGATCTAGCCTGCGGTGTAGAGCACGTGGCCGGTGTAGCCGGTCTTGGCGCGATAGACGTGGCCTTCGGTGGTGGTCACGTACAGCGTCGAGAGATCGGCGCCGCCGAAGGCGCAGTTGAGGGGCGTGCCTTCGGGAATGGCGTGCGATTCGGCGATGCGCCCGTCCGGATTGAACACATAGACCGTGCCGCCGGGACCGCTGCGGCTCCAGCCGGCGCAGGCGAGGATGTGCCCTTCCTTGCCCACGCAAATGCCGTCGATGCCGCGATGCACGCCGCGATAATCCGCACCAAACGAATGCAGCACCACGCAGGGGCCGAGCGTACCGTCACCCAGGATCGGGTAGGCGCGCAGTTCCTGCACGCCGCCCGGCACCGTCTCGGTCTCGGCGACGTACAGCGTCTTTTCATCCGGCGAGACCGCCACGCCGCGCGGGCTCTTGGTGTCATAGGTGAGGCGCTCGACGTGCCATTCGGTATGCGGCCGGCCCATCAGGGTCATGCGCAGCACCGACTGGTGCGGCAGGTAGGGAAATACCTGCGGGCCCGAGGCCAGCACCGCGTGCAGGCGGTCGCTGAACCACACGCGGCCCTTCTTGTCCACCGCCGCGTTGTACGGGTGGTTGTACTGCGCGCCGTCCAGCACGGTGGTGGTCACCACCGAGGAACCGTCCGGCTTCATCTCGACCACGCGGCGCGAACCTTCCTGGCAGCCGTAGAGCATGCCGCCGGGACCGTAGGCGATGCCGTTGATCCGGTTGGTCCACTTGCGGAACACCGCGGGCTCCTTCGCGCCGTCGGCGAAAGAGAGAATCTGCAGACCCATCGCATCCGACACCAGCATCGCCTTGCCATCCCAGGCCAGGCCGCCGAGCGCGCGCCCCTTGGGCGCATGGATCAATTCAAATTTCCAGCTCATATGTCTTGTCTCCTCGCGATCACCAGACGGGCAAACCAGCGACGCCCAGGCGCACGCGGAACACCGAGGTATAGGTGGTGATGAACAGCGACTTCCAGTCGGCGTCGCCGAAACCCAGGTTGGTGGTGTGCCCGGGAATCAGAATGCGCCCGAGCAGCTTGCCGTTCTTGTCGTGCACGTGGATGCCGGCCGGGCCGGTGCAATAGACGTTGCCGTCCTCGTCCACCTTCATGCCGTCGGCCACGCCCGCTTCCGGCCCTTGCAACTGGCAGAACATGCGCTTGTTGGACAAGGTGCCGTCGGCGTTCACGTCCCACACGCGGATGTTGTTTTCGCGCGTGTCGTTGATGTAGAGCTGCTTCTCGTCCTTGGTGAAGGCCAGCCCATTGGGGTAGGTCAGCTCCTTCACCACCAGGGTGGTGGTCTTGCCGTCGGGGCTGATGCGGAACACGCCGTGGTAATCCATGTAGCGCTGCACGTCGTCGCCGTGCATCTCGACGTTGTTCAGGCCGCCGGAAGGATCGGTGAACCAGATCGAGCCGTCGGACTTCACCACGATGTCGTTCGGGCTGTTGAGCTTCTGGCCTTCGAACTCGCTGCACAGGGTGGTGATGCTGCCGTCGTGCTCCAGGCGCCAGACGCGGCGCCACGACCAGCCCGCCACCACCAGCCGGCCTTCGAGGTCGAAGGTCATGCCGTCGGCGCGGTAGCTGGGACGCACCACGACGCTGCGCGCGCCGCCCGGCTTCCATTTCCAGATGGTGTCGCCGATGATGTCGACCCAGAAGAATTCCCCGGTGCGCTTGTTCCACACCGGCCCTTCGCCGAACATCAGGTCGTGGGCGATCACGTCGAGCCGCGATTCCGGGGTGACGATCTTCTCGAACCCCGGCGCGGTCATGTCCACATCAAGCATATTGTCTCCGTCCCGTTAATCGTTGGCGGTGTTCAGCCGTGCAGGTCCAGCGCCACCAGGAAGCGCGAGACCATGTTGTAGGTGGCAATGGTGCCGATCAGTTCGACTAGGGCCTGCTCGTTGGGCAGGGCGGCCTTCGCCGCGTTGAATGTGGCGTCGCTCACCTGCACGTTGCGCGTCATTTCGATGGTCAGCTGGATTGCCGCACGCTCGGCCTCGGTGAACATCTTGCTGTCCTTGGCCGCCGCTTCGGGATTGCGCAGCGCCTCGCCCTGCTCCTTGGTACCGCCGGCCTTGAGGAATTCCGGCAGGTGGCCCTGGAACTCGTATTCGGCACGGTTGACCACCGCAACGCCGCACATTGCCAGTTCGCGCAGCTTCGGGTCCAGGGTCATCTGGGTGCGCACCTGGTTGAGGTAGTAGTTCCAGCCGCGCGTCAGCGGCGGGCTGTGCAGCAGCAGGCGGTCGAGCGAGGAGAACGCACCGCCGCGGCGCTTGCGCACCGCTTCCACCAAATCCGCCGGTTCGGCTAGGTCCATCGGCACATAGGCAAGTCTGGGCATGGGATTCCTTGAAGGTTAAGCCAGGCACTGGCGAAAAGCAGGTGGGCGCAATTTAATGTTTCGAACAATTAAAGTCAATGCGCCGGAACGACACATGCCGGCGCGCCCGTACGCATCACCCCATCATTCACGCCGCGCCGCGACCCTGCGGCGCACATCACTCTATCAGAGAGGAAAATCACGAACCCGGTCCTGCCCTGCTAGAATTCCGGCGGTCACCCTCGCCTCATTTCATGCAGAATGCTTATTTGTTCGACTAATATTTCAAGGAAGCCGGAATGCGCCTCCCGCATACCGCCGGCGCGGTGAAGCCCGCCGCCGCTTCGCCACGCCATTGGCAGATAGCCAATGTGTTGCGTCACGAGATCGAGACCGGCAAGCACGCCGTCGGCGGGCGGCTGCCGACCGAGGAGGAATTGTGCCGCCTGTTCCAGGCCAGCCGCTACAGCACGCGCGAGGCGTTGCGCGTGCTGGCCGAGGAAGGCCTGATCGTGCGGCGCCCGCGTGCCGGCTCCACCGTGATCGCCGCCAGCGGGCAGAGCCACCTGATCCAGCGCGTCAGCTCGATCCAGGAGATTCTCAATTACGCCGGCGCCACCGTGCGCAAGACGCTCTCCACCAGCTACATCATCGCCGATCACGAACTGGCCTATCTGCTCAAATGCCCGCTCGGCAGTTCGTGGTTCCGCATCCAGGCGCTGCGCTTTCTCAAGGATTCACCGCTGCCGCTGTGCCACACCGATTTTTATGTCGCGCCCGAGTATGCCGGGGTGGTCAAGCACAAGAAGCACGAGAGCATGATGATCGTCGACCAGATCACCGAGATGTACGGCGAGGAGGCCGACGCCACGCAGATCGACATCTATGCCGGGCAGATCAGCCCGGCGGTGGCGGCAAGCCTGGACGCCAAGGCCGGCTCGCCGGCGCTCAACGTGATCCGCCGTTACTGCAACGCCGAAGGCCGCATGTTCGAAGTGACCATCAGCGTGCACCCCGCGCAGCGCCACACCTATAGCTTTTTGCTCAAGCGCGAAACCCCGCGCAAGCGCAAGGTACGCGAGGAGCAGGCGGCGCCGGCGCATGACGCCGCCGTGCGCAAGCCCGCGAAACGCCGCGCTTAGGCGGTGAGGCCTGGTTGCCGGTAACCAAGTAGGCGACGGACCGCTTATGGCCTGGCGGCCGCGCCGCCGTTCATGCTGTTGCTTACGCCGTTGGATGGTGGCGCCGTGCCAAGGGTGGCGCTGCCAGTGGTGGTGCCGCTCATCGCGCTTGACGGACTGGTGGTGCCGCCCGCGCTGCGGCTCTCGCCGACGTGCGACCGCGAACGCACGGCCGCCCGGTCGGACTGCGCCTGCGCACGCGCGGCGGAATTGTCGGCTGTGCTCATGCCGGAGGGATTGGTGAGCCCGGAGCTGTCCATGCCGCTGCTGCTACCGGGCATGCCCGGCGTATCGGCATGTGCCGCCGTGCCCGAGGCAAGGGCTACGACGACCGCTCCGATGCAATGCGCAAACCTGGTCATGGCGCTCTCCTGAGAGTTGGTGTTCTCATCGAGCAATCGTGATGCCCATACCGCGCAATGCGACGGCACGAAACCGCCGGTAAGCTTTGCCGAGCCGCCGCCGCGGCGAGGCGCTACTGCGCGGGCGGCGCCGGCGGCGGCTGGATCACCAGCGGCGCCAGGGTCGATCCCTTTTGCTCTTCGACGGCGATGATGTTGCCGATGCCGCCGTCGACCGTGATCTGGATGTTGAGATTGCCTTTGCTCTGCGGGCCGTCGAATTCATAAACCAGCAGCTTGTTGCCAAACCGGTGCGTGCCCGGCGCGGGCGCCGCGCCGGGATTGACCACACGGCCGTCGACGCCGAACACCCTGATCACCGTATCGGCGGTGGCGCGCGCGTCGCGGGCGGCATCGATGCCGATCATGGCGCGGCGCTTTTCGCGATCACCCTCCGGAACCAATTTGTACAGCACGTTGATCGTGGTCTCGCCGCCGGCGGACGCGAACACGCCATCCAGACCGAGCAGCCGGCCGTTGCGGATGAACGGGCGCGGCAGCTTGAACCAGCGTGCGCTACGGTTGCCGAAAAAGCGCTGCAGGGTCTTTTCCTCGTAGAACACATCGCTCAGCAGCAGATGATGCTCGAGCGCGAATTTGAGGTTACGCAGCAATTCCTCCGGGCTTGCCGGCCGCTGCACGCCGGCGTAGGGATCTTTCGCCGCTTTCGCCTTCGCCGGCTCCTTCCGTGGCGCCGCCTGCGCGTGCGCGGGCAGCATCAGGGCGAGCACGCAGAGACATGCGCCTGGCAGGCGAAGATTCATTGCGCAACAAGGGGATTGAAAGCGCCGGAGCATAACCCCTTTCGCCGCCGCCGTCCGTTCGAGGTGTTGGTCCCGATACTGCACTCAATGGAGCATTCATGCGCCTTTTTCCGGCCGCCTTGCTGGCCACTTTCGCCTTGTGTGCCTGCTCAAAGCAGGAGTTTGCCTCCGCCGGCAAACAATCCCCGGTATCGCTCGCGCAATCCGCATCGCCGGCTGCGGCGGGCGCGGCCGGCGCATCGCGCAAGGCAACCGGGGAGGCACGCATTCGCTACCTGGCCTACGAGCACAGCGTGCAACTGGATACGGACGCCGCCAAGGTGGCACCCGCCTACGACGCGATCCAGGCTGCCTGCGCCGCCGCCGAGGGCTGCGTGGTGCTCCGTGCTTCGCTCGCCGGCGGCCGGATGCCGGGCGCCGGCCTGCAATTGCGCGCCGCGCCGGCCGGCATCCGCCGGCTCACCGCGCTACTGGGCACGCAGGGCGAGATCGCCAGCCAGCAGATGAGCGCTGAAGACCTTGGCGGCCCGATCGAGGACGGCGAGCGCAAGCTCGCCATGCTCAAGGACTACCGCACGCGCCTGGAAGAGCTGCGCGGCCGCGCTGCCAACACCATCGACACGCTGATTCGCGTCAACCAGGAACTGGCGCAGGTACAAAGCCAGATCGAGGCGCAGAGCGGCGCCAGCGCGCATCTTCACCAGCGTGTGGACACGGAGTTGCTGAACATCCAGATCAGCGCCCGCGACCAGGCTTCCGCCTGGCGGCCGACGCTTGACGCCCTGGGAAGTTTCGGCGCCAACCTGGCCGCCGGCATCGCGGCGGCGCTGGTCACCCTGGCTTATGCCCTGCCCTTCGGCGTATTGTTGCTGGTGCCGCTGTGGGGCTTGCGCCGGCTCTGGCGCCGCCGCCGGCAAAAGGCGTGAGCGCGGCGCTAGACCACCTTGCGCCGCCGCTCGGAACCAAACAGCCGGTCCCACAGCGCGGTGGTGACGCCATAGTTGCAGGGCTGGCTGGCGTAGTGATGCACGTTGTGGCGGCGCTTGAGCTGGTAAAGCCACGAGCCCTTGCGCGCCGACCAATGATGTACCGCGTGGTGCACGGCCCCGTACCAGACGTAACCCAGCATCAGCCCGAAGGTGAAACCGCAGGCGGGCACGCGGCCCGCGAGAAGCCAGGCCAGGCATAGCACGCCCAGGGCGGCGCCGGCGGTGACCCAGGTCGGCGTGCCGATCATCGCGGCCGGGTGTTCGTGGTGCAGGGCATGCATGCGCGAAAACGGCGGCAGGCGGTGCAGCACGAAGCGGTGCAGGACGTACTCCAGCAGCGAATAGGCGGCGAAACCGCAGAACGCGGCGCCGATCCAGGCGGCATCGCCCCAAGGCGTCGCCCAGACCGGGGCGCTGGCCAGCAGCAGCATCAACAAGGGAAACACCACGAAGTCGGCGTAGTAGGCGGCTTTGCTCAAGTACATGGATTGTTCTTTCACGTTTGGCCGGCAACGCCTGAAGAATACGTGCGCGGCCCATCCACAATATGTCGAGCGGTGCGCAAGATTGTGAAATCCGTCTGATATTCGGGATTTCAGGCCGCCTGCGCAAATATAGACCGAGGGGCCGGTGTTCGGCGCCCCTATAACAAAGAAGATCGGCCGTGTCCTACACGGCTATCCGCAGCCTGCGGACAGTAGAAATCGGGCCGGGAAAACTACTATAGGGTAACAGTCCCGGGTAAATATGCCGCCCGGCCCCCTGGAGGTACGGTGACATGAGCCAGAACAACGTAGAACACCTGCGCCAGACCGTGGTCGGCCTGGCCGATCTGATCCGCGACGTGCGTACGCACGGACCCACCGCGCGTTTCGAGATGCGCGCACCCGGACTGCTGGAAGAAGCGCGCCTGGTGCTGATGCAAAGCGCGGCGCCGGGCGAGCCCAATCCACTCGGCCCCGGCGTGGGCGCGCACTAGGCAGGTCCACGCGGCCGCCGGATACGGCTGGCCGGCTTAGCCCGTTTTCCGACCCGCCGCGAATTCAGCTGGACTGCCCAGCCTCGGCGCGATCACGGCCCATTTGCTTGGCCCGGTAAAGCAGCTTGTCGACCGTATCGATGAATTGGCGCGGCGTGCTCTGCTGGGTCGGCACCACGGTCTCGACGCCCACGCTGATGGTCAGCACATGCCCGAGCGGTGATTTCTCGTGCGGCATGCGCAAGCTGCGGATGTGGGTGCGGCAGCGTTCCGCCACCCCGAAGGCGGCGACACGATCAGATTCAGGCAGCAGGATGGCAAATTCCTCGCCACCGAAGCGCGCCACCAGGTCGCTGGCGCGGGTGGACATGGCGCCCAGGGCCAGGCCGATCTCGCGCAAGCATTCGTCGCCCTGCAAGTGGCCGTAGTGGTCGTTGTACTGCTTGAAGTAATCGATATCGAGCATGATCAGCGACAGCGGACTGCTGCTGCGCTGGGCGCGCGTCCATTCCTTTTCCAGCGTGACATTGAACATACGCCGGTTCGCCAGGCCCGTGAGTTCGTCCTTGAACGAGAGCATTTCGAGCTGCTTGTTCAGGCGCGCCAGTTCCTCCTCGCTTTTCTTGCGCTCGCTGATGTCGAACATGAAGCCGACCAGCGCCTCTACTTCGCCGGCGGCGTTGCGCATCACGTGCACCACGTCGCGGATCCACACGTAGTTGCCGCCGCTGGTGAGAGCGCGATAGTCGGCCTCGTGATCGACGCCGGCCTGCGATTGCGAAATGCAGAAGTTGACCACGCGCTCGCGGTCTTCCTCGTGGATGCGCATGGCCCAGTCATTGGCGCTAAGCCAGCTCGACTGCGACCAGCCCAGCAATTCCTCGATCTGCGGGCCGATGTAGCTGAACGCCTGCGTGGCCCACTCGATCTTCCAGGGGATCGCCTTGGTCGACTCCAAGAGCGTCTTGTAAACCGTGGCGTCGCCGCCCGGTCCCAATTTATCGTCCATCCTCTGTACTCCAGTAAAACCGTTACCCCTCGTACCCACTATACCCAAGCCCCGCGCGCATTGCCATGCGTATCGGGCGCCATGACACAAATTTTCACCGGCCCGCCTCCTGCAGCGATTGCAGGGCCCGCTCGTAGAGTTCGACCAGATTGACCGGCTCGTCATAAACAATGCGTTCACCCGCGCGCAGGTCGCGTCGCATCAGGAACACCATCTGCTCCAGCACGGCTTGCGGAAAATCGTCCACCGGCCGCCGGGTGACTTCCGCCAGGCGCCCGGCGAGCACCGCCGGGTCGCTCACCACCGGGCAGACGCGAAAGCCGTAGTTACCGCCGATGGCCGCCGGCGGCAGGTCCATGAAGCGCCCGCGGACCTGTTCGAAAAAGCTCATGGTGAGGCGGTAGGCATTGGCGCCGAGGATCGGCAGGTCCTCCGGTACCGCCTGCATCTCGTCTTCGACTTGCAGTGTGGCGGCAAGCGGCAGCAGGTTGCCGAGTTGATACGTGGCGCCCATGTTGGGGTTGCCCACGCGCACCAGGTTGGCGATCAATTCGCCCAGCGAGGCATGGCCGATGATGGCGGCGCGCTTGGGCAGGCC
Organism: Burkholderiales bacterium; assembly: GCA_036498945.1. Classification (GTDB taxonomy): domain Bacteria; phylum Pseudomonadota; class Gammaproteobacteria; order Burkholderiales; family JAEUOS01; genus JAQGMJ01. Next base: position 48,185 of record DASYEQ010000063.1, on the reverse strand, counting down.
GCCCCAGGCGCCGTCGGCGCCGCAGGCCAGGGCTTCGATGATGGAGGCATTTTCGAAGCCGCCGCCGGCGTGCATGTGCATCAGGATTTTCAGCGGCGGCGGCAGGAACTGGCGCGCCATGCGCACGTAGGCGCCGACCTGGAACGGCAGGTAGGTGCCGCGGTCGTCCTCGAAGCTCACGCCCTCGATCGGCTGCGCCGCCAGTAGCTCCAGCATCTCGCAGGTGCGTTGCGGGTTTTCCGCAAAGGCGTCGCAGCCGTCCACCACGTTGATCAGGATGCGCGGCCGCCCGCCGCCTTCGCCGCGGATGTTGGCGATCAGCCAGGCGATGCTCGCCACCGTATTGGCGCGCAGGGTGCCAATATCGACGGTGCCATATGCGCTTTGCATGCCGCGGTCGCTGAGATAGATCTCGTGCAGGGTGTTGGGCACGCAGTAGCTTTGCAACTTGGTCTGCGAAGGGTCGGGAACGAATTCGCCGGTGGCATCGAGGGCGCCAATCTGGGTGAAGGCGAAGCAGCCGGTCATATCGGCGCCGTTGTCGCGCAGGGTGATCATGAAATCGTCGTCGACCTCCAGTTCCTGCGGGTAGGCGTAGTCGAGGGTGCCGAGCAGGATGTTCCTGAAACCGAATTCGCGCACCCGGGGCAATATGGCCAGCTTGTCCGCCAGTGTCTGACCGACGCGCGCGCCTACCGGGTTTTCGCGCAGCGACAAGTCGATCAGGAAAGGATCGAGATTGCGCAGGACGTCGATTTTTTGCTGCGCGTGGTCGAGATGCACCAGAGCGGCCTGCATGCGAGTGTCAAAAGATGACATCGGAATTTCCTGGTGATGGTGAATCGATGGACCCACCTGCATTCTGACAAGACGCGGCACGCGAATCAAAGGTCGAGCGCAAGTGTCGGGCAATGCGCCGCCGGAGGGTAGGTAAAAACGGCAAACCGCTGGATGACGCGACGATCGGACGCAGCCGCTTGGCATAAAATAAGGCCGGTTAACGGGCGGGAACCGGCGAGCACCAGCCGGGCGCGGTGAATCGCGGGCCGCCGCCCGTCGCCACGCTGGTCGCCATTCGGGGAGTTGCATGCACGCGCTGTTCTGGTTTGTCATCGGCTACTGGATCATTTCAGTCGGCATCGGCCTGTGGGCGGCGACCCGGGTGCACAACACCAAGGACTTCGCGGTGGCCGGGCGCCACCTGCCGTTCTACATGGTGACGGCGACGGTGTTCGCTACCTGGTTCGGCTCGGAGACGGTGCTGGGCATTCCCGCCACCTTCCTGAAAGACGGCCTGAAAGGCGTGGTGGCGGACCCCTTCGGCTCTTCCCTTTGCCTGATCGCGGTCGGCCTGTTTTTCGCGGCGCCCCTGTACCGCATGAACCTGCTCACCATCGGCGACTTCTACAAACGCCGCTTCGGACGCACGGTGGAAGTGCTGACGACGATCGCCATCGTGCTTTCCTATCTCGGCTGGGTGGGCGCGCAGATCACCGCGCTGGGCCTGGTGTTCAACCTGGTGTCGGACGGGGAAATCAGCAAGCTGGCGGGCATGTGCATCGGCTCGGCCACCATCCTGATCTATACGTTCTTCGGCGGTATGTGGGCGGTGGCGGTGACCGACTTTTTGCAGATGATCATCATCTGCGTGGGCATGCTGTGGATCGGCGGGGAGGTCTCGGGCGTGGTGGGCGGCGTGGAGGTGGTGGTGAACCATGCGCGCGAGGCCGGCAAGTTCAGCTTCTGGCCTTCCCTTGATCTCAAGGAAATCCTGGGCTTCACAGCGGCGTGGATCACCATGATGCTGGGCTCGATTCCGCAGCAGGACGTGTTCCAGCGCGTACAGTCATCGAAGACGGAAAAGATCGCCATCTGGGGCTCGGTGCTGGGCGGCTGCCTGTATTTCATGTTCGCTTTCGTGCCGATGTTCCTGGTCTACTCGGCCACGCTGATCGACCCGGCCATGGTCAAGCGCCTGATCGACACCGACCCGCAATACATCCTGCCGACCCTGGTGCGCACGCACACGCCGCTGTTCGCGCAGATCATGTTCTTCGGCGCCCTGCTCTCGGCAATCAAGAGTTGCGCTTCCGCCACCCTGCTGGCGCCCTCCGTCACCTTCACCGAAAACCTGATCAAGCCGCTTCTCGGCCCGCATCCTTCGGACCGCAAGATGCTGCTCACCATGCGCATTGTGACGGTGTGCTTCACCATCGCGGTGACCATCTATGCGGTGTTTTCCAAGGCGAGCATTTTCAAGATGGTGGAGAACGCCTACCAGGTGACCCTGGTGGCCGCCTTCGTGCCGCTCACCTTTGGCCTGTATTGGCGCCGTGCCACCAACCAGGGTGCGATTCTCGCGGTGCTGTGCGGCCTGGCGGTGTGGCTGCTGATGTTGCGCTACGGCGGTGAAGCCCCGCTGGTGCCGGCGCAAATGGCCGGCGTGGTCGCCAGTCTCTTTGGCATGCTGATCGGCTCGCTCGCGCCGCAGTTGCTGCCGCATGATCCGGGACTGCATGACCGGCTGCGCCACGGCCATCAGCCGGAGCACGAGCACGCCCACGAAGGGCGCGGGCCCGTGCCGGAACCCGCCGCCGCGTCGCAAGCGCGTTAGGGCAGGCTCGCGCGGTTTCAGCGCCGCAGCAGGTAGACCAGTTCCGCGCCCCATACGGCGGCGATCAGCACCAGCAACAGCGCCAGCCCCTTGATCCAGCGCCCCTGGCGCTCGGTGGCCGCGAGCAGGTGCTTGATCAATTCGCCGTCGTCACGCTGATCGGCCGCGGATTCGAGCGCGCGCGTGATCAGGCGCGGCCACTGCGGCAGCATCTTCGCCAGATGCGGCGCCTCGTGCCTGATGTTCTCGATGAAGCCGTCCCAGCCGATCTGCTTGTGCATCCAGCGTTCCAGGTAGGGCTTGGCGGTGGTCCAGAGGTCGAGGTCGGGGTCGAGGTCGCGCCCCAGGCCTTCGATGTTGAGCAGGGTCTTTTGCAACAGCACCAGCTGCGGCTGGATTTCGACGTTGAAGCGGCGTGAGGTCTGGAACAGGCGCAGCAGCACCTGGCCCAGCGACAATTCGGACAGCGGCCGGTTGAAATACGGCTCGCACACCGCCCGCACCGCGCCTTCCAGCGCTTCGACGTTGGTACCTTCCGGCACCCAGCCGGACTCGATGTGCAGGGCGGCAACGCGATGGTAATCGCGGTTGAAAAAGGCGAGGAAGTTCTTCGCCAGGTAATCCTTGTCGAAATCCGAGAGCGTGCCGACGATGCCGAAATCCAGCGCGATATAGCGTCCGAGCGTCTTCGGATCGTCGCTGACGTAGATGTTGCCGGGGTGCATGTCGGCATGGAAAAAACCGTCGGCGAACACCTGGCTGAAGAAAATTTCGACGCCGTCGCGCGACAATTTTTTCAGGTCGACGTTGGCGGCCTTGAGGCGGTCGATCTGCGAGATCGGGATGCCCTTCATACGCTCCATCGTCAGCACGTTGGAAGCGGTGTAATCCCAGATGATCTCCGGCACGATCAGCAGCTGCCCGCGCGGCGTGCCGGGGGCGAAATTGCGCCGCAACTGGCTGGCGTTGGCGCCTTCGCGCACAAGGTCCAGCTCGTCGTGCAGATAGGTGTCGAACTCGCCCACCACCTCGCGCGGCCGCAGGCGCTTGCCGTCGGTCCATAGGGTTTCGACCAGGCCGGCGGCGATGCGCATCAGCGCGATGTCGCTTTCGATCACCTGCAGCATATTCGGGCGCAGCACCTTGACGGCGACCTGCCTACCGTCGTGCAAGGTGGCGAAGTGGACCTGGGCAATCGAGGCGGAGGCGATCGGCTGGCGGTCGAAGGCGACGAACATCGCCTCCAGCTTGCGGTTCAGGCCGCGCTCGATCTCGCGCACCGCCACGTTGCCGTCGTAAGGCGGCACGCGGTCCTGCAGGCGCGCCAGTTCATCGGCGATGTCCGGCGGCAGCAGGTCGCGCCGGGTCGACAGCAGTTGGCCGAACTTGACGAATATGGGCCCGAGCGATTCCAGGGCCAGGCGCAGGCGCTCGCCGCGTGGCGTCTCGAAGTGGCGCCAGAAAAACAGCCGGTCGTAGAGGGACTTTTGCCAGCTTTCGCGCGCCGCCGCCATGAAAAACTCGTCCAGGCCAAAGCGGAACGCAATGGCCATGATCTTGATCAGGCGGAAAAAACGCACTTGGGGAAGCAGTCGGGAGGCCAAGGAAAAACCTGAAGAACGAGAGGAGCGCAAAGCGGCGGAACAGACGGCACTTTACCCGATATGCGCCCGCGCGGCCGCAGGCCACCGCCCCTGGCGTCGCCCGCGGCGCGCCGCCGGGTAGCGTGGCACGCTACTTCAGCCACCGCGCTTGAGCGTGCCGCCGCGCGCGGGAAGAATGCCCTCAACCCGCAAGCAATACCGCCGGGTCCTTCAAAACAACAGGCAAGGAGCAGGAAAGCCGGCCATCCAAAACCGCTTTCCGGAAGAATATGGGACCGATCATGATGGGCACCACCGCCGTTCTCGCCGCCGACCTCGTCTCCGGCGCCGTCCACTGGGCCGAAGACGCCTACGCCCGGGCGGACACGCCGGTGATCGGCAAGCTGATCGCCAATGCCAACATCGAGCACCACATCAAGCCGCGCGCCTTCGTCAGCCACGGCTGGCTGGAAAGCTCGTGGGACCTGCTGCTGGTGGGCGCGGTGGTGATTGCCTCCGCCTCCTACTTCGATGTGCTCACCTGGCCGGTGTGGGTGTTCGTGATCTGCGCGGTAAACGCCAACCAGGTCCACAAGTGGTCACACCAGAATGCGCAGGAAAACGGCCGCATCGTCACCTTCCTGCAAAAGATCAAGGTGCTGCAGACCCAGCGCCACCATGCGCAGCATCATCGCGGGATGAAGGACACGCACTACTGTTCACTTACCAACGTGCTCAACCCGGTGCTGGATGAATTGGGTGTGTGGCGTGGCCTGGAGCGCCTGATCGAGAAGACCGTGGGCCTGACCCGCCGCCCCGACCCCACCGTGCCGGTCAAAGGCATGGCCGCCGCGTAAGCCTGCGCTCCATCTCCAAAACAACACAGCCGCCCTGAGGCGGCTGTGTTGTTTTACAGGCGGCCAATTTACGTTTGCCCGCGCTCCAGCATCTCGATGCGCTTTTCCAGGCGCGCATTATCGTCGCGCAGGGAGGCAACCTCCGCCCCGAAAGCCTCGACTGCTTCGCGCCGCACCAGCGTCGGGCTTTCGTCGATGAAATAGGCGCCGGTGGTCTCGGCAAAGCGCTTGCCGGCCTCGCGTCCCCAGGCGGCGAAGGCGCGCGCGAAACGCATCATCTGGTGCGCGGGAATGTCGCCCAGGACCTTGCTCAGATCTTCCTCCACGTCCCAGCGCACCTCACGCGCCAGGCGCGCCAGGGTCTGGGCGAATTCCGCATCGCCTTCGATGCGCACGTCCTTCATCACCGTCTCCGGATCGATGAACAGGAACGGCACGCGGGTGGCCGCCACGCTCAGGGTGACGTCGACTTCGCCCGTGCCGATCGGTAGGGTGGCGACCTCGCCCCTGTCGTTGATACCCAGGCCGAGGGCAAACGGCGGGGCCGAAAGGCGCAGGCGCCGCCCGACGTAGCGCGCCAGTTCCTCGCGCGCCCAGGGTTGCTGCGCCAATACGTGGTTGATGAAATACGCGGCGGGGTTCAGGCGCACGGCGGCCGAAGAGAAAGTGTCGCGAGAATTCATGTCTGCACCAGTTTGCGGTGTTTTTGCACGCTCATCAGGATGCCCAGGCCAAGAAACAGGGTGACCAGGGCGGTGCCGCCGTAACTCACCAGCGGCAGCGGCACGCCCACCACCGGCAGGATGCCGGAGACCATGCCCATGTTGACGAAAGTGTAAGTGAAAAAGATCATGCTGATCGACCCCGCCAGCAGGCGCGCGAACATGGTCGGCGCATTGGCCGCGATCACCATCCCCCGCCCGACCAGGCACAGGTAGATCAGCATCAGCAGGCAGTTGCCGACCAGCCCGAACTCCTCGGAGTAGACGGCGAAAATGAAGTCGGTGTGGCGCTCGGGGATGAATTCGAGGTGGGTCTGCGTGCCCTTGAGCCAGCCCTTGCCGGTGGCGCCCCCCGACCCCACGGCAATGGTCGACTGGATGGTGTGGAAACCCTTGCCGAGCGGATCGGAGCTGGGGTCAAGCAGCGTACAGATGCGGTGCTTCTGGTAGTCATGCATGCCCGGCCATTCCACCTGGGGCTCGCAGATGCGGTCGCCGTAATAGAGGATCGCGGCGATCGCCAGCAGACCCGCGGCCATCACCGGGACGATGATCTTCCACGACAACCCGGCGAAAAAGATGACGTAGATGCCGGCGGCGAACACCAGGATGGCGGTGCCCAGGTCCGGCTGCCTGGCGATCAGCGCCACCGGCAGGAGCAGCAAAAAGCCGGCGACGAAATAGTCGCGCTTGCGGATCAGCGCCTCGCGCTTGTGGAAATACCAGGCCAGCGTCAGCGGCATGGCGATTTTCATGATCTCGGAGGGCTGGATGCTGGTCACCCCGAGGTCGAGCCAGCGCCGCGCTCCCTTGCGCACCGCGCCGAACATCGCCACCGCGATCAATAGTGCCATCCCGATGGTGTAGATCGGCAAGGCCACGCGCATCAGGGTCTGCGGCGGCACCTGCGCCGCCACCCACATGACCAGCACGGCGATGGCGATGTTGCGCATCTGGTCGTAGAAGCGCGAGGGCGTGTCATAGGTGGCCGAATACAGGATGGTCATGCCGAAGCACAACAGGATGGCGACGGTGGCCAGGAGCATCCAGTCGAGCTGCCCGAACGCCAGTTGCCAGCCGCGCTTGACCTGCGCCGCGCTAATCACGTTCGGACTCCACGTCGGCGCCGCCGGTGGCCACGCCGCCCACTTCCGGCGCGGCGCCCGGGGTGTCTGGCCGCTTGCCGGCAACCACGTAGTCGAGCAGCCGGCGCGCGATCGGGGCGGCGGCGCTGGCGCCCCAGCCGCCGTTTTCCACCAGCACGGCCACTGCGATCTTCGGGTGGTCCACCGGCGCGAAGGCGGTATACCAGGCATGGTCGCGCAGGTTCTGCGCGACGTGGTGCTCGTTGTACTTTTCGTTCTGGCGCACGGTGAAGACCTGCGCGGTGCCGGTCTTGCCGCCGCTGGTGTAGGGCGCCCCGGCGAACACCCGGGCCGACGTCCCTTCCTTCGGCACCCCGGCCATCGCGTTCTTGACGAAAGCGATGTACTCCGGCTTGATGTCGACACGCGTCGGCGTGCCGGCCGGCACGGCGGGGTCCACCAGGCGGCTTTTTGCCGGATCGCGCGCCTCCTGGATAGTGCGCACCAGGTGCGGCACCTTGATCACGCCGTCCGCAGCCAGGATGCCCACCGCGTGCGCCATCTGCAGCGGGGTGTAGGAGTTGTAACCCTGGCCGATGCCCACCGAGATGGTCTCGCCGGCATACCACTTCTGCAGTGCCGGGGTCTTGAAGCGCGCCGCCTTCCAGGCCGTCGAGGGCAGTATGCCGGGCAATTCGCCCTCGATGTCGATGCCGGTCAGCTGGCCGAACCCGAAAGGCTTCATGTTTTTGGCGATGGTGTCGATGCCGAGATCATTGGCCAGCATGTAGTAATAGGTGTCGCAGGAAACCACGATCGAGCGATACATGTCGACCATGCCGTGGCCGCCCGGGGTGTCGTCGCGGAAGCGGTGGCCGCCGAAATTGAAATAGCCGGGGTCGGCGATCGCCTGTTCCGGGGTGCGCTTGCCGGTCGCCAGGCCTGCCAGCGCCATGAAGGGCTTGAAGGTCGAACCCGGCGGGTAGGTGCCGCGCAAGGGACGGTTGAGCAGCGGCTTGTCGGGCGAGGTGTTGAGGGCGTCCCAGTTGGCGGAATCGATGCCGTCGACGAACAGGTTGGGGTCGAACGCCGGGCGGCTGGCGAAAGCCAGCACCTCGCCGGTATAGGGGTCGATCGCCACCACCGCGCCCTTGCGATCGCCCAGCGCCTGCTCGGCGATCTTCTGCAGCTCGATGTCGATGGTGAGGTAGAGGTTGTTGCCGGAGACCGGCGGCGTGCGCGAAAGCGTGCGCACGGCGCGCCCGCCGGCGTCCACTTCGACCTGCTCGAAGCCGGTCTGACCATGCAGTTCCTTCTCGTAGGATTGCTCGATGCCGATCTTGCCGATATAGTCGCTGCCCTTGTAGTTCGATTCCAGGCCCTGGTCTTCCAGGTGCTCCTGGTCCTTTTCGCTGATGCGACCGATGTAGCCCAGCACGTGCGCCGCGGTCTCGCCCAGCGGGTACTGGCGGAACAGGCGCGCCTTGATTTCCACTCCCTTGAAGCGCCAGCGGTTGGCGGCAAAGCGCGCCACTTCCTCGTCGGTCAGCCGGGTACGGATCGGCAGGGAATCGAAATTCCTCGATTCGCCCATCAGCTTGGCGAAGCGCTTGCGATCCTTCTGGCTCACATCCACCAGCTTGGCCAATTCGTCGATGGTGGCTTCCAGGTCGGCGACCTTGGAAGGCGTGATCTCCAGCGTGTAGGCGGAATAGTTGCGCGCCAGCACCACCCCGTTGCGGTCGTAGATCAGCCCGCGGTTCGGGGCGATCGGCAGGATCGAGATGCGATTGTCCTCGGCGGCCGACTGGTACTCGTCGTAGTTCAGCACCTGGAGGAAAAAGAAACGTCCGAACAGCACGCAAAAGCAGACAAACACCATCAGCGCGGCGAATACCAGGCGCAGGCGAAAGGCGGAAAGCTCCTTTTCCGCGTTTTTCAGCTCAGTCACACCCCGCCCGGGGTGGTTGGGCATCTCGCGGTTGCGAAACAACAGGCGCTGGTTTTTGCGAAACGGCACGGGTATCTGCTATAGGCGCGGCAGGACGCGGTATAGACCGCAATTCTCCCATTTTTCTCCCGCGCCGGCGGGCTTTATTCGCACCGCGCGATTCGCAGGCGACAGCACCGCTGCCATGTCCACCCGCAAACCGACGTTTTGCCTTTTTTGCCCCCGTTAGATCAAGAAATCGCCGGCAAAGCCGCTCGATTTTTCGCCAGTCAGGCCGCGCAAAAGCGAAGCTTTCTAGATGGGACGGTTTTCGTCCTTCTCCGCCGGGCGGCGCTGCGGGGCCAGGTAGAGGTAGGTGGCCAGCGGCCACAGCAGGGTCGAGGTAAAGGCGCCGCTGAAATAGAACAGGCCGGGGAAACCGCCGCCCACGGCCAGGCGCACCAGCAAAATCACCAATTGCGCGGCCAGGAACAGCGGCAGCACATAGACCATCTGCCGCAGCAGGCCGAACCACAGCACGCGCCGGTGCATCGAGATCGCGGTATAGGAAAGCACCGAATAGGCAAGCGCATGCTCGCCCAACAGGCTGGCATTGTTCACGTCCATCACCAGGCCGAGCAGCCAGGCGATCGTCAGCCCGACGCGGCGCGGCTGGTGGATGTTCCAGAACACCAGGGTTAGCGCCACCCAGTCCGGCCACGCCATGGTCCACAGCGCTCGACCCACCGGCAGCAGGTTGAGCATCAGCGAAAACACCAGCGTGAACGCGATGAACCACGGGTTCACCGGCAGCAGGATGTATTGGGTGGGCTGGCTGGGCGCGGGCATGGCTATTTTTTCGCCGGGAAAGCGGGCGCGGCCTGTAACGGCGTCTTCACCGGCGGCGCGGAAAGCGCGGCGGGATCGGGCACATTGACGCCGGGCCGGCGCTTTGGCCGCCGGCCGCGGGCGCCCTTCTCGTCGTTGTCGTCCGGCAGCGGCGGGGGCGGCAGCGCGCGGGCGGTATTCATCAGCACCAGCACCTGGCCGAAGCGGTCGATGCCGGCGGCAGGCTTGCACAGGATCTTGGCGAAGGCGTAGCCAGCCTCGCGCTCGATGCGCACCACCGTGGCTACCGGCAGCCCGGCGAGATAGGTGCCGTCGATGCCGGAAGTCACCAGCACGTCGCCTTCGCGCACATCCGCATTGGCGGCGAGAAAGCGCAACTCCATCGCCCCGGCTTCGCCGATGCCCGAGACCCCGCCGGGCGTACCGTAGGCGATGGCGCGCAGGCCGTTGCGCACCACCTGCACCGGAATCGCCTGGTCGCGGTCGGTGAGCAGCGAGACTTCGGAGACGAAGGGAAAGGCGCGCGTCACCTGGCCCATCACCCCGGCGCCGTCGACCACCACCTGGCCGCCCTGGATGCCGTTGCTGGTGCCCTTGTCGATCACCACCTTGCGCGTGAAGGGATCGCGCGCCTCATAGAGGGTTTCCGCCGCCACCGTCACCACCGGCAGGCGCTGGCGCATCGCCAGCACGGCGCGCAGGTTGGTGTTCTCGCTTTCCACTTGCGCCGAGCGCAGCAGGCGCTGCGCCGAGTCCAGTTGTGCCGCCTTCAGGCGCGTGTTTTCGTCCATCAGCAGGCGCTGACGCTCGAAATACGTGCCGGCGTCGAAAACCGCATCGCCCGGCAGGCGCACCGTGCGTTGCAGGGGGTAAAGCACGGTGGCGATGCCGAAGCGCACGCGCTCCAGCACCTTGAAGCGCGCATCCAGCACCAGCAGGAACAGCGACAGCGCCGCGAACGCGACCAGCCGCGCCAGGGCCGAAGGCCCCTGGCGGAAAAACGGCGGCGGGGTGTATTCCATCGCGGGATCAGGTCAGCAGAGGACCCAGGGAGACATCATACGCACGGCGATTCTTATACATGCAGGCACCGGCGCGACGCAATTGCTTTTTCGTGGCGGTTTCGTTCATGAAAATCGTCCGGCTTTGCCGGCGATTTTCATGCAGATCAGGCCGCACAAAAGTAGGGGTGTACTTTTGCGCTTAATCGCTGGTGAAGATCGCCCCGAGCTTCTCCATGCGTTCCAGCGCGATGCCGGAGCCGCGCACCACGCAGGTGAGCGGGTCTTCGGCGACGATCACCGGCAGGCCGGTCTCTTCCATCAGCAGGCGGTCGAGGTCGCGCAGGAGCGCACCGCCGCCGGTCAGCACCATGCCTTTTTCGGCGATGTCGGCACCCAGTTCCGGCGGCGTCTGTTCCAGCGCCGATTTCACCGCCGAGACGATGGAATTGAGCGGGTCGGTGAGCGCTTCCAGGATTTCGTTGGAGGAGATGGTGAACGAACGCGGAATGCCCTCGGCCAGGTTACGGCCCTTGACTTCCATTTCCTTGACTTCGGAGCCGGGGAAGGCCGAGCCGATCTGCTTCTTGATCGATTCCGCCGTGGTTTCACCAATCAACATGCCGTAGTTGCGGCGGATGTAGTTGATGATCGCCTCGTCGAACTTGTCCCCGCCGACGCGCACGCTGCCGGCGTAGACCATACCCCCCAGCGAGATCACACCGACTTCGGTGGTGCCGCCGCCGATGTCCACCACCATCGAACCGGTGGCATCCGACACCGGCAGTTCGGCGCCGATGGCCGCGGCCATCGGTTCCTCGATCAGGTACACCTGGCTGGCGCCGGCGCCCAGGGCGGACTCGCGAATCGCGCGGCGTTCCACCTGGGTCGAGCCGCAGGGCACGCAGATGATGATGCGCGGGCTCGGGGACAACAGGCGCGACTCGTGCACCTTCTTGATGAACTGCTTGAGCATCTGCTCGGTGACGGTGAAGTCGGCGATCACGCCGTCTTTCATCGGGCGGATGGCGGTGATATTGCCGGGCGTCTTGCCCAGCATCAGCTTGGCTTCCTTGCCGACGGCCTGGATGGTCTTCTTGCCGTTCGGGCCGCCTTCCTGGCGGATCGCCACCACCGAGGGCTCGTCGAGCACGATGCCCTTGCCGCGCACGTAGATCAGCGTATTCGCGGTGCCAAGGTCGATGGCGAGGTCATTGGAAAAATAGCTGCGTAGGAATCCAAACATGTAAGGGGCCTTCGTGTAGGGGCTTGCGTTTCGCCCGCCCCCCTCCGGGCGGGGTTGTCTGCGCGTGGCGCGGTCACGCGGGATAGCCGCGGATTCTACCTTATAATTCAAGGTGTTTCCCTGTATTTGCACGCGCCCCGCGAGACTCGCGCCGGGCGGCCCGGGCAACGCTTTCCCACCTTGCTCTTATCACCGGCTTTTCGCGCTTCACTTACGCCATGTCCCTGGAACTCAAAGACGTCACTCATATCGCGAATCTCGCGCGCATCGAAATCTCCGCCGCCGAGGCGCAGGCCACGCTCGCGCAACTGACCGACATCTTCGCCCTGATCGAGGAGATGAAGACGGTGAATACCGACGGCGTGGCGCCGATGTCGCACGGCATCGAGGTGAACCAGCGCCTGCGCGAGGATCGCGTCACCGAGACGGACCAGCGTGAAGCGAGCCAGGTAAGCGCGCCGCAGGTAGAAGCGGGCCTGTACCTGGTGCCCAAGGTGATCGAATAGTTTCAAGTCAACGGCCGCGCCGCGGACTTCACACGAACATGCAAAACGCCTCCCTTAAAGAACTCGCCGCGGCCCTCGCGGCGAAAAAGATCTCCAGCGTCGAACTGACGCGGCTGTTCCTCGACCGCGCCCTCGCCTTGAATGGCGACATCAACGCCTTCATCACCGTGGACGAGGACTTTTCGCTGGCGCAGGCGAAGGCGGCCGATGCGCGCATCGCCGCCGGCAACATCGCTCCGCTCACCGGCATCCCGATCGCGCACAAGGATATTTTCGTCACCCGTGGCATGCGCACCACCTGTGCCTCGAAGATGCTGGAACACTACGTGAGCCCCTTCGATGCCCACGTGATCGAGCAGTTCGGCAATGCCGGCGCGGTGACCCTGGGCAAGACCAACATGGACGAGTTCGCGATGGGCTCGTCCAATGAAACCTCTTACTTCGGCAAGGTGAAGAATCCGTGGGCGCGCGAAGCGGTGCCCGGCGGTTCCTCCGGCGGCGCGGCGGCCTCGCTGGCGGCGCGCATGGCGCCCGCCGCTACCGGGACGGATACCGGCGGCTCGATCCGCCAGCCGGCGGCCTTGTGCGGCGTCTCGGGCCTGAAGCCGACCTACGGCACGGTATCGCGCTACGGCATGATCGCCTTCGCCTCCAGCCTGGACCAGGGTGGGCCGATGGCCAAGTCGGCCGAGGACCTGGCGCTGATGCTCAACGTGATGACCGGCTTCGACGCGCGCGACTCGACTTCGCTGGAGCGCGACAAGGAAGACTACACGCGCGACCTCGCCAAGCCCCTGCAGGGCTTGCCGCTTCAGGGGCTGCGCGTGGGCCTGCCGAAGGAGCACTTCGGCGAAGGCCTGGGTGCCGACGTCGCCCGCGCGGTCGAGGAAGCGATTGCGCAGTTCAAGAAACTCGGCGCGACGGTGGTCGATATTTCGCTGCCCAACGGCAAGCTGTCGGTGCCGGCGTACTATGTGATCGCGCCGGCAGAGGCTTCCTCCAACCTGTCGCGCTTCGACGGCGTGCGCTACGGCCACCGCGCGCCCGAGTACAAAGACCTGCTCGACATGTACAAGAAGAGCCGCGCGCAGGGGTTCGGCGCGGAGGTGAAACGGCGCATCCTGATCGGCACCTATGTGCTGTCGCACGGCTATTACGACGCCTATTACCTGAAGGCGCAAAAGCTGCGCCGCCTGATTGCCGAGGACTTCAAGAAGGCGTTCGCGCAGTGCGACCTGATCCTCGGGCCGACTTCGCCCTCGGTCGCCTTCGACATCGGCGCGAAAGCGGCGGACCCGGTGCAGATGTACCTGAACGACATCTACACCATCGCCGCCAACCTGGCCGGCCTGCCGGCGATGTCGATCCCCTGCGGCTTCGGCGACGGCAACCGGCCGGTGGGCCTGCACATCGTCGGGAATTATTTTGCGGAAGGCCGCATGCTGAACGCGGCGCATCAATACCAGCAGGCCACCGACTGGCACACGCGCCAGCCGCAGGGCATTTGATGCCATGCCGAAGCTCGATGCCATCCACGCCAAACTGCTCGAGGCCTCGCGCCTGCTCGACGAGGCGGCGCGCGAGATGCGCGAACTCAATGGAGAGGGCGGCCGCCTGGCACGCGGGCAGGTGTCGAAAATCGGCGCGGCGATGGCCGAAGTGATGCTGGTGCGCCACCAGATTTACGTGCTGCGCCCCGACCTGATGCCGGGTTACCTGCAGGATGCGCAAGACCGCGGGGTAAACGGCAACGACAGGGCGAACGACAGCGACAGCGGAAGGACCAAGTAATGTCACGCAAGGATTGGGAAGTGGTGATCGGGCTGGAGACGCATACCCAGCTTTCCACCGTCTCGAAGATTTTCTCGGGCAGTTCGACCGCCTTTGGCGCCGAGCCCAACACGCAAGCCAGCGTGGTCGATCTCGCGCTGCCCGGCGTGCTGCCGGTGTTGAACAAAAGCGCGGTCGAGTGCGCGATCAAGTTCGGCCTGGCGGTGAATGCGCACGTCGCCGAAAAGTCGATTTTCGCGCGCAAGAATTATTTCTACCCGGACCTGCCCAAGGGCTACCAGATCAGCCAGTACGAGATTCCGGTGGTGCAAGGCGGCAGCCTCACCGTCCAGGTCGGCAGCGGGGAAAACGCGGAAAGCAAGACCGTGCGCCTGACCCGCGCGCATCTGGAAGAGGACGCCGGCAAATCGCTGCATGAAGACTTCGCCGGCATGTCGGGCATCGACCTGAACCGCGCCGGGACACCGCTCTTGGAAATCGTCTCCGAGCCCGACATGCGCTCTTCCGCCGAAGCCGTGGCCTACGCCAAGACCCTGCACTCGCTGGTGATGTGGCTGGGGATTTGCGACGGCAACATGCAGGAAGGCAGCTTCCGCTGCGATGCCAACGTTTCGGTACGCAAGAAGGGGGCGACTGAACTTGGAACTCGCCGCGAGATCAAGAACCTTAACTCGTTCCGATTTCTCGAAATGGCGATCGAAACGGAGATCGACTGGCAAATCAACGAACTGGAAGACGGGCGGAAAATCGGCCAGGCTACGGTCCTCTACGATCAAGCCAAGAACGAAACCCGCGCCATGCGCAGCAAGGAAGACGCGATGGACTATCGCTACTTCCCCGACCCCGACCTGCTGCCGCTGGTGGTCACCGGCGACATGGTGGAACGCGCCCGCTCCGGCATGCCGGAACTGCCGGAGGCGATGAAGCAGCGCTTCATCAGCCAATACGGCCTCTCCGCTTACGACGCCGGCGTGCTCACCGGCAGCCGCGCCCTGGCCGATTACTTCAGCGCCACGCTTACGGCCGGCGCCGCCGATGCCAAGGTTGCGGCCAACTGGATCATCGGCGAACTCTCCGGGCGCCTGAACGAGGCCGGCATGGAAGCCGGCGCCGCGCCGGTGACGCCGCTTATGCTCGCCGGCCTGCTCAAGCGCATCGCCGACGGCACCGTGTCAGGCAAGCTTGCCAAGGAAGTGTTCGGCCACATGTGGGCGGGCGAAGGCGATGCGGACAAGATCATCCAAGCCCGCGGCCTGAAGCAGGAGACCGACTCGGGCGCGATCGAGAAAGTCGTCGATGAGGTGCTGGCCGCCAATCAGAAATCGGTGGAGGAATTCCGCGCCGGCAAGGAAAAGGCCTTCAACGCCCTGGTGGGCCAGGTGATGAAGGCCTCCAAGGGCAAGGCGAACCCGGCGCAGGTGAACGACATCCTGAAGAAAAAACTGGGCTGAGCCGGGCGCCGCAAAAACAAAAGGGCCGCATTGCGGCCCTTTTGTTTTACGTCGCGCGCGGCTACTTTTTCGCCGCCGGCACGCTCGCCGCCACGGGCGCCGAACCGGCCGTCGCCTTGCCGGTGGTAAGGTCGATGTAGCGCTTCTTGTCTTCGTCGAACTTCAGGTTCACCTGCGCCACTTCGTCGCGCTTGGAGTTATAGAGCAGCTTCTCGGCGCGGGAAGCGGCCTCGTTTTCGTCGACGCGGCGGCGCAGGTCGGCCGGCATCGGCTTTTTCTTGTAGAACTCGGCCTCGGCCGAATTATCCGCCGCCTGCTTTTCCAGTTGCGTCATGCGCTTTTCCGATTCGCGCGCCTCGCGCTCGACCTGCTGCAGCGCGCGCTGGCGCTTGGAATCGATGTCGTCGACGTTTTCGTAGGTATTGAGCAGCGCCTTGTCCTTGCGCAGCTGCTCGCGGCGACGGTCATCTTCCTGTTTCTGTTTCGCCAGCTCGACTTCGCGTGCCGCCTTTTGCTCGGGGGTCAGCGGCGCGGGGATCACCTGCATCACGGTACCGTCGCGGCCGAGAATGCGCTGCTCCCGGTCCCGGCATTCCGGGATCTGCTTGTCGGAGGTGAGAATCCGGCCGTTCGCATCGCGACAGGTATAGACCTTGCCCGACTGCGCCCAGCCGCTCGCGCACACCAGGCCGAGGATTAGCCCCAGTACGGCGCTCGCTTGGACAAACCTGTCTCGCATGGTGACTACTCCCTGTTGCCGCGCGCTAGTTTGCACGCTTATTCGCCGGGATGATGCCGGCATCATTTCAGGCCCTGGCACTCCCGTAGACACGCCGGTAGGCCGCAACCGCTTCGCGGAATTGTAACAAGGCTGGATCGCCGCTGGCGTCCAGAAAAGCCAGCACATCCGTTAGCGCCGCTATGCTGATAACGGGCATCTCGTAATCGCGGTTGACCTCTTGCACCGCCGACAATTCGCCGGTGCCCTTTTCCATCCGGTCCAGCGCGATCGCCACGCCCGCGGGAATCGCGCCGGCGGCCTGAATCAGCGCCACCGATTCGCGCACCGAGGTGCCGGCGGAGATCACGTCGTCGATGATCAGCACACGCCCCGCCAGCTTGCGCCCCACCACCACGCCGCCTTCGCCGTGGTCCTTGGCTTCCTTGCGGTTGTAGGCGAAGGGTGTGTTGTAGCCCAGGCGCGCCAGTTCCACCGCGGTGGCGGCGGCCAGCGCGATGCCCTTGTAGGCAGGGCCGAACAGCATGTCAAATTCCAGGCCGCTGGCGGCGATGGTCTTGGCATAGAATTCGGCCAGCTTGCCCAGCGCCTGCCCGTGATCGAAGGAGCCGGCGTTGAAAAAGTAGGGGGAGAGGCGACCCGCCTTGGTCTTGAATTCGCCGAAGGTGAGCACCCCCGAGGCAATGCAAAAGCGGACGAAGTCCAGGCGCAATTCGGCCATCACGTAAACCTGAAGGATGAGGGGAAGGCTTGGGCCGGCGGCCAGGCGCGAACCCCCGACGGCAACCAGCAATGCGGATTATCTCACTCAACCTGAACGGCATCCGTTCGGCGGCGAAAAAAGGCGTTTTCACCTGGCTGGCGAAACAGGAGGCCGACGTGCTGTGCGTGCAGGAGCTCAAGGCGCAGGCGGCCGACATGACCGCCGAGTTCCTCAAGCCCGAGCCGCATACCGGCTATTTCCACTACGCCGAGAAAAAGGGCTACAGCGGCGCCGGTATCTACACGCACTACAAGGCGAAGCAGGTGCACATCGGCTTCGGCTCGAAGGAATTCGACCCCGAAGGGCGCTACGTGCGGGTGGACTTTCCCAAGTTCTCCGCCATTTCGATCTACCTGCCTTCCGGCTCCTCCTCGCCGGAACGCCAGGCGGCGAAATTCCGCTTTCTTGCCGAATTCATGCCGCACCTGGTGAGGCTGAAAAAGGAAGGCCGCGAATTCGTCATCTGCGGCGACTGGAACATCGCGCACAAAGAGGTTGATCTCAAGAACTGGCGCGGCAACAAGAAGAACTCGGGCTTTTTGCCGGAAGAGCGCGAATGGCTGACGCAGGTGTTCGAGGAAGCCGGCTTCGTCGACGTCTTCCGCCTGATCGACGAGCGCCCGGACCAGTACACCTGGTGGTCGAACCGTGGCCAGGCCTGGGCGAAAAACGTCGGCTGGCGCATCGATTACCAGATCGCCACGCCTGGCATCGCGAAAAAAGCGAAGGCGGTCTCGATCTATCTCGACGAGCGCTTTTCCGATCACGCGCCGCTGACCATCGACTACGCATTGTGAGCTTCAGGCCCCCAACCCAGCATGCCGCGCAGGGCCCGCCCCCCGCGGGCGGCAGCGCCGAGGAATTCCTCTGGTGGATCGTCGCCGCCACCTCGAGTGTCACCGGCCAGGAATTCTTCGACTCCCTGGTGAGCCACCTGGCGCGCGCGCTGCAGCTCAAATGCGTGATGGTCACCGAGTGCCTCGACTATCCGACCACGCGCGTGCGCACCCTTGCCAACTGGGACGGCGGCGTTCTCGCGGCGAACATCGAATATCCGCTGGAAGGCGCGCCCTGCCAGGAGACTATCCAGGGCCGCGAGGTGTGCTTCTACCCGCAGGACGTGAACCAGAAATTCGAACAGGAGATCGGCACCGACCTGGTGAGCTATTGCGGCATTCCCATCATGGACGGCGGCGGGCGCCAGGTGATCGGGCACTTCGCCTTCTTCGACGACAAGCGCATGGAAGACGCGGTGTTCGCCAACCCCATCTTCCATATTTTCGCCTCGCGCGCCGCCGCCGAGGTGCAGCGCAAGCGCGCCGAGGAGGAAAGCCGGCGCCACCTGCAACTGCTGGCCCACGCCAGCCGTATCGGCACCGCCGGCGAGATGGCCAGCGCCATCGCCCACGAGGTGAACCAGCCGCTTACCGCCATTACGACCTTTGCCCAGGCGGCGTTGCGCAACGCACAAGGCGCGCCCGGCACGCCGGCCGAAGTGCTGGTCTCCCTCAAGGCCATCGCCGAGCAGGCCGCGCGCGCCGCCGCCATCACGCGGCGCCTGCGCGGCTACCTGCGCAACAGCGAACCGGAAAGCCGCCGTGTCGATTTGAACGAACTGGCGCGCCACGCCGTGGCGATGCTGCGCACCGAAACTGCGGACAAGCGCGTCAGCCTGACCCTGGAACTCGAAGCCGCGCCGCTCGAAGCCGAGGTGGATGCGGTGCAGATCGAGCAGGTATTGCAGAACCTGATGCGTAACGCCGCCGAGGCCGCGCCGGCCGGCGCGGCACAGGTGGCCCTCAGCGCGCGGCGCGACGGCAGCGTCATCGAACTCGCGGTGCGCGACAATGGCCCAGGCGTGCCGGCCGAACTGGCGGCGCGCATTTTCGACGCCTTTTTCACCACCAAGGCGCAGGGGATGGGCATCGGCCTGGCGCTCTCGCGCAGCATCGCCGAAGCCTATGGCGGCAGCCTGGTGCTGGACGGGCAATACCGCGACGGCGCCCGCTTCGTCCTGCGCCTGCCGCTGGCTGTACAGGAGTAGCCGGCCGGGCGCGTGCCGGCGACAACGAGGTATTCAGCCCCTTCTTCATGCAATGCCCGGCACCGTCACCGGCGCATACTGGCGCCACGGCAGCGTGCGTTCGTTCATTTTGAGCCGCCTGCGTTGATCGACATTACACCCGCAACCTCCATGAGCGCTTTCAACAACCTGTTTGCCCGCCGGCCCGCGCGCCTGCTGGCCTACGCGCTCGCGCTCGCCATGTTCACCGCGGCGGCGGCAGTCTTCACCCTGACCTCCTGGCAGCGCGCCGTCGCGCGCCACGACCGTGACCTGCAGACGCGGGTAGTGATGGGCTCGCACGCGGTCAACGCCTACCTGATGTCGATCGAGCAGTCGCTGGCCGACCTGGGCGATCGGCTGGGGCGCGGCGAGCCCGGCCCCGAGACCGAACGCCTGCTGCATGAATACAAGCGCCACCATCCCGAATTCGAAGTGGTCGCGGTGATCCGCCCCGACGGCGAGGGGGTCGCCACCACCTTTGGCCCGGCGGCCGCCGCCAGCCAGTTGCCGTTTTTCGCCGACGCCCGCGAAGGCCTGCTGAAAGGCGCGCGCATGACGGTCAGCCGCCCCTTCTTCGGCCGCGCCATCCCGCGCTGGCTGATCCAGTTGCGCTACGGCGTGCGCGACGCCTCCGGCCGCCTGCTGTTCACCGTCGGCGGCGGCATCCCGGTGGAGCGTACCCAGGCCTTCTGGCAGGACGCGCCGCTGGCGCCGGGCGCCGACATGGGGCTGTTGCGTGAAGACCTTTACGCGGTGGCGCGCTACCCGGTGCCGCGCGGCATGGGCGACAAGGTCTACAGCGCGCCGCAGCCCGGCCTGCTCTCCGATTATCTCCGCGCCCGCCGTTTTCCCGCCGCCGGCATCGTCAGCGGCTACAGCGTGGCCCTGGGCGGCGAAGCCACGGTGGCCTTCCAGCACTTGCAGGATTTCCCGGTCTATTTCGTCAGCGTCAATCCGCGCGGCATCCTGCTGCGCGACTGGTGGGACGCCGCCTGGCCGACCTACGCGGTGCTGCTGGTACTGTTTTTCGGCAGCCTGGCCATCGTGCGCTGGATCGGTGCCCGCCAGGCCGCCATGCAGCGCGAGCGCGAACAGCGCGTGATCGAACTGGAGCGCCTCACCGCGCGCCTGGAAGACGCCAATGCGGAGCTCGAGGCCTATATGTACTCGGTCTCCCACGACCTGCGCGCGCCGATCCGCGCCATCGACGGCTACTCCGCCCTGTTGCGCGAGGAACTGGGCGAAGCCGGCGCCGAGGCGACCCGCCTGCTCGGCCAGGTGCGCGCCAGCACGGCGCGCATGAACGACCTGCTCAACGACCTGCTCGACCTGTCGCGCTATTCCACCCGCGAGCTGCGGCGCGAGGAAGTGGACGTGCGCCGCGAAGTCGACTCCGTGCTGGCCGAACTGGGCGCTGAAGCCGCGGGTGCGCGGATCGACATCGGCGCGCTGCCGCCGTGCAGCGGCGACCACATCCTGATCCGCCAGGTGTGGAGCAACCTGATCGCCAATGCCCTCAAGTACAGCGCCCGCGCCGCCCAGCCGGCGTTGCGCATCGGCTTCGCCGACGGCGCCTATTTCGTTGCCGACAACGGCGTCGGCTTTGACATGGCCTATGCCGACAAACTGTTCAAACTGTTCAGCCGCCTGCACGCCGGGAGTGAATATCCCGGCACCGGCGTGGGCCTGGCGATCGTGCGTCGCATTGTCGAGCGCCACGGCGGGCGCATCAACGCGGTCGGCGCGCCGGGGGTCGGCGCCACCTTCCGCTTCAGCATTCCCGCTTAAGCCCGGCCGAGCGGGCGGCATCGCCGCCGCCTCAGCGGGGCGGCACCACGCGCTCTAAAAACGCGATCACCGAGTTGCCGAAAATGTCGTTGCGGTCGCCCGCCACCATGTGCGCGGCATTGCTGACGTTCACGTATTCGGCCTGCGGGCATAGCGCAAGGAAGGCCTGCGCGCCTTCTTCGGAGAGCACGTCGGACAACCCGCCGCGCACCAGCAGCACCGGCAGCTTGAGGTTGCGCGCACAGGCTTCGAGGCGCTTTTCGCGCTCGTCGAAATCCATGCGCCCGGCGCGGAAGGCCGGGTCCCAGTGCCAGCGGTATTTGCCGTCCGCGGAAAGGCGCACGTTCTTTGCCAGGCCGTCGAGGGTACGCGGGCGCACGCGATGCGGCTGGTAATTGGCGATGGCGTCGGCCACTTCCTGCAGCGAATCGAAGCCGTCAGGCTTTTGCGCCATGAAGTCGCGGATCTTGCCGATGCCCTCGCGCTCGACGCGCGGCCCGGTATCAACCATCACCAGCGCGCGGGCCTCCACACTGCCTTCGCCTGCCGCGACCAGGCTGGTGCCGCCGCCCATGGAGGCTCCCACCAGCACCGCCGGCCGGCCGCCCAGGGCGGCGATCACGCATTGAAGGTCGGCAACCATCAGGTCCTGGCTGTACTGGCCGTCGGGCGCCCAGTCGGAATCGCCGTGGCCGCGCGCGTCGAATGCAACCGCGTGATAGCCGGCGGCGCCGAGTTTCTCACCCGCGCCCTTCCAGGCATGGCGGGTCTGGCCGCCGCCATGCTGCAACAACACCAGGGGACCGGCGGGATCCCCCCAGGAATCGCCGGCGATGCGCACGCCCCGCGCCCCCGGCCAGGTGTGCATGGGTTCCGGGGTACCGGGAATACGAATGCCTGCGCTCATCTTGCCTTGCCGCGATTGAAAAATACAGCGCGCATTGTAGCGGCAGCACGGTGGCGAGCTGCCGGCATTGGCGTGCCAGGCAGCCGATGCCGGCAAGAGGGCCTGTGGCCGGCCGCGTTTCCTGCGGCTTATCCGCGCGCCGCCTCGCAGGCGGCCAGCGCCTTGAGCAAGGCGCGGCGGCAAAGCGGATCGCGCTCGTCCGTGAGCGCATGCTCCAGCACCGGCAACGCCACCGGCGCTGCGGCTTCGGCCAGCGCCAAGGTGACCCAGAGGCGCGTGTGCGCCCGCGGACTGGCCAGCCCCGCCAGCACTTCGCAGGGATGGCGCTCGTACAGGTCGGCCAACAGGCGCGCGTATTTCTGCCGGCTGCGCAGGTGGGCGTCGTGGCTGACGCCATCCCAGGCCTCGATGGCCTGGCGCGCCGCCGGCACACGATCCAGCAGGCCGAGGATGGCGGCGGTCTCGGAGGCGCCGCAGCGGCAGGCAAGCGAAGGCGGCAAGGTTTCCTCGCCCTCGCGCGGGTGGGGAAACGGATCGGCATTCATCAGCGGGGCTTGGGTCTGCATGGTAGCGGCGAAGCAATTCATTACAGCCGCATGGTAGGCAGGCGAGGGTGGCGGCGCAATGAACCAAAGGTATTAGGCGCTATTGCTTAGGCCAATGGCGTATGCTTGCGGTCCCGACAACGAGGCCGGGCGCGCGCCCGGAACATTGCGCATGAGCGAGCCAACCCAGGCGCCGGTGCTGGTGGTGGATGACGACGATGCCGTACGCGCCGCCATCGGCATGCTGCTGACCGCCTCCGGCGTGCCCTATCGCGCCTTTCCCGGCGCGCAGGCGTTTCTCGACGCCGCGCCCTGGCATGAAGGCGCCTGCCTGGTGCTGGACGTGAAAATGCCGGAAATCAGCGGTCTCGAATTGCTTCAGCAGTTGCGCGAACGCGGCGTCAAGCTGCCGGCGATCGTGATGACCGGCCACGGCGACGTGCCGATGGCGGTGACGGCGATGAAGCTGGGCGCCTATGATTTCATCGAAAAGCCGTTCGACGAAAGCCACCTGCTGGAATTGATCCGCGAAGCGGCGGCCGTGGGAGCGGCGACGTCGACGCGCGAGGCCGAGCGCGCCGCCGCCGCGCAGCGCATCGCGGCGCTGACCCCGCGCGAGCGCGAGGTGTTCGACCTGGTGACCGCCGGCAAGCTCAACAAGGTGATCGCCTATGACCTCGGCCTGTCGGCGCGCACGGTGGAAATCCATCGCGCGCGAGTGATGGAAAAGACCGCGGCGAAATCACTGTCGGAACTGGTGCGCCTGAAGGTGGCGCTGGAAACCGAATCCTAGAGGCCGCTCAGGCCTGCGGGCCGGCGGGCGGCGTATCGCGCGGCGGCACGGCCGGGCGCGCGCGGGCGCGCCACAGCATCAGCACCCAGACCAGGCCGGTGCCGAACACGAAGGCCACCAGCGTTGTCATCCAGCCGGTGCTCGGCCCGCACCAGGCGGGATTGGCGAGCGTGGGGTTGGGCGCATCGCCGCACAACAGCTGGTGCGTGATCGCCGCCAGCAAGGCACCGACGCCAAGGGCGAGAAGCAGGCGGAGCAACATGGTGATCGAGCGTTCCCCAAAACGGATGCCGCGATTGTAGCTAGGAAAGCTGGTCGCCGAGTTCGGGCGCGAATTCGCCGTCGATCAGCACGAAGGCGATCTGGCAAGGCACGCTGCCGCGATTGACCCAGGCGTGGTTGGTGCCGCATTGCACCAGCACGTCGCCCGCCTTCAGCGTCACTTCCGAATCGTCCAGCAGCATGGTGACTTCGCCGGAAAGGATGAGGGCGTAGTCGACCGTCTCGGTCCGGTGCATCATCGGGTGGCGGCCATTGGCGGCGAAGGTGGAGGCGCCGGCATTGCCGCCGGCGGCGAATACCTCGCGCGCCTTCGCCGGGTCGAGATTGCGCACGGCTTCGGGTTCCGGCGCCAGGGTGTTGATGCGCAGCACAGTGCCGCGCGGATTCGGCAACTGGCGGCGCGGGCCCAGCGTCGGTTCGGCGGCGGCGGCCGTAATCGGCGCCGGCATGGCGTCGGTGCGCCAGATGTCGGTGGAGGCGTAGCCGGGGCGCAGGGGGTTGGTGTGGACCAGCGGCGCGGCGCTATCGGAAATCACCACGGCGCGGCCTTGCGCGTCGTGGCCGGTGACCACGCGGCGCACCAGGCCGGCGGGATTGTTGTGTTGTTCGCTCATGGCATTCCTGTCGCTTGGGCCGCAGGGGTGCGGCGAGGCGCGCATCATAATCCGCATCAGCGCGGCGGCGCGCTGATGCGCCACATATCCGGCTAGTGGCTGCGCGCAGCCTGCGGGGCGCGGGGTGATGGTGCTGCTGTCTTGGACAGATTTTCGCCTTCGGCCAGTTCACCCTTGTGCGAGCCATGATGGTGGGCGAACACCCAGGTGAACTCCGCGCCGAGGAGGAAGATCTGCGCGGAGTAGTAGACCCACACCAGCAGCACCAGCAGTGAGCCGGCCGCCGCCAGCCCGGAGGTGATGCTGCTCTTGCCGATGTACAGGCCGATCAGCACCTTGCCCACCTCGAACAGCGCGGCGGTGACGCCCGCGCCTATCCACACGTCGGCCCAGGCGATGGAGGCGCGCGGCATGATCTTGTAGATCATGGCGAACAGCACCGTGGTGAGGCCGAAGCCGACCACGGTATTGGCCATCTGCAGCACGCTTTCCCAGCCGGGAATCAGCCCGCTGGACCATTTGCCCAGTGCCGCCAGCGCGGCCGAGACCACCAGCGACACCAGCAGCAGGAACCCCAGCCCGAGGATCAGGCCGAAGGAGAGCAGGCGTGTACGCAAAAGCTTTAGCACGCCGTTTTGCTTCGGCGGCACCGGCACGCGCCAGATGCGGTCGAGCGCGCTTTGCAGTTCGGAAAACACGGTGGTGGCGCCCACCGCCAGCACGGCGATGCTGATCACCGTGGCGAGTATCCCGTGTGCCGGGTTGCTGGCGCTTTCCAGCAGCCCCTGGATGGCGGTGGCGCCGCTCTCCCCCACCAGCGCGGTGAGTTCATGGACGATCTGCCCCTGCACCGCCTCGCGCCCGAAGACCGCACCGCCGATGGCGATGACGATCAGCAACAGGGGCGCGATGGAAAACACCGTGTAGTAGGCGATCGCCGCGCCCATGCTGGGGGCGTAGTCGCCGATCCAGGCGGTCACCGCCTGGCGGCACAGTTTGAGCAAGGTGCGCCAGTCCATATGCGCGATTACAGCAGGGAAGGCGCGGCGGCGCTGTCGGCGGCGTCCTACCGTCTTCAAGGCGGCGGTGGCTGCAGCGGGGCGAGGTCGGGCCGGAAGGCATAGAGGCGGCGCTGCCTGCGGATGCCGAGGGAAATCAGCAGCGGTAGCAGCAGGTCACGAATGAACAGGCCGACGCGGCCCATGCTGCGCTTGCGCCGCGCGTTGCGCGCGGTCAGCCGATGCACCTGGGCCACGCGAGCGCGCCGCAGGCGCTCGAACCCCGCGAATGCCGTGCCAAAGTCTTCCCCGGCGTGCAGGCAGGCAGCAAGCACCAGTGCGTCCTCGATCGCCATCGACGCGCCCTGCCCCGCATGCGGGCCGACGGCGTGGGCGGCATCGCCGATCAGCATCACCCGCCCCCTATGCCAGGCCGGAAGCCTGGGCATGTCGTAGATCGGGTAATTGCGCTCCATGCGCTGTACCTGCGCCATGATCTCGGCATTGGGCGCCGGGTCGTGCGCATGCAGGGCCTGCAGGCGGCGCGCGTAGGCGGCGGCATCGAGCACCGGCCCGGCCTGCGCCGCGGGCGCGCCATAGGAATTGAACCAGTAGACCGGCCCGGCGGACGGCTTGACGTAGCCGAAAAAGGCATTGTCACCGAAGCACATGCGCAGTATCCCGCCGGTGTGCGGCACTTCGGCCTCGGTGATGCCGCCGGCGCCGATCATGCCGGTGTATTGCGGCAGTGGATATTCGGGGAACACCGCCGCGCGCACGCTGGAGCGCAGGCCGTCGGCGGCCACCAGCAGGTCAGCCGTGAACAAGCGGCCATCGTTGAGCGTCAGGCAGACACCGTCGGCGCGCGCCTGCACCGCGGCCACGCGCACGCCCAGGCGCACGTCCGCGCCGCTGGCGCGCGCGCGTTCGAGCAGGATGCGCGCGAGCTCGCCACGACGCAAGGTCACGCTGGGGGCGCCGAAGACCTGTTCGAGGTCCGACTGGTCGGCGAAACCCAGGCGCGTGCCGCGGCCATTGCGGATCTCGACGCCCATGATGCGCACCCCGGCCTGTTCCACCGCGGCGCAAGCGCCGATCGCCTTCAGGCCGTTCATGCCATTCGGCGCCAGCGTAAGGAAAATGCCCTCCTGCGCCAGCGTCGCCTCGTCGCGCGCTTCGAACAGTACCGGGCGCGCCCCATCCTGCGCCAGGCGCGCGGCCAGGGTGAGGCCGGCAGCGCCGGCGCCGCAGATGGCGATACGCAAGCCCCGCCGCGCGCCCGGCCCCGCACCTGCGGCCGCTTCCTTGAGATAATACTTTAGTACATTGCTAAAATAATTCATTGATCAAGTATTTCACTAATCTAATTAAATGTCAAACCCCTCCCGTTCCGAGATCAAGGCCGCGATCAAGCAGGCCATCATGCGCTGGCAGGACGCCACCGAAGCCTTCGACGAAACCGTGGGCGAATTGCACGGCCTGGGCAGCGCCGAGCGGCGCTGCCTGGGCTTCATCGTCAACGGCCCGCAAAGCGCCAGCGCGATCGCGCAGGAGACCATGCTGAGCCCGGCGGCGATCACCGCGCTGGTCGACCGGCTGGAAGCACGTGGCCTGGTGCGCCGCCGCGCCGACGAGAACGACCGGCGCAAGGTGCTGGTGGAAAGCACCGACAAGACCCGCAGTACCATCGATGCGGCCTACATTCCGGTTGCCAAAGGCGGTGAAGCATTGCTTGAGAGCTACACCACCAAAGAGCTGGAGGTGGTGCGCCGTTTCATGGAAGACGCACTCGCCTTGCAACAGCGCATTACTGCCGACCTGCTGTCGCAGGGACGCAAGAAGGGTAAGCGCTAGACCGTCATGCGCCAGGCCATGGCCTCGATTGCGCTGCGATAAACGGCTTCTGCGGCCCCTGGGTCGATCGGTGAAGCGTTTCAGCGCGGCCTCGCGCTGTGGATGACCGGCATTTCCGCAACCGCTGCGGTCAGGCTGCCAACGTGGCGGCAGTATCTGCCGCGCCATCCGCTTGCAAATTTCGAATCCACCTTATGCGATTGCGCCGGTCTTCCAAGGGTGCCAGAATCGCGCCCGCTCGATTTCGTAAGTATCTGTTTTTATTGGATAAAATCTCTAAAAACGAAAAAGAGAATTTCCAAAATCGAGCGCGCTTTTTCTTACCCCAACGAGGAGGACGCATGAAAGCAGGCAGGATCGTCATCTATATATTGCTGCTCACCGGCTGCTCGATCAATTACATCGACCGCGTGGTGCTGTCAGTCTCCGCCAAGCCGATCTCCACCGAGTTTGGCCTGTCCACGATACAACTGGGTTACCTGTTCTCCGCCTTCCTGTGGAGCTACCTGGTGTTCGTGCTGCCCTGGGGCATGTATGTCGACCGCGTCGGCACGCGCCGCGCCACCACTCATGGCATGGCCATCTGGTCGTTCGCCACCGCCCTCACCGGCTTGGCCGGCGGCTTCAGTTCCGCCTTCGCCGCGCGCCTGCTGATGGGTTTCGGCGAATCCTCCACCTACCCTGCCGGCGCCCGCGTGATCCGCGAGTGGATACCGGCGCGCGAGCGTGGACTCGCCACCACCGTATTCAACTGCGGCGGCTACGCCGGCCCGGCTTTCGGCTCGCTGATGATGGCGTATCTGGTGGGTGAATTCGGCTGGCGCGGCGCGTTTTATTGCGCCGCCGCCATCGGCGTTGTCTGGGTGGTGATCTGGCACTGGCTGTTCCGCCAGCCGGAAGAAGCGACGTTCATCGGCGAGGAAGAACGCGCCGAGATCATCGCCGAGCGCGGCGGCACCGCCAGCCCCGGCGGCGGCGCCCCGGTTTCCGCGCTCCTGCGCTGCACCAGCACCTGGGGCACCTTCGTCGCGCAGGGCTGCGCGGTGTATACGGTCTACCTGTTCCTCACCTGGCTGCCCAGTTACCTGCAGCAGTCGCGCCACCTGACGCTGATGAAAAGCGGTTTTTACACCGCCATTCCCTACACGGTGGCGATGTTCGGGACCATTTTCATGGGCTGGTTTTCCGACCGCCTGCTGCGCAATGCGCCGGTGAATTCCGGTCGCCGCCGCAAGCTGGTGGCGATCATGATGCTGTGCTCCTCCTGCCTGTTGCTGACGCCGTGGATCTCGGACACCAACCTGATCCTCGCCCTGTTCTCGTTTTCGCTCACCTGCATCGGCAGCGCGGTGGGCCTGAACATCGCGCTGGTGAGCGACCTGTTGCGCGACCCCGCCAACACCGGCCGCGCCCACGGGATTCTCGTGACCGGCGGCAACCTGTTCGGCGTGGCCGCACCTATCGTCACCGGCTACGTCATCAGTATCACCGGCCAGTACGACTACGCTTTCCTGGTGGCAGGCGTGCTGCTGCTGGTAGGCGCCACCGCGGCCATGACCATGACGCGCGACCCGATCGATCCGGACCACGGCCAGCCGGCTGCCGTACCGGCGCGCGCGTGAGGAGCAGACGATGAGCGACGCCGACCACAAAGACGCGATCCGCGAGCTGCTGGCCGAGTACTGTTTTTTGCTCGACGGCCACCAGTTCGCCGAATTCTCACGGCTCTTCACCGCCGACGGCGACTGGCTTTCGCGCAACGGCAACGCAAGCGGGCCGGCAGCAATCGAACAGCTGCTCTCCGCCATGCTGCCGCCGGAGGCGCAGCGCAAGCACTTCACCAGCAACATCGTGATCAAGCTCGACGGCGCGCAGGCTACCGTGCGCTCCAACTTCATGGCGGTGCGCCAAAGCCCTGCCGGGCCGGCGATCGCGGTGGCCGGCACCTATGAAGACGAGGTGGTGCTGCTGGAGGGGCGGTGGCTGTTCAAGTCGCGCCGGCTGTTTCACGACATCGCCGGCGAAAGCGGGCTCAACACCGTGGCGAAGAAGTAGGCCTTACGCGCGGTGCGCTTGCAGGCAGGCGAGCGCACCGCGGATCGCCTGCGCGATGGCGGGTGTTTCGCGCATCGCCGCCTCGCTCACGCCGGCGCCCACCAGCGGCAGGCCGATCGAGGCCGCCGCCACCACGTCCGCCGACATGGTGAGGAGAATCTCGCGCAGGGCGTCGTCGCTGTGATGCGCGCGCGGCGAGGCGTTCCAGATCGCCACCGGCTTGCCGGCGAAATCCTCCATGCTCACCAGCCAGTCGAGCGCATTCTTGATCACGCCGGTGACGCCGTGGGCGTATTCGGGGCTGGCGACGACAAGCGCATCGGCGCGTGCCACGCGCCCGCACAGGTCGCGCACGATCCTGGGTGGATCATTTTCGAGATCGGGATTGAACAGCGGCAACCGCCCGACCTCATGCGCAATCTCCATCTCCACCCCCACCGGCGCCAGGCGCACGGCGCTGCGCAACAGCCCGGCGTTGATGGAGGCGGCGCGCAGGCTGCCGCACAGGCCGAGGATCTTCATCGGCCGGCGCGGCGCACGGCGGCCAGGGCCAGTGCCCCGGCGCGCGCCACCTGCGGATGCGGATCGGCCGCCAGGCGTTGCGCAGTATCGAGATCTTGCGGCCGCGCCGTTTGCGCCAGGCGTGCCGCCAGCGCCTCGCGAACCAGGAAATCGTCTTCGCGCAGCAAGGCCTCCTGCGTCTGCATTTGCAGCGGCGCGCAAATGCCGAGATAGAGATTGACCAGGAAGTGCGCATCTTCGCTGTCTTCGCCCAGCAAGACCGTGATTTCGGCATCCAGCGCATAGGCCGGCGCCTGCGGCGGCAGATCGTCGATGTCGCCGCCGCGGCCACCCGCCTCATGCAGGGCGGCGACGAACGCGGCGAGCGAACCGAAGGCGACCCTCGGTTCGCCATCATGCGAGAAATGCACCACCGCCCCGGTGCATGGCCCCTGCGTCACGTAGGCGTGGGGATTGGAATCTTCGGCATCGTCCAGCACCCACAGCCCGAGGCGTTGCACCACCGGGATGCCGTGCATGTCGCGCGTATAGGCCAGCGCCTGGTCAAACGGCAGGCAATGGATGCGCGAGTCCGGATAATCGGGCAAGGCATCGCCATCGTAAAAAGCCGCCAGATCGGCCGGCGCGTGACCGAGGAAAGCAGCGATTCGTTGGCCGTGGCTCATCATCGCCCGTTCGGCGGCGGCAAAAAGCGCTCGAAGCTGAAGGTATGCCGCGACACGCGCACCTCCGCCAGGTACAGCAGCAGGCCCAGGATGAACAGCGCCAGCGCGCCGATGAAGGTGACCGCCACCAGCGACAGCGCCTGCAGGCGCCCCACCGCGCCCAGGAACAGCGCCGCCGTGGTGATGCCGACGCAGATCGCCGAGGCGGTGAACGTGCCCAGCGATATGTTGACCAGCTTGGCGCGGCTGCGCAGGATGCCGAGTTCTTCGTAGAGCAACTGCGGCGATTTCGCCGTGCCCGCATCCAGGATGTTTTCGATCACCCGGCCGCGGTCGATGATGCGCGCCAGGCGCTGGGTGATGACGCCGATCATCGCGGCGATCGCGGTGAGCAGGAACACCGGCGCCACAGCGAGCTGGATGCCGTGGGAAATCGATTCCGAATCCATCTCGGGGGCGGCTCACGTTTAAAGGGGTGACGGATTGTGCCAGAAGCCGATTTGCGCCGGCGGCCCTTTTTCGGCACCATCGCAGCATAGCGACAAGGAGACCACCAAATGACCGCGAAACCCCATCCCCATATCACCGAATTGCGCGCCCGCGCCGTGCTCACGCCGATGAGCCGCCCGCTGCAGACGGCCGGCGGCACCTTCACCCAGGCGCCGCTGGTGCTGATCGACATCGGCACCAATGCCGGCGTCACCGGCCACAGCTACCTGTTCAGCCCCTCCGCGCTGGCGCTCAAATCCCTGGTGGCCCTGCTGACCGACCTTAATACGCTGGTGGCCAAGCTGCCGCTGGTGCCGCACGACGTCGAGGCGCTGCTCAACCGCCGCATGACCCTGCTCGGCGCGCAAGGCCTGGTGGGCCTGGCGATCTCCGGCATCGACATGGCGATCTGGGATGCGCAGGCGAAAATCGCCAAGCTGCCGCTGGCGCGCCTGCTCGGCGGCGCGCCGCGCCCGATTCCCGCCTACAACAGCTGTGGCCTGAGCCTGCTGGGGCCGGAAAAGGTCGCGCGCGAAGCCGTCGAACTGCTGGACAACGGGCGCTTCCATGCAGTCAAGCTGCGCCTGGGCTACGCCACCCTGGAAGAAGACGTGGCGGCGGCGCTGGCGGTAAAGGAAATCGTGCCGGCCGGCACTCCGGTGATGACCGACTACAACCAGTCGCTCACCCCCGCTGAGGCGATCCGCCGCGGCCACGTGCTGGATGAGCTGGGCCTCACCTGGATCGAGGAGCCGGTGCGCGCCGAAGACCACGCCGGCAACGCCATGGTGGCCGCGGCGCTGAAAACGCCGGTGCAGATCGGCGAGAACTTCCTCGGCTCGCGCGACATGGCCCGTGCGCTGGCGGCGCGCGCCTGCGACTACGCCATGCCCGATGCCGAGCGCATCGGCGGGGTCTCCGGCTGGATGCGCGCCGCCGCGATTGCCGATGCGGCGGCCATGCCGATGTCCACCCATCTGTTCCCCGAGATCAGCAGCCACCTGATGTGCGTGACGCCGACGGCGCACTGGCTGGAGTATGTCGACTGGGCCAGCCCCATCCTGGCGCAGCCGCTGGAAATCAAGGCCGGCCACGCCGTGGTGCGGGACGAGCCGGGCAGCGGCATCGAGTGGAACGAAAGCGCGGTGCAGAAGTACCTGGCTTGAGTGCCGGTTTGCCGCGCGCGATTGCGAAGCAGTAATCCGCTGCATCGGCTCGCGCGGGCGATGGGCCGGATAAGCCGGGCGTATTCAATCCTCTTGATAAGCGCCGCACGCGATGCGCGCGGCGTCCAGCCGTGCCTACAATCGCCGCGACTGTTCCGCATGCAGGGAACGGCACAACGACATTGGGGACAGCCAGGTAATGAAATTCGGACTCTTCGGCGGCGCCACCTCGCGCGGCAATGAAGCGGTAAGCGACAGCCAGGATTATCGCAAGTACGTCGACTACATCTGCGAAGCGGAAGCCCTGGGCTTTCACAGCGTGTTCATGGTCGAGCACCATTTCACCGGCTTCAACCAGGTCTCGGCCTCGCTCACCTTCCTGGCCTACCTTGCCGCGCGCACCAGCAAGATGCGCCTGGGCACGGCGGTGACGGTGCTGCCCTGGCACAACCCGGCGCTGCTGGCCGAGCAGGCGGCCACTGTCGACCTGCTGTCCAATGGCCGGCTGGACTTCGGCGTGGGACGCGGCTACCGCTATTCCGAATTCTCCGGCTTTTGCATCTCGATGGACGAGGCCGAAGAGCGCTACGCCGAATGCCTGGAAGTAATCCGCAAGGCGTGGGCGAGCGACGGACGCTTTTCGCATCACGGCAAGCGCTGGAACTACGAGAACGTGGTGTTCGAGCCGGCGCCGGTGCAGCGCCCACACCCGCCGCTGTGGGTGGGCGCGGGCAATCTCGATGTCATCCGCACGGTGGCGCGCGAAGGCTTCAACGTGCTGCTCGACCAGCTCTCCACCCCGGAAGTCTCGGGCCAGCGCCTGGCCGCCTATCGCGGAGCCGTCGAAGGCATGGGCAAGACCTTCAACCCGATGAGCGTGGGTCTGACGCGCGGCTTGCACATGGCGCTGAACGCCAAGGAGCGCGACGCGCAGCACGAATTGCGCGCGCAATTCCTCGACAACGTGCGCAAGCTCACCGTCAACCCGAGCGCGCCGCCGAGTTCGCTCGCGGTGCCGACTTCCCCCGAGCAATTCCGCGCGCAGACCGAGGCCACCACCCTGATCGGCACGCCCGACGAGATCGTCCAGCGCCTGAAAATCATCCAGGCACAGGGCATCGAATACGTATTGCTGATGGACGTCGGCGGCTCGATCGAGTCGCTGCGGCGCTTCGCGCGCGAGGTGATGCCGGAGTTCGCCTAAAGGGCGCGCGCCCGGGCGCAACTGGCGTACACTGCCGCGGCCGCCGTGCTGCAGGCGGACAACAATACGTCGAATCGGGAAACAACATGCACCCCTTGCGCCTGTCCCTGGCCATTGGCCCTTACGACCACTTCCGCGACCTTTCCACCGGCCAGGTGCCGGTCGATGGCGTCGACCTGGTGGCGCTGACCCTGCCGGTGGAAGAGATCTTCTACCGCTTCGTCAAATTCCGCGAGTTCGACATTTCCGAACTCTCCTTCGGCAAATACGTCGCGCTGCGCAGCCAGGGCGACGAGTCGTTCATCGCCCTGCCGGTGTTCGTCTCGCGCGCGTTTCGCCATTCCTCGATGTATGTGCGCGAAGGTTCCGGCCTCACCGCCCTGGCGCAACTGCGGGGAAAGCGCGTCGGCGTGCCGGAATGGGCGCAGACGGCGGCGGTCTATTCGCGCGGCCTGCTGGTCGAAGAGGGCGGCGTGCCGCTGAACGAGGTGGAGTGGGTACAGGCGGGCGTCAACACGCCGGGCCGCATGGAGAAGGTTGCCTTGAGCCTGCCGGCCGGGCTGCGCTACCGTGCCGCGCCGGCCAAGTCGCTCAACCAGATGCTGCTCGACGGCGAGATCGACTGCGCCTTCACCGCGCGCCCGCCGCAGAACCTCGGCAAGGGAATCGTGCGCATGTATCCCGATTACGCCGCGCGCGAGGAAGTGTATTTCCGCGAGACCGGCGTGTTCCCCATCATGCACGTGCTGGCGATAAAGGGCGAACTGTTCCGCGAGCACCCGTGGCTGGCGACCAATCTCTACAAGGCCTGCGTCGCGGCGAAAGACGCCAGCATGGCGCGTCTGGCCGACATCACCGCCGCGCACGCGCCGATGGCCTGGCTGGCCGAATACGCCGAGCGCATGCGCGCCCTGTTCGGCCACGACTTCTGGCCCTACGGCATCGAACCCAACCGCGCCACCCTCGACACCTTCCTGCGCTGGGCGCATGAGCAGGGCGTGTGCGCCAGGCGCATGACGGCGGAAGACATCTTCCCGCGCGAAGTGCAAAGCAGCGTCAAGGTGTGAGGCCGCCGATGCCCCGCGCCGCACGCCGCCTCGCCCTCGCCGCCGCGCTGCTGTCGTGCCTGGGCGGCGCGCACGGCGAGACCTACCCGAACAAGCCGGTGCGCATCATCGTGCCCTACGGCGTCGGCGGCGCCTCCGACGTGCTGGCGCGCGTGCTCGGCGCCGGCCTGCAGGCGAAGTGGGGCCAGGGCGTGGTGATCGAAAACCGCACCGGCGCCTCCGGCAACATCGGTACCGATGTGGTGGTGAAATCGCCGCCCGACGGCTACACCCTGGTGCTGCAAAACGTCACCATGGTGATCAACCCCTCCTTCCTCGCCAGGGTGCCGTTCGACGGCCAGAAGGACCTGACGCCCATTGCCCTGCTGGGCGCCACGCCGAAGCTTTTCAGCGCGTACGCCGGCGCCCGCATCAACAGCCTGAAGGAACTGACGGAGGCGGCGCGCGCCGCCCCGGGCAAGCTCACCTTCGGCTCTTGCGGGCCGGGCACGCCGCAGCACCTGGCGGTCGAGCTGTACATGAGCCAGGCCGGCATCCGCATGACGCATGCGCCCTACAAGGGCTGCGCGCCGGCGCTGCCCGATCTCCTGGGCGGGCAGATTCCGGTGGCCATGCTGTCGGCCAACATGGTGGCGCCGCACCTGGCCAGCGGCAGGCTCAAGGGCCTGGCCGTGACCAGCCGCGCGCGCTACCGCCTGGCGCCGGAGGTGCCTTCCTTCGACGAGCTGGGCTACAAGGACTTCGACCTCTGGACCTGGTATGCCCTGATGGGCCCGGCCCGATTGCCGAAAGAGGTCACCGAGCGCCTGTACCGCGACACCATGGCCGCGCTCGACGATCCGGACATCCACGCCAAGCTGCTTTCCGCCGGCATCGAGGACCGCCGCGGCGACGGCCCCGCGCTCGCCGCGCTGATCAGGTCGGACCAGGCGAAATACGCGCGCCTGATCCAGCAGGCGCACATCAAGTCCGAGTAGTAGGCCGACATCGCGCGGCAACCCGCGCCGGGTATGATGCGCCGGCGCGGAACCACGCGCCGTCGATTACGTCCAACCGCAACTGTCCGCCACCTGCCGCTAGCGAAGGAAGCCCGCGATGCAAGATCTCCTGCCCCTGGCCGAACAACTCGGCGAGCGCCTGAAAGCGCGCGGCGAAACGGTTGCCGTGGCCGAGTCGGCGGCCGGCGGATTGATCGCCGCCTCGCTATTGGCCATGCCCGGCGCCTCCGCCTATTTCATCGGCGGCACCGTGGTCTACACCTACAAGTCGCGCAGCGCCCTGCTCGGCATCTCGGAAGACGCGCTCACCGGCATGCGCCCTTCCACCGAAGCCTACGCGCTCCTGCTGGCACGCCACATCCGCGAGCGCCTGGGATCCAGCTGGGGGATTGCCGAGACCGGCGCCGCCGGGCCGGCCGGCAACCGCTATGGCGACGCGGCAGGTCACGCCTGTGTCGCCTGCGTCGGCGCAAGCGAAGTTGCCGCCACCATCGAGACCGGCGCCACCGACCGTGCCAACAATATGCGCGCCTTTGCGGCGGCGGCGATGGAACTGCTGCTCAAGCAGTTGGCCTGAACGAACGGACGGCAAGGCACCGTCGGCCACGTCCAGCCTCAGGCGCTGCGACCGGGCCGCTTCAGCCGGGCCGGCGCGCCAGCAGTGCCCATATCCCCGCCCCGCTCAACATGGCGCCGCCCGCGAGATTGAAGCCGCGCTGCGCACGCGGCCGCGCCAGCAGGCGCCGCGCCGCCGTGGCGAAGGTCGCGTAGAGGCTGGCGTTGAGCGCGGAGAGCGCAATGAAGGTGGCGCCCAGTATCCACAACTGCCCTGCCCCATTCACACCAGGCTGCACGAACTGCGGCAGGAAGGCGACGAAAAACACGATCGCCTTGGGATTGAGCGCGGTGACCATGTAGGTGCGCGCGAACAGGCCGCGCGCGGATAGCGGCGCGGCCACCGTCGGCTCAGCCGGTGCAGCGCCGGCCCGCAGCAGGCGCGCACCCAGGTAAAGCAGATACAGGCCGCCACCCCACTTGACCACGGTGAACCAGAACGCGGAAGCCGCCAGCAGCCCGCCCAGGCCGGCGACGGAAGCTACCAGTGCGGTGCAGTCGCCCAGCGCCACACCCGCCACCATCGCCGCACGCTCGCGCACGCGCGGGGGCACGCCGCCGATGGAATAGCCGATCAAGGCCAGCACCGTGGGGCCGGGAATCACCAGCAGGATGGCGGAAGCAAGTACAAAAGCGAGCCAGAGGTGCAGGGGCATGGGAGCGTCTTCGGGGGATCCAGGTTGATAGCTTACCGCCATCAGGGAAACACGTCTTATGTGCACAATCAACATGTTCATCTAGGCGGAAGTCCATATATTGTTCAATATTGATCTTCCAATAATCTAGCCAAGCCGAGCGATGCCCGAAAGCGACTACCTGAACCGCGAGCAGGCCCTGGAAATCCTGGGCATCAAGGCGGCGACGCTGTATTCCTACGTCAGCCGCGGTTTCATCCGCGCCATTCCGCAGCCCGGCGGCCGCGCCTCGTTCTACCTGCGCGAGGATGTGGAAAAGGCCAAGGCACGCGCCGAAGCCCGAGCCGGCCATGGCCCGGTGGCGGCTTCCGCGATGCGCTGGGGCGAGCCGGTGATCCAGACCGGCATCACCGAGATCACCCCGCAGGGCCCGCGCTATCGCGCGCGCCTGGCGACCGACCTGGCGCGCGAGGGCGTGAGCTTCGAGGGCGTGGCCGAGTATCTGTGGAGCGGGCTGTATCACGACGACATCGGCCTCTCCACCATGGTGCGCTGGCCGTCGCCGCCACTGCAGGAGGCGGTGAGCGTGTGGATCCAGCAGGCGGCGCAGTTGCACGACAACGCCCACATCCTGCAACTGATGTCGGTAGTGACCAATGGCCTGGGCATTGCCGAGGGTTCGCGCAGCGAGCGCATCGCCTCCGGCGCCACCGCGGTGCAATCGGCGCGGCGCCTGATCCGCGCGCTGGCCGGCACCTTCGGCTTTCTCGGCGGGAAGCGCAGCTTCTACGCGCTGAAGGAGGGCGAGAGCATCGTCACCGGCGTACTGGCGGCCCTCGGCCGCGCCGACGACGAGACCACCAACCGCGCCCTGCAGCAGGCACTGGTGCTGTGCGCCGACCACGAGCTCAATCCCACCACCTTCGCCGCGCGGGTGGCGGCTTCCACCGGGGCAGACCTGCATTCCTGCGTCGGCGCCGCGCTGGGCGCGCATTTCGGCTCGCTGGTGGGGGCGATGCCGGACAAGGTGGAGGAGATGTTCGCCATGCCAGTGGATGAGAAGGCGATCCTTTCCACCATCAAGCGCCTGACGGAAGCCGCGCGCAACCCGCCCGGCTTCAACCACCCGGCCTACCCCAAGGGCGACCCGCGCACCGCCCTGCTGCTGGACGTGGCCGAACAGTCGGCCAGCCCGCGCACCGCGCCCGAGGTGCACCACATTCGCGCCGTGCTGGACGCGGCACAGGACCAGTTCGGCGCCCTGCCGGCGATCGAGATGGGGCTGGTGACGGTGTCGCGCGCGCTCGACCTGCCGGCCGGCACCGCCTCCGGCCTGTTCGCCCTCGGGCGCTCGGCGGGCTGGGTGGCGCACGTGCTGGAGCAGCGTCTCGCGGGCTTCCTGATCCGGCCGCGGGCGAAGTTCGTCTAGCCGAAACCGGCGCCAAGTCGCCGCCGCGCCCGGACGCGGGCGCGACCGGCGGCGTGGATGAT
The DNA here is from genome assembly GCA_036498945.1 of Burkholderiales bacterium. Taxonomy (GTDB): domain Bacteria; phylum Pseudomonadota; class Gammaproteobacteria; order Burkholderiales; family JAEUOS01; genus JAQGMJ01. The sequence continues at coordinate 10,295 of DASYEQ010000063.1, read as the reverse complement.
CAGGTCCGAATCCGGCGAGCCGGATCGGCGGGCGCGTCCTACGATGGCACGGTGAATCGCCATTTGGCGGGAGAGCCGATGACCAACAGACACTATGGGACCGTGGCGCCGGAACGGCAGCGCACCATCAGCGGGCTGGATTTCGTGCGCGGCATGGCGAGCGGAACGCTGCCGCTCAACACCATGGCGCGGACCCTGGACTATGAAATTGCCGAAGCCGAGAGCGGGCGCGTTGTCGTCACCGCACTGCCGCACGAGCGCCATCTCAACCCGGCCGGCACCGTGCACGGGGGCTTGAGCGCCACCTTGCTCGACAGCTGCATGGGACTGGCGATCCATTCAACCCTCGAGCAGGGGTCTGGATCGACCACGCTGGAGATCAAGATTTCCTTCGTGCGCCCGGTCACGCCGCAGACCGGCCCGATCCGGGCCGAAGGCCGGGTGATCAATCGCGGGCGGCGCATCGGCATCGCCGAAGGGCGCATCACCGATGGCGAGGGGCGCCTGCTGGCGCACGGTACCACCACCTGCCTGATTTTCGAAGCCTGAGCGCGGCGTCCGCCGCCTACACGAGGCCCGCGCGGGCGAGCCTTGTTTTCCGTCTGCCGCATCCGACGCCAAAGTAGGCGCCTGACCGACAGATTCGCGGCGCCGCAGGGGCGAGACTGCCTTCCATATTGGAACGCAGACTGCCGGAGCCCCGGACATGGAAGACGAACTGGCTTATCCCTTTCGGGCGCGCAACGCGTGGGTGCGCGGCGGCTGGTTTCTGGCCTGCATGCTCGGCGCTTTGTGCAGCCTGGCGTGCACCGTGGCAGTGGCGCAGACAGCCCCGGCCGACGCCGCGCGCCTGCGCGCCAGCTACGCCGAGGTGAGCGACAAGATGGGCGGCGTGTTCCGCGAGCCGCTGTATCTTGAATCGAGCGAAGACAGCGGCCGTGTCTCCGGCGACATCTACGCGCGCATGAACCATTCCTTCGCCACGGTGGCCGGCGCACTCAAGCATGCCGACAACTGGTGCGAGGTGATGATCCTGCATCTGAACACCAAGTATTGCCGCGCCAACCCGGCGGGCGACATGCTGGCAATGGGCGTGGGCAGCAAGACGCCGGAGGCGCCGGAGAAGGCTTCGCGCCTGGACTTCGCCTTTCGCCTGGCGGCCTACTCGCCCGACTATATGCGGGCGGTGCTGACGGCCGACAACGGGCCGATGGGCACCAGCCACTATCGCGTGACCCTGGAGGCGGTGCCGCTGGAAGGCGGCAAGACCTTCCTGCATTTCACCTATTCCTACGACGTCGGCACCATGGGGCGCTTCGCCATGCAGGCCTATCTCGCTACCGCCGGTCGCGGCAAGGTGGGCTTCACGCGTCAGCGCGAAGATGGCAAGAGCGACTACATCACCGGCACCCGCGCGGTGGTCGAGCGCAACACCATGCGTTACTACCTGGCGATCGAGGCTTACCTCGCCAGCCTGAAGGCGCCCGCCGCCGAGCAGGTGGACCGGCGCATCGCCGCCTGGTACGACGCCACCGAGCGCTACCCGCGCCAGTTGCACGAGGTCGATCGCAACGCCTACATCGAGATGAAGCACGAAGAGGTGCGGCGCCAGCAGGGCATCGACGTGTCGATGCTCAAGTAAGGCCGCTCAAAGCCGCAGCAGCAGCCAGGTGTTCGCCGCGACGATCAGCGCGAACACTGCCCACGCCAGCGCCTTCACCCACGGCGGATTGGCGAATTCGCCCATCAGCGCGCGATCGCTGGTGAAGCGGATCAGCGGCCAGATGGCGAACGGCAGCTGGAAACTCAGCACCACCTGGCTTGCCACCACCAGCTTGCCCACCGCGCCCTCGCCCAGCCACGCCACGCCGATGAAGGCCGGCACCAGCGCCAGCATGCGGGTGATCAGGCGGCGCTGCCAGCAGGGGATGCTCCAGTTGAGGAAGCCTTCCATCATGATCTGGCCGGCAATGGTGCCGGTGAAGGTCGCGCTTTGGCCGGCGGCGAGCAGGGCGACGCCGAACAGCGTGGCCGCCGCCGACACGCCGACCAGGGGTTCGAGCAGGCGATAGGCGTCCTGCAACTCGGCCACCTCGGTGTGCCCGGCGGCGTGGAAAGCGCCCGCCGCCAGCACCAGGATGGCGGTGTTGACGACGAGCGCGAGCGACAGCGAGACCACGGTGTCGGCGGTGGAGTAGCGCAGGGCTTCGCGCAGTTGCGCGGGATCGCGCCCGGAGAGGCGGGTCTGCACGATGGAGGAATGCAGGTAGAGGTTGTGCGGCATCACGGTGGCGCCGAGGATGCCGATGGAGAGATACAGCGCATGCTCGCTGTTGAGTTGCGCGGCGGCGGGGATGAAGCCGCGCGCCGCCGCCACCCAGTCCGGCTTGATCAGCACCATCTCCACGGCATAGCAGGCGGCGATGGTGAGGATCAGGCCCAGCACGATGGCTTCGATCTGGCGAAAGCCCTGGCCTTTCAGGCCCAGCACGATCAGCGTGTCGAAGGCGGTGATGACGATGCCCGCCAGCAGCGAGATGCCGAACAGCAGGTGCAGCGCCAGCGCGCTGCCCAATACTTCGGCCAGGTCGCAGGCGATGATGGCGAGTTCGGCGAGGATCCACAAGAACCGCGCCGCCGGTTTCGAATAGCGTGCGCGGCATAGCTGCGCCAGGTCGCGCTGGCCCACCAGCCCCAGGCGCATCGACAGGCACTGCAGCAGGATCGCCACCAGGCTGGAGAAGCCCACCACCCACAGCAGGCCGTAGCCGTAGCGCGAGCCGGCTTCGATGTCGGTAGCCCAGTTGCCGGGGTCCATGTAGCCCACCGCGACCAGCAGCCCGGGGCCGACGTATTGCAGCAGTTTGCGCCAGGGCGGCGCCTGCGGCGATACGCGCACCGTGCCGCGCACTTCGGTCGGGCAGAAAGGGGCGGTGGCGGTGGTGGGCAGGCCGAACATGCGCGCGGTCAGTGCATAAGGTGGATGTAATTGCGGTCACATGTTAGTGCAATATAATTTGTGCGCGGTACGGTTTTTTCTATCGCGGCGATAGCGCCGTGAGCGGAGGGGAGATGAAGGCAGTCTGGTATGAACGCATCGGCGCGGCACGCGAGGTGCTGACCCATGGCGAGATGCCGGACCCGCAGGCGGGCCCGGGTGAAATCCGCGTGAAAATTGCCTACTCCGGCGTCAATCCTTCCGACGTCAAGCGCCGCGGCGGCTTCAGCGGCGCCATTCCCTTCCCGCGCGTGATTCCGGACATGGATGGTTCCGGCGTGATCGACCAGGTCGGCGCCGGTGTCGACCCCAAGCGACTGGGCGAGCGCGTCTGGCTGCACAGCACGGCGTGGCAGCGGCCCTTCGGCACCGCCGCCGAATATGCGGTGACTCTCCCCGGGCGAGCTTACCCGCTGCCGGCCAACACACCGCTTGCGGCGGCCGCGGGCCTGGGAGTGCCGGCGATGACCGCGCACCGCGCCGTGTTCGGCCTCGGGCCGGTGGAGAACAAGACGGTGCTGGTGACCGGCGGTGCCGGTGCGGTGGGCTTTTACGCCATCCAGCTCGCCAAGTGGGGCGGCGCGCGAGTGATCGCCACCGCCAGTTCGGCGCAGAAGATGGCCGTGGCCGAGCGCGCCGGCGCCGACGCGGTGATCAACTACAAGAGCGAGAAAGTCGCCGAGCGGGTGATGGCGCTGACCGGCAATGCGGGCCTCGACCACGTGGTCGAGGTGGACTTCGGCGGCAATCTCGCCGCTACGCTGGCATGCATCAAAACAGGCGGGAGTATTGCCACTTATGCCTCGATGGGGGCGCCGCAACCGGTGCTACCCTTCTACCAGATGATGCCGAAGAACCTGCAGGTGCTGTGGGTGCTGGTCTACGACATGCCGCAACAGGCGATGGCGGAAGCCGCGCGCGACGTCAACGCCTGGCTCGCCGGCGGCGCGGCGGCGCACCAGATCGCCAGGACCTTCCCTTTGGCGCAGTTGATCGACGCCCATCTCGCGGTGGAGTCAGGCGCCGAAATCGGCAAAGTGATCGTGGAGGTCGGCGGGGGATAGGCCCGGCGCGTACTTTGCATGTGCGCGGAGCACCACCATCATTTCTCCGCACCCGCCGTTGGTCTTACCGCGATCGCAGTCTGGTTGTCCCATGCTTTCCTCGATCAAGAAAATCCTCACGCAAGAAATCGGCCCCAGGCAAAAGCCCGCGACGGCGCCGGAGTACATCTTCCTGCTCGACCTGGAGCGCAAGAAGGAGTACCTGCTCGACCTGCGCGCCATCCTGCGCACGCCGGGATCGCGGCGCGCGCTGCCGCGTCTGCACCGCCTTGAGACCACCGTCACGCGCAACGACCAGCGCGTGCGCATCCCGCATGAGGCGATGGTGGAGCTGGTGCGCGAGCTGGTGTCGGTGGAGCGCCGCATTCCGGAGGTCAGCCCCTTGCGCGAGCTATTGGAGGCGGTGCCGGGGCTGGCGAAATCCATACGCGTCGACCCCACGCCGACTTCGGTATTGATGGGCGCCCACGAGGAGGTGCCCGGCGAACTCAATACCCGCGAGATGAACCAGGCGGCGCGCCAGCTCGGCGAAGCCCTGGCGCAGCCGCTGCCGCTGCCGCAAACCGAGGCCGGGAAGGACAAGCCGGCACGCAAGCGCATCGTCGCGGCACCCGCGGGTGAACGCAAGGACACCGCCGGCGCCACTTCGCCGGGCGTGATGGTGATGGAAACCACCAACCCCACCGAGCCCATCTTCGGCAGCACGGTGATGAGCGCCGCCGAGCAGCAGCGCTTTTTGCAGGAGTCCGGTGCGCAACTGGAGGCGGCGGTGCTGCGCACCACCGACCTGGCCGACGGCGACCTCGCCGCCTATTTCGACCTGTGCATCATGAGCGGCGAACACGAGAAAGTGATCGATTCGCTGTTGCCGCGCGTCGCCGAGCACCCCAGCGCTTGGGCCTGGACGCGCCTCCTGGCCGCCGCCGAGGCGGCGAAAAAGCTCGAATTCGAAGTCTGGTGCAGCAACTTCAAGGCATGGGCCGCCCGTACCCACCCGCAGCTTCTGCCCGACATGCTGACCCAGGACAAGGGCGAATTGCGCTTCGGCGTGCGCCGTACGGCCCTCCATGACCTAGAACGGCAAGAGCTGAAAAGAGCCTGAAATCAGGCGCTTGCAGTCCAAAACCCCGGGGCCTTGAGCCCCGTTTTTTTCGCCAGCCGCAAAAGCCGCTTGACAGTCCGTTCGGGTCAGGTGTACTTTACCAATAAGTTAATTAACTTATTGGTTTTATATGCACACCGATTCCCTGAGCGCCACCTTCGCCGCGCTTGCCGACCCGACCCGCCGCGCCATTCTGGCGCGCCTGGCGACGGGCGAATCCTCGGTGAAGGAGCTAGCCGAACCGTTCGAGATGACCCTGCCGGCGGTGACCAAGCACCTGAAGGTGCTGCAGCGCGCCGGCCTGATTTCGCAGGGGCGGCAGGCGCAATGGCGCCCCTGCCGCATCGAGGCGCAGCCGCTGCAGCAGGTAACCGAATACCTGGAGCAATACCGCCAGCTGTGGGAGCAGCGCCTGGACCGCCTGGAAGATTACCTGCGCGAATTGCAAGCGCAACAAGCCAAAGGAGCCGAGAAATGAGTACCGCCAACGCCATGGCCGCAAGCCTGGGGGCTTCACAAAACGACCGCCACGTCACCATCACCCGCCTGGTCAACGCCCCGCGCGAACTGGTGTTCGCCGCCTGGAGCGAGCGCCGCCACGTCGAGCAGTGGTGGCGCCCCAAGGCGCTCACCGAGGTCCATCTCGATACGATGGATTTCCGCGTCGGCGGCCTGCTGCGCTTTCGCATGCTTGCGCCCAACGGTGCGAAGATCGAAAGCCGCATCGTCTACCGCGAGATCACGCCGGGCGCCCGCCTCTCCTACGACGAGCAATGCGAGATGGACGGCCGCCTGTTCCACCAGGCGCGCCACACCATCACCTTCGCCGATGAAGGCGCCGCGACCCGCCTCACCCTCGAAGGCGAACTCTTCCTGGTGCCGGACCGCGACCCGTCCTTCACCCTCGAGTTCATGCGCGAAGGCTGGGAGGAGGGCTGGAACGACAACCTCGACCTGCTCGAAGCCTACCTGCCCCGCGCCAGCTTCGTCTCCTCGCCCGGCAGCGATCTCGTGCTGTCGCGCCAGATCGCCGCGCCGCGCGAGCTGGTATTCGCCGCCTTCACCGATGCGAAGCAGCTGGCGCAGTGGTGGGGTCCGAAAATCATGACCAACCCGGTGTGCGAAAGCGATGCGCGCGTGGGCGGCGTATGGAACGTCACCATGCGCGCGCCCGACGGTATCGACTACCCGGTCCATGGCGTGTTCGAGGAAGTGGTGCCGCCCGCGCGCCTGGTGATGCGCATCGACCTCTCCGCGCATCCGCAAGCGTGGCACGACACGATCCGCAAGTTTCGCGTCGAGCACGGCGAAGCACCCGATGCCCCCGAAGGACCGCTGACACTCATCATCACCCTCGAAAAGCGCGACGGCGGCACCTGGCTCACCGTCGTCGATCGCTTCCATAGCGCCATTGAACGCAACGCGCATCGCGACCTCGGCGCGGTGCAAGGCTGGAGCGAAAGCATGGACCGTCTCGCCGCACTGCTCGATACCCACTGACACCTTCATCCCATCGACCTCGAAGATTCAAACGATCCCAAAAGGACACTCCATGTTCAAACCCCTTCTCGGCGCGCTTGCCCTCCTCGCCTGCGCGCAAGCCCTTGCCGCTCCCGTTACCTACAAGGTAGACCCCGAGCACACCTACCCGAGCTTCGAGGCCGACCACATGGGCATGTCCACCTGGCGCGGCAAGTTCGTCAAGAGCGCCGGCAGCATCAGCCTGGACAAGGCCGCAGGTGCCGGCACGGTGGAAGTCACCACCGATGCGGCCAGCATCGACTTCGGCCTGAAGAGCCTGAACAAGTGGGCGGTCAGCAAAGACCTGCTCGACATCAAGAAGTACCCCAAGGTCACCTACAAGGGCAAGCTGGAGGCCTTCAGCAACGGCGCGCCCACCAAGGTGAACGGCGAACTCACCCTGCACGGCGTCACCAAGCCGGTCACGCTGACCATCACCTCCTTCAAGTGCATACCGCACCCCATCTTCAAGCGCGACTGGTGCGGCGCCGACGCACAAGCCACCATCAATCGCGAAGACTTCGGCATGCCAATCGGCAAGGAATGGGGCATGAAGATGGATGTGGTGCTGCGCATCCAGGTCGAAGCCCTTGCCGCCCAATAACCGCCATCCGACAAGACACAGGAGCCCTCCATGAGCGCCAGCCAATTCCCCGCCGGTCACGAAAATGCGGGTGACACCGCCGACCGCGAAATCATCATCACCCGCCTGATCGCCGCGCCGCGCGAACTGGTGTTTGCCGCCTTCACCGACCCCAAGCACGTCGACAACTGGTGGGGCCCCACCGGCTTTCGCAACGAGACCACGTCGATGGACGTGCGCGCAGGCGGCGACTGGATCTACATGATGCGCGGTGGATCGCAAGGCGACTTCGACAACAAGGTGCACTACCTCGAAGTGAAAAGCCCCGAGCGCCTGGTCTACCTTCACGGCGACTGGAAAGACCAAGGCGTGTTCCACGTCACCCTCACCTTCGAGGCCGTGCACGGCAAGACCTGGCTGACGATGAAGAGCCTCTTTTCCTCCGCCGAGCAGCGCGCCATGGTGGTGGAGAAATACCACGCCATCGAAGGGGGCAACCAGACCATCGACCGGCTGGAGGCCTATTTGCCGACGATGTAAAGCGGTTGAAGCGGGGCGCCCGGGCTCCATATACTTGGGCATCACCGGTCAAGGAGCGCTTCTCCTTGACCCACCTGCCCGGTATTCCAAGCCATGCGCCCCACCGACCCCTTCGCCCCCGAAACCCTCACCCGCGCCGAGCTCGACGCGCTCACCGGTGCCACCGTCGTCGAATTCGGCACCAACTGGTGCGGCCATTGCCGCCGCGCCCAGCCGCTGATCGGGGAAGCCTTTGCCGGCCACGGCGAGATGCGCCTGATCAAGGTGGAAGACGGCCCCGGCCGCCCGCTCGGGCGCGCCTTCGGCGTCAAGCTCTGGCCCACCCTGGTGTTCCTGCGCGACGGCGCGCAAGTCGCCAAGCTGGTGCGCCCGGCCGATGCCGAAGCGATCCGCCAAGCCCTGGCGCAAATAAGCCCACCGGCGACCTGACTATTGCGCCTGCACAATCCCGCAAAGTTATTGCCTGATTCTGTAAATCCGAGCTAAGTCGCATATCAAAGCAGCGGCGGATTGGGTAAGCTAAGCGCCTACCCCCTCCTTCGAAACGACATGCTCCTCACCGACATTCCGCCTACTTCCAGCCGGCCGTCCGTCGCGTGGTACCAGCGCGAACTTTCGGCCGTGATTGAACGATACTCCGGCGCCAATGGCATCCACAAGACCGCCATTCCAGGCCTGACCCTCATTCGCGGCACGCAGACCACCCCCGGCGGCAGTTGCGGCGTCTACAAGCCCGCTCTCGCCCTGATCGCTCAGGGCGAAAAGCACGTGACGCTGGGCGAAGACAGCTTCCTCTACGACCAAAGCCGCTATCTGGTCAGCTCGGTCGACCTGCCGGTGATCGGCCGCGTCACCCGCGCTTCCGAGGAAGAGCCCTACCTCTGCTTCATGTTCGACCTCGACCCGCGGCGCATCGGCGCGCTGATGAGCGAGATGAGCCTCTCCAAGCCGCCCTCCGCCTCCGGCCGCGCCATGGCGGTAGGCCAGCTCACCGTCGAACTGCTCGACCCCGTGCTGCGCCTGGCGCGCCTGCTCGACAGCCCGCAGGACATCGCCGTACTCGCGCCGATGATCGAGCGCGAGCTGATCTATCGCCTGCTCACCGGCGAACTCGGTCCGCGCCTGCGCAACCTCGCCGTGGCAGAAAGCCAGACCGGCCAGATCTCGCGCGCCATCGACTGGCTGAAGACCAACTACGCGCGCCCGCTGCGCATCGAAGACCTCGCCAAGACCGTGCACATGAGCGAGAGCTCGCTGCACCACCACTTCAAGGCGGTCACCGCGCTAAGCCCCCTGCAATACCAGAAGCAACTGCGCCTGCAGGAAGCGCGGCGCCTGATGCTCACCGAAATGCAGGACGCCGCCTCCGCCGGCCACCGCGTCGGCTACGAAAGCCCCTCGCAATTTTCCCGTGAATACAGCCGCCTGTACGGGGCCCCGCCGCTGCGTGATATCGCGCAATTACGCAAACTGGCGCTGGGCGCAAACGTGCGCTCCCAGACGCCGACGGCACTGCAACAATAAAGCGCTGCTGCTCAAAACTAAAGCGCGCTCTACGGGGCGCGTTTTTTTGCGCCACGTCTCGCCCATGCGTTGCCAATCTCCTCACTTGTCATTCTCGCGAAAGCGGGAATCCCGCGCGGTAGAACGTGTCTTCAATCATCCAGCGAGCACTCCCCGGCCCCAATCGCGAACTGCGGCCGGTCGTCCCGTAGCCACGGCGGGTTGTACCCCGGCGGCAGTCCCTGTGGCCGCAGCGGCCCCGGCTTGACGCGCCCGCCGCGTGCTTCGAGATTGCGCCTCACCTCGTCGTCCAGCTCCGCGTGCCGCGCTCGCGCCATATGCTCCTGCTGCGCCAGCCCCGGCTCCCATTCCACCTGCTTGCGCTTGCCGCCCCACATCAGGTCCGGGTCGTGGCGCTTGATCAGCGGCGCACCGGGGTTGGTGTTGCTTCTCGCTAGCGAGGGAGAGGCTGGCGTTGCCGCAATTGACGCGACCTGCTGTTCGACCACAGTTGTGGTCGCCGGCGGCGGTTTTACTTCACTTGTGGTCGCCGACCCTGAGAAACCATGAGTTTTTTCGGCAACATTGTCCGCCGGCGCGGCGGCTTCAGCCGGCGGCACTGGGGGACCAACCGGCGCCCCACCCTCTTCTGTTCGCGGTGGCGCGGCCTCTTCGAGATGCAGCGCCGTCCACATGCCTTGCGGTACAGTGCCCTGCCGCGCCAGCCCCGGCGCTTCGCGCGGCGCGCGCCTCTCCTCCCTTTCCAGCGCGGCGTAATGCGCTTCGTTGAGCTTGTCGAGGCGTTCATGCACCCGTTCCAGTGCGCGCAGCGCCGGCTCGCGGTTGGGCATGCGGAAACGGATCTCTGGTTCGCCCTTGCGCCAGGTGCCGCCGATCACCAGGGCGTCGCGTACTTCCTGTTCCATTTCTTCGAAGCCCAGCAAGCGCCCGGAGGCGTCGAACAGTTTGCCGGCGCGAAAGAAG
>DASYEQ010000062.1:0-11157 GCA_036498945.1 Burkholderiales bacterium | reverse complement strand
GACGGTGGCCGAGTAAATCATGCCGGTGGCGGAGATGGTGATCGCCGAGGTCCAGCTGGCGGCCCACGAACCGTAGGTCTGAATGCCTTCGGAGAGGCCGGTCTTGGCCGAGGAACCAGCCAGGATCAGTTCAGAAACGCGGGCGCGGACGGTGTAGTCCTGGTACGCGGGCAGCGCGACGGCGGCCAGAATACCGATAATCGCGACCACGATCATCAGTTCGATCAGGGTAAAACCTTTTTGTGCTTGCTTAATCATTTAAAAGCTCCCGGAGTTTGTTATTCAAAGATGAGGTGAAGTTGAACCTCGATCCGGGAAGTGCAGCAAGCATGCCATCCGCGGACATACTTGAGCGTGTGTCATAAGTGATTGATTATTTAATGTTATTTAACACTGCGAAAAGGCGATAACATTTCTTCTGGATTGCTGCGTCGCAGAATGGCACCAAAGTGCCGTAAAACGTCAGTTTTGCGGAGCGCAGGGCTTGCCTGGATCAGGACAGTAACTGCAGCAACTGATCTATCACGCCCTGCCAATCGCGCGGCACTTTCTGCCGCACGATGCGCATGCTGGGGTACCAGGGCGAATCCGCGCGGTCGAGCAGCCAGAAGTTGCCGCTTTCCCATTGCAGCAGCAGAATCACCGGCTTGCCCAAGGCGCCCGCCAGGTGCGCCACCGACGTATCCACGCTGATCACCAGGTCGAGATTCTGGATCAGGGCTGCGGTATCCCCGAAATCGTTGATGTGGGCATCGAAGTCGAGGACCGGCAGGCCGGGACAAGGCAATTCGGCGCGTGCCGGCCCCTTTTGCAGGCTGACGAAATGCGTGTCCCGCAGCGCCGCCAGGCGCGCCAGCAGTTCCAGCGGCACCGCTTTGTCGCTGCGCGTGGCTTTGCCCCAGAATCCGGCGCCCCAGCACAAGCCGATGCGCCGGCCGCCGATGCCAGCCAGGCGTTGCGCCCATTGCGCGACCTCGGCGGCAACGGCGTGCAAATAGGGTTCGGCCGGCGGCATGTTGTCCAGGGTGGTGCCGAAGATCACCGGCAGGTCGAGCAGGGCGGCCTGGTAATCCACCGCTTCGGCACTGTCGAGGGTGACGGCGGCGCGATCGACACCGGGAAGGGCGGCGTATAGGCGCCGGCCGGCATCGCTGCAGCCGAAGATCAGTTCTTCCGGGCGCCAGCGGCTTGCCAGCGGCGTCAGGTAACGCGCGAATTGGAGCTCGTCGCCCAGGCCGCCCCAATCGGACCAGACCAGCAGCCGCTTGCCGGCGAGCGACTGGCCTTCCCACCGCGGCACCTGGCGCGGCCAGGCGGTCGAGGGCGGGCCGTTCAATTCATTGCGCGCGCGCAGCTGCAACAGGCCTTCGCCATATTCACCCTTGAGCAGCAGCAGGATCGCCAGCATGTAGCGCGCCATGGCGAAACCGGGCTCGCAGGCCAGTGCCAGGCGGAACAGGCGGATCGCTTCATCGACCTGCATGCGCGCCTGCGCCAGCGCGCCGCTGTTGTATAGCAGCGGGGCCGCCGCTGGAAAGCGCGCCAGCGCCGGCCACAGCAGTCCCTGCGCTTCGTCGAGCCGCGCCTGCCGCACCAGGGCGCCGCCGAGCGTGGCGATGGCATCGACATCGTCCGGAGATTGCGCGATGTGGGCGCGGAAGATCGCGAAGGCGGCGGCGTGATCGCCGCGTTCCTGCGCGGACTGCGCCGCCGCGTACGGGCCGGCGGGAGCGGGCGCATCGGCCGGCGCGGGGGCGGCAGTTGCGGGAAGGACGCTCGCGGATGCAGAACCCTTGGGCCCGGCGGCGGCGAAATCCGGGTTCGCGGGCGCATCGGCCGGCGGCCGCGGGCCGAGCGCGCGCAACAGATTGCGCAGCATCAGGGGGCAGCGGCCGGCGCGGCGCGGCGGCGCATCGCAACACCGTGACCGGCGCGCATCAGGCCGCGCGCCATATGCCCGACTTGCCGCCTTCCTTGGACAACAGGCCGATGTCTTCCATGCGCATGCCGCGATCGGCCGCCTTGCACATGTCGTAGATCGTCAGCAGGCCCACCTGCACCGCAGTCAAGGCTTCCATCTCGACGCCGGTGCGCCCGACGGTCTCGGCGGTGACGGTGCAATGCACGCTGGAAGCGGCCCGGTCGATCTCGAACTCGGCCGCCACCCGCGTCAGCGCGAGCGGGTGGCACAGCGGGATCAGGTCGGAAGTCTTTTTCGCCGCCTGGATGGCGGCGATGCGTGCGATGCCCAGCACGTCGCCTTTTTTCACGCCGCCAGCGGCGATCAGTTCGAGCGTTGCCGGCTGCATGCGGATGCTGCCGCGCGCTACCGCGACGCGGCGGGTCTCGGCCTTGGCGCCGACATCGACCATGTGCGCCTGGCCTTCGGCGTCGAAGTGCGTCAGGGGCGAATCCTGGGAAGAGGAGGAACTCATATGCGAAAAGAGAGGGTGGCGCCGGCCGGCAACAGTTGCGGGAACCGGCGCATTTCGCAGTTATCATAACATCCATGAAATTCCGCTTTTCCGCGCACCGGCGCATGGATACCGCCGCGGCGCTTTCTTCCCCGCCGCGCTTGCGCACCCACATGCTCGCCGGTCTCCTGGCCTGTTCCCTGGCCGCGCCCGCCATCGCGCCGCGCGCGCAAAACCTGCCGCAACTGGGGGATGAGTCGGCCAACCTGCTGACCCCGCAGATGGAGCGGCGCATCGGCCTGGAGTATTACCGCGAACTGCGCGACAGCCCGGATTACCTCGACGATCCCGAAGTTACCGCCTACGTGCAGGAACTGGGCGAACGTCTGGTTGCCGCCAGCCCCGAGCCCGGGCTGGACGTGCAGTTCTTCATGGTGAAGGACGAAAGCATCAACGCCTTCGCCATGCTCGGTGGCTTCATCGGCGTCAACACCGGCCTCTTGCTGGCGGCGCAAAGCGAGTCGGAGGCTGCGAGCGTGCTCGGCCACGAGCTCGGCCACCTGATCCAGAAGCACGTGGCCCGCGCCGTTTCGGCCGGGCAGAAGACCTCCATCGCTTCGCTGGTGGGCACCGCGCTGTGCATCCTGGCGGCGCACTCCAGCTCGCAGGGCACCCAGGCCTGCGCCATGGTCGGCATGTCGCTGCCGCTGAGCCAGCAACTGGCGTATTCGCGCGATTTCGAGCGCGAGGCCGACCGTATCGGTTTCGGCATCCTGAGAAAGGGCGGTTTCGACGTCACTGCCATGCCGGTGTTTTTCGAGCGCCTGCAGACGGCCACCCGCATCAACGATACCGGCGCCGTGCCGGTCTACATCCGCACCCACCCGCTGACCACCGAGCGCATTGCCGACGTGCGCAACCGCGCGCAGTCGGTGCCGTACCGCCAGCACGCCGATTCGCTCGCCTTCAGCCTGGTGCGCGCCAAACTGCGCGCCACTCTCGGCAACACCACCGAGACGCGGCGCCAGGCGGTGAGCTATTTCGCCGGCCAGCTGGCCGACAAGACTTACTCCAACCTCACCGCCACCCACTACGGCTATGCCTGGGCGCTGCTGGGCGCGCACGAATACGACCGCGCGCAGGCGGAGCTGGCACAGATTCCGAAGACCGTCAGCCACCCGCTGATCGACAGCCTCGCCGCCACCCTGCAGGCCGAGCGCAAGGATTACGCCGGCGCGGTCGCCTTGTTCAAGGCGGCGGCGGCCAGGTATCCGCAGGCGCGCTACCTGCAGATCGAGCTGATCGAGACCCTGCAAAAAGCCGGGCGCCACCCCGAGGCGCTGGCCCTGTTGCGCGACCAGGCGCAGACCTACACCAGCGATCCGCAGGTGTTCGCGTTGCAGGCGAAAAGCTATGCCGCGGTGGGCAAGCGCATGGCGCAGCACCAGGCGCAGGGCGAAAACTACGCCCTGCTCGGGCGCACGCAGCCGGCGATCGACGAACTGATGGTGGCGCGCTGCGCCGGCGACGGTGATTTCTACCAGCAGTCGATCATCGACGCGCGCATCCGCGCCCTGTGGGACCAGCTGGGCGAGGAAAGGCGCGAAAAGGAAGGCAAGTCAGACGACAAGGAGAAGGGGCCGCGGCCCCTGCCGCCGCTCTCCGAACGCCCGCCGGAGGCGCGCTGCACCAGCTAGTCAGCCGCCAGCCCGCGCCCTAGGCCTGCCTGGCCGGCTGTTCGAAGTAGGCGTCGTAGAGCAGGTCGAAGGTCTTCTCGGTTTCCGCCAGCAGCGACTTTTCGTCCGGCGCGCGCCGTTGCGCGCCCTGCAGCAGGCTTTCCACCCCGGCGGCTTCCGGCACCTGGCTGCCGCCGATGTCGAGCGCATGGATGATGCCGGCGATGCGCTTCAACGCCGGGTCTTTCATGTTGAAAGCGTCCAGCAGCACTTCGTAGGTCACTTGCGTCGCGGTGTTGCAAAATTGCGCGCCCTCGAAACCAAAGCTCACCGCCATTTCCGGCACCGGATGGCCGCGTTCGCCCCACAACACCGTGCTTTCGGCGTCGATGAAGCGGCGGATCAGCCAGGCCGAGGCCAGGCGGTCGGCCCACAGCGGCTTGTAGGTCACCCAGATGCGGCGGAAATAGCGCGCCCGCGCGGTGATGCGCTGGGTCGTGCTGGAATCCGCCGTCTGCGGGAACAGGAGTTTGCGCACGTCGGACTGCGCCGCCTGCAAGGATTTTTCCGCGCGTTCGCGGGCGGCGCTGGGGAAAAAGTCCAGCGAGGAAATGGTCTCGAATTCGCGCGCCAGCTTGATCACCGTGCGCGAGATGGAAGTGGGGTCGGTGACGCCGAAGCCGCCGCGCAGGCTTTCCAGGGTCTTGATCAGCTCGACGTAGAGGTTGTCGCGATTGAACAGGCGGGAAAACGCCGCGCTTTGCGCCTCGTCGCTCTGCACGTTGAGCAGGTAATGGGTGCCGCCGTTGACGCTGATGTGCTCGCCCAGCTTGGACAGGCTTGGGCGTACCGTAGGTGTGTCCGGCAGCAGGAACACCGAATCGCGCAGGATGCCGCAGCCCATCGCCTCGAGCATGCGCAGGATGCGCATGCGCGAATTGGCCTCGTCGGGCAACTGGGTGACCAGCACGTGCCAGGTCTGGCTTTTTTGAGGTGTGGAAGCGGCCATCGCAGTTTTTTGGTCTCTTGACGGGGCGCGAAATGTACCGGGGTTTGCTGATTATGCCGCTTTCCGGGCGCGAACCCAAGGAACTGCATCACACGCCGGTTTTGCGGACCGGCTACAATATCGGTCCGAACTTTGGCTTTTCTCCGGCGCACGGAGCCCACTTCAATGGATTTCACCAAGGAAATCGACACTCGCGGTCTCAACTGCCCCCTGCCCATCCTGCGGGCGAAAAAGGCGCTGGCCGAGCTCGAAAGCGGCCAGGTGCTCAAGGTGGTGGCGACCGACCCCGGCTCGATGCGTGATTTCGCCGCCTTTTCCAAGCAGACCGGCCATGGCCTCTTGGAAAGCAGTGAAGTCAACCGCGAATACTTTTTCTACCTGAAGAAAAAGTAGGGCCGCGCGCCTGCGAGGGCGCGCTTTCCCGAAGCAAAAAGCAGGGCGCCCCTCGTAGAGCAGGCGCCGCCCGGTTATTTGCCGCCCAGCGAGGCGACCTGCTCGCGCAGCTTGGCGAGCGTGGCGCCAAAGCCGGCGACGCGTTCCTTTTCCTGCGCCACCACCGCCGCCGGCGCGCGCGCGACGAAGCCTTCGTTCGACAGCTTGGCTTGCGCCTTGGTGACCTCGTTCTCGATGCGCGAGATTTCCTTTTGCAGGCGGGCGCATTCGGCGGCGACGTCGATTTTCACTTCCAGCATCAGGCGGTAGTCGCCCACCACGGAGGAGGGCGCCGGCCCGGCCGGCAGGATATCGGCCGCGCGCACTTCCGACAGGCGGCCGAGCAACTGCATGTAGGGGCCGAAGGCCGCCACGTCGGCAGCCTTGCCGGTGACGATCAGCGGCACCTTCTCGCCGGGCGAAAGCCCCATCTCGCCGCGCAGGTTGCGGCAGGCGTTGGTCAGGTCTTTGAGCGTGGCCATGCGCGCCTCGGCCGCCTCGTCGATCTTCGCCGACTCGGACTTCGGATAGGGCGCGACGCTGATGCTCTCGCCGGTCTTGCCCGCCAGCGCCTTCACCGAATGCCACAACTCCTCGGTGATGAAGGGGATGACGGGGTGCGCCAGGCGCAGCGTCGCTTCGAGCACGCGGATCAGCGTGCGCCGCGTGCCGCGCTGCTGCGCCTCGTTGCCCTGCTGCAACTGCACCTTCGCCAGTTCCACATACCAGTCGCAATACTCGTCCCAGACGAAGCGATAGATCGCCGTCGCCACGTTATCCAGGCGATAGTCGGCAAAGCCTTGCGCCACGGCGGCTTCGGCGCGCTGCAGCTGGCTGATGATCCACTGGTCGACGAACGAAAGCTCGACCGGGTCTTTGTCGTTCAAGCCCGTGTCCTTGCCCTCGCAATTCATCAGCACGAAGCGGGTGGCGTTCCACAGCTTGTTGCAGAAGTTGCGATAACCTTCGCAGCGCTTGAGGTCGAAATTGATGTTGCGGCCCAGGGTCGCGTAGGCGGCCATGGTGAACCGCAGGGCGTCGGCGCCGAAAGCGGGGATGCCGTCGGGGAATTCCTTGCGCGTCTTCTTCTCGATCTTCGACGCATCCTGCGGACGCATCAGACCAGTGGTGCGCTTTTCCAGCAGCGCATCGAGCGGGATACCGTCGATCAGGTCCACCGGATCCAGGGTGTTGCCCTTGGACTTGGACATCTTCTGGCCTTCGGCATCGCGGATCAGGCCGTGGATGTAGACGTGCTTGAACGGCACGCGGCCGGTGAAGTGGGTGGTCATCATGATCATCCGGGCGACCCAGAAGAAAATGATGTCGAAGCCCGTCACGAGAACCGAGGAGGGCAGGTAGAGGTCGGTGGCGACCTTGTCGTCGCCTTGCGGTTCCGGCCAGCCCAGGGTCGAGAAGCACACCAGCGCCGAGGAGAACCAGGTGTCGAGCACGTCGACGTCGCGCGTGAGCTTGCCGGTATAGCCGGCGGCCTTGGCCTGTCCCTGTGCACCGGCCTCGTCGCGGGCGACGAAAATCTGCCCGCTCTCGCCGTACCAGGCCGGAATCTGGTGTCCCCACCAGAGCTGGCGCGAGATGCACCAGTCCTGGATATTTTCCAGCCACTGGTTGTAGGTGGTGGTCCAGTTCTCGGGGAAGAACTTCACTTCGCCGGAAGCCACCACGTCCAGCGAGGTCTGGGTGATGCTCTTGCCCGAGGGGCCGGACTTGCTCATTGCCACGAACCACTGGTCGGTCAGCATCGGCTCGATCACGGTACCGGAGCGGTCGCCGCGCGGCACCTTCAGCTTGTGCGGCTTGATCTCGCCCATCAGGCCCAGCGCTTCAAGGTCGCTCACGATCTGCTTGCGCGCGGCGAAGCGGTCCATGCCGCGATAGGCGGCCGGAGCGTTGTCGTTCACCTTGGCATCCAGGGTGAGGATGGAGATCATCTCCAGCTTGTGGCGCTGGCCCACCGCGTAGTCGTTGAAGTCGTGCGCCGGGGTCACTTTCACCACGCCGGTACCGAATTCGCGGTCGACGTAACTGTCGGCGATGATCGGAATCTCGCGCTCGGCGAGCGGCAACTTGACCTTCTTTCCGATCAGTGCCGCATAGCGCTCGTCTTCCGGGTGCACCATTACCGCCACATCGCCCAGCATGGTCTCGGGCCGGGTGGTGGCAATCGTCAGGTCGCCGGAGCCGTCCGCCAGCGGGTAGCGGATGTTCCAGAGAAAGCCGTCTTCCTCCTCGTCCTTTTCCACTTCGAGATCGGAGAGCGCCGTGCCCAGCACCGGGTCCCAGTTCACCAGGCGCTTGCCGCGGTAGATCAGGCCTTGCTCGTGCAGGCGCACGAACACCTCCACCACCGCCTTCGACAGCTTGTCGTCCATGGTGAAGTATTCGCGGCTCCAGTCACACGAGTCGCCCAGGCGGCGCATCTGCCCGGTAATGGTGGAACCGGACTCTTCCTTCCACTCCCACACCCGCTCGACGAACTTCTCGCGCCCCAGGTCATGGCGCGACACCTTTTGCAGCCCGAGCTGGCGCTCCACCACCATCTGCGTGGCGATGCCGGCGTGGTCGGTGCCCGGCAGCCACAGCGTGTTCTCGCCCTTCATGCGGTGATAGCGTGTCAGCGCATCCATCACCGTCTGGTTGAAGGCGTGGCCCATGTGCAGCGTGCCGGTGACGTTTGGCGGCGGCAGCTGGATGGAAAAAGAGGGTTTCGTGACATCGTACCCGGCCTTGAAATAGCCGGCGGCCTCCCACACGGGATACCACTTGGCCTCGATGGCGTGGGGTTCAAAGCTCTTGGCGAGTTCGGCTTGCGACATGGTCTATGGGTGTCCGGCTGGCACTGCGGCGGATACGGCGCGAATACGCGTATGCTGCGGCGCAAAAGATGAAATTCTACAGGGTTGCGCACCATTTGGGCGCGGGGAAGCCGCCTGTCCGGACTACTTTTGCGGCGGATCCAGCTCGTAGCGCGTCGCGGTGAAGCTCACCGGGCCGTCGCGCCCGGAAATGCGCAGCTTCACCGGCAGCCAGTGCTTGTCAAGCGACAGCCACACCTGCACGCCGCCGACGCCATCGGCGCGGCGAAAATCGTAAAAGCGCGTATTGGCGGCGAAATGGTCGGTGTACAAGGGTTCGTCGCGACGCGCCACCAGGTGCACCGGCTCGATGTTTTCCTTGTTGGCCGCCATCAGCACCGTGCCCACCGGCATGTCCGGGTTCAGCGCCAGCGCATAGGGCAGGCTCATCGGGTCGGCGGGCGGTGCGGTCAGGGCAATGCTCTTCTCGTTGCCGCTGGCCTCGTGCACCTGCGCGCTCTGCGCCTGCGTATTGAAATCGATGGCGTTGACGTGGCCGTCGCGGTCGTCCGAATAACGGGTCGGCACCAGTTGGCCGCCCGCGACCGTGCCGCGGCTCTCGAAGGCGACGCGGAACACCTTGATGAAAATCAGCGCCGCGCCGGACATGCGCACATCGTAATTCCCGTCCTGCATGCGCCATTCCTGCACCGTCGTCGCCTTGAATCTCTTCGCCTCGATGTTGAGCTCGAATTCGATGCGCGCGTGCGCTGGTAGAGGAGAAGGTTTGGCGGCAGCGGGCGGCACGGGGGCCGGGGAGGGCGGCACAGGTGGGGCAGCGGCCGGTGCCGGCGCCTGCGCGGGACCGGAGGCTTCCACCGCCGGGCCGGGCGCCGCTTCGGCGACAGTGCTGTCGCTGGGTGCGGGAGCCCTGAGCACAGGTGGTGCATGGCGCGGCGCCGGATGCGGTGTCGCCGGATGGTGCACCGGCGTCTTGAGCTGCGTCTCCGGCTGTAATTGCGGCGCCGGCGCAGGTGGCGGAGGCGGGGGCAGCAGGCGCGCCTGTACCACCGACGGCTCCTCGGCCGGGTGGAAATCGAAGGGGCCGAACACCACCCCGCCCACCAGCAGCGCATGCACCGCCAGCGACAGGGCGAGGGCGATCAGCGCGCGCTTCGGCACGCGTCCGCCGAGGCCGTCGCCGGGGCCGGTTACGCTGGCTGGGGAGTTCATTACAATGTGCATCATACGATGAGAACTTGGGCAGCCCCCGGTTCATAAAGCGCCCGGCTTGTGCACGGGGCGTTACCCAGCGAGACAAATGGCGAACATCTACGAGCAAGGCCTGCCGCGCAACGCCGCCAACCACGTGGCCTTGAGCCCGCTGTCGTTCATCGCCCGCGCCGCCGCCGTCTATCCACAGCGCCTGGCGGTGGTGCACGGCGCGGTGCGCCGCAACTGGAGCGAGACCTACGCGCGCTGCCGCCAGTTGGCCTCGGCGCTGGCCGCACGCGGCATCGGCGTCGGTGACACCGTGGCGGTGATGCTGCCCAACATTCCCGCGATGGTCGAGGCGCATTTCGGCGTGCCCATGCTGGGCGCGGTGCTCAATTCGCTCAATACCCGCCTGGACGCCCCGGCCATCGCCTTCATGCTCGAGCATAGCGAGAGCAAGGCGGTGATCGTCGATCGTGAATTTTCCGGCGTGATGCGCGAGGCGCTGGCGCAGGCGAAGGTGAAGCGCCTGGTGATCGACGTCGACGACCCCGAATACCAGGGGCCCGGCGAGCGCATCGGCAGCCTCGAGTACGAGGCCTTCGTCGCCGGCGGCGACGCGCAATATGCGTGGCGCCATCCGCAAGACGAATGGGAAGCCATCGCGCTGAATTACACCTCCGGCACCACCGGCAACCCCAAGGGTGTGGTGACGCATCATCGCGGCGCGTATCTGAATGCCACTTCCAACATCGTGGTGTGGACGTTGCCACACTTCGCGGTCTACCTCTGGACCTTGCCGATGTTCCATTGCAACGGCTGGTGCTTCCCCTGGACCCTGGCGGAGATCGCCGGCACCAATGTCTGCCTGCGCAAGGTGGAGGCGCAGGCGATTTTCGATTTGATCCGCGACGAAAAGGTGACGCATTATTGCGGCGCCCCCATCGTGCATTCCACCCTGATCAACGCCCCCGCCGAAATGAAGGCCGGCATCGGCCACAAGGTGAGCGCCATGGTAGCCGCCGCCGCGCCGCCGGCCTCGATGATCGAAGGCATGGAAAAGATGGGCTTCGACCTGACCCACGTCTATGGCCTCACCGAGGTCTACGGCCCCGCATCGGTATGCGCCAAGCACCCCGACTGGGCCGAGAAAGACATCGGCGAGCGCACCCGCCTGATGGGCCGCCAGGGCGTCGCCTATGCCCTGCAGGAGGGCATCGCCGTGCTCGACCCCGAGACCATGCGGCCGGTGCCCGCCGATGGCGAGACCATGGGCGAGATCATGTTCCGCGGCAACATCGCGATGAAGGGTTATCTGAAGAATGCGGCGGCCACGGAAGAAGCGTTTCGCGGCGGCTGGTTTCATACGGGCGATCTCGCCGTCGCGTATCCGGACGGCTACGTGCGCATCAAGGATCGCAGCAAGGACATCATCATCTCGGGTGGCGAGAACATATCGAGCATCGAGGTCGAGGACGTGCTGTACAGGCATCCGGCGGTGCTTGCGGTGGCCGTCGTCGCGAAGCCGGATACGCGCTGGGGCGAGACGCCCTGCGCGTTCGTCGAGTTGAAGAATGGCGCGCAGGCGAGCGCGC
>DASYEQ010000061.1:0-82287 GCA_036498945.1 Burkholderiales bacterium | reverse complement strand
AGCGGCTGGACCGGCTCAATGAGCAGCACTACGCCAAGCTGGAGAAGGCGGGGAGGCTGCCCACCCTGGAAGAGATTGAGCGCATGGATGAGGGGGCGGAGGGCGAGCTTGCGCCGGCCGAAGAATCGCCGGAGAACGCCGATACTGCTTCCGGGCCTAACGTTTTTTCGCAAAAACCTGGGGATTCATGGGGGACGGCGGTAGCCGCAGCCGCGCCAGGCAGCGTTTTTTCCGAAAAAGCTGGGGGTTTATGGGGGCCTGGCGCCGCGGCGCGGTTGCAGCCGCAGACCAGCCCGTGGCTGCTGCACAATCCCCCGCCAGCCGCGCCGCCGCACCTGCACGCGGCGTAGCGGCTCAGGCCGCCTTCGGCATTACCTGCGGCGCGCGCTTTTGCACCGTGACAATGGTGAACATGGCCAGCGCCCAGAAGGCGGCCACGCAGTACATCACCAAGTCGCCGTGCGCGTGGTCGAGCATGAAGCCGAACAGCAGCGGCGCAGTGGAGGAGCCGGCGTCAAGACCCGAATAGACGAAGCCATAGACCTTGCCGGTGGATCCCTTGGGCGCGGCCTTGCGGATCACCATGTCGCGCGAGGGCTGCGCGACGCCGGAGAAGAAGCCCGCTACGGCGAGCGCGACGGCGATGCCGGCGATCGGCAGCACGCCGGTGGCGGCAACGCCGATCAGCACGCAGGCACCGGCCATGCCGATGCCGGCGACCCATTCGTGGCGCTCGGTGCGCCCGGCCAGCCAGCCGCCGGCGGCGATGCCGGCGGTGCCGCCGCCGAGAAAGCCGGAAATGATGTCCAGCGCGGTGGCGCGCGGCATGTGGAACACGGTGGTCATCACGCCGGGGCCGACCGACTGGATGCCGACGATGCCGGAGGCCAGCAGGAAAAAGAAAGCGAAGCACATCAGCACCGGCAGCGAGACCAGCACGCGCGCGCCGGGCGGCGGGCCGCTGTGGGCGACGGTCTCGGCGCGTTCGAAGGGCTGCAGCAGGTCGCGTTGCAGCACCAGGAAGACCAGCGAGAGCAGCGCCACCAGGCCGCCCGCGGTCATGGCGCCGTGCCAGCCGCCAAAGGCGGCCAGCGGGCCCATGATCACCGGCGCCAGCATGAAGCCGACATTGCCGGTGAAGCCGTGCGCGGAAAAGGCGTAGCCCAGGCGCTTGGGGTCCACCGCCGAGTTGAGAATGGAAAAATCGGCCGGGTGGAACACGCTATTGCCCAGGCCCGCGATCACGGCGCAAACCAGCACCACCCAGTAGGAGGAGGTCATGCCCAGCACCAGGTAGGCGAGCGCGAACAGCGCCAGGCCGGTGAACAGCATGCGCGGGCCGCCGAAGCGATCGGTGGCGAAGCCGGCCACGGTCTGCGAGAAGCCCGAGGTGGCGTAGAACACGGTGACGACGAAGCCGGTCTCGGTGAAGGAAAGCCCGAGGTCGCTCTTGACGAAAGCGAACATCAGCACCGACAGCGAGAGCGCGTAGAAGTGCGAAAGCCCGTGCGCCAGGCCAACCAGGCTGATGACGCGGATGTCGCGCCGGGTGTGGTTGATGGCGGTGCTGGTCGTGGTGCTCAATTGGCTCTCCCGGCCATGCGCTTTCGCGCCCGGCTATTGCAGGCGCGCACGCATGGCGACGTGCGGTATGCCGACTTCAAGAAATTCCGCACCTTCGGCGACAAAGCCGTGGCGCGCGTAAAAACCGGCCACATGGCTTTGCGCATGCAGCACAATTTGCGTATATCCATATTCCGGGGCCGCCTGCATCAGGCGCCGCAGGATCGCGCCGCCGATGCCGGTGCCGCGCGCTTCCTTCAGCACCGCCATGCGGCCGATGTGCCCCACTCCCGGCTGCGCGTCGAAGACCGGCGGCAGCAGGCGCCCGGTGCCCAGGGCCGCGCCGGCGGCGCCATAGCCTACCGCGTGCAGGGATGGCGCGTCCCACTCGTCCCACTCCTCCTCTTCGGCAATGTTCTGCTCGACCACGAACACCGCGGTGCGCACCGCGCGCGCGGCTTCGCCCAGCTGCTGCCAGGCGCCGAGAATCACGTCCGCCGCCTGGGGGCCGGGCATCGCCGTCCCGCTGCCGGCGGGTTTGAGAGGTGTAGGGGACACGCTCAAATTATAATTCCTCTTCTCTTTCGCACTTCCGGGCGTCCCAAAGGGCCGTCTTATTGCTCAGATGCGCAATCGCTGGAACGACACCGAGGCCGCCGCCTGCGCCAGCGCGCTGGCGCGGCGCGTCTATAGCTCGCGCCTGATCGGTAGCGAGCCGGCGCTGGTGCTGTATGGCGGCGGCAATACCTCGCTCAAGGCGGGCGAAGGCGCTGACCGCGTGCTGCACGTCAAGGGCAGCGGTGCCGACCTCGGCCAGGTCACCGAGGCCGATTTCACGCCGCTCGCGCTGGCGCCGCTGCTGGAACTGCTGCGGCATGACGCCCTGCCCGCTGCCACCCTGGCCGAGGCGGTGGCGCCTTTCGTGCTTCGCGCCGGCGCCAGCAAGCCTTCGATCGAAACCCTGATGCACGCCGCCCTGCCCTGGCCGTATGTCGAGCATACCCACGCGACGGCGGTGCTGGCGGTATGCAACACCGAAGAGGCGCAAGCCAATGTACGCGCCGCCTTCGGTGGCTCGGTAGTGATGGTGCCGTATCGCCATTCCGGCTTCGACCTGGCACGCGCCTGCGCGGCCGCCTATGCCGAACAGGATGGCCAGAATGCGCGCGGCATGGTGCTGATGCATCACGGCGCCTGCGCCTGGGGGGCGGACGCGCGCGCATCCTACGAGGCGATGCTGGGCCTGGCAAACCGGGCCGAAGCGTTCCTGCGCGAGCGCGGCGCCTGGGAACTGCCGGAAGCACAGGCGCCCGCCGCGACTATCGATGCGCCACGCGCCCGCGTAATCGCGCGCCTGCGCCGCGACGCCGCGCAGGCCGCCGGGCGGCCGCTGATCGTAACGCCGCGCGACGATGCGGTCATCCGCGCCTTTGCCGCGCGCGGCGACCTGGGCGATATCACGCGGCACGGCCCGGCCACGCCTGGGCACGCGATCTTCACCAAGTGCTTTCCGCAGCTGGGGCGCGACGTCGCCGCCTTCAGCGCCGCCTACGCCGCCCACCTGGGTGGCACCCCGCTGATCGACCGCGCGCCGCGCGTGGTGCTGGATGCCGAGCTGGGCCTGCTGGGCCTGGGCGTCAACAAGTTCGCCGCGGACGCCGCCGCCGACATCTACCGCAGCGACGCCCGCGTGATCGCGCGCGCGCAGGCGCTCGGAGGTTATGCCACCATCGCGCCCGACCTGATGCTCAAGGCCGAGATCGAGTACGCCGGCTTCGAGACGCGCGTGGCGCAGCGCGAGCCGCAAGCCGGGCGCGTGCTGCTGGCGGCCGATGCGCTGGCGCAGCGCGCGCAGATTGCCGAGTGGCTGGCAGCCGGCGGCGCGGTGGTGGCGCTGGCCGCCGACCCCGCCGTGACGGCGCTGGCGCAAGGCGCGAGCTACCTCGGCCTGCATGCCCGCGCGGACGATGCGGACGATCGCGCACGCGCCCTCGCCGCCGCCACGCGCGCTTTCGGCGGCATCGACAGTGTCTTGCATCCCTCATCCTGGGATGACGTGTTCTCCCCTCTCCTGGAATTTTCCCTGCAATGAAAATCGATACCTTGCGCTGGGTCGCCGGCAGCACGCCACGCCTGGAAATGATCGACCAGCGCATCCTGCCGCGGCGCTTTGTCATGCAGCGCTATACGCCGCGCGACGGCGCGGCCGGCGTGGCCCGCGCGATCAAGACCATGGTGGTGCGCGGCGCCCCCGCCATCGGCGTGGCAGCAGCCTACGGCATGGCCTTGCAGGCGCTGCAAAGCCGCAAGCTGGCGCCGCCGGCCTTTCATGCCGCACTGGTCAAGGGCGAAGCAGTGCTGGCCGCCAGCCGCCCCACGGCGGTCAATCTCGCCTGGGCCCTGAAGCGGATGCGGGCGGTGATCGACGCCCACCGCGGCGCGCCGCCGGCGCTGGCCGACAAGCTGGTGGCACTGGCGCGGCGCATGCACACGGAAGACGTGGCGATCAACCGCGCCATCGGCAAACACGGCGCCCCCCTGCTGCCGCAGGACGCGCAGGTGCTCACGCATTGCAACGCCGGCGCGCTCGCCACCGCCGGCTACGGCACGGCGCTGGGCGTGATCCGCGCGGCGAAAAAGCACATCGCCCACGTCTGGGTCGACGAGACCCGCCCCTTCCTGCAGGGCGCGCGCCTGACAGCCTGGGAACTGCTGCAGGAAAAAATTCCCTGCACCCTGATCACCGACAACATGGCGGCGCATTTCATGGCGCGCGGCGAGGTCGATGCCATCGTGGTGGGCGCCGACCGCGTGGCGGCCAATGGCGACGTCGCCAACAAGATCGGCACCTATGGCCTGGCGCTGCTGGCGCGCGCGCACCGCATCCCGTTTTACGTCGCCGCGCCGCTCTCCACTCTCGATTTCGATTGCCCCAACGGCGCCGCCATCCCGATCGAGGAACGCGGACGCGACGAGGTCATCGGCCACGCCGGCGTGGTGTGGGCGCCGCGCGGGGTGCCGGTGGCGCACCCGGCGTTCGACGTCACGCCCGCGCGCCTGGTGACCGCCCTCATCACCGAACACGGCGTGGTGGCCGCGCCCAATCGCGCGCGCCTGAAGACGCTGGCGGCGCGCGCCTGATCCGATGCGCCGCTGCCTGGCCTTGTGCGCGCTGCTGCTGGCGGGCTGCGCCGCGCAGGCGGCGAGTTTCGACTGCGCGCATGCTTCTTCCAAGCTCTATCGCACGATTTGCGCGGACCCCGAGCTTTCGCGGCTGGATGAGCAGGTGTGGAACGCCTACGGGGAGCGCATCAAGACCCTGACGCATGCGCAATACGAGCAGGTACGCGACCGCCACATCACCTGGCGCCGCCAGCGCGGGCGCTACGAAAGCGGCATGGCGCAGCTGGAGGAGGATTACCGCCGCCACCTCGCCTGGCTGATGCACCCGCTCTTGCCGCTGGAAGGCCGCTATGCGCGCGCCGACGGCGCCGAGCTGGAGGTGGAGATCGACCTGCAATCGGCGGCGCCCGCGCTGATCGCCATCGGCCGCGCCGGCCGCCTGCAATGGCTGCCGACGCCGCCGGGGCAGGCAGCGGGCACGCTGCAGGCGGACCTCGGCGTGGCATCGCCACAGCCTGCGCTGCCCTGGCGCGATGGCATGTTGCAAGTGGCGCCGAGTTTCGTCGGCATTCCGCTTGCACCGATCGAGGCTTGCGCCTTCACCCTCTCCTGGGCCGGCGACACGGTGCATTTGCGGGAGAGCGGCCGCTGCGGCGCCGACTTCGCGGGCGACTATGCGATGCAGTTGCCGATGCATCCCTGGCCGCATGTCCCGCGGCCAACCGCAGCGCCGGCGGCAACGCCCTAGGAGCTACTGACGGGTCAGGCGCAGCACGGTGCCGTTGCGGTCTTCGGAGATGTAGATCGCGCCATCAGGCCCGATCGCCAGGCCCACCGGCGTGCCAGTGGGCTGCCCTGCCCCGGCCGACTCCCAGCCGTCGATCAGGTCGATGGGGTTGCCGGTTGGCTCGCCCTTGGCGTCGAGCCTGAAGGCGATCAGGCGATGCCCGGTCTTGCGATAGCCGTGGAGGGTGATCAGCATGTCGCCGGTGAAGGGCGCGGGCAATTTGGCGTCGTTGTCGATCGCCATCGCCAGGGGCGCGGCGTGCGGCGGCAGCAGCAGGAAGGGCGCGGTCTTGGACTTGCAGTCGTAGCCGGGGAATTCGGGGCTGGCGATGTTGTTGTCGTAGCAGTAGGGCCAGCCGTAGTGGCGGCCAGCAACGATGCGGTTGATCTCGTCGTGCGGCAACTGGTCGTCGTGTAATTTTGGATCGGCCTTGTTGATGGCGTCGCGCGAATTCTCCGCCTGCCACAGCGTGCCGCTGGCGCGGTGGATGCCGATGGCCAGCGAATTGCGCAGGCCCTGCGCCTCCACCGTGAAATTGCCGGCCTTGCCCTCGGGCCATTTCATCGGATAGCGGCGGATCACCGCATGGCCGGCGGCCTCCTCGGCGCACACCTTGACCGCCTTTTGCGCGTCGCAATGGTCGGTTTCCGAACCCAGGCTCACCAGGAGGTCGCCCTTGGGGTCGAACAACAGGCTCGCCAGCGGATGCAGGCCGGCGCCGGGGATCGCCGCCACGCCGGACTTGCCGCCGATCACGTCTTCGCGTGTCATCGCCGGCTTGACCGGGTCGAAGCGAAAGACACCGCCGACCACGCCGACGTAGACCTTGTGGTCCGGCCCGATGGCCACACCGTGCGGCTCGTTCAAGCCGTCGAAGATGTTCTCGCGCGCATAGTGGTCGGCCTTGCGCAAGATCGAGACGTGGCCGCGGTTATCCATCCAGCCTCCCATCTCGGCCACCACGACATCGCCGCTGGGCAACAGCGCGATGCCGCGCGCGAAGCGCAGGCCCTGCGCCACCAGGCCGACGCACCAGCCCTGCGGCGTCTTCAGCTTGAGCCTGGGCAGGCCGCCACAGTCGCCGACGGTCGAATAAGTTGGCGCCGCATTCACGCAGGGGGCCGCACCGAAGGCAGCCGCGCACAGCGCGCCCGCCACAACCTTCCACACCGCACGCTTAGCCTGCAAGGCGCCCCCACAGGTCATGGGCGTCGCTGCCGGTCACTTTCACCGAGACAAATTCACCGACCTTGAGCTTCGCCAGGTCGGCGCGGCGCTCGGGCAGTTCGATGAACACGTTGCCGTCGATGTCCGGTGCGTCGGCGGACGAGCGCCCCACCGCGCCTTCGGGATTGAGTTCGTCGACCAGCACCTTCACCGTCTTGCCAACCTTGTTCTTCAGGCGCCGGCGCGAGACGCGCTCCTGCACCTTCATGAATTCTGCCTGGCGTTCCTCGCGCACCTCGTCGGGCAGCGCATCGGGCAGGTTGTTCGCCTTTGCCCCTTCCACCGGTGAATAGGCGAAGCAGCCGGCGCGGTCGATTTCGGCGGCTTCGACGAAGTCCAGCAGTTCCTGGAACTCAGCCTCTGTCTCTCCCGGAAAGCCGGCGATGAAGGTGGAGCGGATGGTGAGCTCGGGGCAGATCTTGCGCCAGGCTTCGATGCGCTCGAGGTTACGTTCGCCGGAGGCGGGACGCTGCATCAGCTTGAGGATGCGCGGGCTGGCGTGCTGGAACGGCACGTCGAGATATGGCAGCACCTTGCCCTCCGCCATCAGCGGAATCACCTCGTCGACGCTGGGGTAAGGATAGACGTAATGCATGCGCACCCACACCCCCATCTCGCCCAGGGCAGTGACGAGTTCGTGCATGCGCGTCTTGATCGGCCGGCCGTTGTAAAAACCGGTGCGATATTTGACGTCCACGCCATAGGCGCTGGTGTCCTGCGAGATCACCAGCAGTTCCTTGACGCCGGCCTTCACCAGGTTTTCAGCTTCTTTCAGCACCAAGCCGATGTCGCGGCTCACCAGGTCGCCGCGCATCGAGGGGATGATGCAAAAGGTGCAACGGTGATTGCAGCCTTCGGAGATTTTCAGGTAAGCGTAATGCTTGGGCGTCAGCTTGATGCCTTGCGGTGGCACCAGGTCGGTAAACGGGTCGTGCGGCTTCGGCAGATGAGTGTGCACCGCGCTCATCACCTCGGTCACCGCGTGCGGGCCGGTGACGGCCAGCACCTTGGGGTGGGTCTCCTGCACGATGTCGCCCTTGGCGCCCAGGCAGCCGGTGACGATCACGCGGCCGTTTTCGGAGAGCGCCTCGCCGATGGCGTCGAGCGATTCCTGCACGGCGGCGTCGATGAAACCGCAGGTGTTGACCACCACGAGATCAGCGCCTTCATAGGAGGGCGCGATGCCGTAGCCTTCGGCGCGCAACTGCGTGAGGATCTGCTCGGAATCGACCAGGGCCTTGGGGCAGCCGAGGGAAACGAAGCCCACCGTGGGCGAAGGGGCGGATTGGGGGGGACTGGCGGAAACGGGCTTGTCGCTCATGCTTCAACTCTTCAAAACGCAAAGAGCGCCGCAGGCGCTCTTGTGCGGTACCACCGGGGACTGCCTTACTTCTTCGGCGGCTCCTGCCCCGGAAAGGGGAAGCCGGTGAACATGGTCTTCGTCTGGTTCTGGAACTGGTCCTGCATCTGCAGGAACATGTTCTTGCTCTGCTCGATGTAGTTGCTCATCATGCCCTGCATCATCGGGCCCTGGAAATTCATGAACTGCGCCCAGGCATCCGCGTTGTTGGCGGCGCCGCCGCTCTGGTTACCCTTGAACAGCGCCTTCGACTGCTCGGCCATGCGCTCCTGGATGTCGAGGAAAGCCTGCACGTTCTTTTCCAGATACGTGCCCATCATGCCCTGCATCGCATGTCCGTAGAACCGGATGATGTTGGAGAGCACGTTGGCGGAAAAGATCGGCTTGCCGCCGCTTTCTTCCTCCAGAATGATCTGCAGCAGGATGGCGCGCGTCAGGTCCTCGCCGGACTTGGCGTCGACCACCTTGAAGTCCTCCTGGTCGAGCACGAGTTGCTTGACGTCGGTAACGGTGATGTAGGTACTGGTCTGCGTGTCGTACAGGCGGCGATTCGGGTACTTCTTGATGATGCGGGTGTCGGGCATGGCGTCTCTCTCACCGTTATGAACTGCAAGCCGTCGCCCAAAAATGTGCGCATACGGCAGGCGTTGGACAGTCGTTTGATTTCCTTGCGCCGGTCTTTGCCGCGCTGCAAAAACTGAAGGCCGATTCTACACGCAAAAACGGCATTTCGGATTCGCCCGGCTCCCCTTGCGGCGCGGTGTTGCGGCAAACGCGCGTTTGCCGGCTTGTGCGGCGCGAAATGCCGCCGCGCGGCAGCG
Organism: Burkholderiales bacterium; assembly: GCA_036498945.1. Lineage (GTDB taxonomy): Bacteria > Pseudomonadota > Gammaproteobacteria > Burkholderiales > JAEUOS01 > JAQGMJ01. The sequence goes on along the minus strand of DASYEQ010000061.1, from coordinate 73,406 downwards.
CGGGCGACGCGAATCGCCCGCGCTTGACGCCCGCATCAGCCCATGTGCAGGCCGCCGTTGAGCGAGAAGTCGGCGCCGGTGGCATAGCCACCTTCGTCGCAGGCAATCCACGCGATGATCGAGGCAATCTCCTCCGGCAGGCCGAGGCGCTTGGCCGGCACCGAGCCGACGATCTTTTCCAGCACGTCCGGGCGGATGGCGCGGACCATCTCGGTGCCGACATAGCCAGGCGAAACAGTATTCACCGTCACGCCCTTGCTCGCCACTTCCTGGGCCAGCGCCATGGTGAAGCCGTGGATGCCGGCCTTGGCGGTGGAGTAATTGGTCTGGCCGAACTGGCCCTTCTGGCCGTTCACCGAACTGATGTTGATGATGCGGCCCCAATTCCGGTCGATCATGCCGTCGATCACCTGCTTGGTGACGTTGAACAGGCTGTTCAGGTTGGTGCTGATGACGGCGTCCCAGTCCTCCTTGCTCATCTTGCGGAACTGGCCGTCGCGGGTGATGCCGGCGTTGTTCACCAGCACGTCGACCTGGCCGTGCTCGGCCTTCACCTTGTCGAAGGCGGCCACAGTAGACTCCCAATCTCCAACATTTCCCACGGAAGCGTAGAAGGTGTAGCCCTGCGACTTTTGCTCGGCCAGCCACTTGGCGTAATCCCGGCTGGGGCCGCAGCCGGCCACCACGGTGAAGCCGTCCTTGTGCAGACGCTGGCAGATCGCCGTACCGATCCCGCCCATGCCGCCGGTAACATATGCAACTCGTTTCATTTTCGCGTCTCCAGTGTGGAAAAAATAAGCTGTTTCAAATACGCACCTTCACGTACTCGCCGGGCGCCGCCGCCAGCTTGCGGTAGCCGGCGCCCCCCAAGGTCTTGCGCGCCGCCACTTGCGCGCCGCCAAAACCGTCAAGCCACTTGATCCAGTCGTTCCACCAGCTGCCGGGGTGCTCGGCCGCGCCCTCCAGCCAGCGGTCGGCGGAAGCCGGCAGCTTGCGCCCGCCGGCCTTGGCCATCCAGTAGCTGCGCTTGTTCTTTTTCGCCGGGTTGATGGTGCCGGCGATGTGTCCGGAGGCGCCAAGCGTGAAGCGCACCGGGCCGCCCACCAGGCGGGTGGATTCAAAAGCCGTCTGCCACGGCACGATGTGGTCTTCGCGCGCGGCGAACACGTAGGTCGGCATGTCGATCAGCGACAGGTCGACGCGCTCGCCCAGGGACTCGATCTTGCCCGGCTGGCGCAGGTTGTTTTCCAGGTACATGTTGCGCAGGTACCAGCAGTACATCGGCCCCGGCAAGTTAGTGCCGTCGGAATTCCAGTACAGCAGGTCGAAAGGCGGCGGCGCCTGGCCTTGCAGGTAGCCCTTGGCAACGTAATTCCACACCAGGTCTTTCGGCCGCAGGAAGGAGAAGGTCGTGCCGAGTTCGCGCCCGGAGAGCAGGCCGCCACCGCCGAGCGTGCTTTCGCGATAGGAAACCGAAGCGGGATCAACGAACAGGCCGAGTTCGCCGACCTCCGAGAAATCCAGCAACGTGGTCATCAGCGTCACGCTCTCGGCCGGCTTTTCACCGCGTGCGGCGAGCGCCGCCAGGGCGGTGGCGAGGATGGTGCCGCCGACGCAAAAGCCCAGGGCGTTGATGGTCTTGGCCTTGCAGATGCGCTGCACCGCCTCGATGGATTCGACCACGCCCATTTGCAGGTAGTCATCCCAGGTGCACTGGCTTTCGTCCGGCGTCGGGTTGCGCCAGGACACCATGAAGACCGTGTGCCCCTGCTCCACCAGGAAGCGCACGAAGGAGCTTTCCGGCCCGAGATCCAGGATGTAGAACTTGTTGATGCAAGGCGGCACCAGCAGGATCGGCCGGGCGTGCACCTTGGGGGTGGCGGGCGCGTACTGGATCAGCTCGGCCAACTGGTTGCGCATCACCACCGCGCCTTCGGAGACGGCGATGTTCCTGCCGACCTCGAAAGCGCTCTCGTCGGTGTTGGAGACGCGGCCGCGGGCCACGTCGGCCATCATCAGCTTGAGGCCCGCGGTGAGGCTTTCGCCCTTGGTTTCCATCGCCCGCTGCAAGGCCTGCGGATTGGTGGCGAGGAAGTTCGCCGGGTTCATCGCGGCGATCCACTGCTCGGCGGCGAAGGAAAGCTTGGCGCGGGTGACGTGATCGGTCTCGATCTGCTCGACCCATTGGCGCATCGCGGCCGCGCTGGCCTCATAGGTCCGCCGGACCCAGTCATCCCAATTGGCGGGGGAAGCGGGAGCATTCATGCGATGGCCGCCGTTTCCGGGAGGCGGGCGCGCGGGCCGGTTGTCTCTGTGCGCATGCGGTTTTTGCTGTTGGCTTGCTGCGTTGCGAATTCCCGGCCACCGCAAAATCCAGGCGCGGCCAGGCTCTCGATAAGCCCAAGTCTACCCTCGAATTCTGACGATGAGCTTAATCTTCAAAGCGGAAGGGATTGAAATTGGTCTGGCGATCATAGTAATCCTCGTTCTCGGCGCGCTTCAAGGCCTCGACCACCTTGTAGGTCAGCGGGGTGGCGAGAATCTCCCAGGCGCATTTGAGTACGTAGTTGGTTAGCATGATGGATGCCAACAAACCATCCGGCAACAGGCCATAAAGCGCGAGCGGAAAAAAGATCAGGGTATCGACGCCCTCGCCCACCAAGGTGGAGCCGATCAGGCGCAGCCACAAGTGCCTGCCCGCCATTTGCACCTTGAGCCGCGCCAGCACGTAGGAGTTGCAGAACTCGCCGGCCCAGAAACCCGCAAGGGACGCGATGGCGACGCGCCAGGTGGCACCGAACACCGTCTCGTAGGCCGCCTGATGCGGCCATTGCGGCGCCGGCGGCAAGGCCACCACGAGGGCCGCCATCACGCTGGCGAAGATCATGGCGGCGAAGCCCATCCACACCACGCGGCGCGCGCGGGCATAGCCGTAGACCTCGGTGAGGATGTCGCCGAAGATGTAGGAGATGGGGAAAAACAGCGTGGCGGCGCCGAACTGCACGCCGCCGACCTGTGCCACCTTCGCCGGACCAATCAGATTCGAGCACAGCAGCACGGCGACAAAGGCTGCCATGATGAGGTCGAAATATCTGTATCGGGCGCGGGTGGCGGGCGGGAAATGCGGCGGCGCAGCATCGGAAATCGCGTTCCCATGCATGACGATCGCCGCCTGGTTTTCTGTCGTCATGGGATATCCTCATGATTTAAGTTTCAAGCGGGATGCGCATTTTACCCGGCGCCCGCCCCCTCCTTCCATGACACACACCACCCAATGGCCCGCGCCGGCCACCCTCGGCATGGCGGTTGCCGACGTCGATACGCCGGCCCTGATCGTCGATCTCGACGCGCTCGACGCCAATCTCGCCCGCATGGCGGCCTACGCGCGCGAACGCGGCATGCGCCTGCGCACCCACGCCAAGATGCACAAGTGTTCGGCGCTGGCGCGCCGTCAGGTCGAACTGGGTGCGGTAGGCGTCTGTTGCCAGAAGGCGAGCGAAGCCGAGGTGATGGTGGCAGGCGGCATCAACGACGTGCTGATTTCCAATGAAGTGGTGGGCGCAGCCAAGCTTGCGCGGGTGGCGGCGCTGGCGCAACGGGCGCGCATCGGCGTCTGCGTGGATAGCGCCGCGGTGGCCCGCGACCTGTCGGCGGCAGCGGTGCAGGCAGGAACCACCGTGGACGTGTACGTGGAGATCGATGTCGGCGCGCGGCGCTGCGGCGTGGTACCGGGGCAGGACGCGCTGGCGCTGGCGCGGGCCATCGCCGAACTGCCCGGCCTGCACCTGATGGGCTTGCAGGCATACCACGGCAGCGCACAGCATCTGCGCAGCGCTGCGGAGCGTCGTGCAGCGATCGCCGAGGCCACGCGCCTGGCGAAACTCTCGCGCGACCTGCTGCTCTCCGCCGGCCTGCCCTGCCCGGTGGTCACCGGCGCGGGCACCGGCACCTTCGAGCTGGAAGGGGAAAGCGGCGTCTACAACGAATTGCAGCCGGGTTCCTACGCCTTCATGGACGCAGACTATGGGCGCAACCAGACCGCGCAGCCGTTCGCGCATGGCCTGTTCATCCTCGCCACCGTCATGAGCCGCGCACCGGCGCACGCGGTGCTGGACGTGGGACTGAAGACCCACAGCGTGGATTCGGGCATGCCGCTGGTGCATGCGGATGCGGATGGACGGCCGCTTGCCGGGCTGGAATACCGCAAAGCCTCCGATGAACATGGCGTGGTGTTTGCCGCCGACGGGGTGGCGTTGCCGGAACTGGGCGCCAAGCTGCGCCTGATCCCGGGGCATATCGACCCGACGGTGAACCTGCATGACTGGCTGGTCGGCGTGCGCGATGGCCGCGTGGCCGAACTGTGGCCGGTGGACGCGCGCGGCGCGATGTGGTGAGCCGGACCTGCGCATCGCGCGCAAGGACGTAAAATTACGCGCGTCCCGATACCCGCCCCACCAACCAGATCCGAGACAAATGAGCGAATTCCGCGAGCACACCGTGCTGTGCAGTTCCCCCGCCGGGCTGCACCGCATGGCTTATACCGAGTGGGGCGATGCCGCCAATCCGCGCGTGCTGGTCTGCCTGCATGGGCTGACGCGCACCGGGCGCGATTTCGACGACCTGGCGCGCGCGCTGGCGGGGCACTACCGCGTGGTGTGCCCGGACATCGTCGGGCGCGGCAAAAGCGACTGGCTGGCCGACCCGAAATACTACGTGCCGCCGCAGTACGTCTCCGACATGCTGCCGCTGATCGCGCGCCTCGATGTGCCCGAAGTGCACTGGCTGGGCACCTCCCTCGGCGGCATCGTCGGCATGGCCCTGGCGGCGCTGCCGAAGACACCGATCACGCGCCTGGTGTTGAACGACGTCGGCCCGCTGCTCAAGGCGGCGGCGCTCAAGCGCATCGCGGAGTATGTGGGCAAGGCACCGCGTTTCGAGAATTTCGAAGAAGCGCAGCGTTACGTGCGCCTGGTCTCCGCGTCGTTTGCCCTCAAGACCGACGCGCAGTGGCGCACCCTGACCGAAACCAGTGTGAAGGCGGACGGCAGCGGCCTGGTGATGCACTACGACCCGGCGATCTCGGTGCCGTTCGAACAGTCGAACAGCGGCGATGCCGACGTGCCGCTGTGGAGCTATTACGACGCCATCCGCTGCCCCACGCTGGCGGTGCGCGGCGCGCAGTCCGACCTGCTGGACCCGGCCACGTTCGCGGAAATGGCGCGGCGCGGTCCGAAGGCGCAGACGGTGGAAATCGCCGAGGTCGGGCACGCGCCCATGTTCATGGATGCGGACCAGATTGCCGTGGTCCGCGATTTTTTGCTGCAATAGATTTGTCAACCGAAGGAAAGTCAAAATGAAAGTAGAACGTTTTCACGTCGGCGCCCGCCTCTCCGAAATGGCGATCCACCACGGCACCGTCTATCTCGCCGGGCAGATCGCCGAGGACGCCAGCCAGGACATGGTGGGCCAGACCACCCAGGTGCTGGGCCAGATCGACAAGCTGCTGGAAGAAGCCGGCACCGACAAGACGCGCATCCTGATGGCGCAGATCTTCGTCTCCGACATGCGCCTGTTCGCCGACATGAACAAGGTGTGGGACGGCTGGGTCGTCGCTGGCCAGACGCCGCCGCGCGCTACCATCGAAGCCAGGCTGGCGACGCCGAAGCACCTGGTGGAAATCGTCGTCACTGCCGCGCAAAAATAAACCGCGCACGGCGCCGCCGCACTGCCGCCGGATGCGGCAGGCGGCATTCCTGGAGGAGGACGATGGGTACGCGTTTGCAGGACCGGGTCGCCCTGGTGTTCGGGGCCGGCTCGTCCGGACCCGGCTGGGGCAACGGCAAGGCCACCGCCGTCACCTTCGCGCGTGAAGGCGCGAAGGTGATCGGCGTCGACATCAATCCGGCCGCGGCGGAGGAAACCCGCACCGTCATCAAAGGCGAAGGGCATTATTGCGAGAGCGTGGTGGCCGACGTTTGCGACGCGCGGCAGGTGGAAGACGTGGTGCGGGAGGTTGCCGCGCGCCACGGGCGCATCGACATCCTGCACAACAACGTCGGCATCACCGCGATGGGCGGGCCGATCGACGAGAGCCTGGAGAGTTGGGAGCACGTGATGCAGACCAACCTCACCGGCATGTTCCTCACCTGCAAGCACGTGCTGCCGGTGATGCTGAAGCAAGGCCGCGGGGCGATCGTCAACGTGTCGTCGCTGGCGGCGATCCGCTATTCGGGCTATCCCTATAGTTCCTATTACGCCAGCAAGGCCGGGGTCAACCAGTTCACCGTCGGGCTGGCACTGCAGTACGCCAGGCAGGGCATACGCGCCAACGTGATCATGCCGGGCCTGATGAACACGCCGCTGATCTACAAGCAGATCAGCGGGCAATACAAGAGCACCGAAGAGATGGTCAAGGCGCGCGACGCCGCCACGCCGATGGGCCGCATGGGCACCGGCTGGGAAGTGGCCAACGCGGCGCTGTTCCTGGCATCCGATGAAGCCAGCTACATCACCGGCGCCTGCCTGCCGGTGGACGGCGGGCTCAGTTGCCTGTAAAGGACGCCGCCGGCGGCGAAGACAAGGTTAAAATAGCCGCGCAGAAGCGGCCGCCCAAGGGAGGGCGGCGCGGCGGGAGATCCGCGCGTAGCCGCACCAATAACACGTAGTCCAAACAACCAGAGGAGACGAACATGAGCACCATCGACCGCCGCAAATTCCTCGGTGCCGCCGCCGGCGTTACCGGCATGGCGGCCCTGCCGGTACGCCGGGCGCGCGCCCAGGCCGCCGAATTCCAGTTGAAGTGGGCGACCAATTCGCCCATCACCTTCCCCACCAACGTGCGCGCCCTCGAAGCCATCGAGCAGATCCGCGCCGACACCAAGGGCCGGGTCGACATCAAGCTGTTCCCGAACAACCAGCTGGGCGGCGATACCGACATGCTGTCGCAGACGCGCAGCGGCGCGATCGACATTTTCGTGCTGTCCGGCCTGATCCTGCAGTCCCTGGTTCCGCTGGCCGGCATCAACGGCCTGGCCTTCGCCTTCAAGGACTACGAGCACGTTTGGGCGGCGATGGACGGCGACCTCGGCGCCGAGGTGCGCGGCGCGATCGAGAAGGCCGGCCTGCATCCGCTCGACCGCATGTTCGACAACGGCTACCGCAATATCACCTCCAGCACCAAGCCGATCAACACCGCCGCCGATCTCAAGGGTTTCAAGATCCGCGTGCCGGTGTCGCCGCTGTGGACCTCCATGTTCAAGGCCTTCGGCTCCGCGCCGGCCTCGATCAACTTCTCCGAGGTGTATTCGGCGCTGCAGACCAAGGTGGTCGAGGGCCAGGAAAACCCGCTGGCGCTGATCCAGATCGCCAAGCTCTACGAAGTGCAGAAGTACCTGTCGCTCACCGGCCATATGTGGGACGGCTTCTGGACCCTGATCAACGGCCGCCGCTGGAACAGCATGCCGAAAGACATCCAGGCCATCATCACGAAGCGCATCAACGACGCTGCCGTCAAACAGCGCGACGACCTGCGCCGCCTCTCCAACTCGGTGGAGATCGACCTGAAGAACAAGGGCATGATCGTCAACACGCCGGACGGCGCGAGCTTCCGCAACACCCTGAACAAGGCCGGCTTCTACGCCGAGTGGAAGGGCAAGTTCGGCCCGACCGCGTGGGCCAAGCTGGAGAAATACTCCGGCAAGCTGGGCTGAGGCGAGATGGCCCCTTCCGGGCGCACCGGCGGTGCGCCCGGGCCGGCAGGGCCGCGGGGTTTCCGCGGCTTTTTTTCAGAACACTTCCCAGGATTTCGAGATGGCTGACGGCCTTGCGGGCGAAGCGGCGCCCGGCCATGCGGCGCCGGGCAACTCCGGTGCGACCAACATTCAGGCGCGCGGCGCGCTGTTCCGGCATTTCGACCGCGTCGTCGGCATCATCACCGAAGTGCCGGCAGCCATCCTGGTGCTGGCCGAGACCATCATCCTGTTTACCGGTGTGCTGGCGCGCTATGTGTTCAACGCGCCCCTGACCTGGTCGGACGAGCTGGCTTCCATCCTGTTCCTCTGGCTCGCCATGCTGGGCACGGTGATCGCCCTGCGGCGCGGCCAGCACATGCGCCTGACCACCTTCCTCAACCTGATGCCGCCGAAGTGGCAGATCACGGTGGAGACCTTCAATACCTGCGTGGTGATCCTGTTCGTCGGCCTCCTGACGTGGCCGTCGTATGAATATGTCAGCGATCAATGGGTGATCCAGACGCCGGCGCTGGAATGGCATGACAGCTTCCGCGTCGTCGCGCTGCTGGTGGGGTCGGTGCTGATGGTGCTGATCGCTCTGGTGCAGTTGATCGAACGCACCAACCTGGCGCGGGCGGCCGCGGTGGCGGCCCTGGTGGCGGTGGTGGCCGTGGGGCTGTGGTTTGCGCGGCCGTGGTTCGGCTCGCTGGGCAACCTCAACCTGGTGATTTTTTTCGGCGGCTTCGTCGGCGTCTTCGTGGTGCTGGGGGTGCCGATCGGCTTCGCCTTCGGCCTGAGCTCCTTCGCTTACCTGTCGCTGACCACGCAAAACCCGCTGACGATCGTTGTCTCGCGCATGGACGAGGGCATGTCGCAATTGCTGCTGCTCTCGGTGCCCCTGTTCGTATTCCTCGGCGCGCTGATCGAGACCACCGGCCTGGCGCGCGCGATGGTGGATTTCCTGGCCGCGCTGATCGGCCACGTCAAGGGGGGCCTGCAATACGTACTCCTGGGCGCGATGTACCTGGTTTCCGGCATCTCCGGTTCCAAGGCGGCGGACATGGCGGCGGTGGCGCCCGCGCTGTTTCCGGAGATGAAAAAGCGCGGCTCGCGCGAAGGCGACCTGGTCGCCCTGCTGTCGGCCTCCGGCGCCATGTCGGAGACCATTCCGCCTTCGCTGGTGCTGATCACCATCGGCGCGGTCACCGGGGTGTCGATCGCGGCGCTGTTCACCGGCGGCCTGCTGCCGGCGGTGGTGGGCATGATCGCGCTTAGCGTGGTGGTATTTTTCCAGAGCCGCGGCGAGAACAACGCCGGCGTGCATCGCGCCACCAAAAAGGAAATCGCCAAGACCTTCATCATCGCCGTTCCGGCGCTGGCCCTGCCCCTGGTGATCCGCACCGTGGTGGTCGAAGGCGTGGCCACGGCCACCGAGGTGTCGAGCGTCGGCGTGGTCTACGCCTTCGTCATCGGCATCCTGATCTATCGCCAGTTCGACTGGCGGCGCCTGTACCCGATCCTGGTGGACACCGCCTGCCTGTCGGGCGCCATCCTGTTCATCATCGGCTGTGCCACGGTGATGGCGTGGGCGCTGACGCAGTCGGGCTTTTCGCGCTCGCTGGTCGAGATGATCACCAAGATGCCGGGCGGCTCGGCCGGCTTCATGGCGATTTCCATCGTGGTGTTCATCGTGCTGGGCTCGGTGCTCGAAGGCATCCCCGCCATTGTGCTGTTCGGCCCGCTGCTGTTCCCGGTGGCGCGCGCGGTCGGCATCCACGAGGTGCATTACGCCATGGTGGTGATTTTCGCCATGGGGCTGGGCCTGTTCGCGCCGCCCTTCGGCGTCGGCTTCTACGCCGCCTGCGCGATCGGCCGGGTGGCGCCCGACAAGGCGATCTGGCGCGTCTGGCCGCACCTGGGGGCGCTGCTGGTGGCGCTGATCATCGTCGCCCTGATTCCTTGGATTTCCACCGGTTTCCTGTAGCCGCCGCCGCGATCAGCCCTGAAGCTGCGCCGCGAACTTGGGGTAGGTCTCGGCAATTTCCTCACGCACCCGGCCGCGGATCAGCGCCAGCGCGGCAGCGTCCGGCGCAGGCGTGGCCGATACGTTTTGCGGCACGTCGAAATCGAAGCCGGTGTTGTCGCGCACCTCTTCCAGCGTGTGGCCGGGGTGTACGCTCTTGAGCACGAAGCGGCGCCGCACACGGTCGAAATCGAATAGGCACAGGCTGGTGACCATCGCGTGCGGGCCGCCAGGCCGATAGACACCGTCGTCACGCGGCCCCGGCGCGGAAATGAAATCCACCTTGGGCACGAACACGCGCCGCGTATGCTCTTCGCGAAACAGGATCACCCGCGGCACCAGGTAATACAGATACGCCGAGCCGAAACTGCCAGGCCAGCGCACGTCCGTCTGCGGATAGGCGCCGATGCCGACGAGGTTGATGTTGGCTTCGCCGTCGATCTGCCCGCCGCCCAGGAAAAAGGCGTCGATGCGGCCCTGCGCGGCGAGGTCGAACAATTCGACGCCGCCGTTGGTAAACGCATTGTGGCGCCGCGAACCGAGGACGCTGACGCGAGTGGCGCCGTTCGACACCACGCGGGTATAGAGCGCCGCGGCGCCGGGAATCGGCGAGGAGGCGCCGACGGCGACATGCCGGCTGCCGGCCAGAAGACCGGCAATGCTGTGGATCAGGACCTCGGCGGCGCTGACGGCGCTCTGCGCGGCTTCACCCACTTCGCTCATGCGGCGAGCCTGGCGCCGGCACTGCCGTCCAGGGCGGATTCCAGCATGCGCTCGAAGCCCGCCTGCGTCTTGGCTTCGCGGACGTAGCGGCCCATCCACTCGGCGTCCACGCCATCGGCGTCGCCGAAGGCCAGCGGCCATGCGCCGCGCGGCGCATGCGCCACCGCGCTGATGTAGAGGGAGGGAATCACGCTGCCGCTGCGGGCTTCGTCGTCCAGCAGGTTGCCCTCGACGATGCGCTCGGCAGTGACGAGCGTGCTGCGCGCGGCATGCGCCAGCAGCATCAATTCGCGCTGGCGGCCGATGAACACATTGCCCTGCCTGTCGGCGAGCGGCGCGTGGAATAGCGCGACGTCGGGCACGATCGCCGGCAAGGCAACGATGCGGTCGCCCGGCACGAAGGGATTGTCGATCACCTTCCAGTCGGGCCGATTGGCCAGCACGTCGGTTTCCAGGATGCCGCGCAGGGGCATGAAGGGAATGCCCTTTTGCGCTGCCTGCAGGCCGGCGTAGATCGCCGGGCAGGTGGCGTCCTTGAGAACAATCGCGCCCGCTTTCACGGCGCGCGAAAAGCACGGCGCGAGGCCGAATTCGCCCAGGGTGATGGCGGAAGTCTCCAGGGTGGCGACGCAACCGGCGCCGATCAATACATCGGTTTCCAGTCCGGAGACGGGCACCGTCACCAGATGCAAGTTCTTCACCCCGCGGCGCACCAGCGCGAAGGCAGCGGCCATCGCCACGCCGCTTTCGTCCTTGGCGATCACCAGTTTGGCGCCGTCGGGCACCTGTCCGGCCAGTTCGGCCACACTGATGACGGTCATGAATACCTCTTTGTCTTTGTCATGGCGCGATTCCGGGTAAACCCGCCGGACGCCGCCCCACCCGGGACTGCGCAACCCGCGTACGCGGGTTTCCTTGCGGGTTAGCCCGGATTGCGAGGCCCGGTTTGGTGCATTGCCACGGAACTGGCGCCGGTTCGAAAAAGAGCCTATAATCTTTGGTTTGTTCCGGCAAGAACATTCGCGAGTCTTTAAGTTTTCCGCGGAAGTTCGCGAATGTTTTTTCCTGGACAAAGAATTTATCCTAATTCAATCTTTTCGCAAAGGAAGAAAGATGAAGAAGTCCCTCATCGTCGCCGCCCTGCTGGCAGCCGCCCTGGCCGCTTGCAGCAAAGAAGAACCCAAGCCTGCCGACGCGCCGGCTCCCGCCGCCGCTCCGGCCCCTGCCCCCGCTCCGGCGGCGGCTCCGGCCCCGGCTGCTGACGCTTCCGGCGGCGCTGCCGCTGCCGCCCCGGCGGCTCCGGCTGCTGACGCCCCCAAGGCTGACGCTGCTGCGCCGGCCCCGGCTGCTGACGCCCCCAAGGCTGACGCTGCTCCCGCTCCCGCCGACAAGAAGTAATCGGCGCGATGCTGAAAAAAGCCGGGCTTCGAGCCCGGCTTTTTTTCGCCCTGATGTTGCCAGTAATCTGCGCGCCGGCGTACTTTTTTGCGGGCAAATTCTCTCGAATCGCCGCCGGGCAATAGTTTTTGCAGGTTTTCACCGGCGCGCGGGCGCGTAGCCCGCCTTCCTCAGTCGAGGGAGCGCCAGTCGAAGCCCAGTTCCTGGTCGGCAATGCCGATCCAGTCCTCAGCGCAACCCAGCACTGCTGCCAGCGCCGCGCGCGCCAGCGCGGGCGTGTTGTTCTGCGCGCTCAGGTGCGCCGCCAGCACGTGGCGCAGGCCGGCGTGGGCGACACGTTCAAGCAGCGCCGCCGCCTGCGCGTTTTCCAGGTGGCCGTAGCGCCCGCCGACGCGCGCCTTCAGGCTGGCGGGATAAGGGCCGTTTTGCAGCATCGCGCCATCGTGGTTGCACTCCAGCACCAGGGCATCGCAATCGGCCAGCATGGTTTCCACGTGCGGCGTGGCCGCGCCCAGGTCGGTCAGCACACCCAGGCGCCGCGCGCCGTCGGAGAGGACGAATTGCGCCGGCTCGCGGGCGTCGTGCGGCACCGGGAAAGGGTGCACTTCGATGCCGCCGATGGCGAAGGGCTCATGGTGGTCGATCAGCCGCAACTCGAAATCGAGCGCGCTCTTGTAGGGGCCGGTACCGCCGAGGTTGGAGGCGACGAAGGTGCCGTAGGTCATCCACACCGGCACGCCGTGCTTGCGCGCGACACGCTCGACGCCGCCGATGTGGTCGCCATGCTCATGGGTCACCAGAATACCGGAGAGGCTGGCCGGCTCCAGCCCCAGGCGCGCAAGGCGGCGCTCGCATTCACGCAGGCCGAAACCGCAGTCGATCATTACGCGGGTGAGGCTGCCGCCTTCGGCCACCTCGGCCACCAGCGCGTTGCCCTCGCTGCCGGAGCCGAGGGAGGCGAAGCGGAATCCGTTCAAGGCAGGAGACGCATTGCAGGCGCGGCGGCCGGCGCCGCCGCCGTCACTTCAGGTCTTCCTGCAGCAGCGAGAGGATACGCCGCGTGGTCTGGCTTTCCTCCGGCTGGCCGGCCTTGGAGAGCACCGTCACCTGGGTGTTGGCCTGGGCGTCGGTCACCTTGATCTGGTATTGCTCGGTGGAGACCGCCGGGTCCTTTGACTTGAAGATGTTGAGCTTGGAGAGCCAGCCTTCCTTTTCCTTCTTGGTCTGGATGGCGTCGGGATCGGCGTAGCGCACCCAGAAAAGACCCTTGGAGCGATCGCGGTCTTCCACGGTAAAGCCGACACGGTCCAGCGCCAAACCAACACGGCGCCAGGCGCGGTCGAAACCGTCGTCTACCACCAACAGGCTGTACTCGCCCTTTTTGGTGAGCGCCGCCTTGGGCGTCTCCGCGCCGACCCTGTTGTTCGCCACCAGCGCCTGGGCGCTCTTCTCGTCGCTGCCCAGGCGTACCATCAGGCGGCGCAGGAACTCGGCTTCCAGTTCGGGATCGGCCGGGCGCGGCTGCCAGGCGAGCTGGTCGCGCGCCTCGTTGATGTAGACCTCGACCAAGCCGCGGTGGCTGATGTAGATCTCGGTCTGGCCCTGTGCATTGGTTTCCAGGCGGGTGCGGAACTTGTCGCGCTCCGGCGTGGTGGTGAAGTTGTCGAACACGCTGCCGACGATCCGGCCGACGGCGTTGGTGCTGATCCTGGAGCGCTTTTCCGCCCAGTCGGTTTCCATGTAGCCGAGTTCCGGGTGATCCAGGCTGATGACGAAACCGTTTTCCTGCCAGAACTGCTTGATGGTGTCCCAATATTGGTCAGGCTTGCCGCTGACCACCAGCCAGCGTTGCGTGCCGCCGCGCTCGATGCGCATGTCCTTGTTGGGCACCGGGGGCAGCACCTCGGGATTGGCGGAAGCCGGCGTCAGTTGCGCGCGGGTCTGCTCCTCCTGGGTGGCGCTCACCGTGCGCTTGACGTCTCCGGTGGAGACGGCGTAGCGCTGGTCGCCTTTCGGCTTGGTGAGGTCGGGCGGCACTTCCAGCGTCGGTACGTCGCTGTTCGCCTTCGCCTGGCTCTTGTAGTCGACCTTGTCGGACTTCATCAGGTCGCGGGTCCAATCGCAGCCTGAGAGCAGGAACGCACAGGCCAGCAACGCGGCCAGGGACAATCGGTGCAGCATGTTCAAACCTCGTTGTTTCAAAGCAGTCCGGCGGCGCGCATCGCCTCTTCCAGCGCGGCATGATGCGGCGCGGTCAGCGGCGTCATCGGCAGGCGCAGCGTACCGCCCGATTTGCCCATGCGCTCCAGCACCCACTTGACCGGGATCGGGTTGGCCTCGACGAACAGGCGCTGGTGCAGCGGCAGGAGTTTCATGTTGATCTCGCGGGCGCGCGCAACGTCGCCCTTGAGCGCCGCGGCGATCATGTCATGCATCAGGCGCGGCGCGACGTTGGCGGTGACCGAGATGGTGCCGTGGCCGCCCATCAGGGTAAAGGCGAGCGCGGTGCCGTCGCAGCCGGACAGCAGGGCGAAATCCTTCTTGCCTGCCATTTGCAGGGCGCGCATCAGGTGCGAGCCACGCTCGATGTTGTCGGTGGCGTCCTTGAGGCCGGCGATACCGGGCACCTCCGCCAGGCGCAGCACCGTCTCGTTGCTCATGTCTGCCACGGTGCGCCCGGGCACGTTGTACAGGATCATCGGCAGGTCCACCGCCTCGGCCTGGGCCTTGAAGTGGCGGTACAGGCCTTCCTGCGTCGGCTTGTTGTAGTACGGCACCACCGACAGGCAGCCGGCCGCGCCGACCGATTTGGCGTAGCCCATCAGCTCGATGGCTTCCCGCGTCGAATTGGCGCCGGTGCCGGCGATCACGGGAATGCGCCCGGCGGCATGCTCGACGGTGGTCTTGATCAGCAGGCAATGCTCTTCGTGATCGACCGTCGGCGATTCGCCGGTGGTGCCGACGATGACGATGCCGTCGGTGCCCTCGGCCACATGCCAGTCGATCAAGCGTTTCAGGCCAGGCAGGTCCAATGCGCCGTCCTGCAACATCGGAGTGGTGATCGCCACCAGACTGCCCTGAATGAATGCCATGTGTTACCTCTGACCCGCGTACGAAAAATAATAGGAGATGCCGCATCACCCCCGGACCGCAAGACTGCTCGCGAACCGCTCTCTGGAATCGGGGGATTGGATTGTTAAGGGGGCACAGCCCGCTTAACCAGTGATTTCAACCGCTTATTCTACCTCAGACCCGCTCTTTTCCGCCCTTAAGCAAGAGACGAAAACGTTACAATTTGTTCGACCGTTTTTCAATCGGCCGCGCCGCCCAGCGGCAGCATGGCCGGCTCGGCCGGCGGCCGCACGGCAGCGATGCGCTGCACGATCGCGGGCTTGGGAAGCCCGGTATACCCGTCCTCGTAGGCCACCACCCGCAACTGCGCCGTGCGCGCCACACCCAGAAGCTCCCCCGGCGCCAGCAGGAAATCTGGATTCGACGGCCGCCCATAGGACTCGTTGCCGCGCCCGAAAGTTTCATAGAGCAGCACGCCACCGGGCGCCAGGCACGCCGCGATCAGCGGCAGCAAAGGGCGAAACAGGTAGTTGGTCACCACGACGCCGTCGAACATGCCATCCGCATAAGGCCAGGCGCCGGCTTCGAGATCGGCGTGGCGCACGGTGATGGCGGCACTGCCGCTCAAGGCCAGGAGCGCCTCGGCGTCGCGGTCCACTGCCTCCACCAGGTGCCCGCGCGCCACCAGGTAGCGCGCGTGGCGGCCGCTGCCGCAGGCCAGATCGAGCACACGGCCGCCTTGCCGCAGCAGCGGCGCGAAGCGCGCCACCCAGGGCGACGCCTCACTCAGGTGGACATGCGTGCAGGCGCCGGGAACGGCGCTCATGTGCGTACGGCGGAGCAGGTCGGCGGCATGCCCGCATTCTAGCCTGCGCGCCCGGCGCCTAAAAGCGCGAGCCCGGCTGCTTGAGAAAAGCCACTTCCTCCAGCGTCGAAGGTCGGCCGAGGATGGCATTGCGATGCGGGAAGCGGCCGAAACGGCGGATCACCTCGTGATGCTTGCGCGCCCATTCGAGCACCTCGTCGCGCTCCGCACCCGCAGGCAGGGTGGCGAACAGGCGCAGCGCTTCCTCCTGCGCGCCCAGGTCTTCAGCATGCTCGAAGGGGAGATAGACAAAGGAACGCATCACCGGCGCCAGTTGCGCGTCCCAGCCGTGCGCGATCATCAGGCGCGCCGCCGCCAGCGCCATCGGGTCGCCGGCAAAGGCGGCGGGAGTATCGCGGAACATGTTGCGCGAGAACTGATCCAGTAAGATGATCAGCGCCAGCAGCCCCTGCGGCGTCTCCTGCCAGTTCTGCAGGTTTCCAGCCAAGGCGATTGCATGCGGCCCGCTAAAACGTTCGCGCACCTGCGCGTCGAACGCCGCGCTTTTGCGAAACCATGCCTTGCGCGAGGCGCCATAACCGCGACTGCCGGGGGCGCCGAACCAAAAGTCCAGCACCGGCTGGAATTCCGCGATTGCCAGCCCGGCCTGCATCCGTGTTCCACTATTCATCGTCACTCATTACAATGTCGCTCCCGCGATCATAGCCAAATCATCGCTGGCGCCGTGGGCCAGACGTTCAGTGACTCAATAAAAATCACGAAATCTCCCCGGAGGCGAGAGAAAAAAGCCCGGCGCGGGCCGTTCCCTCGCGGGCATTTTTGACGCAGTATTCGGGGCGGTTCCCGTCATCCCTCATCCAGCGCATTTGCAACCCGCGATACCAGGCCATGGCTGACTCCCTGTTTGACCTGTCCGGCAAGACCGCGCTGATCACCGGTTCCACCCGGGGCATCGGCCGCGCCATCGCGCTGCAGCTGGCGCGCGCCGGCGCGCGCGTGGTGATCTGCAGCCGCAAGGCGGAGGCCTGCGAGGCGGTGCGCGCGGAGTTCGCCGCGCAAGGCCTGACGGCGATCGCCGTGCCCTGCAACGTCGGCAGGCGCGAGGAACTGGAACATCTGGTGGCGCGCACCATCGAGGCCTATGGGCGCATCGACGTGCTGGTATGCAACGCCGCCACCAACCCGGCCCACGGCCCCACTGCCGCGGCCTCCGATGAAGCTTTCGACAAGATCATGGCCACCAACGTGCGCGCCACCTGGCAGCTGTGCAACCTGGTGATTCCGCAGATGGCGGAGCGCGGCGACGGCGCCGTGATCATCGTCTCCTCGATCGCCGCCCTCAAAGGCAATGACGTGATCGGCCTGTATGGCGTGTCGAAAGCGGCGGAGGCGGCGCTGACGCGCAACCTGGCGGTCGAATGGGGGCCGCGCAACGTGCGGGTCAACGCCATCGCCCCGGGACTGGTGAAAACCGATTTCGCCCGTGCCCTGTGGGAAGACGAGACCTTGCGCGCCGCCCGCGAGGCGGCCACGCCACTGCGCCGCCTGGGCGAGCCGGAGGACATCGCCGGCCTGGCGCTGTTGCTGGCCTCGCCTGCCGGCGCCTTCATCACCGGGCAGACCATCGTCGCCGACGGCGGCGTCACCATCGCGTAAATGCCCATTCGCCCCTTCGCGCCCGGCCAAGCCGACTGCATGTATCCGCAGGCGTGCGCCACGGATGCCCGGCGCGGCGCGCCGGAAGATGGAATATTGATTAAACTGATACCCAAAGCCGGAACGCGCGATCGTGGCCCATCCGTCCCGAAAAACTCGCAACCCACAGCAGGCCCACGGATCGCGCAAGGATTTCGCTTGTTCAAATCGCCCAAACCCGTCACCGTGAAACGCCGCCGTCTTGCCCTTGGACTGGGCTTGGGCGCCAGCATGTATGCGCTGCGCGCGGGCGCCGCCGACGGCATGCTTGCCAATTCCTGGTGGGACGCCATCCTGGTCGCCATCGTCGCCGCGGTGGCGATCACCGCCCTCTCCACCCTGCTGGCGCGCTCGCGCGCCAAGGTGCGGGTATTGGAGATCGCGCAGCGCCACGGGCCGCTCACCAGCACCAGCCCGGAGATGCTCAGCGACGGCATGCCGGAACTGAACGAGACCTGGTCCGGCGTACTGCGCGAGATCACGCTCTCCGGCCACGACATGTTCTGGGAAAGCGACGGGCGCCACCGCTATACCGGCATCTACGCGCGCGATACCGCGTTCGGCGGCAACGACTTCGAATGGATGAAAGGCAAGACGCCTTGGGAGCTGCCGTCGATCGGCGTCTCCGCCGCCGACTGGAACCGCCTGCAGGGCGAGATGGACGCGCATCACGCCTTCCATGATTTCGTCGTCGGCCGGGTCGATGCGCGCGGGCGCCTGCGCTACGGCGCCCTCTCCGGCGTGCCGGTGGCGGACGACAACGGCGTGTTCTCGGGCTACCGCGGCGCCTCGCGCGACGTCACCCTGGTGCGCCAGGCGCAGGTGCAATTGGAGATCAAGGACGCGGTGACGCGCATTCTCGCCTCGCACGGCCGCCTGTCGGAGGCAATGCCCGGCATCCTCGAATCAATCTGCAAGCCGCTCGGCTGGCTATATGGCGCGCGCTGGATGCGCGATCCCAGGGACGGCGCGCTTGTTTGTGGAGAAATATGGGCGGCGCCGGTGGCCCAGCCCCTGGCCGACGATTCGCGCTCGCGCCGCCTGCCGTGCATCCGCGAAGACCTGCTGGGCACGGCTTTCCACACCCAGGCGATTTCCTGGATGACCGACGCACCGCGCGACCCGCATTTCGTGCGCAATGGCGCCGCCGCCGAATCCAACCTGCACGCCGCCTTCGCCTTTCCGGTGCTGGTGCAGGGCGACGTGGTGTGCCTGCTGGAACTGTTCGGCCCGCACGTGCAGCAGATGGACGATTTCATCGACTCCATCGCGCAATCGGTGGGCAACCAGATTTCGCTGTTCTGGCTACGCCGCGAGGCCGAGGCGCGCCTGACCTACGCCGCCACCCACGACGCGCTGACCGGCCTGCGCAACCGCCTGGCCTTCAACGCCGAACTGGAAAAGGCGGTGGCCCGCGCGCGGCGCAACGAGTGGCGCGCGGCGCTCCTGTTCATCGACCTCGACGGCTTCAAGCTGGTCAACGACACCATGGGCCACGCCGCCGGCGACACCTTGCTCATCGGCACCGCCAAGCGCCTGAAGGCCACCGTGCGCGCCTCCGACACCGTGGCGCGTCTCGGGGGCGATGAATTCGTCGTGCTGCTCGAACAAGCCGGCAGCGATGGCGACATTGCGGATGTCGCCCACAAGCTGGCGCGCGTGCTCAACATGCCCTACACCGAGTTCAACGAGACTTCGCCGGTGGCCGCATCGATCGGCATTGCCATCTTCCCGGTGGATGCGCACGAGCCTCTGGAACTGCTGGCGCGCGCCGACAGCGCCATGTACAAGGCGAAGGAATCGACCGGCAGCCGCGTCGTCTTCTACCGGCCGCCGGCGTCGGAACGGGCCGCCTACAACCGCGCCGCCGAGGCGCGCGCCGCGCTGGAAGGCGAGGACTACATCGATCCCTCCATCGGCGCCACCGGTCCCGACACCGGCGTCTGAACGCCGCGCGGCAACGCGCTTGAAGAGAATTGCGGGGGTTTTACCCCCTTTTTCCGCGCCTGCCCGGCGCGGTGCGCCTCATAACATGTTGCCACCCGCCCTCAAACGGATGTGCCGCGGCAGGCTTGCCGGTGGCGCCCATACCTTTGCGAGTACCACATGACCATCGCCAAACGCCTGCAACTCCTGATCGCCCTCTCGATCATCAGCATCGTCGCCATCGGCACCTATTCGCTCGCCCAGCTCAAGACCACCGGCGAGCGCGGCCAGTTTGTCGTCGACAACACCTTGCCCAGCTTCGAAGTGCTTTCCACCCTCGGCAACAACGTGCGCCTGGTGGGCACTCTCGGCTTCAAGCACATGCTCTACAAGGACGAGGCCAGCATGGCCAGCGTCGAGAAGCAGATCGCCGACGCGCGCGTGCTGATCAAGCGCGATGTCAACAAATACGCCAAGGACCTGGTCAGCGGCGAGGCCGACACCAAGGCCTTCAAGGAAGTCGAGCAAGCCATCGACGCCTACATGACACTGATCGACAAGAGCGTTGAGCTCTCGCGCGCCGGCAAGAAGGACGAGGCGCGCAACATCATCGACAACAACATGGCGCTGCCGCGCAAGGTCGCCTCCTCGATCGCGGGCGATATCAAGGCCAACAAGCAGGCCGGCGATGAATTCAGCAAGGCCAGCCGCGCGATGTACGAGCGCGCCATCCTGATGCTTTCCATCGGCGGGCTCGGCTCCATCCTGCTGGCCCTCTGGATGGGCTGGTCCACCTACCGCGCCACCGTGGGCTCGCTCAACGGTATGCGCGACGCCGTCGACCGCATCTCCGGCAAGCTCGATTTCACTCTGCGTTCGCCGGTGCTGCGCAACGACGAAGTCGGCGTCACCGCTGCCGCCTTCAACCGCCTGGTCGACAAGATGCAGGCGAGCCTGGCCTCGATCCACGAGAAATCCGGCAACGTCGGCGGCGCCGCCACGGGGCTGGCCACCGCGGCCAACCAGGTTTCCACCAGCTCCTCCTACCAGAGCGATGCCGCGTCCAGCATGGCCGCCTCCGTCGAGGAGATGACCGTCAGCATCAACCAGGTCGCCACCCGCGCCTCCGAGACCAATGATCTGGTCGAGATCGCCGGCCGCGCCGCGGTCGACGGCGAGAAGGTGATCGGCGATGCGGTGGAGGAAATCCACGCGATTGCCAGCACCATCGAGCAGACCTCGCGCGACATCGCCGAACTGGAAAAGAACAGCCACCAGATCAACGCCGTCGTGACCGTGATCCGCGAAGTGGCGGACCAGACCAACCTGCTGGCGCTGAATGCCGCCATCGAAGCGGCGCGTGCCGGTGAGCAGGGCCGCGGCTTCGCGGTGGTGGCCGACGAAGTGCGCAAGCTCGCCGAGCGCACCGCCTCTTCCACCCAGGAAATCGCCCAGAGCATCGCTGCCATGCAGGTGAGCGCACAGGCGAGCGTGAAGGCGATGGCCGAGGTCTCGCACCACGTCGAAAAGGGCGTGACCCACGCCAAGGCGGCGAGCGTCGCCATCACCCAGATCGGCCAGAGCACGCGCGATTCGGTGAAGTCGGTGGTCGAGATCAACGATACCATCCGCGAGCAAAGCACCGCCATGACCGCGATCGCCCAGCAGGTGGAAAAGATTGCGCAAATGACCGAGGAAAACAGCGCCGCCGCCGGCACCACTGCCGGCACCGCGCGCGAACTCGACACCATCGCCGGCGACATGCAGCAGGTGGTGGGGGAATTCAAGATCGCGTAAGCGACTACATGACCCGCCCGGCGTTGCGCCGGGCAGCCAAACGGCCGCGTGAGCGGCCGTTATTTTTTGGTGGCGGCTGGCGAACCACGCGAGCGGCCGCGATGCAGCCGGGCTAACCCGCCGCGCTTACTCCGAGCGAATGCCCGCCTTCTTGATGAACGGCAGCCAGCGGTCGAAGTCGGCGTTCACGCGCTTCTGGAAGGCGGCCGTGTCGAGCGCCTTGCTCATGCCGGCAGCCGCCAGCTTGGCGGCGACGTCGGGTGAATTGGCGACCGCGAGAACCGCCTTTTCCAGCTGCGTGCGCGCCGCCACCGGCGTGCCGGCGGGCAGGAACAGGCCGTACCAATTGGTCATCTGCAGTTGCGGCACGCCGGCCTCGACGTTGTCCGGCACCTCGGGCAGATGGGTGGAGCGCTTGCTGTCGAAGATCACCAGGGCTTTGACGCGGTGGTCTTTGACATAAGGCGTCAGCACCGGCACGTCGGCATTGAGGAAGTCGATGGTGCCGGCCATCAGGTCGGTCAGCGCGGGCCCGGCGCCGCGGTAAGGCACGTGAACGAAGTGCGTACCGTAGGCCATGTTCATCATTTCGACGCCGATATGCATGGTCGAACCAATGCCCGATGAGCCGTAGCTGAATTTGGCGCCGGCCTTGCCTTTGGCGATCAGGTCCTTGACGTCCTTGACGTCGAGGCTGTTACGCGCCACCAGCAGGGTTTGCACCTCGCCCACCATCGCGATCGGCGTCAGTTCCTTGCGCGCGTCATAGGGAATGTTGGCCACCGTGCCCGCGGCCATCACGAAGCTGGAGGAGGCCAGCAGCACGGTGAGGCCGTCCGCCGGCGCCTTGGCGACATAGGCGCCGCCCAGGGTGCCGCCGACGCCGCCGCGGTTTTCCACGATCACCGTCTTGCCGAGTTCTTTGGAAAGCCCCGCCTGCAGCACGCGCGCCGTCATGTCCACCGGCCCGCCGGCGGCAAAGGGCACCACGATCTTCACCGTATCGGCGCCCTGCGCCAGCCACGGCAGCATCAGCGCCGTCGCCGCGGCAAATGCCCTGCTCCACTTGATCATTGTGCTTGTCTCCATCTTCAATATCTTGTTCATCGTATCGATGCCCAAACGGGCGAGCGATCTTCAAGCGTAGGGCAGATCGCGCCGCGCGGTCAACCGCGCGGCGGCGAAATTGTTTGTTTCCGCGGCATCCGCGGGCGAGCATCGCTCTGGGCATGCGAAAAAGCACAGGCGGCGCATAAGCGCCGCCTGTGAATGAATCCGCTCGGGATGAACCGTCCGAAGGCCGGGGAAGCTCAGGCGCGATAGCGCGCCGCCGCATGCGACTGCGAGACATTCGGCAGCATTGCCTTGCGCGCGCTGTCGTACGCATCCCATTGTGCCGCATCCGGCAGCGACGGCAAGGTGATGGTTTCGCGGCGGTCATAGCCGACCAGCGCGGCATCGACCATCTCCCCCACTTCCATCACGCCCGCCAGGCTGTTGACGTCGCGGCCGGAGCGTTCCCAGATTTCGGTGCGCGTGGCGGCCGGCAACACCGCCTGCGCGTAGACGCCGCGTGCGCCAACTTCGGCGTTGATGCCCTGCGTCAGGGTGACGACGAAGGACTTGGTGGCGGCGTACGGCCCAAGCGGCATTTCCGGTGCAAACGCCAACACGGAGGCGATGTTGATGATGTCGCCGCCGCCCTGCTCCAGGTAGCGCGGCAACACGGCGCCGGTCAACCGCGTGAGCGCGGTGATGTTGAGGGCGATCAGGCTTTGCCATCCCTGCAAATCCGGGCTGGCGTAGCTGCCGTGGGCGGCCATGCCGGCGTTGTTGACCAACAGGCCGATCTTCGCGTCTTCGCGCAGGCGTGCTTCGACCTTGGCGAGATCTTCGGCCCTGGTGAGGTCGGCGGGCAGGAGGTCGACGGCTACGCCGGTCTCCACGCGCAAGCGCTTGGCCAGTTCTTCCAGGCGCTTGATGTCGCGCGCCACCAGTACAAGGTCGTGGCCGCGGCGCGCCAGGCGCTCCGCGTAGGTGGCGCCAATGCCGGTGGAGGCGCCGGTGATCAGGGCAGTGGTTTTCTTGCTCATGATGAATCTCCTTGAAAGCGTTGAATGGGTCGCGGCGCATGGCGCCTTGCAATGTCAGATATTAATCATTACAAACATCATGAATACAATCATGATAACTATCATGTAAAATGTCAAGCATTAATTTCGGGGCACAGGGTCCTGCCGGAAAGCCATGAAAATCAGTCGTGAACAGGTTGCAAAAAACCGCGAAGCCATCCTGGAAGCCGCCGCGCGGCTATTTCGCGAGCGCGGTTTCGAGGGCGTGACCGTGGCCGAGGTGATGAGCGGGGCGGGCCTCACTCACGGCGCCTTCTATGGCTATTTCGATTCCAAGGATGCCCTGATCACCCAGGCCAGCCTGCACGTGCTGACGCCGAAAGACGGCGTGCGCCCCGCCGAGCGCGTCGGCCTGGCGCGCTATGCCGACGCCTATCTGAGGCCCGAGCACCGCGACGACCTGACCGATTCCTGCATGTTCTCGGCGCTCGGCACGGAGGCGGTGCGCGGCTCTGCCGAATTACGCCGCGTGATGACCGATTCCCTGCGCGCGCAGATCGAGAGCCTCAGCCTGAGTGCTCCCGGCAAGACAGCGGCAGAAAAGCGCCGCGCCGCCATCGGCAGCTGGTCGGCGATGGTGGGCGCGATGCTGCTGGCGCGCCTCGCCGACGACACCAAGCTGTCGGACGAGGTGCTGAAGGAAACGCGAAAGTGGATCGACGCCTAGCCCAGGCGTGGCCGCCGCGAGCTACTTGCTGCTGCCCAGCGCCAGCTTCAGCGGCACTGCCTTGCCCGGCTCGGCTTCGACCTTTTCCGGCGCGCCCGCAATAGCGCGGGCGGCATCCACGCCATCGGCGGTGAGCGCGGCGACGATCGCCTGGGCGCGTTGCTGGCCGAGCTGCGTCAGTGCGTCGGCGGGCAGCGGCTGCTGCGTTTCCAGGCGCTGGCGCAGCTTGCGGTAGAAGTCGCCGGCATCGGCCACCTGCGGTTCGCCCGAGACCAGGCGGCCCATGCGCTGGAACACCGAAATCTTGCCGGGCTCGTCGCCCGCCTTGGTGGAAGCGGGGTTGGCGGCTGCGCCTGAGCCGGCCTTTTTCTCCGCCTCTTCCTGCGGCGCCGGTTTCGGCGCGGTGCCGGGCGCGGCTTTTTCCGCTTCGGCCTTGGCCTTGTCGTATTCGGCGCTGCCGAAGCGTTCGGTATAGAGGTCGCGCAAGGCGCTGCGCACGTGGCGGTCCTGCAGATCGAGCGGGCCGGGCTCTTCGCCCGGGGCCAGGGTGATCTTGGCGCGCTTGGCGATCTCATCGCGCACCGCGCGCGTCTTCAGCGCGGCGCCGTCGGCGGCTTCGCTGTATTGCGCGGGGGCGGTGAGTTTCAATTGCTCGCGCTTGGCCAGCACCTGCGCCACCTGCTTGATCTTTTCGCGCTCCGGCGGCAAGATCTTGGCGCTGCCAGGGTCGAAGTCGATGGCCTCCAGCTTGTCGCCACCGCTGATGCCCAGGAGCGAACCCAGGGCACGGAACGGCGCGGTGACGATCTTGGTGAGCACGTTGGTGATCGCCTTCCACACCACGGCGCCATAGCTGAATTGCGGGTCGTTCAAGTCGCCCGAGACAGGCAGTCCCAGGTCGATGCGCCCGTCCTTGTCCTTGAGAATCGCAATCGCCAGTTCCAGCGGCAGCTTCATGGCCTCGGGGCTGTCGACGCGCTCGCCGAGCTTCAACTGGTCGATCACTACCTGGTTGTCGCCTTCCAGCTTGCTGTCGCGCACCTTGTATTTGAGGTCGAGCGAAATCTTGCCTTCGGCGATCTTGTAGCCGGCGAATTTCATGGTGTAGGGCGAGGCCGACACCATGTCCACATTCTTGAACACCACGTTGACGTCGGTGTTGTCCTTCGGCGAGAAGGGATTGAGCTCGCCGCGGATGCGCGCCAGGCCATATTCGTCGACGCTGCCGTCGAGCTCGATCTGGCTGCGCGAGCTGCGGCTGGAGGAAAGCCCGGTGATGACACCGGAGAGCTCGTGGATCTTGGCGCCAAATTGCGGGCGCAGCGAGAGGTCGGCGAAATCGAGCTTGCCATGGTCGATGCGCACGCGGCGGATCGCCACCGGGAAGCCATTCTCGTCGCCCTTGGCCGCGGCGGGTGCCGCGCCGCCTGCGGACAGCGCTGCAGCGGCGACGGGCGCCTGCACACTGGCGCCGCTGGTTGCCGGCTTGACCAGCAGGCGCGCGGCGTTGAGGCTGCGGTCCTCTTCGATCAGCAGCTTGGCGTTGGGCTCGACGATGCGCAGCTCGGGAATCTCCAGCCGGTTGGGCTGGATTGAGAGAAACAGCTTTTCCGCGCCCACGCTCTTCCAGGAGGCGAACAGATCGCCGTCTTCCTCGTTGAGCACCAGGCCCGGCACTTCGAAGCTGCCGGCGTAGCGCAAGGCCGCGGCGCGCCGCCCGTCGCCACCCACGGTCAGCTTTCCCCGGGCGCTGACGCTGCCACCGGCCAGCTTGAGATGGACGAATTTCGCCAGCGCCGGCTGCGCGATGTTCAATGGCAGCTTGCTCACGCGCACGTTGGCGTCGACGGCGCCGGTAGCCGGCGTGGCGCTGCCCTGCGCGGAGAATTCGCCGCCCTCCTTGAGCTTGAAGCCGGCATCGAATTTCACCGCCTGCTTCAGATCCGTGCTGACTGCCTGCGCCTTGGCGCGGATGTCCTGCGCGTGCAGGCGCAGGCCGCTGCCCGCGTCCTCGATGTCGGCGGCGAAACCGCCCAGTTCCAGCGACTTGATGCGCGCATCCCACGGCGCCTGCGGCGCCTGGGTGGCCTCCACCGCGTTCTTGGCGCGCGCGCCGCCGGTGGGCAACAGCCCCATCAGGTTGAGCTTGCCCTGGGCATCGCGCGCCACCTTGACCTCGCCGCCGTCGACGTAGACGCGCCCGAAGGAGGCGCGCTGCGCGCCGAGATCGAACTCGCCATCGTCGAAGCCCTGCTGCCTGACCTGCAACAGTACCTGCGTGCCGCTGGCCGCAGCCAGGTTGCTGATTGCCAACTGCGCATTGCTCACCTTTACCTGCGGCGGGCCGTTTTCCTGGGCGGCATCGACGGCCATGTGCAATTGCAGCTTGTCGGCTGTCACCCGCAGCGGCGGGCTGATGGTCTCGTCGACCAGGCCGAAGGCAAGGTTGTCGAATGCCACCTGCTTCACGCCCAGCTTCCAGCTGGCGGCGGTGACGGCGGCGCCGCTGCTGGCGGGGTGCGCGGGACTTTGCGCCATCAGGTTGGCGACGTCGAGCTGCCCCTGCGCGTCGCGGCGGATGGCCAGCTTGCCGCCGCCCACGCTCACCTCGTCGATGGTGGCGGCGCGGCGCGCCAGGTCGGCGTTGATCCCGGTGAGATTCAAGCGCGTCAGGGTGAAAAACGAATCCTTGGCGCCTTCGTGGGCCACCGCCAGGTCGGCCAGCGCCACCTTGGCGCCCTTGAGGCTGGCTTCGAGCTTGCCATCGCTGTAGGACACCTGGTATGGCAGGCTCAGCGAGAGCGTGCCTGCAGCCAGCGTCACCTTGGCGTAGGTCTTGAGATAGACGGCGAGTTCGGGCAACGACGCCCCTTCCAGCGACAGTTCGCCGCTGGCGCGGATCGGGTTGACCGAGGCATCGCCCTTCCACGAAATCTTGCCGCCGCGCTGGGAATTGGCGCTGAAGGTGTAGGGGCCGGTGCGATCCGGCAAGGTGCTGAAGTTGTCGAGCGCGAACTCGATCGGCGTGAGCGAGTTGCTATAGCCGGCGCGCTCGTCCTTCATCTCGACCTTGCCGGCATCCAGCGCGAAATGGTCGACCACCAGGCGCGGCATGCCACCCGAAGACGGCTCCTTCGGTTTCTTGTCCAGGGTGGCAAGAAGCGCGGCGATGTTGAATTTGCCGTCCTTGGAAATCGCCAGGTTGACGCCGGGCGCGACCAGGTGGATTTCGCGAAAGCTCCAGGCGCGGCGCGGCAGCGATACCCAGTCGAGGTCCACCACCAGGCCACCCAGGCTGAACAAGGGCGCGCCGTTTGCTTCCATCAGGTGGAAGTCATGTGCTTCCAGGCGCAGGGTGAAGGGATTGAACTTCACCTGGCCGATCTCGCCCTTGCGTTCCAGCTCGCTTTGCATCAGCTTGGGCACCTGATTGCGGATCACCCAGGGCACGATGAGAAAGCCGATCAACGCGTACAGCGCGAGCAGTCCGACGGCAATGACGCCGATGCGCTTCCAGCGCAGCCGGCGCAGGAAGGATCGCGCCGGGGCTGCCTGCGCTGCCGCGGCCGGATCCGCGGCGAGCGCAGGTACGGCAGCCGGCTCTTGCGTGGTGGAGTTCCCGTCCATAGTGTGCAGTATGCCTCTTGCGCATGCGCGGTGCCAAGGGTTGCGAACAGTTTGCGCGCCGCGCGTGAAGTTTGCGTGACTTGCAGTGACGGGCGGTGAGCACCTTGCGCGAAACACTTATCCGCCCGATGGCTGCCGGGATCGCCGATTTTCCGCGAACATGCCCTACCCTCGCGCCGCCCGGCCATGCAGCGCGACGTGCCTACGATAACAGGAGGAGACATGAAACGCTTTTTCGCCGCCGCCGCGGCCTTTGCTTTGCTGCAAGCGCCTGCCGGCGCCGCCGAGATCAAGGTGATCTCGTCTACCGCGCTATCCACTATCATGAAGACGCTCAAGCCGGCCTACGAGAAGAAGAGCGGCAACAAGCTCGACATCAGCTACGACACCTCCAACATCATCATGGAGCGCATCAAGAAGGGCGAAACAGCGGACATGGTGATCCTCACCGGCCCGCAGATCGAAGCCCTGGCCAAGGACGGCAAGCTTAGCCCCGGCAGCCGCGCCGACCTGGCGCGCTCGGGCATCGGCGTGGCAGTGAAAAGCGGTGCGCCGCGGCCGGACATCGGCTCGGTGGAAGCCTTCAAGCGCGCCCTGCTGGACGCGAAATCGGTGACCTACACCACCACCGGGGCCAGCGGCGTGTATTTCGCCGGTGTGATCGACAAGCTCGGCATCGCGCCGCAGGTGAAGGCCAAGGCCAGGACGCAGGCCGGCGGCCACGTCGCCGACCTGGTGGCCAAGGGCGAGGCGGAAATCGGCATCCAGATGGAAAGCGAATTGCGCGGCACGCCCGGTGCCGATTACATCGGCCCGCTGCCGGGCGATCTGCAGATGTACACCGTGTTTTCCGCCGGCCTGTTCAACGGCGCCATGCAGGTGCAGGCAGCAAAGGACCTGATCCGCTTCCTGCGCACGCCGGAGGCGGCACACGCCTATGCCGCGGGTGGCATGGAGCCGGCGCCGCAATAACAGACTGCGGCGCCGGGTTTAGGGGGCTATACCGGGCTGCCGCTGGCGTCTTCCGCCGGCGGCTCGTTCTCGCGCGAGCGCTGGCGCTGTTCTTCTTCCAGCTTCTTGCGCCCGAGGCGGTTGTTCAGGCGGTCGAGGTAGAGGTAGATCACCGGGGTGGTGAACAAGGTCAGCACCTGGCTCAGCAACAGGCCGCCGACCATGGTAAAGCCGAGCGGGCGGCGTAGCTCGGAGCCGGTGCCGTGGCCCAGGGCCAGCGGTACCGCGGCCAGGAGCGCCGCCATGGTGGTCATCATGATGGGCCGGAAGCGCAGCAGGCAGGCCTGGCGGATCGACTCTTCCGGCTTCAGGTGCTGCTCGCGTTCGGCCTGGATGGCGAAGTCCACCATCATGATGCCGTTCTTTTTCACGATGCCGATGAGCAGGATGATGCCGATCAGCGCGATCACCGTCAGGTCGTAGTGGAACAGCAGCAGCATCAGGAGCGCGCCGACGCCGGCGGAGGGTAGCGTCGACAGAATCGTGAGCGGGTGGATGTAGCTCTCGTAGAGCATGCCGAGGATGATGTAGACCGCCACCAAGGCCGCGGCAATCAGGTAAGGCTGGGTCCGCAGTGAACTCTGGAAGGCCTGCGCGGTGCCCTGGAAAGTGCCGATGATGGAGCGCGGCATGCCCATGGCGTAGACCTCCTTCTGGATCTCGTCCACCGCTTCGCCCAGCGAGTGGCCGGCGCTCAGGTTAAACGACAACGTCACCGCCGGGAACTGCGCCTGGTGGTTGATCGACAGGAAGGCGACGTGCTGGGTGTCGTAGCGCACGAAAGCGGAAAGTGGTACCTGCTGGCCGGTCAGCGGCGACTTCACGTAGATGCGGTCCAGCGTTTTCGGGTCGCTCTGCAGCTCCGGCGTGATTTCCAGGACCACGTGGTAGGTGTTGAGCTGGGTGAAGTATTGCGCCACCTGGCGCTGGCCGAAGGCGTCGTACAGTGTCTGGTCGATTATCTGCGGCGAGATGCCGAAGCGCGCCGCCTGGTCGCGGTCGATGGTCATCGCCAGCTTGGTGGAGGAGGTCTGCTGGTCGGTGGCGACGTCCTTGATCTGCGGCAGGGTGCGTAGCTTGGCGAGCAGCTTGGGCGCCCATTCGTTGAGCTCGTCGAGGCTGGGGTCTTGCAGGGTGTACTGGTACTGGGTGCGCGCCAGGCGCCCGCCGACGTTCAGGTCCTGCGCCGCCTGCAGGAAGAAGGTGGCGCCAGGCACTTGCGCGAACTTGGCGCGCAGGCGCGTGATGATCTGGTCGGCGCTGGCCCCGCGCTGGTCGCGCGGCTTCAGGCCGATGAAGACGAAGCCGTTGTTCAGCGGCCGTGAGCCGCCCACCGAAGTGGCCCAGCTTTGCACGTCCGGATCCTTGGAAATGATGTCGGTGAGCTGGTGCTGCAGGCGTACCATCTCTTCGAAGGAGACGTCCTGGGCGGCATCGGCGAGCCCGGCAACGATACCGGTATCCTGCTGCGGGAAAAAACCCTTGGGCTCGTAGACGTAGAGGATAACGGTGGCGGCCAGCGTCGCCAGGAACACCAGCAGGGTCGGAAACTGGTGGCGCAGCACGAAATCCAGCCCGCGCTCGTAGCCGCGCACCATCTTGTCGAACCAGCCCTCGATGATCATGTACAGGCGCCCGTGGCGCGCGTGCTTTTCGTCCTTGATGAACTTGGCGCACATCATCGGCGTGAGCGTGAGCGAGACGAAGGCCGACACCGCGATTGTCATCGTCACGGTGACGGCGAACTCGCGGAACAGGCGCCCGATGATGCCACCCATCAGGAGCAGCGGAATGAACACCGCCACCAGCGACAGGCTGATCGACAGGATGGTGAAGCCGATCTCGCGGGATCCCTTGAGCGCCGCCTGGAACGGGTGCATGCCGTCCTCGACGTGGCGGTAGATGTTTTCCAGCATGACGATGGCGTCGTCCACCACGAAGCCCACCGCGATGGTCAGGCCCATCAGCGACAGGTTGTCGAGCGTGTAGCCCACCAGGTACATCAGGCCGCAAGTGCCGAGCAGCGCGATCGGAATGGTGACGCCGGGAATGATGGTCGCCCAGACGTTGCGCAGGAACAGGAAGATCACCATCACCACCAAGGCGATGGTCAGCATCAGGGTGTGCTCGACGTCTTTCACCGAGGCGGTGATGGTGGTGGTACGGTCGATCAGCTTGTCCACCTGCAATGATGCCGGGACCGCCGTCATCACCTGCGGCACTGCCGCCTCGATGCTCTTGACCACGTCGATGATGTTGGCGCCGGGCTGCTTGTAGACCAGCAGCAGGATGCCGTTCTTGCCGTTCTGCCAGGCCCGGAGCTGGTTGTTTTCCGGGCCCTGGACGGCCACACCGATGTCGCGAATGCGCACCGGGGCACCGTTCTTGTAGGCGACGATCACATCATTCCACGGCGCGGCTTCGAGCAGCTGGTCGTTGGTGTAGACCACGTAGTTGTGCGCCGTGCCGTTGATCGAGCCTTTCGGCGCGTTGACGGTGGAAGTGGCGATCACGCCGGCGACGTCTTCGAGCTGGATCCCCAGTGCGGCGATTTTCGCCGGGTCGACCTGCACGCGGATCGCCGGCTTTTGCTGGCCGCCAATCGACACCTGGCCGACGCCGGGTATCTGCGACATGCGCGGCAGGATCACGTTCTCGGCGTAGTCGTCCACCTGGGTGGCCGAGAGCACGTCCGAATGCACTGCATAGATCACCACCGACGATTCGGCCGGGTTGATCTTGCGATAGGTGGGCGGGGTCGGCAGGTTTTTCGGCAGGGCGCCGGAGGCGGCGCTGATGGCCGACTGGATGTCCTGGCCGGCGGCGTCAATGCTGCGTGCCAGGTCGAACTGCACCGTGATCTGGGTGCTGCCCATCACGCTGGTGGAAGTCATCTGCGCGATGCCGGGAATCTGCGCGAACTGGTTTTCCAGCGGCGTGGCCACCGAGGAAGCCATGGTCTCGGAACTCGCGCCCGGCAGGTTGGCGGTGACAACGATGGTGGGAAAGTCCACCTGCGGCAGCGGCGCCACCGGCAACAGCGGAAATGCCACCAGGCCGACCAGGAACACCGCCGCCATCAGCAGCGAAGTGGCGATCGGCCGATGGATGAAAGGCGCCGAAATATTCACGGATTATTTCCTTGCCGGCGCGGTGGCGGGCGGCGCCACTGGCGGCGCGCTCTTGGCGGCATCCGCCTTTGCCTGCCGCGGGTTCACCAGTTGCACGTGGGCGCCCGGCTGCAGACGGTACTGGTTGCTGGTGGTGACGCGCTCGCCCGGTTCCAGGCCACTGTCGATGATGGTGACGCTGCCGGTGTCGATGCCGATCTTCAACGGACGCGCCTCCACCGTGTTGTCGGGCTTGACCACGTAGGCAAAGACGCCTTCGGGCCCGCGCTGAATCGCGGCGGACGGCACGGTAAGCGCGTCCTTGCGTGTTTCCACCAATACCTTGGCATTGACGAAGTCGCCGGGCCAGAGCTTGTTCTCCGGGTTCTGGAACGTCGACTTCAGGCGAATGGTGCCGGTGGTCTGGTCGACCTGGTTGTCGATCAGGTTGACCACGCCTTCGCCCAGTGCGGTCTTGCCGTCGCGCGACAGCGCGGCAACCGGCACCTTGCCGGCCGCCAGCGCCGCGCGCACCGGCTGCAGGGACTCGGCCGGCAGGGTGAAGATCACCGCAATCGGCTGCACCTGGGTGACGACGACGATGCCGGTGGGCGTGGCCGCGTGCACGATGTTGCCGGGGTCGACCATGCGGATGCCGGTGCGCCCGTCGATCGGCGAGCGGATGGTGGTGTAGTCGAGCTGGGTGCGCGCATTGTCGATCGCCGCCTGGTCGCCCGCGACTTGCGCATCGAACTGGGCCACGCTCGCCGCCGCGGTATCCACGGTCTGCTTGCTGGCGAGCTGGTCCGGCGCGAGCGTCTGGTAGCGCGCCAGGTCGCGGCGCGCGTTCGCCAGTTGTGCGGCGTCCTTCGCCTTGGTGGCAACCGCCTGGTCGAGCGCCGCCTTGAAGGGGCGCGGATCGATGCGCGCCAGCAGGTCGCCCTTTTTCACCGTCTGGCCCTCGGTGAAACCGAGCGACATCAGTTCGCCGTCGACCCGCGGGGTGACGCTGACGGTATAGAAGGCCTGCACCGTGCCCAGGCCCTGGGCGTAGATCGGCACGTCGGCGCGCACCGCCGCGGAGTACTCCACGCGCACCGCCTGGTTGGCGGGCGCCCCCTTGGGCGGCGATTGCGACTGCGCCTTTTCCGGTTCGCCGAGAAAATAGACGAACAACAGCAGCAGCACCATGCCACCGCCGAACAGCACCGCGCGCGGCCCGCGGGCGGCGCGCGCCAGGCGCTCTGCGCCCTTGCGATCGTTTTCCATCATGACCCTGCCTTTCCTGCCTGGGCCGATTGCCCTGCCGGTTGATTCGGGTTGGTCCAGCCGCCGCCGAGCGCGTTGTACAGGCTAAGCACGGCTTGCAGGTGCGCATAGCGCGCCTGCACCAGCGCGTCCTGCGCGTTGAACAGCGCGGTCTGCGTGTTGAGCACGGTGAGAATGCTCACCGTGCCGGAATTCAACTGCTTTTGCGTGATGTCATAGGCGCGGCGCGCCGTGGTCACGGCCACCTGCTGGCGCTTTTCCAGTTCCACCGTCTGCTGCACGGCGGTGAGCGCGTTCTCGACGTTGCCATAGGCGGAGATCACCACCTTCTGGTAGTTCGCCGCCAGTTCGTCGTAGCGCGCCTTGGCGAATTCATACTGGCCCTTGAGCGCGCCGCCGTCGAAAATCGGCGCCACTACGGAGGCGGCCAGCGAATACACGCCGGTGCCGGACTTGAACAGGGTGGACAACGCGCTGCTGGCGACCCCGCCCGCGGCGGTCAGCGTCACGTTGGGAAAAAACGCGGCACGCGCGACGCGGATGTTGGCATTGGCGGCGATCAGCTGGTTTTCCGCCTCCGCGATATCGGGCCGGCGCGCCAGCAGGTCCGAGGGCAGGCCGGCGCCGACTGCGGGCACCGCCAGTTCGGTGAGTTTGGCAGTGGTCGCTTCCAGGTTTTCCGGCGGCTCGCCGATCAGGATCGCCAGCGCATTGACCATCTGGCGCAATTGCTGGCGCAGCGGCGGGATGGCGGCGGAAAGCGTTGCCACCGTGGTTTCTTCCTGTGCCACGTCGAGCGCGGTGACGATGCCGGCATCCAGTTGCTTGTGCAGCCCGGCCAGGGTCTTTTGCGCGTTCGCCAGGTTGTCTTCCGCTACCGCCAGGCGGTCGCGCAATTCGACCACCTGGAACCAGGTCTGCGCCACGCTCGTCATCACCGTCAGTTCGATGGTGGCTTCGTCGTTGCGGCTGGCCTGCGCGGCGGCCAGCGCCGCATCGCGGGTGGCGCGGTTCCGGCCCCAGAAGTCGATCATGTAGCTGGCCGACAACTCGGGCGAGATCTGCTTCGCGTTGGTATAGGTGCCGCCGGTGGTGAGGATGCGCTCCTTGAACGCACTGACGTCGCCGGAAAGCGAGGGCAGCAGCGCGGCGCCGGCGATCGTCGCCTGCGCATCGGCCTCGCGCACCCGCGCGATGGCGGCGGCAATATCGAAGTTGGCGTGCTGCGCCTTGGCGATATAGGCGCTCAACTCGGCGGAATTGAAGCCTCGCCACCAGTCGGTCTGCGGCCAGGCCTGCCCCGCCGCCGCCTCGTGCCAGGCGGCCGGAGTCGGCAGATCGGGACGTTTATAGGCCGGGCCGAGGTTGCAGCCGGCAAGTACCAAAGGGGCGGCGAGCGCCATCCACCAGCGTGGCTTCGCACCGCCTCGCGGCAGGCGCGAAGAAAAAGAGCACATGGGCATGAGTCGGATCGCGAATCCCCGAGTCGGGCCTCGAAAAAAGGAAACGGCATCGTACACGCCGGGCCCGGCGGCAATCAAACAATGTGAAAGTCGGTGAAAATCCGGCTAAACAGGACGCAACGCCATTCACGGCGCTTGCAAACTGATCTTGCGGCGCCTGCTTATCTTTACGTCGCCCGAGCGAAAAGGATGCTGGCTGCCCCACTGGCGCGGCAGCACCGCTTGCTCTGGTAGCGCGGGCCGGCGCGACAACTCTCGTTACATCAATGAAGAAAAATTAATACCATATGCGGCCAAGAAGGCAGCCGCGTTGCGCATGCGCGTACGTTTTGGTCTTTGCATACGCCAGGACCGAGGTATCACCGCGAGGCAGGTGTTCCTTCCTGATTGCTGGCGGTTGCCGGGACCAGGCCAGGTCCGCCGCCGCCGATCGCCTTATAGACAGCAACCAGGCGTGCGCGCAACTGGTTGTCGCTATCGGCCAGGTCGCGTTCGGCTTGCAGCAATGTGCGCTGCGCGTCCAGGGGGCTCAGGAAATCGGTCATGCCGCCCTTGTACTTGGCCTGCGCCAGGTCATAGGCTTCGCGCGAGTTGCGCTGCTTCTCCTGCAATTGCAGGTTGCGCTTGTGTTCGGCGTTGTAGCTGTTCAAGGCATCATCGACTTCCTGCCAGGCCTTGAGCACGGTCTGCTGGAAAGAGACCGCCGCTTCTTGCTGCTCCAGCTTGCGCAACTCCACCACCCGGCGGCGGCGCCCGCCGTCGAAAATCGGCAGGGAAATGCCGGGGCCGACGGACCAGCGCCGGCTGCCCCAGTCGGTAAGCTGGTTGGACAATAGGGACTCGAAGCCGAAGCTGGCGCCCAGAGTGATGCGTGGCAGCAGGTCACCTTCGGCCACGCCAATGTTGGCGGTGGCGGCATGCAGCTTGTCTTCCGCCTGGCGAATGTCCGGGCGGCGTTGTGTCAAATCGGAGGGCAGGCCGAGCGCCAGGTCGGGCAAGGTGGCCTCGCGCGGCGCCTGCGCGGCCGCGGGTCCTGCCGGTGCAGGCGTGGCAAGGGTGTCATTCAGTTCGCCGGGATGGGCGCCGACGAGAACGCCGATCTGGTTGATGGCGGAAGCCTCCTGCGCCAGGAGTTGCGGCAGGCGCGCTTTCAGGTCTGCCAGTTGCGCGCCTTGGCGCTTCACGTCCACCTGGTCAGTGAGGCCGCCTTGCGCGCGCGCACTCGCCAGTTGCAGCGTCTCTTCGGCGGCAGCGATGTCGGCGCGGGCGAGAAGCAACTGGCGCTGCGCGGTGCGCAGCTCGAAGTAGCTGCGCGCCACCTCGCTTTCGATCGACAGGCGGCTCTGCGCCAGCATGTCGGAGGAAGACTCGAGGTCGGCATCGGCCTTTTCGAGGCCGCGGCGCACGCGCCCCCAGAGGTCGATTTCCCAGGAGGCGTCGAAGCCGGTCTGGTACAGGTTGTAAGGGGAGGAAAGCAGCGAAATCAACTGGTCGCGGGCACCCCCGCTGGGCGCGATGCCGGTGATCAGGCGCGTGCTGGCGCCGGTTTCGCTGTCGCGATTGCGGTGCGCGGCAGCACTGGCGTCCAGCGTCGGCAGCCTTTGCGCGAAGGTGGCAGCGCGCTGCGTGCGCGCCTGGGCGAAACGCAGCGCGGCGGTTTGCAGGTCGAGGCTGGACTGCTGGGCGCGCGATTCGAGGTCGTTGAGCGTCGCATCCTTGAACACCGTCCACCATTGTTGCGGCAGCGGCGCCATCGTCAGGTTCAGGCCCTGGCGCAGTTCGGGGTCGCCGCTGCGCCAGGCGCTCCAGTCGGCCGGCGCTGCGGATGGCGGCGCCTGGAAGGTGGGGCCAACGGTGGTACAGCCGGCCAGGAGTAGCGCGGCCAGGAACAACGCGGGACGGCGCGACAGGAGAAGAGCGTGGCGATCTGGGGTGTTCATGGGCTTCTCCGTTCAGACGAGTCGATTGCGAAACAGCCAGGCGGCGAGTGGCAGCGTAACGGCGGAGATGACGAACAGCGGAATGAAGTTGTGCCATACCGCCAGCAACCCCACGCCTTCGAGGTAGACCCGCTGCGTCAGGTCGATGGCGAAGCGCAGGGGATTGGCGAGGGTGGCGATCTGCATCGCCTGCGGCATGTTGCGCACCGGCGTGGTAAGGCCGGAGAGCAGCATCAGCGGCATGATCAGCACGAAGGAGTAAAGCATCGCCTGCTGCATGCTGGTGGACACCGCCGAGATCGACAGGCCGATGCCGACGCTGGCGATGGTGAACATCAGCAAACCGGAGTAAAGCGTGACGATGCTGCCGGCCATCGGGATGTCGAACCAGAAGCGCGATAGGCACAGGATGAGCGTGGACTGGAACAGGCCGATGAGGATCGAGGGAATCGCCTTGCCGATCATGATTTCGGCCGGCGACAAGGGCGTCACCAGCAACTGGTCGAAGGTGCCCTGCTCGCGCTCGCGCGCAACCGAGAGCGCGGTGAGCATCAGTACCTGCATCATCGAAAGCGAGGCGATCATGCCGGGCATGAAGTTCCAGCGCGTCTGCAGGTTGGGGTTGTACCAGGCGCGCATTTCCACCGTCAGCGGCGGCTTGGGGGCGTTGCGCAACTGCGCGTTGAACTCCGCGACCACCGAGCCGATGTAGGCGCCGGCCGAGCCGGCGGTGGTGGAATTGCGGCCGTCGAGGATCACCTGCAGGGGCGCGGGCTCGCCGGCTTCGATCTGGCGCTCGAAATCGGACGGGATCTGCAGCACCACCAGCGCCTTGCCGGAATCGACGACGTCGGCGATGTCGCGCTGCGTCTGCAAGGTGGCGACGCGGTGGAACACACCGGTGCCGTCGAGCTTGGCAATCAGGTTCACCGCGTTGGCGCCGTGGCTCTGGTCGAGCAGCGCGTAGGGTACGTTGGTGAGGTCGTAGGTGGCGGCGTAGCCGAACAGCAGGCCTTGCATCAGCGCCGGTGTGATCAGGATGGAGCGGCTGCCGGGGTCTTTCAGCACCGCGAGCAGTTCCTTGCGGATCAGCACGCGCAGGCGCAGCAGCATGTCGAGGAAATCGCGCATGGTGTCAGTCCAGTCTTTTGCGGGTTACCGCGCGCGCCAGGCCCAGCAGCACGACGGCGTAGGCGGCAAGCACGCCGCAGTCCTTGAAGATCAGGTACCAGTTGTCCCCGGCCAGGAACAGGGTCTTGATCAGTTCCATGAAATACGTCGCCGGCAGCGCATTGCCGATGACGCGGATCACCACCGGCACGTTGCGCAGATCGAACATGAAACCTGAGAGCATCATCGCCGGCATGAAGCTGGCGAGCAGCGCGATCTGGCTTGCGACGAACTGGTTCTTGGTCGAAGAGGAGATCACCAGCCCGATACCCAGTGCCACCAGCAGGTACAGCATGCAACTGAAGGTGAGGATCAGGAGCGAGCCGTAGATCGGCACGCCGAACAGAAATTTGGCCGCGAACAGGCAGAGCGCCAGCCCTCCCATGCCGACGGCGAAATACGGAATGATTTTCGCCAACAGCACCTCGACCGGATGCACCGGGGTGACGAATAGCGCTTCGAGCGTGCCGCGCTCCCATTCGCGCGCCATCACCAGGGCGGTGAGAAAAGCGCCGACCAGGGTCATGATCAGCACCACCAGCCCGGGCACCAGGTACCAGGTACTGGTGTTGGCGGCGTTGAACCACATGCGGTCGACCACCACCACGGTGCCGGCCTTGCTGCCGGCGCCGCCGTTTGCGCCGGAAGGATCGCGGTCCGCCTGCTTTTGCGCCCAGGAGTTGAGCGCGCCGGTAACGTAGCCACGGATGATGTTGGCGCGGCTCGCATCCGCGCCTTGCAGCAGCAATTGCACGCGGCCGTCGCCGGCGGCCAGGCGCTTCGAAAAATCGTTCGGCACGTGCAGGATGCCGTCCACTTCACGATCATTCATCAGCGTTTCCGCTTCGCGCTGCGAATCGACCAGGCGCGGCGCCAGATAAGGTGACAGGCGCAACCCGGCGATGATGTCGAAGGCGGTCGGTGAAGCATCCTCCAGCACCACCGCCACCGGCGCGCTTTTCACGTCCAGCGACAGGCCGTAGCCGAAGATGAAAATCAGCACCAGCGGCAGGCCGAAGCCGATCATGAGATTGGCGCGGTCGCGCAGCAGCTGGCGCACTTCCTTGCGCACCAGCGAAAGCAGGCGGCGGCGGAAACCCGCGGCGCCGCCGGAAGCGTCACGTTCGATCTGGTGTTGGCTCATGCCGCCCGCGCCTCCTGCGTCTGGCCGCGCGCGCGCTCGACGATGCCGATGAACGCCTCTTCCATGTTCAGGCGATGTGCATCCGTCTCGCCTGCCTGTGCGCGCACTTGCGCCGGCGTGCCCAGCGCCAGCAGCTTGCCGGCGTCCTGGATCACGATGCGGTCGCAGTATTCCGCCTCTTCCATGAAGTGGGTGGTGATCACCACCGTGGTGCCGGCGGAGGCCAGCGCGGTGATGCGGCGCCAGAATTCGCGTCGCGCCAGCGGGTCGGTGCCGCTGGTGGGTTCATCCAGGAACAGGATTTCCGGCGCGTGCAACAGGCCCACCGCCATCGCCAGGCGCTGCTTGAAGCCGCCCGGCAACTGGCCGCTGCGGGTTTCTTCCTGGCCTTCGAGTTCGAACTGGCGCAGCACGGTGGCAATGCGCTCGCGCAAGTGCGCACCGGTCAGGCCATAGGCGCCGCCAAAGAATTCGAGGTTTTCCTTGACCGAAAGGTTGCCGTAGAGGGCGAACTTTTGCGACACATAGCCGATACGCTTTCTCGCCCGCGCCCGCGCCGTGCGCAGGTTGACGCCCGCCACCTGCAAGCTGCCGCCACTGGCCGGAAGCAGGCCGCAGAGCATGCGGAAGGTGGTGGTCTTGCCGGCGCCGTTGGGGCCGAGCAGGCCGAAGATCTCGCCGCGGCGCACGTTGAAGCTGGTGCGGTCCACCGCGGTGAAGTCACCGAACTTGCGCACCAGGTCATGTACTTCGATCATGGTGTCGCCCTGCGCCGCACCGTCACGCTGGTCGCCATTGCCATTGCCATTGCCATTGCCATTGCCATTGCCATTGCCATTGCCGTTGCCATTGCCATTGCCATTGGCCTGCGGGCCGGCGGGCGCCGCCTCCTGCAGCGCCGAGACGTCGCCTAGGCGCTTGCCTTTTTTCTCGCGCAACAGCACCATGAAGCCGTCCTCGATACGCGCTTGCGTCGGACGCAGGGGCGCGCCCTCCAGCTCCTGCACCGTGCTCGCCGCATCGCCCTGCTTCTTGCGCACCACGCGTACTTCGCCACCGTGCGGCACCGCATCGATTACTTCGGCCTCGTCGTCCAGCAGGCGCGATTGCAGCAGGCGCGGCGCCTCGTCCGCGGGCGGGGTGGCGATATAGGTCAGGCCTTGCGCATTTCGGCTGATCTCTTCGGGCGTGCCGGCGGCCAGCAGCTTGCCATGATCCAGCACGAACACGCGCGCGCACAACTCTGCCTCGTCCAGGTAGGCCGTGCTCACCAGCACGGTGATGTGCTCCTCGGCGATCAGTTGGCGCACGATGTCCCACAGTTCGCGGCGCGACAGCGGGTCGACACCGGCGGTAGGCTCGTCCAGCAGCAGCAATTGGGGCGAGCGCACCAAGGTGCAGGCCAGCCCCAGCTTCTGCTTCATGCCGCCGGAAAGCTTGCCGGCGGGACGATTGGTGAACGGCGCCAGGTTGGTCATGCGCATCAGGCGGTCGTAGCGCTCGTGGCGCGCCTCGGGCGAAACCCCGTGCAGGTCGGCGTACAGGTCGATGTTTTCCTGCACGCTCAGGTCTTCGTACAGGCCGAAACGCTGCGGCATGTAGCTGATGCGGTCCTGCACCGCCTGCGCGTCCTTCGGCAATTCGTAGCCCAGCACTTTCAGGCTGCCCTCCTGCGCCTGCATCAGCCCGGTGACCAGGCGCAGGAACGTGGTCTTGCCGGCGCCATCCGGCCCGACCAGCGCGGTCAGCGTGCCGGCGGGCACCTCGATCGATACGTCATCCAGGGCGTGCACCGTCTGCTTGGTTTCCTTTACCAGGAAACGCTTGTGAATGCCCTGCGCGGAAATCGCCGCCGGCGTCTGGCGCATTTACTTCCCCGCCGGCGGCCTGGCCGCGTCGGGAGCGCCGGTGGTATCGATATGCACGGTGGCGGGCATGCCCAGGCGCAGGCGGTCCTGGGGATCGTTCACCAACACGCGCACTTCATAGACCAGGCTGGTACGCAGTTCCTGGGTCTCGACGTTTTTCGGCGTGAACTCGGCCACCGAGGAGATGTAGCCGATGCTCCCTTCGATGGATTGGTCCGGATGGCTGTCGGTAGCGACCCGCGCCGCCTGGCCGGGCTTGAGGCGCCCGAGCTGCGTTTCGGTGACGTAGCAGCGTACCCATTTCGGATCAGTGATCGCCAAGGTATAGGCGGGGCGTTGCGGCGAGGCCATGTCGCCGGGCTCCAGCAGGCGCGCGCGCACTACTGCATCCTGCGGCGCTTTCAGTTCTGCCTGGCTGATGTGATATTTGAGCAGCGCCAGTTCGGCGCGCGAGACCTTCACCTGCGCCTCGGCCTGGGCAATGTCTTCCTGGCGCGGGCCGGCAACCTGCAATTGCAGCGCCTTGCGGCGGTTTTCCAGTTCGGCCTGCGTCACTTTCAGCTTGGAGGCGGCATTGTCCATATCCTGCTGACTCACGCCCTTGCCGCCGGTGGAAGCGGAAATGCCTTGCAGGCGCTTCAATTGCTGGCCAGCAAGATCGACGTCGGCCTGGGCGGAGGCCACCTGGGCACGCGCCTGCGCCACTTCCTCCGGGCGCGAGCCGTTGCGCAGCTTCTTCAGCGCTTCTTCCTGCACGCCGATCTGCGCCTCCGACTGGCCTGCCTGCAGGCCCATGACCCGCGTATCCAGCACCGCCAGCACCTGGCCGGTCTTGACCTTGTCGCCCTCCTGCACCCGCATCTCGGCGATGCGGTCGCTGCCTTCGAAGGCCAACGAAACCTGGCGAATATCGACGTTGCCATAGAGCGTAAGCTGCCTGGCATCGTCCGCCGGCCGCGTGTAATACCAGATGCCCACACCGGCGGCAACGAGGACGACAAGCAGGATGACGAGTAACTTTTTCATTAGCACTATCCCTTGTGCGTGAGGGTTGGCTGTAGTATATTTAATTCAAATTTGAATTTCAACTAAATTCGGCATGCTGGATTTGCAATGACCTCTTCCCGGCCCAAAAGCTCCGCACGCAAGACCGCCGGCGGTGCCGAACGCAACGCCCGTACCGACGGCGCGGCCACGCGCGCGCGCATCATCGAGGCGGCGGGGCAACTGTTTGCCGAGCATGGTTATGCGGACACCACCAGCAAGGCGGTATGCGAACGCGCGCAGACCAACATTGCCGCCGTCAACTACCACTTTGGCAGCCGCGACGGCCTTTACCTGGCGTTACTGGAAGAGGTGCATCAGCGCCTGATGAGCATCGACTATCTCACCGGGCTGGCCGACAGCGCCCTGCCGGCCGAGGAAAAGCTGGGCCAGTTCATCGATGGGCTGGCACCCATCGTGATCAACGGGCAGAGCTGGCATACGCGCCTGTGGGCGCGCGAGCTGTTCGCCCCCTCGCCCTTGCTGCCGCAAGTGATGCGCGAGCAGACCATGCCGAAGTTCAACATCCTGCTGCGCATCATCAGCGAGATCACCGGCATTCCAGCGCGCGACCCGGCGCTGACGCGCTGCATGCTCAACATCATGGCGCCGTGCATCATGCTGCTGATCATCCGGCGCAACGTGGAAAGCCCGATCCAGGGCCTGTTCAAGCAGCCGGCGGAGGAACTGGCGCAGCACATGAAGGCCTACGCCCTGGGCGGCCTGGCGGCGATCGCCACCGAGCGGCGCAAGGCAGCTTGAAAAATGGCAATCAAGGGGCTGCGCCCTGCTTGCGTTTCGCAACCCGGTTGGAGAGACAGCCGCGCGGGCTGGCGCACCTTGAGCCGTATCTGATCTGCGCTGGCTGATCAATCGCGGCGCAGCGGCAGCGGCTGGCCGTTCTTCTCCGCCTCTTCGCGCGCGCGGCGCTCGTTCTGGGTGAGGCAACGATAGACGGAAACACGCCGGGCGGTGATGGGGTCGAGGTTGCTGCGGTTGATGATCGCCGTCTTGGAGTAGGCATTGCAGGTGCCGTCGGCTTTTTTCAGGATATCGGCGTCGCCGAACTTCTCGGTGTCGTACTCGATACTGACGAAATCGGTGTTCTGCTCGCGGATTTTCCAGCCGCGGTCGAAATAAGTGTCGATGGACTTGCCCACCGAATCGACGGTGGAACAGGCGGCCAGTTGCAGCAGCAGGCAGGCGGCGAAGACGAGGCGGATCATGAACGGAAACACTTGTATTGGTTGCGGCAGGACGCAAGTGTAGCGCCTGCCGGCCTGCCGTGCGCGAGGCAGGCATAATCGGCACTCGATGAAAACCGCGGGAACGCCCGCGGAAAAAGACGGTCAGTATCCCGATACTTGCGGTCCGCCGGCCTCCTTCACCACAAGATACCCACCCTGCTCTGCTCAACTCCAGGGCGGCCAATAACACCATACCATGCCCGCCATTCTCTCCATTTCCGCGCTCGAAAAGCGCTATAAATCAGGCCTCACCGCCCTGGACACCGTTGATCTTGAAGTCCAGCGCGGCGAGATATTTGCCTTGCTCGGCCCCAACGGCGCCGGCAAGACCACCCTGATCAGCATCGCCTGCGGCACCGTCAGCAAGACCGCCGGCCAGGTGCTGGTGAGCGGCCATGACATCGAGCACGACTTCCGCGCGGCGCGCGCCAGTATCGGCCTGGTGCCGCAGGAGATCGCGCTCGACATCTTTTCCACGGTCTGGAATACGGTGCGCTTTTCCCGCGGCCTGTTCGGGCGCGCGCCCGATGCCGCCTATCTGGAACAGCTCCTGCGCGACCTCTCGCTCTGGGAAAAACGCGACAGCAAGGTGATCGAACTGTCGGGCGGCATGAAGCGCCGGGTCATGATCGCCAAAGCGCTCTCCCATGAGCCTGAACTGCTGTTCCTCGACGAGCCGACGGCCGGGGTCGATGTCAACCTGCGCCGCGACATGTGGGCGCTGGTCCGCAAGCTGCGCGCCAAGGGGGTCACGGTGCTGCTGACGACACACTACATCGAGGAAGCGGAGGAAATGGCGGACCGTGTCGGGGTGATCAACAAGGGCAAGCTCCTGCTGGTCGACGAGAAGGCGGCCCTGATGCGCAAGATGGGCAAGCGCAGGCTCACGCTGACCCTGCCGCAGCCGCTGGCGGCGATTCCCGCAGCGCTCGGCGACTGGCCTCTCGCACTTGAGGCCGAAGGCCAGCAGTTGGTTTATACCTTCGAGGCGAATGCCGACCATACGGGCATTTCGGCACTGCTGCGGCGCCTGGATGAACTGCACATCGAATTCAAGGACCTGGAGACCGAGCGCAGTTCGCTGGAAGACATTTTCATCAACCTCCTGGAGACTGCATAATGCTGATCAATCGCAGCGGTATCTGGGCGATCTACCGTACCGAGATGGCGCGCACCGCGCGCACCGTCTGGCAGAGCGTCGCCACGCCGGTGATCACCACCGCGCTTTATTTCATCGTGTTCGGCGGCGCCATCGGCTCGCGCATGCAGTCGATCGGCGGAGTGGGCTACGGCGCCTTCATCGTGCCCGGCCTGATCATGCTGACCATCCTCACCCAGAGCATCTCGAATGCCTCCGTCGGCATCTACTTTCCCAAATTCACCGGCACCATCTTCGAAATCCTCTCCGCACCGCTTTCCGCCTTCGAGGCAGTGGTGGCCTATGTCGGCGCGGCGGCGACCAAATCGGTCCTGATCGGGCTGATCATTCTCGTGACCGCGACCTTTTTCGTGCGGGTGGAGATTCTCCATCCGGCGTGGATGATCGCGTTTCTCGTGCTCACTTCGGTCACCTTCAGCCTGTTCGGCTTCATCATCGGCATCTGGGCGAAGAATTTCGAGCAGTTGGCGATCATTCCGTCGCTGGTGGTGACGCCACTGACTTTCCTGGGTGGCGCCTTTTATTCGATCGACATGCTGCCGCAGCCGTGGCAGACGCTGAGCCTGTTCAATCCGGTGGTCTACCTGGTGAGCGGATTCCGCTGGAGCTTTTACGGCGTCGGCGACGTCAGCATGCCAGCCAGCCTCGGCTTCACGGCGTGCTTCATGGCGCTGTGCCTCAGCTTGCTGTGGTGGATGTTCCGCACCGGCTATCGGCTGA
The DNA here is from genome assembly GCA_036498945.1 of Burkholderiales bacterium. Classification (GTDB taxonomy): domain Bacteria; phylum Pseudomonadota; class Gammaproteobacteria; order Burkholderiales; family JAEUOS01; genus JAQGMJ01. The sequence continues at coordinate 28,645 of DASYEQ010000061.1, read as the reverse complement.
AGCCCTAATGCCTACATGCGCAGCAGGTCGATCACCGGCGGGTCGAACAGCCGCAGCGGCAAGGCGATTTCGCCAATGCCGCTGGTGGTGAAGACGTAGGGGCGGCCGACCGGGTCCTCGCTCCATTGCACCGGCGACAACAAGCCATAGTCAAACGGCCCCTTGACCGGGATTACGTAGTGATACACCCAGGGCAGGCGCACCTGGCCACCGTGGGTGTGCCCGGAAAGCAGCAACGGCGAGAGGCCGCGCGGCACCTCGTACGCAAGATCGGGGTTGTGGGTCAGGAGCACCAGCGGCTGCGGTCCATGATAGGCCTGGGCGACATGGAAATCCGACTTCCCGGTCCACAGGTCGCCGACGCCGGCGATTTTCACCTTGCCGCAGTCGACTACCTGGTTTTCGATCAGGTGCACGCCGGCACGCTCAAGCGCGGCGATCACCTCGGCGGTGGGCACCTCGATGCCGTGCGGCGGCGGCACTTCATGGCTGTCGTGGTTGCCGAGCACCGCATATAGCGGCCCGTGAATGTCCTTCAGCGTCGCAAACAGTTCGTCCAGCGGCTCATCCGGCGCATAGAGAAAATCTCCGGCAATCACGGTGCAGTCCGGCTGCAGCGCGTTGATGCGCTTGGCCACGCGCGCGACGATGCCGGCGTGGTTGTACGCCCCCAGGTGCAGGTCGGAAATCAGGGCTACGCGCGTGCCGGTATGGATCGGCATGGCGGTCTCCCGCTCGGTGATCCAGTTGGGCTCGACAAAGCGTGCCCAGACGAACAGCAGGCCCAGGATGCAGCGCACCGCCAGCATGCCGGCCTGGCGGCGCTTGCGCCAGCGCCAGAACGCCCAGGCGAAATACACCCAGACCAGGTGAGAGGCGTAGAAAATGCCAACAGCCACCAGGTGTTTTGAATAATCAGGCATGCAATGAAAAGCCCAGACGCTCTGGGCCAGGGGCTGGGGGCCGGGCGGCGCCGCAGCAACGCCACCCGCGCGGGACCTGGAGGAGGAGGAGTCCCTTGACCCCAGCCACCAGCCCGGAGCGTCCGGGCTATCAGGTGGACTGGAAAAACAGTGGCGGGTTCAACCCGCCGGCGCCGCTTAGCCCGCGGTCAGGGCGATCAGCAGCACGATCAGGCCGGACGCCACGGCGGCGCCCAAGCCGGCGGCCGCGGCCAGACCAATGGTCTGGAACATGTCGCCGGCAATGTCCATTTGCTCGTGTACCTTGATTTCCGTATTCATTTCGCGCTCCCGTCCTTTTGTGGTGGCGTCCTTGATGTTTTCATTTAAACGCCGACTTATGACGATGGTATCAAGCCAAAGGGGCGTTGTGGAGATGAAAAGTGGCAAGAAAATGACTTTTTTCACCCCGGACAGCCTTTCTGCCCGCTTCGGTTATAGTCCGGACGCAACAACGGACTGTGCAGCGCAACATTTGCGCTGCTTTTCTCCACCCAACCGTCAATAGCCATGGCCAAAAGAATCGCCCTGATCGAAGACGACGCCGCCATCCGCGCCAATTACGCGGATGCGATCAAAAAACACGGCTACGAAGTCGCCACCTACGCCAGCCGCCCCGAGGCCTCAAGCGCCTTCAAGCTGCGCTTGCCGGAACTGGCGATCATCGACATCGGCCTGGGCGCCGAACCGGAGGGCGGCTTTACCCTGTGCCGCGAGCTGCGCGCCCTTTCCGCCACCCTGCCGATCATTTTCCTGTCGGCGCGCGACAGCGATTTCGACATCGTCTCCGGATTGCGCCTGGGCGCGGATGACTACCTGACCAAGGATGTCTCCCTCCCGCACCTGCTGGCGCGCATCGCCGCACTGTTCCGCCGCGCCGAACTGGCGGCCAGCCCCGCAGCGGCGGACGAGATCATCGAGCGCGGGGAGCTCAAGCTCGACATGAAGCGCTTTCTCGCTACCTGGAATGATCGCGTGGTGGACCTGACGCTGACCGAATTCTGGATGGTGCATGCCCTGGCCAAATTCCCCGGCCACGTAAAAAACCGCGACCAGCTGATGGGCGACGCCAAGATCGTGGTGGATGACGGCACCATCACCTCGCACGTCAAGCGCATTCGCAAGAAATTCGTCGCCGTGGATGACGCGTTCGATTCCATCGATACGGTCTACGGCATGGGTTACCGCTGGCGCGAGAGCGGACAAAAGTAAAAACCTGCTTTTGTCCGGTCCGGTCCGACTGAAATCGCTGGCCGTCTTTCAGCAGATACGGGGCCAATTTCATTTTCAAAAGCAACGAAAAAGCGCTTCGTACGCCGCCCGGTGCAACGTTTAGAATTTGCCTCCGGCACCGCTGTCCTATTTTTTCGTAGCCCATTCCCCTCATGCTCCGTTTCGGCCTGCGCGCCAAGCTGTTCATCGCTGTCCTGCCGGTATTCCTGATTCCGGTGGTGGGCCTGGGCTATGTGCGCGAAATGGAAGCGCTGCTGAAGGAGCAGCAGGAGCAGAACCTGATCGCCGCGGCGCGCACCATCGCCACCGCGCTGCACGACCGCCCCTCCCTGTTGCGCCTGCGCCCGGAGGACGTGGCGCGGCAAAAAGAACGCCAGGAGGCGATCGCCGCCTTGAGCAGCGGTGGCAATGCCGCCAGCAGCGGCGCTAACGTAACCGCCTCGGCGCCGGATGGCGTAATCAGCAGCGGCGCCAATGTCGCCGGCACGCTCGACGGCATCGCCAGCGACGCTGCCGTGGTGGTCAACCCGGTGACGCGCGCGCCGCAGGTGCCGATGACCATCCTGGCGCCGGAGCCGCCGCCAGCCGCCGATGAGGTGAGCCGCATCATCTCGGGCCTGAACCGCGCCAAAAGCCGCATCTGGGTGATTGACAAGAAGCACCAGTTGCTGGCGCTGGCCGGTAGCCTCAAGGCCACCGCCGACGACAAGCCCGCCAGCACCAAGCCAGTGCCGCCCTCGTTCTGGGACCGCGCCGAAAACCTGCTTTTGCGCCCGCTGTATTCGCGCCTGTTGACCCTGCCGACCGAAGATTTCGACGACGCCCTGCCGGAAGACGCCATCACCAACGGCGCGGAAGTGGAAAGCGCGCTTTCCGGCATCCCGGCAACGCGGCGGCGCACCACGCTCGACAATCGCGCGGTGATCCTCTCCGCCGCGCACCCGATCTGGGCCGACGACGACGTGGTGGCCGCCGTGGTGGTGGAAGAAACCACCAACGCGGTGCAGTCCTTCACCACGCGCGCGCTGGAAAAGCTCATCACCGGCTCGCTGCTGGCTTTCCTGCTCGCCACCGTCACCGTGCTGGCCTTCGCCTCGCGCATCGCCGGGCGTATCAGCCGCCTGCGCAATGAAGCCGAGGCGGCGATCGACGCCAACGGCCGCGTGCGCCATATCGTCGCCGGCTCGCGCGCGGGGGACGAGATCGGCGACCTGTCACGCAGCTATTCGCAATTGCTGGAGCGCCTGGCGCAGTACCACGACTACCTGGAGGAACTGGGTTCGCGCCTGTCGCACGAATTCCGCACGCCGATCGCGGTGGTGCGTTCCTCTCTTGAAAACCTGCAAATGCATAACCTGCCGGAAGACGCCGCCGTCTACCTGCAGCGTGCCGAGCAGGGCATTTCGCGCCTGTCGGCAATGCTCTCGCGCATGAGCGAGGCGCGGCGCATCGAGGCGACGCTGCGCGAGGGCGAGCGCACGGAATACGACCCGAGCGAAGTGGTTGCCGGGTCCGCCGCAGGCTACCGCGCCGCCTACCCCGGCGTGAACTTCATCGTCGACCTGCAAGCCGAGGGCTTGCGCATTTCCGGCTCGCCTGAACTGCTGGCGCAGGCGCTGGACAAGCTGGCGGCCAACGCGGTGAGCTTTTCCATGCCCGATTCGCCCGTGCGCATCACCCTGCGCCAGGAAGAGATCTACGCGATGATCGAAGTCGAGAACACCGGGCCGCTGTTGCCCGAGGTGCCGGCGGCGCGCCTGTTCGATTCGATGGTGACGCTGCGCGAATCGCGCGCCGAAGGCGCGGAGCCGCACCTGGGCCTGGGCTTGTTCATCGTACGCCTGGTGGCCGAATTCCACGGCGGCGCGGCTTTCGGCCGCAACCGCCCGGATGGCACCGGCGTGGTGATGGGCATGCGCCTGCCGACACGCCTCACCGCCGACTGAGACTCGTTCAATCGAGCTTGACGTCGAGGGTGCGCAGGGTGGCTTCCCAGCGCGCGCCGTCCTGCTTGACAAATGCCGCAAACTGTTCCGGTGCCATCGGCATCGGCGAGAGGCCCTGCTGGCGGAACCGCGGATCGGTATCCGGATTGGAGACTGCCTTGATCACCTCCGCGTTGAGGCGCTCGACGATCGCCTTGGGCGTGCCGGCGGGCGCGAACATGGCGAACCAGCCGAGTTGCGACATGGTCGGCAGCCCCGTTTCCTTCAGCGTGGGCACCTCCGGCAGCAGCGCGAAGCGGCTTTCGGAAGTCACCGCCATCGGCTTCAGCTTGCCGGCGCGCACCTGCGGCAGCGCGGTATTGGCGGCGTCGAAAAATATCTGCACCTGGTTGGAAAGCAGATCCAGCATTGCCGGCGCGGCGCCGCGGTAGTGGATCGGGACGATCCTGATGCCGGCAGCGGCGGCAAAACGCTCGGTCAAAAGATGCGTCACCCCGCCCGGCCCCAGCGACACGGCATTGAGCTTGCCCGGATTCTTTTTCGCGTAGTCCAGCAACTCGTTGATGTTGTGCGCCGGCACCGCCGGGTTCATGTCGAGGACATAGGGGTAGCTGCCAATGCCCGACACCGGCGTGAAGTCCGCCACTTTGTAGCTCGGCTGCTTGGTGATCAGCACGTTGACCGGCATAACGTTGCCCGACACCAGCAAGGTGTAGCCATCCGCCGCGGCGCGCGCGGCGGCGCCGGTGCCGATCATGGTGTTGCCGCCGCTCTGGTTTTCGACGTAGACGGACTGGCCGAGCACGGTAGTGAGCTTGCTCGCCACCAGGCGCCCCATCTGGTCGGCGCCGCCGCCGGGTGGGTAGGGCACGATGATGCGCACCGGCTTGGCCGGCCAGGCTTGCGCCAGTGCGGCGGATGTGGGCAGTGCCAATGCGCAGGCGGCGGTGAGGTGCAACAGGAATCGCATGAAGTGATGTCTCCGGCGGCCGCTTATCAATCAAGTTAGATGCGCCCTCTGTTTGCGCGCGGCCTTGTTTGGCTATTATCCGACTGCGTTGCAGATACAAGAAGACCGTGCGCGTTATGCGCCGGATGCCGTCTCGAGCACTCTGCCCTCCTCTCAACCCTGGAAGAATGCTCCCATGACCCTGCGTTTCGCGCGCCCTGTGTTTGTCGCCCTCACCCTCTTGTCCGGCAGCGCCTGGGCACAGTCGGGCTATCCGAACAAGCCGATCCATTTCATCGTGCCCTTTCCGCCCGGCGGCGGCGCGGAATCGACAGCGCGCCTGATCGCCGTCAAGCTCTCGGAGGCGGTAAAGCAGCCGGTGGTGGTGGAAACCCGTGCCGGCGCCGGCGGCAACATCGGCACGGAAGCGGTGGTCAATGCGGCGCCGGACGGCTATACCATCCTGCTCAATACCAACGGCAGCGCGATCCAGCCGTACCTGCAAAAGCTGACCTGGGACCCGATCAGGGACCTGGCGCCGGTGAGCCTGGTGGCGACCTATTCACTGGTGATCGCGGCGCATCCTTCGACACCCGGCAACACGCTGAAGGAAATGGTGGCGTATGCCAAGGCCCATCCCGGCAAGCTCACTTATGGCTCGTCCGGCACCGGCGGGCCGCTGCACCTGGGCGCGGAGATGTTCAAGAAGGCAGCAGGCGTGGACATTCTGCACGTACCCTACAAGGGCAATGCGCCGGCGACCCTCGCCATCCTCGGCGGTGAAGTCAACCTCACCTTCGACAGCCTGGTGGGCCCCTTGCCCAACATCCGCGCCGGCAAGCTGAAAGCGCTGGCCACCACCGGCGTGAAACGCGCCACCATGCTGCCGGAGGTGCCGACGGTCACTGAAACCGGCGTTGCCCACTTCTCCTACGAATCGTGGAACGGCATTTCGGTGCCGGCAGCGACGCCGAAGGACATCGTGCAGCGCCTGAACCGCGAGATCGTGCGCATCGTCGCGCTGCCGGACACGCATGACCAACTGATCAAGCTGGGCTACGAGCCGGTGAGCACCACCACGGCGCAATTCGCCAAGCGCATCGCCGCCGACTACCAGAGCTACGGCCGCGTGATCCACGAACTGGGCCTGAAGGCGGGTCAGTGAGGAGATTTGCGGCGCCCGGCGCGCGCCGGTGCACCGGCGCCAAGCTTTCCGGCCATCGCCTGCGCGGCCTCGCGCGTGATGTCGGCCACCACGCGATGCGCCAGCGAGGTGGCCACGCGCTTGTGGCGCGAGAGCGTGACCACGCGCGGCAATACCGGCTCGACGATACGCGCCGCTTGCACGCGGCCTTCGGCCAGCGCCTCGGCAATCGCAAAGGGGCCAAGAATGGTGTGGCCGGCGCCGCCGCTCACCAGTTCGCGCTGCAGGAACACCGAATCGGCTTCCAGGCTCACTTGCAGCGCGAAGCCCTGCTTGCGCGCGATGGCATCCAGCGTATCGCGCCAGGCGGAGGGGCGGCAGGGCAGGATCAGCGACAGGTCGCACAAGGCGGCGAAGGGCACACTGGCGCCGCGCGTCAGCACATCGCCGCGCGGGCCCACGAGATAGGTTTCGGCGCGCACCAGGGTCTCGTCGATGTCGCGCAGCTCCTTCTCGTAGCGGTAGCCGATGGCCAGATCGACCTTGCCCGCCTCCAGCCATTCATCCAGTTGTGCGCCCTGTCCCTCGCGCACCGCCAGGTGCACCAGCGGGTAGCGCTCGCGCAGGCGCGCGGCGACCGTAGTGGCGATCGGATGCAGCACCGAGGGAATCATCGCCATGCGCACCTCACCCACCGGCACGCCGGCGCCGGTGCGGATGTCGTTTTCCAGCTGGTCGGTCTCGGCCAGCCAGTTGCGCACGCGCGGCAATACCCACAGGCCGAGATCGGTGAGTGCGATGCCGCGGCCGTGGCGGGTGAACAGCTTGCCGCCGCATATGCGCTCCAGTTCGCCCAGTTGCCGGCTGATGTGCGGCTGCGCGGCGTTGCGCACCTGGGCGACGCGGGTGATGCTGCCGCTGTCGGCCAGGTCGATAAACAGGCGCCAGGCGGCCGGGCGCATTGCTTCCATATACACCTCACGCAGGGCAATTCATAACGCGCGCAGTATATCTGCTCTGCCTAACCAATCATTTACGGCATGGCTTGCCCTGCCTATACTGCGCCCACCTGACGCCTAGAAACATCCATGACCACGCAAGCCCGTACCCGCATCGCCGCCGACATCGGCGGCACCTTTACCGACGTTGCCGCCTTTGACGAGAAGCGCGGCGTGCTGATGCTCGGCAAAACTCTCACCACGCATCACCGCCTGATCAGCGGCATTCTCGACGGCATGCACAAGGCCGGCGTGACGCTGCAGGAGGCAAACCTGTTCCTGCACGGCTCGACGATTGCCATCAACACCATGCTGGAGCGCTCCGGCGCCCGCGCGGCGCTGGTGACCACGCGCGGCTTTCGCGACATCTACGAGATCGGGCGCATCAACCGTCCCGACTCCTTCAACCTGCGCCACCGCAAGCACAGCCCGCTGATCGAGCGCGACCTGCGCTTCGAAGTCACCGAGCGCCTGAAGGCCGACGGCTCGGTGTACCAGGAACTCGACATGGGCGAACTGGAAGCCGTCGCCGCCGAGCTGGAAAAATGCAAGATCGAAGCGGTCGCGGTGCTGTTCCTGCATTCCTACCGCAACCCGGTGCATGAGCACAAGGCGCGCGACTTTTTGCGCCAGCGCCTGCCCGGCGTGTTCGTCTCCGCCTCGGCCGACCTGGTGCAGGAATACCGCGAATACGAGCGCACTTCCACGGTGGTGGCGAACGCCTACATCGGCCCGCGCGTCGACACCTATCTCGGCGAGATCGAGCAGGAGATGAAAAGCGGGCAGTTCGGCGGCAAGTTCCTGGTGGTGCAATCCACCGGCGGCTTGTACGCGCTGAACGAAGCGCGCCAGGATTGCGTGCGCATGATGGAATCCGGTCCCGCGGCCGGGGTGATCGGTACCCAGGCGCTGTGCCATGTACTGGATATCCCGGACGCCATCGCCTTCGACATGGGCGGCACCACCGCGAAAGCCGGCGTGGTGCGCGAAGGCACGGCGCTGGTCACCGGCAGCGTGATGATCGGCGGCTACCTTACCGGCCTGCCGCTGCTCACGCCGATGATCGACATCCACGAAGTCGGCACCGGCGGCGGCAGCATCGCCTCGGTGAGCGTCTCCGGCGCGTTGCGCGTCGGCCCGCAAAGCGCGGGCGCTTCTCCAGGCCCGGTGTGCTACGGCCTGGGCGGTACCGAGCCTACCGTCACTGATGCGAACCTCGTGCTCGGCCGCCTCGACCCCAAGCGCTTTCTCGGCGGCGAAATGGTGCTCGACAAGGCAGCGGCTACCGCCGCCCTGAAGGAAAAGATCGCCGAACCGCTGGGGCTCTCGGTTACCGAAGCGGCTCTCGGCATCCTGCGCATCGCCGCTGCCTCGATGTCGCACGCCGTCAAGGGCGTGACCACCGACCGCGGCCTCGACCCGGGCGCCTTTCCCACCCTCTTCGCCTACGGCGGCGCCGGTCCGCTGCATGCCTCGATGGTGGCGCGCGAACTGCGCATCCCGCAGGTGATCGTGCCGCGCGCGCCGGGGCACTTTTCCGCCTTCGGCATGCTGCTCTCCGACTTCCGCCGCGACCTGGTGCGCTCGCAGTTCGTCAGCCTGAACACAGTGAGGATCGAGGACCTGGAACAGTGGTTCGGCGAACTGGAGCAGCAAGGCCTGGCCGCGCTGACCGAGGCCGATCTTGGCACGCGCAAGATCGTCATCGGCCGCGCGCTCGACATGCGCTACGTCGGCCAGGAGCACGCAGTCACAGTTGACATGCCGCTCTCTGCCTTCAAGCGCGGCGACAAGAAAGCGCTCAAGCGTGCCTTCGACGCCTTGCACGAAGAACGCTACGGCCGCGGCTCGCCGAACGAGCCGGCCGAGATCGTCAGTATCCGCAGCACCGTCACCGGGGTGATGAAAAAGCCGGCGCTGGAAAAAATCGCCAAGGGTTCCGCCAGGCCGCGCAAGGAAGCGCTGACCGGCAACCGCAAGGTGTATTTCGAGGGCAAAGGCTGGGCACAGGCGCAGGTTTACTGGCGCGATCACCTGCTGGCCGGCAACGTCATCACCGGGCCGGCGCTGATCGAGGAACACGCCACCACTACCGTGCTGCAGCCCGGCGACACGCTCAAGGTCGAGCCCTACGGCAACCTGCAAATCGCCATCGGCAACAAGAAGTAAGCATCCAGGAATTCAGAATATGGCCACCCGTTCCACCAAGAAGCCCGCTGCAAAGAGCAAAAGCGCGGCACTGCGCAAACCTGCCGCTCCGCGTCTCACGCGCGCCGTGAAGCGCGCCAAGGTCGATCCCGTCGCGGTCGAGCTGGTGCGCAATTCGCTCGTCGCCGCCACCGAGGAAATGAAGTCGGTGCTGATGCGCACTTCCTACAACATGATCATCTACGAGGCGCTGGACTTCACCGTCGGCCTGTTCGACGCCCAGGGCCAGACCATGTCGATCGGCCTGGGCCTGCCGATGTTCATCCGCGGCATGAGCGACGTGGTCAAGGCCAAGCTCAAGCACTGGGGCGAGAAAGACATCCACCCCGGCGACATTCTGCTGACCAACGATTCCTACCTCACCGGCGCGCACCTGAACCACCTGACGTTCTCGATGCCGGTGTTCCACAAGGGCAAGATCGTCGCGTTCTCCACCTGCATGGCCCACTGGCAGGACATCGGTGGCGTGCTCAACGGCTTCACCACCGACATCTATTCCGAAGGCCTGCAGCTTCCGCCGGTGAAGTACCACGTGCGTGGAAAACTCAACACCGAACTGCGCGACATCATCCTGATGAACGTGCGCCGTCCTGATCGCGCCGAGGGCGACCTCGAAGCCCAGCTTTCCGCCTGCCGAATGGGCGTCAAGCACATCGAGGAATTGATGGCCCGCCATGGCGCCGACACGGTGACCGCGGCGATGGACGAGATCATGAACCATAGCGAGGCGGAGGCGCGCGCCAAGGTGCGCCTGATCCCGGACGGCACCTATGAAGCCGAGTCGTGGATGGACGACGACGCCATCGACATCGGCGAGCCGGTACCGATCCGCGTCAAGGTGGTGGTGAAGGGTGACGAGATGACCGTGGACCTCTCCTCCATGAGCCCGCAGGTGAAAGGCTTTTTCAACTCCTGTGCTGGCGTCGCCTGCGCGCAGGTAGCCTTCAAGTGCCTGACCCTGCCGCGCGACAACCCGATCAACGACGGCAACTTCCGCCCGCTGAAGGTGATCATCCCGCAAGGTACGGTGGTGAGCGCCACGCGCCCGGCGCCGATGCGCGTGTGGATGACCTACCCGATGACGGTGGTAGACACCATTTTCAAGGCGCTGGCCCCGGCGATTCCGGATCTGGTGATCGCCGGCCACCATGCCGACCTGCTTACCGCGAACGTCAACGGCATTCACCCCGGCGACGGCAAGCTCTTCATGTATCTCGGCGGCCTGATCGGCGGCGGCTGGGGCGCGAAGTCGGATGAGGACGGCGTGAACGTCACCGTCTGCATGAACGACGGCGATACCCACAACGGGCCTTCCGAGCAGGTGGAGAACAAGTTCCCGCTGCTGGTGAAACACTACAAGATGCGCCAGGACTCCGGCGGCGCCGGGCGCTTCCGCGGCGGCCTCGGCGCGGAAACGGAGTTGCTGGCGCTTTCGCGCATCAACTTCCTCACGCGCAGCGACCGCGTGGTCAACGCGCCCTGGGGCCTGAACGGTGGCCTCTCGGCCAAGGGAAACCGCATCGGCCTGCACAAGAAGGACGGCAGCCGCAATTTCTTTCCCAACGGCAAGGTGAATACACGCCTGGAGTCGGGCGACGCCTACATCCTGCGCTCCGGTGGCGGCGGCGGCTTCGGCGATCCGAAACAGCGCAAGCGCGAATCGGTACTGCGCGACCTCCGCCTGGGCTATATCTCTCGCGAGGCGGCGCAGCGCGATTACGATGTGGCGTTCACGCCTGAGGAAATCGCTTCCCTGCCGGCGCCGGACAACGAGGACGCCGGTGCCTGACAAACGCGGCGGCAGCGCCTCAGGCAAGACCGCGCAAGTGGCCAAACCCTCGCGGGCGACAGACATCTCTGTGCTGGCGCTGCAATTGCTCGGGCGCTGGCAGCGTGTGTGCAACGGGCACATCGCCTTTGCCAACGCCTGCGCCTGCGTGTTCGGCGCCGCGGTGGAGCTGAGCGATTTCGACGACCTGATCCTCGATTACCTGTGCAACAAGTTCACTGCCGCGCCCGAGGTATCTGCCTGGATCGAAGCCGCCGCGATACCGGCGCCCGGCACGCCGGCCAGCCTGCGCACCTTGCTGCGCAAGATCGCTGCCTCGCCGGGCGAAGTGCCGGATGCGCAGGGACTTGCGGTATTGCGGGTGCTCGAGGGAAGCATCGCCTCGATCGAGGAGCAGCATGCCAAGTAATGCCAGTATGATGTGCCGCAGGCCGTATCGCGGCGCAGACCAACAACCACGACTTCAGTAAAGGGTGATTCCGTGAGACAAATTCCGCGACTCCTCGCCGCCATGCTGCTGGCCCTGGCGCCCCTGGCCGCCTCGGCACAGAACTTTCCCAGCCGCACCGTGCGCGTGATCGTGCCCTACCCGCCCGGCGGCACGGTGGACGCGGTGGCACGCGTGGTGGCGCAGCAGTTGACCGAGCAGATGGGCCAGTCCTTCGTGATCGACAACCGCGCCGGCGCCAACGGCGCCATCGGCAGCGAGATCATCGCCAAGTCGGCGCCGGACGGCTACAACCTGCTGATCCAGGCCTCGACCTTCGTCGCCAACCCGCTGCTGCAGACCAACCTGCCCTACGACCTGAAGCGCGACTTCACGCCGATTTCCAACATCGGCTCGGTGCCGCTGATCGTCACCGCCTTCCCGGGGATCCCGCCCAACAACCTGCAGGAGTTCATCACCCAGGTGCGCGAGACGCCGGACCGCTATTCCTTCGCCGCGCCGCCGGTGGGCGCCGCCGCCTATCTGGCCGAGCAGGCGATCAAGTCGCAGGCCAAGCTGCAGATCCAGTTGATTCCCTACAAGGGCACCACGCCGGCGCTGACCGACGTGATGGGCGGCCATGTCAGCGCGGTGATCGACGCCCTGCCCTCCTCCTACCCGCAGGTGAAGGGCGGCAAGCTCAAGCCGCTGGCGGTGACCAGCCCGCGCCGCCTTTCCTTCCTGCCGAACGTGCCGACGGTGGCCGAGTCCGGCCTGCCGGGTTTCGACATGGTGTCGTGGTACGGCATGTGGGCCCCGGCCAACATGCCGAAAGACCTGGCGACGCGCCTGGCCACCGAGGTAAACAAGGCGGTGCATTCCAAGCTGGCGCAGGAGCGCCTGGCCGACCAGGGGTTTGACGCCATCGGTTCCACGCCGGATGCCTTCCGCGTGTTCATCGACCAGGAGTACACCAAGTACGCGCGCATCATCAAGGATGCGAACATCAAGATCGAGTAAGCGATGCGACGGACTTTAGGCCTGCTGTGCGCGGCGGCGCTGCTTTTCACCGCGGCGGCACAGGCACAGGACTACCCCGTCAAGCCAATCCGCCTGGTCATCCCCTTCCAGCCGGGCGGCGGCAGCGATACGCTGGCGCGCCTGCTGGGCGAGCGCCTGACGGCGAAGTGGAAGCAGCCGGTGATCGTGGAAAACCACGCCGGTGCCGGCGGCAACCTCGGCGCGGAACTCGTGGCGCGCGCGCAGCCCGACGGTTACACCCTGCTGGTTTCTTCGCCCGGCCCGGTGGTGATCAACAAGAGCCTGTATGAAAAGCTCGCGTTCGACCCGGACGGCTTCGAGCCGGTCTCCATCATCGCCACCAACTATGGCGTGCTGGCGGTCAATCCCAAGGCGCATCTGGACAGCGTGCCGCAACTGATCGCCTACGCCCGCGCGAATCCGGACAAACTCAACTACGCCTCCGCCGGCAGCGGCACCACGCCGCATCTTGCCGGAGAATTATTCAAATCGCTCGCCGGTATCAGGATGACCCACGTGCCGTACAAGGGCGCGGGGCCGGCCTTCACTGCGCTGCTGGGCGGCGAAGTGGACATGATGTTCGTCGACGTCTTCATCGCCCTGCCGCACGTGCGCACCGGCCGCCTGCATGCGCTGGCGCTGGGCGGCGGCAAGCGCAACCCCCTGTTGCCCGGCGTACCGGTGATGGCGGAGATCGTCCCCGGCTTCGATTACCAGGTGTGGCAGAGCATGGTGGCGCCAAGCGGCACGCCGCAGGCCATCCGCGCCAGGCTGGCGCAGGCGGTGGCGGAGATCGTGCAGCAGCCGGAGATGCGCAAGAAGCTGGCGGACATCGGACTGGAGACGGTTGGCAGCACGCCCGCCGAGATGACGCGCGTAATGCGCGCCGACCGCGAGCGCTGGGGCCGGGTGATTCGCGCCACCGGCGCCCGCGCCGACTGAGCTACGCCACCACCGGCGGGCGGCGCAGGCCCACTTGCGTCGCCTGCTCGAAGGCGTAGGCCAGTTGCAGCACGGCGAGATCGGCGAAGGATTTGCCGACGATCTGGATGCCCACCGGCAGGCCGTCGTCGGTAAAGCCGCAGGGCACCGAGATCGCCGGATGGCCGGTGATGGTGATGTAGTAGCAGGACTTCATCCACGACAGGTAGTCGCCCAGCTTCTCGCCGTTGATCTCGTCGACGTATTCCTTGTCGATCGGAAACGGCAGTACCTGGTTCACCGGGCACACCAGGTAGTCGTAGGTCTCAAAGAACTTCGACACGCGGTCGAGGATCTTGGTGCGCTCGGCGTCGGCCTTCGCGATGTCCACCGCCGAGAGCTTGCGCGCGGCTTCGATATTCCAGATCACCGTGGCCTTGAGCTTGTCGCGGTGGTTATCGAGATAGCCGCCGTTGTTGATTTCGAACAGGTGGGCGCGCAACGTCAGGAACACTTCGTGGGCACCGGAGAAATCCGGCACCTCGTCTTCCAGCACGCAGCCCAGGGCTTCGAAGGTCCTGGCGTGCGGCGCGATGATGTCGGCCACGTGCTTGTCCACCGGTACCTGGCCGCCGAATTTTGGCGAGAACGCGATGCGCGTGCCCTTGAAGTCGCGCTTGAGCGGGGCGCGGAAATGGTCGCCGCTGCCGGCAACGGCGATCGGCACGCGCGGATCGAAACCGGCCTGCGCCGACAGCAGCAAGGCGACATCTTCCACCGTGCGCCCCATCGGGCCATGCACGGAGAGCGTGCCCCACAGATGCTTGGAGGGGTAGCTGGGGACACGGCCGGGCGAGGGACGCAGGCCGACGACATTGCAGAAATTGGCCGGGTTGCGCAGCGAGGCACCGAGGTCGCTGCCGTCGGCCAGCGGCACCATGCCGGTAGCCAGCGCCACACCGGCGCCGCCGGAGGAGCCGCCACAGGTCTTGGTAAGGTCGTAGGGATTGCGGGTAGCGCCGAAGACGGTGTTGAAGGTCTGCGAGCCGGCGCCGAATTCGGGCGTATTGCTCTTGCCCACTGCGATCGCGCCGGCGTTCCAGGTGCGCTCGACCAGCAGATGGCTGCGGTCCGGAACGTTGTCCCTGAAGATCGGTGAGCCCCAGGTGGTGCGCATGCCTTTCGTCATGAACAGGTCTTTGTGGGCGACCGGCAAGCCGTGCAGCGGGCCAAGCGGCTCGCCACGCGCCTGCTTCTCATCCGCCGCGCGCGCCTGCGCCAGCGCCTGTTCGGCGTGCAGGGTGACGATGGCGTTGACCTTGGGGTTGACCCGCTCGATTTGCGCCAGGTGCGCCTGCATCACTTCGGCGGCCGACAATTCCTTCGCGCGGATGCGCGCGGCAAGTTCGGTGGCGGGCAAAAAGTTCAGTTCCTGGCTCACGGGGTCTCCTGATTATTGGAATGCAAATACGGACAAGGGCGCGATAATAGCAAGACGCGTGTCTTGACTTCGCGCCGGCCGCCTCCAACTTCTTCACATCATGCAAACCACCGCTGAACGCGTCCACCTCGCCTGCCCTGCCTGCGGCGCCACCAACCGCGTGCCCGCGGAGCGCCTGGCCGAGCACCCGGTGTGCGGCAAGTGCAAGCAGGCGCTGTTCACCGGCAAGCCGGTGGAACTGGGCGAAGGCGATTTTGCCGCTCATCTGGCAGCCACCGAGATTCCGGTGGTGGTGGATTTCTGGGCGCCGTGGTGCGGGCCGTGCCGCACGATGGCACCGCACTTCGAGCGCGCCGCCGCGCTGCTGGAGCCACAGGTACGTCTGGCCAAGCTCAACACCGAAGAGGCGCAGGCCGTGGCCGCGCGTTATGGCATACGCTCGATTCCGACCCTGATCATGTTCCGCAATGGCCACGAAGTTGCGCGCCAGTCCGGAGCGATGGATGCGAACAGCCTGGTGAACTGGGTGCGCGGACATTTGTGAACGTTCGCCGCGCGAAATGAAAATGGGCGTTGCGCCAATGGCGCAACGCCCATTTCTTTCCTGCGGCAGCCGCAGGCGCGCGGCTGCCGGCCAAAACTTATTTCGCCTTCGCCGCCTTGAAGTCGCGCCAGGCGCGGTACCCGCTGTCAGCCGCGACGATCACACCGACAATCACCAGAACGATCATTCTTCTTACCCATCCACAAAGCCTGATTGCAAACCGCCAGCCAGCAATGCTTGGGCATTTGCGACGGCTGAACGTTCCCTGAAAGGCCAGCCTCCCGCGCACGCGCCGGCCTTCCATTGAGTGCTGCTACGGCAGGCCACCGGAAAACTTTAGGGCCCACGCGTAAAGATTATTGGATGGCGCCTGCGGCTCATCGGCCGAAATGCGGGATTTTCCGCCGCATGTCCGGTAGATTGGCAAGTCAACCATTTGAAATCAGGCGCTTGTGTGCGCCAGCGCACACTGCGGCGTCAGGTGAAATAATCCTTCGGCGCGACGCCCAGGGCCTTCTTGAACATGGCGGTGAAGGCACTGGCGCTTTCGTAGCCCAGGGATTCGGCGATGCGCCCGATCGGCATGCGCCGCGCCAGTTGCTCGAGCGCCGCCACCAGGCGGGCCTGCTGTCGCCAGGCGGCGAAACTCATGCCGGTTTCGCGCGTGAACAGGCGTGCGAGATTGCGCTCGCTGGCCCCCACCGCTTTGCCGAATTCGGCCAGGCCGCGCGTCTCGGCGGGATTGGCGGCCAGCAGGTCGCACACCTTGAGCACGCGCGCATCGCGCGGCCGCGGCAGGTGCAGCGGCAATACATGCGCGCCGGCCATCTCGTCCAGGATCAGCCCCATCACCCGTCCCGCGGCGCTGGCCTCGTCGTAATACAGCGGCAGGTGCACCGCGCGCAGGATCAACTCGCGCAACAGCGGCGTGACGTGGATCACCGAGCAGCGCTGCGGCAACTCCGCGCACTCGCGCTTGCGCACGTAGAGCGTGCGCATCGCCACGTCACCCGACATGCGCGTCGAATGCAATGTCTGCGGTGGTACCCATACCGCGCGCTCCGGCGGCACGACCCAGATGCCATGCTCGGTGTGCACGCTCATCACGCCGGTAATCGCGTAGAGCAACTGCCCGCGCGTATGTGTGTCTTCGGGGATCAGGTAGCCCGCCGGAAAGTCCTTGGCCATCGCGCCGACGGCGCGCGGCACGCGCATGTAATCGGCGGCGCTGGTGGATTTGATTGGGGTAGCCACAGAGGAAGGCATTGGCGGGATCTCGATGGATCCAGTGATTCTACGTCAATCTTGCCGCTGCGATTTCTTTGCGCATGCAGCGCATTACCGCCGTGAACACTCACCCGCCCCCTCACGCGATGCCGCACTTGCTAGACTTGCGCCCACTTCTTTTCGCGCGCCACATCATGTTCATCACCGATGCCCAGGTACACGTCTGGGGCCCTGAAACCCCCGAGCGCCAGTGGGCGCCGGGCCGTCATCCGCATCGTGCCCCTCCCCTTGAAGCCGATGAGCTCCTGCGCGCGATGGACACCGCCGGCGTGGCCCGCGCCATCCTCGTAGCGCCCTCGTGGGACGCCGACCGCAACGACTACGTGCTCGCCGCCGCGCGGGCCCACCCCGATCGTTTCGCCGTCATGGGCCGCTTCAACCCGGAAGCGGCCGGCGCGCGCGCGCAGGTCGCCAACTGGCTCGCTACCCCCGGCATGCTCGGCATGCGCCTCACCTTCACCCTGGCGCAAAAGCCCGCACTGCTGGAGGGCCGCGTCGACTGGCTGTGGCGCGCGGCGGAAGCCGCCGGCGTGCCGCTGATGGTGCTGATCACCCATGCGATGGCGCCCCTCATCGACGACATTGCCGCGCGCCATCCGCGCCTGAGACTTTCGCTGTGCCACCTGGCCCTGCCTACCGACGTGCGCGACGCCGCCGCCTTCGCCGAGTTCGACCGGCTGCTGCCGCTGGCGCGCCGCCCCAACATCACAATGATGGCAAGCTGCCTGCCGGCCTACACCAGCGCGCCCTACCCGTTCGCGCCGCTGCATCCGTATCTCAAGCAGGTGTTCGACGCCTTCGGCCCCAGGCGCATCTTCTGGGGTACCGATCTCGCGCGCATGCCCTGCGGCTACGACGAGGCGATCCGCCTCTTTGCCACCGCCCTGCCCTGGCTCGCGCGCGAAGACCAGGAATGGATCCTCGGACGCGGCGTGTGCGAATGGCTGAACTGGCCGGCGCCCTGAGTTTCACCGGAAGATCGGGGATGAATTCCCGAACGCTACCTGCCAATGGCCCAAACCAGCCGGCGCCCTGATCAGGCGTTGACCGCCGCGCCGTCCGCCACAAGCCGCTCGATCTCCGCGCGGCCATAGCCCGCTTCCGCCAGCACCTCTTCGGTGTGCTGGCCCAATACCGGCGCCGGGCGCTTCAGCTCCGGCCCGCCGTGATCGAACAGCACCGGGTTGCGCGTCTGCCGGAACTTGCCGATCTTCGGGTGCGTCATTTCCTGCACCAGGTTGCGCGCGTTGGCCTGCGGGTTGTCCACCACCTTGGCGTAATCATTTACTTGCGAGCACGGCACGCCGGCGTCGTTCAGCAATTCCTCCAGCGGATCGACATCCATCTTCGCGATCTCCGCGGCCACCAGAGAGGTGATCGCATCTTCATGAATCTTGCGCGATGAATAGGTGGCGAAACGCGGATCGTCCAGATGCTGCGGAATGCCCAGTGCCGTGAGCAGCTTGCGCAGCAACTCGTTGTTCGACGCCCCCGTCGCGACGTACTTGCCGTCGCGCGTGCGAAAGATGGTGTACGGCGCGGTAAGCCGATGCATGCGCCCGATCGGCTGCGGCACCGTGCCCATGTTCAGCACCTCGGCGGTCTCGAACATCGAAGCCGTGATCGAAGCCTCCACCAGCGACACATCCGCCACGCGCCCCTCGCCGTGGCGCGCCTGGCCCAGGAGCGCTGTCAGCACCGCGTAGGTGGCGAACATGGCGCCGAACACGTCCGCCGTCTGCAAGCCGGGGCGCATCGGAATCTCGCCTGCTTCGCCATTCACCGACAGCACGCCCGAGGCCGCTTCCACGATCAGGTTCACCGCCGCGCGCTGACGCTGCGGCCCGGTCTGGCCGTAACCCGAAACCGAGATGTAGCAGATCTTCGGGTTGACCTTCTTCACATCGTCCGGCCCCAGGCCCAGCTTGGGTAGCACGCCGGGACGGTAATTCTCCAGCCAGACGTCGGCCTTCTCCGCCAGCTTCAGCAGCACCTCGCGCGCGCCGGGTTTTTTCAGGTCGATGGCGATCGAGCGCTTGTTGCGGTTGATGGTGGCGAACACCAGGCTCTCGCCTTCGACGAGCGGCGGGGAGGCGCGCATCATGTCGCCACCCTTGGGCGGCTCCACCTTGATCACTTCCGCCCCCATGTCCGCCAGCAACATGCCGCTCAAGGGGCCCGCGATGAAATTGCCGAGTTCCAGGACCCGGATGCCTGCCAAAGGCTGCGCCATGTCGTTCTCTTGCTTCCTTGCGTTCTTCTCTTGCTTATTGCAGCTTCAGGCCCATCGCGCGGGTGACGCTCTGGTTGAGCGCGGCTTCTTCCTCGGTCGCCTTGACCAGCTCGGCCGGGGTGCTGCCGACCGGCTCCAGGCCCTGGTCGTCGAACAGCTTGCGCAGGCCCGCATCCTTCATCGCCTTCGCCACTTCCGCCTGCAGTTTGGTGACGTACTCGGGCGGTGTGCCGGCCGGCGCGAACAGGCCGTACCAGCCGATGTATTTGTAGCCCGGCACGCCGGCCTCGGCGATGGTCGGCACCTCCGGCAGCTTGTGCCAGCGCTTGTCCGAACTGATGCCCAGAACGCGCATGCGGCCGGTGGTGATGAACGGCAGGGACGAAGGCGCGGCGGGGAAGCCCACCTGGATCTGCCCGGCGACCAGATCCGTCAGCGCCGCCGGCACGCCGGTGTAATGCACCGGCGACATCTTCACGCCGGTCTTCTGGTCGAATAGCTCGGCCGCCACGTGCATCACACTGCCCAGGCCCGCGGTGCCGAAATTGAGTTCGCCCGGCTTGGACTTGCCGTAGGCGATCAGTTCCCTGACGTTCTTCGCCGGCACGTTGGGGTTCACCGCCAGCACGTAGCCGACGTTGCGCGCGATCAGGCTGATCGGCACCAGGTCGCGGTTCAGGTCATACGGTACGTTCTTGAAAAAGAAGTGGTAGCTGGCGATCGCCCCGGTCTGCAGCAGCAGGGTGTAGCCGTCCGGCGCCGACTTGGCGACGACGTCGGTGCCCAGCATGCCGCCGGCGCCCCCGCGGTTGTCGAACACCATGTTCTGCCCCAGGCTGCCGGCCATCTTCTCGCCCAGGGTGCGGCCCACCACGTCCGGCCCGGCGCCGGCACCGTAGGGCACCACCACGCGGATCGGCCTGCTCGGGTAATTCTTGTCGGCGGGGGCTGTCGGGCGTTGCGCCCACGCGCCGGCCGGGAGCAGCACGGCCAGGGTGCATACGAGGGAAAACAGTGGGGGAAATACGGGTTTGACGTTCATCACCTGTCTCATCTTTAAATTTGTCACTCGGCTCGCCGCGCGCAGCGCCGCATGCCGGCACGAACCTTGTTGGCCGCGCAAGTATGCGGACTTGGCCCCCTGCCCGGCAATCAAAGGTTCACGCATAACGCGGATTGATGAAATCATACTCCTCTAAAGGACTTCCGGGTTACAATCACGCGGTCCGGAGCGCCTTCTCCGCAGAGCGGCGGCGCATCCGCATTTGAAAATATATTTCCAAAATACCGCCGGCAACGGCGTCCCTTTGAGCTAGAAGGATATTCCCATGGTTTCCCCCGACCTGCGCGCCAAATATGGCGACGCCGCCGCCAATCTCGGCACCAAGATGCAGGGTGAGTATTTCGCCACCCGCCTGGCCGAGCGCGACGCGCTGGACCAGCATTTCACCAAGCAGTGGCTGGACTTCGCCATCACCGGCCTGGCCGCGCGTCCGGCGCTGGACATCCGCACGCGCATGCTGGTGCTGATCGGCCAGTACGTGATGGCCAAGAGCCAGCAACTGATCGACGACACCGTGCGCGCGGCGCTGGATGCCGGCGTGCCGGTGCGCGAGATTCTCGAAATCATCCTGCAATGCGTGGTCTACGGCGGCCACACCACGGTGGACCCGGCGATCCATACCTTTTACGCGATTGCCAAGGAAAAGAACCTGCTGGGCGAACTCAAGGCGAGCCAGTTGCCGCTCGACGGCCACGACAGCACGCGCAAGTACGAAGAGGAATTCAAGACCTGGCACAAGGACGACGTCGCCGACCCGCGCTTCAAGACCCTGTTCGACCTGCACGGCTGGCACGCGGTCGGCCGCGGCCTCTCGCTGCGCCCGCTGCACCACCTCAACATCCTCGAGTGGCTGACCAAGATCGACCCGCATTTCGCCGGCTTGTGGGTGAAGTTCTGCTACGGCGGCATGTACTCGCGCTTCATCGTCGACGACAAGACGCGCCTGCTTTGCATGGTGGGCGACTGCCTCGCCGTGGGCGAAGCCACCCAGGCCCGCGGCCACATGCGCGGCGCCATGCGCAACGGCGCCAAGGCCACCGAAGTAATGGAAGTGATCCTGCAGACCGCCGCCAACTTCGGCATGCCGCCGATGCTGCACGCGCTTGAAGTGTTCGTCGGCGTGATGTCCGCCGAGGGTCGCCTGGATGAGATCGGCAACCCGGCGATGAAGGTCGAGAGTTACGCCAAGTAAGCGGGAGACGCAAGCATGAGCAAACGAGTCGAAGGCCTGGTAGCCATCGTCACCGCCGCCGGCGCCGGCCTGGGCGAAGCCATCGCCAAGACCCTGGGCGCCGAAGGCGCCAGTGTCGCGGTGGCCGATTTCAACCATGCCGACGCGCAGCGCGTCGCCGGCGAAATCTCCGCCGCCGGCAGTTGCGCGCGCGCCTTCGAGGTCGATGCCACCAGGGCCGCCTCGGTGCAGGCGATGGCCGATGCCGCCATCGCGCAATGGGGCCGGGTCGACATCCTGGTCAATTGCGCCGGCGGCTTCACCAAGTTCACGCCGATCGCCGACACCACCGAGGAAGACTGGGATCACGTCATCGCCCTTAACCTCAAGAGCGCGTTCCTGTGCAGCCGCGCGGTGGCCAAGGGCATGATGGAACGCAAGAGCGGGCGCATCATCAACATCACCTCGGGCGCCGGCATCATGCCCAACCCCTTCGCGCCCACCTACGTGCCCTACGCCGCCGGCAAGGCCGGGATGATCGGCTTCACCAAGGCGCTGGCGAGCGAACTGGGGCCGCACAAGGTGACGGTGAACGCGGTTGCTCCCGGCACCGCGCTGACGCCGCGCGTGCGCAAGGTGCGCGACGCCGCCAGCATCGAAAAAATCGCCAGCCAGAACCCGCTGCGCGCCATCATCGAGCCGCAGGATTGCGCCGACGCCGTGCTGTTCCTGGCCTCGAAGGAAGCGCGCATGATCACCGGCGAAGTGCTGAAGGTGAATGCGGGCAACCTGATGTAGCCGGCGCCGGGTTACCACAAGCGTGGTAACCCATAGAAAACCCGAGAAACTTCCGGAAATCTGGCCGGCGCTTTTTCGCCCCCGGCCGAAAACCACGGTAAAACACGGGGGATTTGCGGAAATCCCCGCTGCCGTGGTTACCACAAATGTGGTGATCGACCGCGCATCCGGCCCGCCGCGGCGAACGCGGCTTTTTCCGCCAAGCCGGTAGTCTGTTTGCGTGCGCATAAACCAGGCGATGCATGCGGCATCCGCCTGTACCAAAGATACGCGAAAGCCCTGGCCTTGTGTGGCCGATTTCGCGCGGCTTTGTGCCCTCTTCAGTGCGCCTGCAACTGGCGCAGCAAGACGTCGATGCGCGGCAAGGCCGGCAGTGCCGCCAGCGTCTCGAACAGTTCACGCGCGGCGATGCGGCTGCCGGCGGCGCGCAGGCAATCCTCGAACTTGACCCAGAGCTCGTCGCGCGCCAGCGGATGATCGGGGTCGCCGCGCACGTGGGTGATGGGGCCGCTATCGAGTTGCCGGCCATCCCGGGTCTGCACGCAAATCCGGTCGGCAAGTGAAAAGCCGGAGCGATTCGGATCCGGCCGGTCGTCGATGGCGACGCTGACGCTTTTCATCAGCGACTGCATCAGCGGCTGGCGCACGAAGCCATCATCGAGCTGCGCCAGCCCGGCGTTATCCGCCACCAGCGGCGAAGCCAACGCGAATTCGACGCTGAACTTCGCCTCCGTGCCGTTCTGCGGCAGGTGGTTGCGCATGATGTTGGCATTGCGCGAACTGACGGTGACGGTGATGTGCTCGACTTCCTCGGGCTTGAGCCCGTGGCGCCGCTTCAGATCCAGCATGCCGTCGACGGCGCGATGGGCGCAGTAGCACAGCGGGTACTTCTTGATGCCCAGGCGGTTGCCGCCGCTGATCTGCCATTCGATGCCCGCCCTGACCGGTGACCCAAAGTCGAGGCGCCCAGCCGGGGAGATCGCCGCCAGAAAGCCGGGGGGATGCTCCAGCGCATCCAGCGAAGCGGTAAAACCCAGTTGCGCGAGGCGCGCCGAGGCCACCCCGGCATGGGCCGCCAGCCCCGCGTGCATCGGCTTGGCCATGCTGCCGAAGTTCGCCACCAGCCCGCCGCTTTGCGAAGCGGCGAGCGCAATCGCGGTGGCGGCCCGCTGCGCGTCGAGCCCCAGCAACCGCGCGCAAGCGGCGGCCGAGGCAATCGCGCCGAAGATGCCGGTCGGATGCCAGCCCTTGGCATGATGCTCGTCGGCATCACGGCGGATCAGCTCGGCAAAGGTTTCGTAGCCGGCCGCATAGGCGGTGATGAGGTCGCGGCCGCTGGGCGCCAGCGTTTCGCCGGCCGCCAACAGCGCCCACACGAGATACGTGCTGGGGTGGCCGCCGCGCTGCGCGACGTCGTCGTAATCCAGCGCGTGCGCGGCGGTGCCGTTGATCCACGCCGCGTGCAGCGCGCTGGCGTGCCCGCCGCCCACCAGCATCGCTTCGCCACCCGCCGGGGCGAGCATTTTGCGCAGGAGCTGCGGCGCCGGCTCGCTCGCCCCGGCGATGGTGACGCCGATGCAATCGGTAAACGCCATGGCGATGATGTCCACCGCCGCGGCGGGAATGTCTTCGAAACGCAGGGCTGCGACAAAGCGGCCGAGATCGGCGGTGATGGCCGTGGTCATGACAATTTTTTCCGTCGACGGGCCGCCGGCGGCGTCCCTTGCTTATGCACACTTTAACGCCGCCGCACCGCGAAAATCATTGCCGGCGCGCTAATTCAATATATCGTAGCGCCTCGCCGGCCGCCCGAGCCGGGCAAACAGGGACAAACACCAAGATGAAGCGAATCCTGCAAGGCGTGGCGCTGGCCCTGGCGGCAAGCACGGCGGTGGCCCGACCCACGGCGTATCCGCAGCGGCCCATCACGCTGGTGGTCACCTTCGCCGCCGGCGGCGGCACCGACGCCCTGGCGCGCGAACTGGCCAAGCAGATGCAGGACCGGCTGGGCGCCGCCATGGTGGTGGACAATCGCGGCGGCGCCGGCGGCATGATCGGGGTCGACTACGTCGCGCAGGCGCCAGCCGACGGCTACACCCTGCTGTTCGCCACCTCCACCTTCATCACTCGCGCGGCGATGGAGCCGCCCGGCGGGCGCGACGTGCTCAAGGAGTTCGTTCCGATTGCCATGGTGGGCCGCGGCCCGCTGCTGGTGACGGCAAGCGAGAACCTGGGCGTGAGCAACATCAGCGGCCTGATTGCGCGGGCACGGGCGAAGCCGGGCAGCCTCAACTTCTGCTCGCCCGGCGCCGGCAGCATCAATCACCTCGCCGCCGAACTGTTCGACCAGCGCGCCGGCATTTCCATGACCCACGTGCCCTACAAAGGCAGCGCGCCGGCGGTGATCGACCTGCTGGCGGGCCAGGTGCAGGTGTTCTTTGCGTCCGTGCCCAACATGCTGCCGCACATCAAGGCGGGCAAGGTGAAGCTGCTGGCGGTCACCTCGCGCGAACGCTCGCCGCAGTTCGCGCAGACACCGACGGTGGCCGAATCGGGCTTGCCCGGTTTCGAGGTCTACACCTGGTGGGGCCTGGCGGCACGCAAGGGAACGCCGCCGGAGATCATCGCCAAACTCAATGGGGTGGCCAACCAATCGACGGCGGGCGGCACCATCCGTTCGCGCCTGCTCTCCGAAGGCGCGCAGCCATTCAGCGGCACCAGCAAGACCTTCGGCAGCCTGCTGGATACGGAACTCCACGCGTGGAAAAAGACCGTCGCCACCGCCGGCATCCGATTGGAGAATTGATGCCCGGCGCAGCCTGGATCAGGCCGACCGAGGTTGAGTTTCATTTGTCGCTTGCGCCGGCGTCTTCCGTCTTGTACATGCCGCGGAAATTCATCACCGCCAGCCCCACTTGCAGGGTGATCAGCGCATATGCCTTGTCGCCGATGCCCCAGGCGATCCACAGCACGTTGCTTGCAAGGTAAATCCAGAAGCCGGTGTTGCGCCGCTCCTTGCGGTTCGACGCGACATACCATGCACCGGCGATGGTGGCGACCATCGCCGGCCATTGCAGCCAGCTGATCCAATCGGCGTTCATACGGGCAACTCCATGGCGCGCCGCCGTGACGGCGCATGAGGGTCGAACAGGCAGGGTCGCATGCCCGGTCCGCAGCAATCGCAATGCCCGTCCGCAAATGCTCTTGCAGCGGCATGGCGCGGCCATTCTGACCGGCTGCCGCCGTCCGCGACAGGTAAATGCGCAAGAGGCGCGGGCGAGCCACTACAATAGCGCCTTGTCCCACGGTACCTGCGCCAGGCGCATTTACCCCATGAAGCGCGCGAACGCCAACAACAATTCCTCTTCCGCCATCGGCCAGACCGCGCTTTCCCTGCCGGCGCTGGTGGCTGCGCAAATGCTGCAATCCATCCTCGACGGCACGCTTGCGCCCGGCGCGCACTTGCGCGAGATCGAACTGGCCGAACAGCACGCGGTGAGCCGCGCCACCATCCGCGAGGCGCTGACCCAGCTGGAGCGCCAGCGCTTCGTCGAGCGCGTGCCGCGCTACGGCGCCCGGGTGGCGGCGGTGGACAACGACGAGGTGCTGGAGATCTACCAGTTGCGCGCGGTGATCTTCGGCCTCGCCTGCCGGCTGGCCTGCCAGAAGGCGACTGCGGAAGAGCTGCGCGCCTTCGAAGCCGCCGTGCGGGAGATGGAAGCCCTGGCGGCCAGGACCTCGACCGGCGCCAAGGCCTACATGGAGCATTCGATCGCCGCCCAGCAGATGCTGATCGGCTTGTCGCACAGCCGGCGCACCGGCGAGATGTACGAACAACTCACCAGCCTGACGCTGTGGCTGGGGATGATCCGCCAGACCGGCCTGGGTTTCGCCACCCCCAAGCGCCGCAAGGACTCGGCCGCCGACTGGCGGCGCATGGCCGATGCCATGACCCGGCGCGACGCCGTTGCCAGCGAGGCCGCGGCGGTCGCCCTGATGACGGCCTCCGGCCAGTACGTCTGGGCGCAATTGCAAAAGGCCGCGCGGCCGGCGTAGCCCCACCCCGATGCCGGATTTTGTTCATTGCTGCGGCGCATGAGCGGCGATTGTCGACAATCGACACAAAACCGGCTAAGGTACGGTTCGGCAGCATTCCAGGGCGGCGCCAGACCGCCCGTGCCTACTCCCTCCCCCTGCTTGCGAAAGACTCTTCCATGAACGGAAAAACCCTGTTCGACAAAATCTGGGGCTCGCACCTGATCGCCGAGCGCGAAGGCGGCGAAGGTCTCCTTTACGTGGACCGCAACCTGCTCCACGAAGGCCCCTTTTACGCCTTCGACGCGCTGGCGAAGGAAAGCCGCAAGGTGCACCGCCCCTTGCAGACCCTGGCCTTTTCCGACCACTACGTGCCGACCACGGCGCGTGCGCTGGGCAGCGCCGCGATCCGCGACGGCGAGGCGCGCGTGATGGTCGAGCAGCTGGCGCGCAATTCGCGCGCCACCGGCATCGTCCACTTCGGCCTGGAAGACGACGAGCAGGGCGTGATGCACGTCGCCGGGCCGGAACTGGGCCTGTGCGAGCCGGGCATGCTGATGGCGGGCGCCGATTCGCACACTTCCACCAACGGCGCCTTCGGCCTGTTCGGCTTCGGCGTCGGCGCCTCCCAGGTCAAGCACATCCTGGCGACGCAGACGGTGTGGTTCGCCCGGCCCAGGACCATGCGCATCACCATCGACGGCACGCTTTCGCCGCTGGTGTCGGGCAAGGACCTGATCCTGGCGATCATCGCGGCGATCGGCATCGACGGCGGCATCGGCCACATCATCGAATACGCCGGTTCGGCGATCCGCGGCCTGTCGATGGAAGGCCGCATGACGGTGTGCAACATGTCGATCGAGGGCGGGGCCAAGGCCGGCCTGATCGCCCCCGACCAGACCACCTTCGACTACATCAAGGGCCGCCCCTACGCCCCGGCCGGCGACGAGTGGGACGCGGCGCTGGCCGACTGGAAGACGTTGCGCACCGACGACGGTGCCGTCTTCGACCACGAAGAGATCTTCGACGGGGCCGAGATCGAGCCCCACATCAGCTGGGGCACCAATCCGGGCCAGGTCATCCCCCTGTCGGGTCGGGTGCCGTCCCCCGACAGCTTCGTCGACCCGACGCTGCGCAACGCGGCCGAGCGGGCCCTCGAGTACATGGACCTGACAGCCGGCACCCCCATGCGCGACGTCGGCGTCGACGTCATCTTCATCGGCAGCTGCACCAATGGTCGGATCGAAGACCTGCGGGCCGTGGCCGAGGTGGTCCAGGGTCACCAGGTGGCCTCGGGGCTGCGCACCTTCGTCGTCCCCGGCAGTCACCGGGTGAAGGATCAGGCCGAGGCCGAGGGGCTCGACGTGATCTTCCGCGACGCCGGATTCGACTGGCGTGAACCGGGCTGCTCGATGTGCCTGGGCATGAACCCCGACACCCTGGCCCCCGGTGAACGGTCGGCCTCGACGTCCAACCGCAACTTCGAGGGCCGCCAGGGCCGGGGCGGACGCACCCACCTGGTCTCCCCCGCCGTTGCCGCCGCCACCGCCATTGCCGGCCACTTCGCCAGCCCCGAAGACCTGTAGGAGACACAGATGGACAAGGTCATCAGCATCACCGGCACGGCCGTACCGCTCGACCGGAGCGACGTCGACACCGATCAGATCATCCCGTCGGACTGGCTCAAGCGGGTCGAACGGACCGGGTTCGAGAAGGGGCTCTTCTCGGAATGGCGTGACGACCGCGACTTCGTGCTGAACCAAGAGGAATACGCCGGCGCCGTCATCCTGATCGCCGGGCCGAACTTCGGTACCGGGTCGTCACGGGAACACGCGGTATGGGCCCTGCAGCAGTACGGGTTCCAAGCGGTGATCTCACCCCGGTTCGGGCCCATCTTCCGCAACAACGCTCTGAAGAACGGTCTGGTCTGTGTCGAGGTCGAGGAGTCGGTCGGCGAGACACTGCTGGCCTCGGTGGCGGCCCAGCCCGATCAGGTCATGACCATCGACGTGGCCGCCAAGTCGCTCTCGGCCCCGGGGGCCAACGTGAGCGTCAATTTCCCCCTCGACGACTCGATCGTCCACCGGCTGCTCGAAGGCCTTGACGACATCGGGCTGACGCTGCGCCACGAACCCGAGATCACCAGTTTCGAAGCGACCCGCCCGGACTGGATGCCTGTCACCAGCTGACCGAACCGCTGGCCGATCACTGCGTCAGACCGATGGCGGTAGGTTGCCCAAATGACCGTCGCCACCGGGGAAGTTGCCCCCATTTTCGATCTGCCCTCGACCGAGGGCCGGATCAAGCTGGACCAGTACCTGGGGAAGTGGGTCGTCCTGTACTTCTATCCGGCCGACAACACCCGCAACTGCACCATCGAGGCCTGCTCGTTCCGGAACAGCCATCAGGATTTTCTCGATGCCGGCGCCGTCGTCATCGGCGTCAGCGGCGACAC
>DASYEQ010000060.1:0-48129 GCA_036498945.1 Burkholderiales bacterium | reverse complement strand
CCACCGGCAAGTTCACCGAGTACCTGCTGCCGCGCGAAACCAACATCCGCCGCGTGTTCGTCGACGACACCGCGCGCATCCCCGCGCTGTGGGTCGGCAACAACCACGGTGCTTCGATCGTCAAGGTGGAACCGCTGGAATAACATGCCGCGCGGCCGGCGCACCTTGCACGCCGGCCGCAAACTCGCGTATCTTTGGTATCAGGTAACCAGGTGCCACGCAGGGGCTGTCGCATGCGGGGCGTGAGGCGCCAGAGATTTGACGTCGACACCTATCACTCGTGTATCACTCGTGTCATTCCAGCGAAACGGGAATGACGCCGTGGAAATTGACACCGGTGCAGCGGTGACGCGCCCTGGACCCTGTTCCGGAGATTCCCCGGGTTTCAAAAAGGTGTTGCTACAAATGCGGTAATCCACGGCGAATTGTTCAAAAAATATCAGGTTTTCTCAGGGTGTCCAACAAAACCACCACACGCGCTGCCGCGTTTTTCCAAAAAACCTCAGGGTTTATCAGGGTGCCCCGCTTGCTCACCACGTTTGTGTTCGCCGGCGTCCTGCTCGCCTGCCCGCGGGCCCACGCCGAGCGCGTGGCGCCGGCGGATGAACCGGGCTTCATCCAGATCTACAAGCAACTGGCGGTGAAGATCCTGAGCGGCGGCGGGCCGACGGCGAACTTCGTCGGCACCGGCTTCGCGTTCCCGCTCGAAGGCAAGGCGCTGGCGCTGACCAATGCGCATGTGGTGGCGCTGGGCCTGGGCGAGAAGGCGACGCCGGGCGGGCTGAACGTGGCTTACGCCGGCTCAGTGGGCTGGCATGCGGCGGTGAGCGTATTGTCGATGCCGCAGATGGACCTGGCGGTGATCGAGACCGACGTGACGGCGCCGCAGGCGCGTCCCTTCCCGCTCGGGCGTGCGAGCTTGAGCGACACGGTGTATTCGATCAGTTTCGACCAGGAGGAATTCCAGCAGGCGCAGCCGGTGGTGTTCAAGGGGGCGGTGGTGGGCATCATGCCGGTGCTCTTCCCCTCCTCGGTGCTGCTGACGCGCCCGCCGATCCCGCCGGACGCGGTGAAGGCTTACGTGATCGACGGCTCGGACTGCATCTACGGCGCCAGCGGCAGCATGGTGCTCAACGCCCGGGGCGAACTGATCGCGGTGAACGCCGGGCGCATCGAAGGCGGGCTGTGC
The DNA here is from genome assembly GCA_036498945.1 of Burkholderiales bacterium. Classification (GTDB taxonomy): domain Bacteria; phylum Pseudomonadota; class Gammaproteobacteria; order Burkholderiales; family JAEUOS01; genus JAQGMJ01. The sequence goes on along the minus strand of DASYEQ010000060.1, from coordinate 46,940 downwards.
ATCGCGGTGGCGGCGCAGGAAGTGGTGCGCCTGCTGTCGCGCTGAGCGAATCCGAGTTGCGGACGCCGCGCATCGGGCGCGCAATCGCAGCCTGCCTTGTCACCAGGAAAGAACCTCATCATGCCCGAACGCGCACGCGTCGAAGCCTTTGTACGCCTGGTCGAAAGCGGCGACCACGTCAAGGCGATCGAGGACTATTACCACCCTGAGGCCAGCATGCGCGAGAACTGCAAGCCCCCGCGCACCGGCCGCGACACGCTGGTGGCCTATGAGGCAAGCGTGCTTGCGCGCCGCAACCTCGCCGCGGTGGATACCCATCCGGTGCACGCGGTGCTGGTCGACGGCGACAACGTGGCGATCCACTGGACCTTCGATTTCGTCGCCCATGACGGCGGCCGCATGCGCATCACCGAAGTGGCCTTGCAGCGCTGGCGCGGCGACCGCATCGCCGAGGAGCGTTTTTTCTACGACACCGCCTCCATCCTGCCGGTGGAGAAGTAGCGCGCAACGCGGAGCCTAAGCGGCGAGACCCTCGAACAAGTCCACCTGCCCGCGCTGCGCCCAGCCTTGCAGGAGGGCCGTAGCCTGCGCGATCTCCTCCTCCCAGGCGCCGGGCCGCGCCTGGCGGATGATGCGCATCGAGGGATACCACGGCGTGCGCGCGCGCGGCCCCCAGAACAGGCCGATGCCGCTTGCCGCCAGCAGGAGCACCGGTTTGCCGAGCGCGGCGGCCAGGTGTGCCACCGAGGTATCGACGCTCACCACCAGGTCGAGCTGCTCGATCAGCGCGGCGGTGTGCGCCATGTCGGCCAGCTCGGCATCGAAGTCGCGCAAGCCCGGCCGCCCGGGTTCGCCTTTTTGCAGGCTGACGAAGCTCGTGCCGGACAGCGCCAGCAGCGGCGCGCAGCACTCGAAGGGAAGCGAGCGCGCCAGGCGGTCGCGCTCGAATTCGGGGTCGCTCTTCCAGTGCCCCGAGGCCCAGCACAGGCCGACCTTGAGGCCCGCGAGATCCGCCACGCGTTGCGCCCACGCCGCGCGGTCGGCGGGGTCGCTCGCCAGGTACGCCGCCGGCGCGGGAATGCTGGCGGCGTCGGTGCCGAACAGGCACGGCAGCTCCAGCAGCGGAATGTGGCGTTCCACCGCCAGCGTGGCGACAGCGTCGAACACCTGCGTCACGCCGGGAATCAGCGCGAGCAGGCGGCGGTTCTGCGGCAGCGCGTTCCAGTGCAACTCGGCCGGGCGGTAGCGGCGCAACAGCTCGGGCACATAGCGCGCGAACATCAGTTCATCGCCGATGCCGCCCCAGTCCAGCCACACCAGCAGGCGCAATGGCTCCAGCGGCTCGCCCTGCCAGCGCGGCAGCGCCTGCGTCCACGCCGGCAGCGCGCCGTTGATGCCGGCGCGGGCGCGAAAGTGCAGGAAGGCCTCGCGGTACTGTCCGGTGAGGAACAGCTGCTGCGCCAGCAGCACGCGTGTGTGCGAAGCGCCGGCCTCGGAAGCTGCCGCCAGGCGGCCGGCGGCGAGCGCCTCATCGAATCGGCCGAGCATCTTGAGCGCGTAACCCAGCAGGTGCAGCGTTTCCTGCGACGCCGGCCGCAGCGCCAGCGCGCCGCGCAGGCACGACTCGGCTTCGGCGTGATGCGCGGCATAGGCCAGTTCGCGCCCCAGGCCAAGCAGCGCATCGAAGTCACCCGGGCGCGCCTCGAGCTGCGCTCGGGCCTGCGCGATGGCGGCGGGCGTGCCGGGCTGAATCGTGGGTGCCGCGGGAACCGGCGCCACAGGCGCGGTGACTGCGGTCGGCGCGGATGCCGCCTCCGGCGCCGCTGCGGGCGCGGAGCCCACCTTGTTGCTTTTGAACAGGGAACGCAGCATGCAGCAGCGTCGTCGGAGAAAGGGGTGCGCCGATTATACCGGCGCGCTATAGTGTCGGCCCGCACCGCCGCCGAGATTGCCATGCGTTCCACCCGCGCCGCCGCCGCCATCCACCGCCTCAACCAGCGCGTGCCGGACAAGCACTACGTGATGATCACCACCGGCAGTGGCCTGTTCATCCTCGGCGACCAGGCCGAGGACGGCAGCGAGACCGCGGTGAGCCAGCCGATGGCCCTCGACGAGTTCGTCACCCACGTCGATGCGCAGGGGCCGCAGAAGGTACGCCGCCTCACCAAGAACGACGCCGCGTTCGAAAAGCAGCTGGTGAAAAAGCCCAGACCGGAAGAGGAATAGCGGTTGCGCGGCAGTGCCTTCCACGCTCTCGAACCCGCGGCGTCCGCGCACTTCCCCCGATGTCATTCCCGCGAAAGCGGGAATCCACACGTGTTCTGAATTGAAGAGGGACTGGATTCCCGCTTTCGCGGGAATGGCATCGGCAGTGGCCACGGCCGCAATCAACCGCCCGCGGGCGCGCGTACCGCGTCGGCATCGATGATGGTCAGGCCAGGCCGCGCCGCGCGCATTGCGCCGACGGCAGCCGCCACGACCATCTTGGATGTCGGCGGCTGGTAGGCTTCCGGCATCAGCCCGTGGATCTGCCCCAGCAGGAAAGCGGCGATGCGCTTGCCGAGCTGGCGATGGCGCTCGAACTTGTCCGGCGCCGCCGGGCGCACCAGCACCAGGCTCTCGAAGCCCAGAGCGTACAGTTCGTACTCGGCCAGGTTCATCAGGCTGTGGCGAAACGCGCCGGAATGACTGTAGATCGCCACCGGCGCCACCACCGTCAGGCGCGCAATGCCGGCTTCGCGCGCGGCACGCGCCGCCGGCAGCAGCGCGTCGAAAGCGAGGGCGCGAAAGGCCTCGTCGCGGCGGTAGAAAGAGTTGTGCTCGCCGATCACCAGGTAAGCCTCATCGGTGCGCGGCAGCGCGAGCGCGCCGGCGCCCTCCGGCTGGAAATGCACGCAGAGCTTGGGCGTGGTCGAAGGCAGCGGCAGGCGGGTGACGGCGGTCACCTGCGCGTAGTGCTCGCCCGCCAGCAGCGCCGTCAGCAGCAGTTCGCCGGTGGTGCCGCAGGCGCCGTAGAGCAGCGCGGTGGGGCGCGCCGCTTCCTGCCGGGCGCGCGCTTCCAGCGCCTGGCCGGCGTGCAGGGAGTGCAAAAGATCGCTCAAGCCGCCAGTGTAATCGCCCGGGCTCTGCCGCTGCGTGCCGCATGCGCGCGGGCCTAGCGGAACGGGTTGGCGAAGCAGAACATCATCGCGATGCCCACGCCGATCAGGAAGTTGGCGTCGATCAGCCCGGCGAGCAGGAACATCTTCACCTGCAGGCGCTCCATCAGTTCCGGCTGGCGCGCGCTGGCTTCGATGTAGCGCCCGCCCATCACGCCGATGCCGATACAGGCGCCGATGGCGCCCAGTCCGATGATCAGGCCGCAGCTGAGTGCGACCAATGCGATATTGCCCATGATGTTTCCCGTGCGGCCGGTTGACGGTACGCCTCTTTCGGCGGCGCGGCGGCAGGCCGTGTTTGTCCATCGCGCAGGCACATGCTCGCGCGCCGCGCGCGGGCGCTCAATTACGCCTCGGGTAATCGGATGGCACTCACGCGGGCGTGCCGGCCAGCGGCAGCGCGATGGTCACGGTGAGGCCGCCTTCAGGGCGATTCGCCGCGCTGATGGTGCCGCCGTGCGCCCGCACCACGCGGTGCGCGATCGCCAGGCCCAGCCCATGCCCCTCGGTGCCGCTGCCGTTGCTGCCGCGGAAAAAGGGCGTGAAGATGTCTTCCAGTTCGCCTTCCGGCACGCCGGGGCCGGCGTCCTGTACCAGCACGCGCAATTGCCGCGCGCCGTCGAAACGCGTGCTCACCGTCACCGTGCTGCCCTCGGCCGTGTGCTTGATGGCGTTGCGGATCACGTTCTCGAAGGCGCGATGCAGCAGCTCGGCGGTGCCTTTGACCACGCCCTCGGCACCGGCATCCAGGCTCACCTCGCGCCGGCAGGCCTGCGCCTCGAAGCACGCATCCTCGACGATCTCGCCCAAGAGCTCGGTGACGTTGATCTCTTCCGCCCGCCCGGCGGCCACGCCCGCGTCCAGGCGCGACAGTGTCAGCAGTTCTTCCACCAGCAGGTCGATGCGCGCGGTCTCGCGCTCGACGCGCTCGATCGCGGTGGCCACCTTCTCCGGCTTCGGCGGCGCGCCGTGCGCGCTCCCCTGGCGTGCCAGGCCGATCGCCGCCTGCATGCGCGCCAGCGGCGAGCGCATCTCGTGCGAGACGTCGTGCAGCAGGCGGCGCTGCGCGCCGATCACGTCCTGCAGGCGCCCGGCCATGTGGTCGAAGTCGCGCCCAAGGTCGGCCAGTTCGTCGCGGCGCGCGCCCATCGCCGGGCCGACGCGCGTTTCCAGGCGCCCGGCGGCGGCATCCGCGAAGGCGCCGCGCAGGCTCTTGATCGGGCGCGAGATGTAGAAGGCCAGCAGCGCGGCGAAGATCAGGCTGACGAACACGCCGGCGATAAGCGGCTCGAGCGGGAACAGGCGCCAGTCGCGCAGGTAGCGCCGCGCCATCGGCCCGTCGCGCGGCGGCCCCTCGCGCGGCCGCTCCGCGCGCCCCTCATCGCCACGCGGCCGCTCGGCGCGGCTCTCGCCGGTGCGCGGGCTGTCGGGCGCCGCTCCCTCCACGCGTCCTTCGCGCGGCGGGCCGGCGGGGGCGGCGCCAGGCGCACCGGCAGGCAGGCGTTCCATGCCGGGCCCGGGTCCCGCGCGGCCCGGCGGCGGCGGTCCATCGCCGCGCTCGCGGTCGCCGCGCACCGGCACCGGCAGGAACAGCAAATAGGTGTGGCCGTCGCCGGCCTTGATCTCGCGCACCCCGCGCGCCACATCGGCATCGCCCGGCTTGCGTGCCGCCAGCGCGCGCGCCTGGTCCAGCGCGCCGGGGGCGACGTCGCGCCCCAGTAGCTCGTTGTCGTTCTCGTCCACCGCCAGCACGCCGGAGCGGCGCGAACCGGTGCGCGTCTCCAGCAGTTCCTTCAGCGCCGGCGCGCCGCCGAATTGCAGCGTGGAGGCGGCGGCGTTGACCATGAAGGCCGCCGGCGGGCTTTGCGCGATCTCCAGCGGCCGTTCTTCCTGGGCGCGGATCTTCAGCCACAGGATGCTGGAGACGCCGATGGTGGTCACCACCTGCGCGATCCAGATGAAGAAGAAGAACTTCCAGAACAGGCGGCCCATGGGCTGCGGCTATTCTTCGATCAGCTGGTAGCCGAGGCGGCGCACGGTCTGGATGCAGGAGCGTCCATCCGGCAGGTTGCCCAGCTTGTGGCGGATCGCCGAGAGGTGCACGTCGATGCTGCGGTCGAAGCGCGCCAGCGGGCGGCCCAGCGCCTGCTCGGAAAGCTCCTTCTTGCTCACCGGGCGCCCGGCATTCTTCGCCAGCACTTCCAGCAGGTTGAATTCGGTGCTGGTCAGCTCCAGCCCCTGGCCCTTCCATTGCGCGCGCCGCTGCGCCGGCCACATCGAAAGGTCGCCGGCGGTCAGCGCCGTGCCCGGCGCGGCCGCTTCGCGCGCGCCCTCGCCGCCCTGGGTACGGCGCAAAATGGCGCGGATGCGCGCGGAAAGCTCGCGCGGCGTGCAGGGCTTGGGTACGTAGTCGTCCGCGCCCAGTTCGAGACCCACGATACGGTCGGTATCGTCGCCCTTGGCGGTGAGCATCAGGATCGGCATCGCGCTTTTCATGCGGATGCGGCGCAGCGTCTCGACGCCGTTCAGGCGCGGCATCATCACGTCCAGCACCGCGATGGCGTAGTCGCCGGCAAGCGCGGCGGCCACGCCGTCCTCGCCGTTGTGCACGGCGGTGACTTCGTACTCTTCGCCCTCGAGATATTCCTTGAGCAGGGCGACGAGTTCGACGTCGTCATCGATCAGCAGGACCTTGGGCATGATGGGGCGAGGGTTCGTAAGTGATGCGTGTGTGATGCGCGCGTATTCTAGTGCGTCCTGATCATAGCCGACGCCCTGTGCCCGTGACAGTGCGGGGCGGCGCATTTACCGAGTTTTACGGCGTCCTTACACAACTTAACACTAGGCCGCGCGAAGATGGCGCATCGACACAGCTTGTTACAACGCCCCAACCGCACTTAACCGGACGCGAACGCAGAATCACCCTACCGCAAAGCCCACCGCAACCGCGTGGGGTGTAGCGTAACTTCCCTTAGGAGACGCAAAATGACTACGACCTCGACCCTCAAACAAAACGCGCGCCGCCTGCTGGTGGGCGCCGGCCTGGCACTCACCCTGCCCCTGGCGGCGTTCGCGCAATCGGCCCAGCCCGCCCCCGGCGGCAACGGCCCGCGCGCCGAGCATCACTGGCAAGGCGGCCACGGCGGCAAGGAAGGCGGCATGCGCCATCACGGCATGCACCACGGCCGCCACGGCCATCATCACGGCATGATGGGCATGCTGCGCGGCGTCAAGCTCTCCGACGCCCAGCGCGACAAGATCTTCGCCATCCATCACGCCGCCGAACCGCAGGTCTACGAGAAGTTCAAGGTCCTGCGCAAGTCGCGCGAAGACCTGCGCGCCATCGGCCCGATGACGGCGCAGTTCGACGAAGCCCGCGCCAAGTCCGCCATCGACGCCGCCGCCCGCGCCAAGGCCGACCTGCAACTGATGCGCCTGCGTAGCGCCCATGAAATCTACGGCGTGCTGACCGCGGAGCAAAAAGCCCAAGTCGACCAAAACCGGCAGAACTTTATGCAACACCGGATGTCGATGAATGATCGCGAAGGCCACGGGGATCGCGACCTGGCGCAAAACCAGGCCGATTAAGCCTTTGTAATCAATGCCGCACTACGGGAGAATCATGATGACGCACGAAATGAACAAGCTCGGTTTTAGCGCTGAAGGCAGGCGCGTGGGCGAAAATGCGCGTTCTCCCGTAGGTTTTTCGCTAAACCGGCGTGCCGGTTTTCCCTTGATGCGTCCGCTGGTGGTGAGCGCCTCCAGCCTGGCGATTGCCGGGCTGCTCGGCGCCTGCGCCACCCATCCCGCCATGACCGCTTCCAGCGGCAGCGTGGGCGCGCCGGGTACCGAGGGCAATAGCGCCACCCGCGTATTGGCCAACCTGAAGGATGCCGAAGCCGCCGTGACCGATTACGCACGCTCCGTGCACCACGAATCCGAATTGCGCAAGTCGGTGGAAACCGCGAGCAACGCTGCCCTGGTGGCGCGCCATCGCGCCAGCATCAGCACCACCGACCTGCTGGCCACGGCGAATGCCGAGACCCGCCTGGCCGCCGCGCGCCGCGAGTTGCGCATGGGCGAAGCCACCACCCGCGCCGCGCGCGGGCGCCTGTACCGCGCGCTCGGCCTGGAGGACAACACCGCCCTCACCGGCAGCAGCGGCGGCGCCGCCGGCGACCTGGTGAAGCTGCCCCTGCCGGGCGACCGCGCACCGCGCTTCGCGCCCGACGCGGCGCTTTAGAACCCCTGGGTCTGCCGGGCTCCCATGCCCGCGCAAATCCTTTCAGCCGGCCTCCTCGGCCGGCTTTTTTTTTACGCCTCCGTCAGGCGCCAGTAGAGAAAGTGGTGCGAGCGGGAAAACAGGCGCTTGTAGACCATCAGCACCACGCTCACCGTGCCCAGGCCCGAGGCCGCCGAGATCAGGAACATGATGACGATCTGGTAGCGGATCGCCGCCTCCGGCGCCTGCCCCGCCAGCACCTGGCCGGTCATCATGCCCGGCAGGCTGACGATGCCCACCACCGACATCGCGTTGATCACCGGCGTCATGCCGGCGCGCACCGCCGCCTGCGCCGCCGGGCGGAACGCCTCCCAGCGTGTCGCGCCCATCGCCAGCAGGGTTTCGATCTGGTCGCGCCGGGCCTGCAATTCGCCGGTGATGCGCTCCATCCCCAGCGCCACGCCGGTGAGCGTGTTGCCGAGGATCATGCCGAGGATGGGAATCACATACTGCGGCTCGTACCAGGGCGTGACGCGCAGCACGACGAACAGGCCGATCGCCGCCACCACCCATGAACTGCCCCACACCGAGACGATGCTGTCGGTGCCCATCTGCCGGTAGGTCCAGCGGCTGCGCTCGCCCGCCGCGCGCCCGGCGACGAGTGTCATCAGCACCATCATTGCCACCACCACGTACCAGCGGTTGACCGCGAACACCCAGCCCAGCACATAGCCCACCAGCAGCAACTGCACCACCGTGCGCACCGCGGCAATCGCCAGCTTTTTCTCCAGCTTCAGTTGCAGTGCGACCGAGATGGCGCCGTTGATCAGGATCAGCGCGGCGGCAATCGCCAGCGCCGGCCACGACAGGTCTTGCAGAAAGCCGGCGCCGCTCATGCCGCGGCCTCGCCGGCAGATGGGGCGTCCATTTCGCTCAGGGTGCCGGCGACCACGCGCAGGTGGCGCGTGCCGATGCGCCGCGCCTGCGCCGGGTCGTGGCTGATCCACATCGTGGCGGCTTCGCCCGCCTGGTTGCGCGCACTCGCCCAGCCCAGCACCAGGGCCTCGATCTGCAAGGTGGATTCGGGATCGAGCGCGGCGGTAGGCTCGTCCAGCAGCAGTACCTCCGGGTCCAGTTGCAGGGCGCGCGTCAGGCCCATCACCTGCGCCTCGCCGCCGGAAAGATCACGCCCCTCTTTGGCGAGGAATTTGAGCGGCTTGCCGGCCGCTTCGAGCAATTGCAGCGCGCGCTCGCGCATGAACACGCGGCCGCGGTTGATCGCCAGCTCGAAGGGCGCGCGCAGGTTGTCTTCCACCGTGCCGCCCAGCACCACCGGGCGCTGGCGGCAATACGCCACGCGCGCGCGATACGCCGGAATCTGCGCCGCCGGCACCGCGGCGCCGCGCAAATACACCATGCCGGCGGACAAGGGGTCGAGCATGGCGAGGGCGCGCATCAGCACGCTCTTGCCGGCGCCCGAAGGCCCCGAGATCACCGCGTGCTCACCCGCGCGCAGCTCCAGGCTGGCCGGGTGCAGCAAGGCGGCGCCGGCGACGGGATCGCGGCGCTCGATGTGCTCGGCGCGCAACAGGGGAACGGGGCGTGGACTGGACATGGCGGGCGTAGGTGCTGGCTGAATGCACGCGCATCATGCCCGCGCGCGGCGCGGTGCGCAATTGACGGCGGTTAAGCGCACGCCGGCTTTTACCGCCCGTACACTTCGAATGAGGGCGATTCGCGTTCATGCACGACGCGGTTTTGTCTCGCCTCACCGCATGCGCCATACACTGCGCCGCCGTGGCGCGGGACACGGCGTGCGCACCGGCACCCGCCGCGGCATTCCCCACGGCGGTACGCCCAGGCGCAGGCGCCGCGCTTCGTCCCGCCGCTTCATCTAGCGATACGCCGGCGCCGGCTGGTCGAGAAAGCCGGTGACCGCCGCCAGCAGGTGGCCATCGGCAAGCATGCCGAAGCCGATGCCCTGCGCCAACGCCGGACCGCCATCGGGGCCCAGCGTCCAGGCGAAGCGCACGCGATCGTGGTGTACGTCCACCTCGCTGATGCGGCGAAAGCGGTTGCCGGGATACTGCGTATGCACGGCGGCGATCATGGCGTCGATGCCGGCGTGACCGCTGCCCTGCATCAGCGGGTCGAGATAGGTGGCGTCCGCCGTCCAGGTGCGCTCGATCAGGGCGCGGCGGCGCGCGCTGTCGGTTTCGTTCCAGGTTTCGATGTAGCGGTCGATCAGTTCGGTGGCGTTTCCCATGGCGTGCTCCAGGTGGAAGGCCCGCGCTGCCCACCGCCCGGATGGGGCGGGTGCGCGGCCTGGAACGCATGATTGCGCCGGGGCGGCCGCGCGCCAATTACGCGGCGCGTAATCGAGGCGCGGCGGCGCGGGCGCCCCGGCGCAATCATGCGTTCAGGCCTTTCCCTAGGCCATTGTTGGAGAACTTCCTACAGACGCCGGCAATGGTGCTCCGTAGCATGGCGGCATGGAAAACACACAAGCCGTCCCCGCCGGCGAGCGCTACAGCGTCGCCCTGCACGCGCCTGCCTTTCTCGCCCCAATCGCGGGCTTCAAAGGCCTGGTCTATGCCGCCGAAGCCGCCACGGGCTTCGACGCGGCGCGCCTGCGCAGCTTTGCCGCCGCCCGCGCCGCCCTCTACGAGCGCCTGGACCTGACCGGCCACGCCTATGTGCACGGTAGCCGGGTGATCGAATACATCGAAGGCCAGGTTACCGCCGTGGACGAAGCCCATGCGGCAATTGCGGCCGACCCGCTGCTCACCATCCGCCAGTCGGCCGAAACTTCGGGCCTGCCGCGCCGGCGTTTCGGCGAGTGGAAACTGCAAAGCGGTGGTCCCGAGCTGGCCGACCTGCGCCTGGAGCACGTGCTGGAGGTGGTGCTGCAAAACCTCGCCTCGGCCCTGTTCGGGCGCGAGCCCAGCCTGTCGGCGGTGTGGTCGCTGGTCGATGCGGTGGCGCGCCGCCGCGCCAAGGCCGGCAAGCCGGCTGGTGCGCGCTCGGGCCGGCTGGTATTCGCGCACTGAACGCGCGCCGGGCACCCTGAATTCCGCGGTCGCCGGCCACTCTGGCCTGGCGACCTCGCGCGCCTACTCCGACCAGGACTTGAGTTCGCGCTTCAATTCCATCGAATAGGTGAAGCGCCGCTCGGGATGGATGGTGATGGTGGTCTCGAAAATCTCGCCGCTGCGCCCGGTGTAGCGCCGCACCACGGTCATCGCCGGGGTGTCCGCCGTCACGCGCAGGAGCTTGGCGATCTTCAGCGGAATGCGGCTGGCGAAAAATTCGAAATGCGCCCGCTCCACCGTCTCGCCGAAGCGTTTTTCGATCTGTTCATAAAGCGGGGCGCGCTCCAGGGTCTTGGCCTTCACCACACCGGCGTATTTCGGCAGCACGTAGACGTCGGTCCAGGCCAGCGGCTCTTCCACGTAATCCGAGCGGCGCAGGGCGGAGAGGCAGAACCACTGCTTGCCCGGCTCACAGCCGAGCAGCGAAGCCAGGTGCTCGTCGGCGATTACCTCGCGCGCCTCGATGTTCTCGCGATAGGTGTCGCTGGGGAAATTCAGCAGTTCCGAGAGGTCGCCCAGGGTCTGGGTGAAAACGGCGCGCTGTTCGGTCGCCACCACCACGGAGCCCGCGCCCGGGCGGCGGGTCACCAGGCCCTTGTCGGTCAACGCGGCAAGCGCGGCGCGCACGGTGAACCGGCTTACCTTGAAGCGCTCGCACAGCTGCATCTCGGAAGGCAGCAGGCTGCCGACCGGGTAACGGCTGGCGGCGATCTCCGCCAGCAGCAGGTTGACGATTTCCTGGTAACGCGGCACCGCTGCCGGCGCCTTGGCGGCGCGAACGGGTTTGGCGTTCGCCGCGGCGGGCTTGCCGGGCTGGGTCTTGCGGATCGGGCCGGTGGCGGCGGGGGCTGGTGTCTCTGGTTTGGGCATCTTGTTCTCCGCGAGTCGCCTATTATGGCCTAACGGCGACAGATCGCGCCGTTTCCTGACCGGTCCGCAAACCTCACCCGTGAATAGCGCGAATATTGGCCGCGCGCCGTAGATTTGTGGTCAAATGCCCGCGCGTAAAAAATCCGCGGCATGCAGATGCCTGAAAGGATTTTGGCGCCGGCTGCGAGGGGCAGCCGCGATGGATGATGAGCCAGGTTGAAAACAAAGGAGACGTGCGTGGCAATCGCGGATGTAAGGGGAGTAAAGATCAAGTACGAGGTGGTCGGCGACAAGGGCCCCTGGCTCACGCTGACTACCGGCGGCCGCAGAGGCCACGACGAGTTCCTGCCGCTGGCGCGCAAGGTGGCCGAGCAAGGCTTTCGTGTCCTGCTGCATGACCGCCGCAATACCGGCGCGTCCGAAATCCGCATCGAAGGCGCGGATGGCGAAGAGGAAATCTGGGCCGACGACTTGGTCGAACTGCTCAAGCAATTGGGCGCCACGCCCGCCTTCATCGGCGGCTCGTCTTCCGGCGCGCGCATGTCCATGCTGGTGTACAAGCGCCACCCCGAAGCGGTGCGCGGCCTGATCCTGATGCGCATCACCGGCGGGGCATTCGCCGCCGGGCGCCTGCCGGAGATGTACTACGCGCAGTTCATCCGCGCCGCGCGTGAAGGCGGCATGGCGGCGGTGTGCAACACCGAGCAGTACCGCGAGCGCCTGGCCGCCAACCCGGCCAACCGCGATTACCTGATGAACCTGGACCCGCAGGAATACATCCGCGTGATGGCGCACTGGCTGGACGTCTTCCTCTCCGGCCCCACCGAGCCGGTGATGGGCGTGACCGAAACCGACATGCGCGCCATCGAGGTGCCCTCGATCATCATCCCCGGCAACGACAAGACCCACGCCTCGGTCAACGGCCGCGCCGCCGCGCGCCTGATCCTCGGCAGCGAGCTGTTCGAATTGCCGCTGGAAGACGAAGACATCCCGCTGATTCCCTTCGGCGACTGGGCGCCGCACGAGCCGGCACTGGCCCGCGCGTTTGCCGACTTCATGCGTCGCCACGGCGCGTAGATGTAAAAAGAGGGGGCGCGCCCTGCCGGGGCGCCTCCCCCGACGATTCAAGGAGAACACGATGTACGCCCAAGCCAACGGCATCCGCATGCACTACGTGGTGGATGGCCCTGAAGGTGCGCCCTGGGTCACCTTCGTCACCGGCATCGCCAACGACACCACGCTGTGGACCGGCCAGGCGAAGGCGCTGGCCGACAAGTTCCGCGTGCTGCGCTACGACCTGCGCGGCCAGGGGCTCACCGAGGCAACGCCGCCGCCCTATTCCATCGAGTCACTGTCTTCCGACCTGGTGGCGCTGTGGGATGCGATCGGCGTGGCCAAGAGCCACCTCGTCGGTCTCGGCCTGGGCAGCACGGTGGCGATGCGCACCGCGATCGACAAGCCGCACCGCATCGACAAGCTCGCCCCCACCTGCTGCCGCGCGCGCATGGTGCCGGACTTCGCGGTGATGTGGAGCAAGCTCACGGCGACGGTGGAAGCCGGCGGCGTGGAAGCGATCGTCGAGCAGACCGCGCAGCGCTGGTTCACCGAAGACTTCAAGACCGCGCATCCGGACGTGATCGACAACGTGCGCAAGATGGTGGCCGGCACCAGCCGCAACGGCTACCTGGGCTGCGTCTCCGCCTTCGTCGGCCTCGACCTCGAGGACGAACTCGGGCGCATCCCCAACAAGACCCTGTTCATGGGCGGCGCCGACGACAAGAGCGGCGGGCCCGAGGCGATCATGCGCGGCCTGGCCGAAAAGGTGCCGGACGCCAGCTACAAGGCGGTATCGAAAGCCGCGCACATCGCCAACGTGCAGAACGAGGCGGAGTATAACCGCCTGCTGCGCGAGTTCCTGCTCGCCTGACCGAAGCGCGCGCAGCCGCGCACCAACCATAACGGGGGAAGACAAATGAAACGACTGACTACTGCCGCTGCCTGCCTGCTGCTGGCGGGCGCCGCCCATGCACAGGCGCAGAGCTGGCCCACCAAGCCGATCCACCTGGTCGAGCCGGCCGGGCCGGGCTCCGCGGTCGACGTATTCGCGCGCCAATATGGCCCGCTGCTCGCCGACATTCTCGGGCAGCCGGTGATCATCGACAACCGCCCCGGCGCCAACAGCGCCATCGGCGCCTGCGAAGTGGCGCGCTCGCCGGCCGACGGCTATACCCTCCTGCATGGCAACATCAACAACTCGCTCAACGACCTGATCACCAAGGACACCCACTGCCGCCTCAACGAGGCCCTGATCCCGGTGGCGCGCCTGACAGTCACCCCGCTGGTGATGGTGATCAACCCCGGGGTGAAGGCGAAAGACCTCAAGGCCTACCTGGCGCTGGCGAAGGCGCAGCCGCAACTGCTGACCTTCGCCTCCGGCGGCCGCGGCGCCATCACCCAGCTACTGGGCGAGAAGATCAAGACGACCGCCGGCATCACCGTGCGCGAGATTCCCTACAAGGCGATCGGCGCCGAACTGCCCGACCTGCTGGCCGGGCACGTCGACACCGCCTACCTTTCGCCCGTGGTGGTGCGCCAGCACATCACCGCCGGCAAGCTGCGCGCCATGGGCGTGGCCTCGAACCGGCGCCTGAAGATCATTCCCGACGTGCCGACCCTGGCCGAAGCCGGCCTGCCCGGTGTCGAAGCCTCGGGCTGGAACGGCATTTTCGTGCCGGCCGGCACGCCCAGGGCGATCATCGACCGCCTGGCGGCGGAGACGGCGAAGATCCTCGCCTCGCCCGCCATCAAGAACGACTCCATCGCCCAGGGCTATGAAGTCGATGCCGCCGGCCCCGAGGCGTATGCCGCCTACATCCGCGCCGAGATCGCCAAGTGGGGCGGCGTGATCCGCGATTCGCACCTCGACCTGGAGCAATGAAAAAGGCCGGCATCGCCGGCCTTGCAAGAGACGATACAGGCCGCGCATGTCGCGGCCTGCTTGTTTTCAGGCAGCCGGCGCCGGCTCCTGCGCGACGAACCAGTCGTGGATCTGCTCGCCGTTCCAGAACACCACGCCCTTGTGTTTGGCGAAATACTCGAACACCGGCGCCAGGTACTTGATGCGATGCGCCGCGCCGGTGATGTAGGGATGAAAGCCGATCGCCATCACCCGCGCCGATTTTTCCGACTCGGCGTATAGCGTATCGAAGGCGTCGAAGGCGCGCTTTTGCAGCGCGTCCGATTCGTGCTGGCCGCTCACCATCACGGTGATGTCGTTCAGTTCCACCGAGTAAGGCAGCGACACCAGCGGCCCGTGCGCGGTCTTCACCCACAGCGGCTGGTCGTCGAGGATCCAGTCGCCGAACCAGGTGCAGCCGGCGGCTTTTACATAGTCCAATGTATCGAAGGTCTGGGTGCGGCCCGGGCCCAGCCAGCCTCTGGGGCGGTGGCCCAGGAAGGACTCGAGCGCGTCGAGCGACTGCTTGATCATCGCCGGCTGGTCTTTCACCGCGTGGATCGACATCTGCTCGTAGCAGTGCGCCATGAACTCCCATTTTGCATCCGCCAGCGCGCGCGCCACGGCGGGCGCGGTCTCGCATACCTTGGCGTTGATCGAGACGGTCGGGCGAATGTTCAGCTTGTTGAAGGTCTCCAGCAGGCGCCAGATGCCCACGCGCATGCCGTACTCGTGCCAGGCCCAGTTCGGCACGTCGGGAATCGCGCCGGTGTTGCCGCCGGGCGGCGGCGAAACGTGGCGCGGCATTGAGCGGTGGATGCTCCACTCCTCGATGTTCACCACCGGCCAGACGACCATGCGCGCGCCGTCCGGCAGTTTCAGCGGGCGGCGCAGGAAGGGCGAGGAATAGGGAATGCGTTCGCGTGGTTCGGGCATGGCGTGTTCTGGGGGGCGAAGAGTCAAGGGAATTGCGGCGGGTGACGACCTGCAAAGCCAAGCGCTGCCTCCAGCGCCAGCGCGCCGCGGTAGACCATCGCCTCGCCCCACGGGTGGCCGACGATCTGCACGCCAATCGGCAGCCCCGTCTTGGAAAAGCCCGCCGGCAATGACAGCGCCGGCGCGCCATTGAGGTTGAAGGGCATGCGCGCGGCGCGGTCGTAGGTACGCTCGATTGCCGCCGCGTCGTCGATGCGCGCCGGAAATACCAGGCTGGACGCAGTAATAGCGAAATCGCAATCGCGCATCGCCGCGTGGATTTCGCGCGCCAGGTGGGCGCGCAACTGCTGCGCCTTGACGTAGTCGCCGGCGGAAAGCAGCGCGCCCGCCAGCAGGCGCCGCCGCCCGCGTTCGCCATATTCGCCGTGGCGCGTGCGCAGCCAGTCGGCATGCACCGCCCACGACTCGGCCTGCAACAGCAGGCGCCCGCAACTGTTGTAGGTGGCGAGCGGCGAAACGCGCAAGGGCTTGACCACCGCGCCCAGCTCGGCGATGCGGCGCACCGCTGCATCGGTAGCCGCCGCGATCTCGGGGTCGGCCTCGCTGCGGTAGAAATCCTCGAACACGCCTACCGTCAGGCCCGCCAGCCCATCGCCGATGTTGGGAAAGGGTGCGTCCGGCGCGTCGCAATCCACCGCGCAGCCGATGCGCCGCGCATCTTGCGGCCGCAACAGTGCGGCCAGGGCGATGGCGTTGTCGGTGACGTCGCGCGTCAGCGGCCCGGCATGGTCGAGCGAAAAGGACAGCGGGAACACGCCTTCCAGGCTCACCGCGTTGTAGGTCGGCTTGATGCCGACCACGCCGCAGGCGGTGGCGGGGTGGCGGATGGAGCCGCCGGTGTCGGTGCCCAGCGTCATCGGCACCAGGCCGGCGGCCAGCGCCGCGCCCGAGCCGCTGGAAGAGCCGCCGGGGTGCACCTCGCGGTTCCACGGGTTGCGCGCCGGCGGCCACGGCAAATCCAGCGAAGGGCCGCCGGTGGCGAATTCATGCAGCGCGGTCTTGCCGATCAGTACCGCGCCGGCGTCGTTCAGGCGGGTGATGATCTCGGCGTCACTCTCTGCCACGTGGTCGCGGCGGATCGCCGAGTGGCAGGTGGTGGGCAGGCCGGCCACGTCGATGATGTCCTTGGCGGCATAGGGCACGCCGTGCAGGCCGCCGCGATAATCGCCGCGCGCGATCTCGGCGTCGGCGCTGCGCGCGGCGGCGAGCGCGCGCTCGGGGGTGACCAGCAGGAAGCTGTTGAGCGCGCCGTCCAGGCGCTCGATGCGCGCCAGCAAGGCGCGCGTCAACTCCTCGGAGGAAATCTCGCGCGCGCGCAGGCGCCGCGCGCACTCGGCAATGCTCCAGTAACCGGGCTCACTCATGATCGCGCATCAGCGGAACGAATACCGGCGCCGGCACGGTCGTCACCGGGCACTCGGCCGGCAGCGTGAACGTGCGCGCGGCGGCCGCGGTGAGCCAGGCGAGATCGTCGGGTTTGAGGCCGGTGATGCCGGCGGCCGCCATGCGGGCGGCGACTTCTTCGGGCGTGGGAGCGTGCATGACGGGCACCGGAAGGCAGGAGCGGCGACGATAACCCAAAGCCCGCGCGGCGGCGGCTTATACGTCGCTTGCCAATCAGCAAATTCTAATGGAACATGCAGGGGTGGCAACGGAGGTGGCAGTGAAACCGATTATCGAGCAGCTGTTTGACGAAGAGTCCTCGACGCTGACGTACATCCTCGGCGATCCGGCGCAGGGCGCCGCGGTGATCATCGACCCGGTGGACCGCCACATCGAACGCGACCTGGCCGAACTCAAGCGCCTCGGCCTCACGCTCGCCTATGCGCTGGAAACCCATGCGCATGCCGACCACATCACTTCCGCCGGCCTCTTGGCGCAGCGCACCGGCGCGAAGACGGCGACGCCGTTTCACTGCGGCGTCGGGCCGTCGGACCAGCGCCTGTTCGACGGCGACGAAATTCCCTTCGGCAGCGAACGCCTGCAGGTGCTGCACACCCCCGGACATACGCAGGGCAGCGTGTGCTATCTCTGGCGCGGCGCGGCTGACGATACGGTGCGCAACGCCGTATTCACCGGCGACACGCTGTTCATCGGCGGCTGCGGCCGCGCCGATTTCCAGGGCGGTGATCCGGGCGAGCTCTACGACAGCATCACCGGTACGCTGTTCGGGCTGGCGGATACCACGCGCGTTTATCCCGGTCACGATTACAAGGGCAATCGCGTCTCCACCATCGCTACCGAAAAGGCGAACAATCCGCGCCTGGCGGGCAGGAGCCGCGACGAATTCATCGACCTGATGAACAAGCTCAACCTGCCCAGGCCCAAGCTGATCGACGTCGCCGTGCCGGCGAACCGCAATCTCGGCCTGCCGCACGGCGGCTAGCCTGCTGCCGCCTCCGCGGCGTTAAATCTTGGTGTAACGGCGCGACGGCCGCCGGGGCGGCGCTAGAATGAGCGCCCTTCCCGCGGCACCCAGCCGGCATCCGTCGGGGCATTTCATCCGCACCTGCCCACTTCTCATGAACCTCGACGAATACAAGGCGCGCTATGGCGCCGATCAATCCGCCGCGCCCGGCTGGGACGCGATCGACGAACGGCTGAAGCAGTTCTACCCCGGCGTCGAACCCATGCACTACGCCAGCACCGTCAAATTCGCGCTCGGCGGGCCCGACCCACTGGACGGCATCAGCATCTACCGCTGCGGCCCGCCGGACAACTGGCATTTCCACTACGTCAGCTACGGCTTCTCTTCGCTGTATTACGCCGAACAAGCCGTCGGCAAGGACTTCAGCGGTTTCGGCTTCGAGCTGACCTTTCGCCTCAAGCCCTTCGCCGGCGACCACGAATGGCCGACCTGGCCGGTGAAGGTGATGCAGAACCTCGCGCGTTACGTGTTTCAGAGCCGCAAGTGGTTCGAGGACCATCACTGGATTCCGGCCGGCGGCCCGATCCGCGCGGACACGCAGACCGAAATCACCGGCGCCGCTTTCGTCACCGATCCGCAACTCGGCCTGATCCACACCCCGCATGGCCGCGTGCAGTTCCTGCAAATGGTCGGCATCACCACTGCCGAACTGGTGGCGATCCAGGGCGGCACGCTGGAAGTGAAGGCGCTGCTGGAGCAGCTTGCCGCGCGCGATCCGCTGCTGGTGACGGACCTGACGCGGCGCTAGCCGCGTTCCAGGGACGGCGCGGCGCCAGCTGCCGCGTTCCAGGAGTGAAGCGGTGCTAGAGCGGAATCGCCAGCAGCGTGTCGATGCGGCTGCTGTCGAGAATCACCAGGCGCTCCTCGAACCTCGCTTGCGCCGGCGTCGCCCCGAGCACGATGTGGTCCAGATAGCGCCCGGTAGCGAAGAGCGTGGTCTGGCCGTCGTGCATGATGCGCGCCACCATGAAATGCGATACCGCTTTCACGTGCGTCGCGTCGATGTCCTCGATCAGGGTCGACGAGACCAGGTGCCGGTAATGCTGCGCCTCGTAGATATTGGCGTGGCGCAGCGCGGAGACGCGGTCGCGCAACATGGCGCGCGAGTCGGCCTGCACGATGGGCAGCGGCAAGCCCTGCGCGTAGTTCTCGGCGGTGAGGATACGGTAGCGCCCGCGCTCGACAAAAAAGTCGGGCCAGCTCTCGATCAGGTCACCGTCCAGCGCCTGCGCATAGCGCGTCAGCAACTGCTCGACGGCGTATTGTTTTTCGATCGCGGAATTCGTCATCACGGTCTCCGCTTCACAAGCCCATGTGGCGGCGCCAGGCCTGCCACATGCCGCGCACCGAGGTTTCGGTGACACGCGATTCGTCGGAAGCCACGCCGGCGCCGCCCATCTCGACAAAGGACTGGTAGTCCGAAGCGCCGGCGACACCGCGCTGCACGAAACCGGTGGCGGCGCCATCCTCCATCGAAATGAAACCGGCGGGGCCGATCAGGTTGGCCTGCACCAGGCGGCGCTGGGTCATCGCCTCGTCATCGTCGGCATAGCCGAAGGCGGTCCAGATCAGCTCGGTCTGCCGCACGCCGCGCGGCACCACGCGCCTCACCGCCAGGCAGTTCTTGATCTGCTGCAGGACGAAGCCGGGAAACACGCTGAGGATCTGGATGGTGCCGCCGTCGCCCCACTCGTCCACCGAGGCGACCAGTTCGGGGGCTTCGAGCACGAAAGTGCCGGCGGCCGAGCGCACGCCGGCTTTTTCATACTCGTTGCCCGAAGCGCCCTCGTGGCTGAAGCTCACATGGCAACCGCCATCGCCGTTGACGATCACTCCGCCCTTGTGCGTCAGGCGGTTGATACGGAACTTGGCGAAAAACACATGCAGCAGGCTGGCGTGATAGCTGTCCTTCACATTCTCCATGTACAGCTTCCAGTTGCTGTTGAGCATCTGGGTGTAGCCGCCCAGGGGTTTCACCGGGCGGTTCATCACGCGCCTGAATTTCTCCGCCACGTCCGGCCCGAGATACTCTTCCATCGGTGGCGTCGCATCCGCCAGCGTGCCGAACACCACGCCGTGATACACCTCCAGGCGCACCTGGCGCGGCGCGTTGCATTCGGGCTTGGCGTCGGCCGGCATGCCGCCCTTGCCGGCGATGCCGCGGCGAAACGCCACGCCTTGCAGCTTGCCGGCGAGGTCGTAGGTCCAGTTGTGATAAATGCAGGCGATTTCCTTCGCCTCGCCACTGCGCTTGAGCGCCAGCAGCGCGCCGCGATGCGCGCAGCGGTTTTCAAAGGCGTGCAATTTTCCCTCGGCATCGCGCGTCACCACCACCGGCATGTCACCGATATCGGAAGTGCGGTAGGTGTTGGGCGCGGGCAGCTCGGCTTCCAGGCAGAGGAAATTCCACACCGGTCCGCGAAAGATCTTCTCCTGCTCGCGGGCGTAGATGTCTTCGTCCTGGTAGACCCAGTAGGGCACGCGCCTCAATCCTTCGGCAGGCCAGGCGCGCGGTTCGGCAACGGTGTTCATGCTTGTCTCCATGGCGGCCATCTTAAGTGATGGCTGGCTGACAGAAGGAAAATTATAATGGCCGGCTCGCGCGGCAACACTGATCGCGCGCATCAGGCGACGCGGCCGGTTGAAACCGCTATGCTGCGCCTGCCACTTCCCGCGCGTGAAAAGCAGGGAAGCAGGATTCAAACAGGGAGACAAACCATGCGCACCATCCTCTTCGCCGCCTTAGCCCTCCTGTGCGCGCCGCTCGCGCAGGCGCAGGACGCGGCCAGCTATCCGAACAAGCCGATCCGCATCATCGTGCCCTTCCCGGCCGGCGGCACCGCCGACATCCTGCCGCGCGCCCTGGGCGAGCGCCTGCAGGCGAAATTCAACCAGCCGGTAGTGGTGGAAAACCGCGCGGGCGCTGCCGGCAGCATCGGCGCGCAAGTCACCTTCGCCGCCGAGCCCGATGGCTACACCCTGTTGGCGACGCCGCCTTCGCCCCTGGCGATCAACCCCAGCCTGTACCGCAAGCTGCCCTATGACGCCTCCGCCTTCGTGCCGGTGACGATCATGGCGCAGGTGCCCAACGTGCTGCTGGTGCACCCCAAGGTGCCGGTTTCCACCATGCAGGAATTCATCGCCTACGCCAAGGCACACCCGAACCAGCTCAATTACGCCTCGCAAGGCAGCGGCACCACTTCGCACCTCACCACCGAGATGTTCAAGTCGATGGCGGGCATCCAGCTGACCCACGTGCCCTACAAGGGCACCGCGCCCGCGCTCACCGACCTGCTGGCGGGCCAGGTGGAAGTGATGTTCGACAACCTCGGCGTCTCGGCGCAGCACGTGAAGTCGGGGCGCCTGAAGGCACTCGCGGTGGGCAGCGAAAAGCGCTCCTCCACCCTGCCGAACGTACCGACGGTGGCCGAGGCCGGCCTGCCGGGCTTTGTCGCGGTCACCTGGTTCGGCGTGGTGGCCCCGCCGAAGACGCCGCCGGAAATCGCCGCCAAGCTTTCGGCCGCGTTTGCCGACGCGCTGAAGGCGCCGGAGGTGCAGCATCGTCTGTCCGAACTCTCCGCCGAGCCGGTGGGCAATACGCCGGCGGAAATGTCCAAATTCGTGAAGGACGAAACCGTGCGCTGGCGTCGGGTGATCGAGACGGCGCATGTGAAGGTGGAGTAAGGCCGCGCGGCGAGCGCCGCGCTACAGGTTTACCGACACCTCTACCGTGCCCGTCTTGCGGGTGACGATCACGCCGACGTCGTTCTCGTGGCGCTCCAGCATCAGGTCGATCGACGCGGACCCGAGCGTCAGGCCGCGCAGGCTGACGCGGTCGATGGATGCGGGCAGCACCGGATGGTCGAAGCGGATGCGCCGCGCCACCGCGTCGAACGAGAGTCCCAGGCAGGCCTGCAACAGGTAGAAGGCGCTGGCGGAAGCCCAGGCCTGCGGCGAGCAGGCCACCGGATACAAGGTCGGCCCCTCGCGCGGGCGGCGCGCGAAGCCGCAATATAGTTCGGGCAGGCGGTGCAGGTCCATGAACAGGCTGGCTTCGAACATGGCGTTGAAAATCGCCAGCGCCTCTTGTTTCATGCCGTAGCGCGCCAGGCCCATCGCGATCATCGAATTGTCGTGCGGCCAGATCGAGCCGTTGTGGTACGAGAGCGGGTTGTAGCGCGACTCACCCTCCGCAATGGTGCGCACGCCCCAGCCGGAAAACGATTCCGGCGCCAATAGCGTCTGCGCCGCGCGCGCGGCGCGCGCGGCGGTGGCGATGCCGCTCCACAGCACCTGGCCGGCGTTGGAGGAACGCACCAGGCAGGGCTGCTTGGCGCCGTCCAGCGCAATCGCGTAAGTGCCGATTTCTTCCGACCAGTAGGCGCTCTCGAAACGCTCGCGCAACTCCACCGCCTGGCGCATCAGGGTGACGGCGCGCTGGCTGTCGCCCAGCGCATAGGCGGCGTCCGCCGCCAGGGTCTTGGCGAGATAGACGTAGCCCTGCACTTCAGCCAACGCCACCGGCCCGGGCGCGGTGCGGCCGTCACGGTGGAACACGGCGTCTTCCGAATCCTTCCAGCCCTGGTTGGCCAGGCCTTCGCTGGTCTTGCGCTTGTATTCGAGAAAACCATCGCCGTCGGCATCGCCATGCTGCTCGATCCAGTCGAGCGCGCGCACCACGTGCGGCCACAGGCGCTGCATGAAGACCAGATCGCCGGTGCGCTGGAAATAGGCGCCGGCGAGAATGACGAACAGCGGCGTCGAATCGATGCTGCCGTAATACAGGCCGAAGGGAATTTCGCCCAGCGCGGCCAGTTCGCCCTTGCGCATTTCGTGCAGGATCTTGCCGGGCTCGGCGTCCTGCTCGGGCTTCATTTCGGTTGCCTGGTAACGCGCCAGAAAGCCCAGCACGCCGCGCGCCATCGAGGGGTCCACCCACATGGTCTGCAAGGCGGTGATGATGCCGTCGCGCCCGAAGGGCGTCGAGAACCAGGGCACCCCGGCGTAAGGGTAGGCGCCGTCGGGCGTGGCGGTGCCCAGCATGTCGAGGTCGGCGCTGGAGCGGAACAGCCAGTCGTTCACCTGCTCATTGGAAGTGTGGATGCTGCACGCGCCGGCGTGCACATGGCGCATTTCGGCTTCCAGGTCGGCGAGCGCGCGCACGTAGGTGGCCGCCTTTTGCGCCGGTTCGCGCAGGCCGCAATGCACTTCGACGTGCAGTTCGGCGTGGCCCTTGGGCGCCAACTGCAGGTCGTATTCGAGATGGTCGGGCGCCAGCAGGTTCGGCGTGGGCGTGCAGGTGATGGTGGTATGGCGCGTTACATTGTCGAGGCCGGTGTAGCCGAGGATGACGCGGCCTTCCTGGATCTGCGGCTGCAGGTCGTCGCCGCGGCGCTCGCGTTTCACGCCGCGTACCTCGAAAATGTCGGCATAGTCGGCGGCGAAATGCAGCGACAGCTTGAGGCGCACGGGGGCGCTGCCGAAATTGGCCAGCAGCAGCTTTTCGTGGCTGCCGGAAGCCGAGAGCAGCTTGTGGCGCGAGAGGTGCACCGTGCCCTTGAGCACGGTGAGCTTGCCGTCCTCGTAGAAATCCGGCGCCATCAGGTCCACCGTCAACAGGCAGTTGTCCTGGCGCACGCTGGAATTGAGCAACAGCGGGCGCTCGCCGTTCAAGCGCAGGTCGAGGCGCGACAGATAGCGCGTGCCTTCGTGGTACAGGCCCTGCTCGCCGCTGCCGATGCGCTCGATGTCGCCGAAGCGGTCGAACAGCGCAAAGGTGTCGCCGTGCTTGAGCACGCGGGTGCGGTCGTCGGCGCGCGAAGAGGTGGCCAGTACGTACCAGCGGCCGTCGACTTTGATGGTTTCGTCCATGGCTTCGGGTTTTGCGTATTGGTGTACTGCCTGGTTCATTTGTCACGAATCGGCGCATCGCGCGGGACAATGCGCCCCGCCGCCGCCGATTCAATCCATGGCCAGAATTTCGATTCACCCCATGCCGAAAGGTTCCTAGGCACTTTTGACCGGTTAATGCACGCCGCCGCGCGCGGATTAGTTTTTCGTAATGTTTCGCGCCGGGGCGCCGCCCTATAATTTAGTCTGGCCTCGAACAGAATAAAGCGGCGGCAGCAATCGGCTGCGCCGGACAACGGAGAGTTTCATGTCTTTGCCCCGCATCGCGATTTCCCTGGGCGACCCTGCCGGGATCGGTCCCGAGATCGCGCTCAAGGCCGCGCTGGACGAAGGCGTGCGCCAGCTTTGCGTGCCGGTGCTGGTGGGCGACCGTGGTGCGCTCGAGACGCATGCCGCTGCCTGCGGCCTGAGTCCGGAAATCATCGAGGTGCAGCCCGAAGCCGTGCGGGCGCTCGATTTGCCAGCGCACAGCGTGGCGCTGATCGCGCGCAAGCAACTGCTGCCGGGCGAACTGCAACTGGGCAAGATCGCCGCGCTGCATGGCCGTGCCATCCTTGATTCGGCCACGGTGGCGATCGAGGCCGCGCTCGCCGGCCATGTCGATGCCGTGGTGGCCGCGCCGCAGACGGAAAAGGCGGTGCAGCTGGCGGGCGTGCATTTCGACGGTTACCCCACCTTCGTTGCCTCGGTGGTCGGCGTGCCGCGCGACGAGGCGCTGCTGATGCTGTGTTTCGACGACAAGCGCATCGTCCACGTCACCCTGCACACCAGCGTGAAAAAGGCGATCGGGCAGATCACCACCGGGCGCGTCGAACACGTGATCCGCGCCGCGCACGCCGCGCTCAAGCGCCTGGGCACGGCTGATCCGCGCATCGCCGTCTCCGGCCTGAACCCGCATGCGGGTGAGGATGGCCTGTTCGGCGACGAGGAAATCGAGATCATCGCGCCGGCGATCGAGCGCGCCAAGGCGGCCGGCATCAAGGTCGAAGGCCCCTACGGCGCCGACACCTTTCTCGCCAAGCCCGGCTTCGACGCCCACGTGGTGATGCTGCACGACCAGGGCCACGTCGCCGCCAAGGCACTGGCGCCGAACCGCGCCGCCGGCATGACCATCGGCACCCCGGTGCTGTTCTCCTCCGTTGCCCACGGCAGCGCGCTGGATATCGCCGGGCAGAACAAGGCCAAGCCTGACGCGGTGATCGAGGCGATCAAGCGCTTGGCCAAGGTCGGCAGCGGCAACGTGCACTAGGCCGGCGGCCTAGAAGTCGGTACGCCCGCGTAATTCCCCGAACCGCTGCATCACCCGCGCACGGTATGCGGCGCGCGCCGCCAGGCGCGCGTACCAGGCGCGGACTCGCGGCACGGCGGCGCCGGGTACGCCATCTCGAAATAGCGAAATAGCGATATAGCGCGGTGCCGGCGGGAATGTCGGCCAGGGTGAGGGTCGCGCCGGCGAGATAAGGCGCGTGCTCCAGTTGCCTCTCAAGCGCTGCGAAGCAGGCGGCGCAGCGCGCGGCCACGGCACGGATCGCGGCAGCATCGCGCCGTGCCTCCGGCATGCGGTAATAATTCCAGAACAGCGCCGTGAATTCCGGTTGCAGACCGGTTTGCGCCCAGTCCATCCAGCGCTCCGCCAGCGAGCGTTCGGCAGCGAGCGTTCGGCAGCCGAGGTCGACCATGAGGCGCCATTGCCGTAGCTGGCGGCGAGATAGCGCGGGATGCTGTGCGATTCCCACACCACCGTCGCGCCCTCGCGCAACACCGGCACGCGCCCATGCGGGTTGAGCGCGCGGAATTGCGGTGTATCGAGGCCGCCGGCGGCGCCGCCCGCCCGCGTATGCGCGAACGGCAGTTGCAGTTCATCGATGAGCCACAGTACCTTCTGCACGTTGAAGGCGCTGCTGCGTCCCCACGGTTCGAGCGTGGCGTGCGCTGACAGCAGGCGTGACGAAACAGCCGCGCAGGATAACGCAACTGCGGCGCAACGCGAAAACGGAAAAAAGCGGCAGCACAAAAAATTTGCGCTTCCTTCCCCCGGGGGAGGGAAAGGAAGCGCCAAGGAGGAGAGGGGTCGCCGGTGCGGTCACCGGCGTTATTTTTTTTGTGGGAGGGTCGTTGCGGTGTTGCTTGTTCTTCAGGCGGCCTGGCGCAGCGGCACGGCTTCGCGCACGCCCTGCTGCATCACGTTCGCCAGCAGGCCGTAGGCGGTGGCCCAGGCTTCCTTGACTTCGGCGGTAAAGGCCATGCCGAGGCCGCGCTCCAGGGTCCAGAGCAGCACGCCGCCCACCACCTGGTAGTCTTTTTCCTGCAGGCCGTAGGCGGCGTGGCGCCGGCCCAGGTCCTTCACCGCCAGCAGTACGGTCTCGGGCCGCGACAGGCCGCTGACGGCGATGCCGATCATGTTCATCAGCATGCGTCCCTGGCGCGCCATGTTGCCGCTGAACAGGCGCCGGTATTCCGGCGCGACGGCGAACAGGCGTTCGTAGAACAGGTGGGCGGCGGTATCGGCGATCGGCTTGATCGAGTCAAAGCTGGACTGCACGAGTGCGACTTGCTGCGGCGTCATTTCTCTTCCCTGATTATTCAATTGTGGTGCTTAGTTATTGGTATTGATTTGCTGCTTTGAGGTGCTGCTAGATCCGTTCGTAGGCGCGCGGCAGTTCCACCGCGTCGCTGTCGCGCCAGGCCTTGACGCGGGCCGGCGGCGCCAAGGCCTCGGGGGCGGCGTCCAGCGTCTCCCAGCGCGACACCAGGCCGCGCAGCAGGTGGCTCAAGTGGACGGCGGATTCGGCGAAAGCCGGGTGCGCGATGGCATTGTCCTGGGGGATCTGCATGGGGGTCTCTTCGGTTCAGGCGATGGCTTGCGCGGGCATTGTTGTTCTTCAGGTCTGGCCGAACAGGCCGGAGAATTGGGCGCGGTCCCAGTCACGCATGCGGCGTTCGCGGTCGAAACTGTTGGTGGCGGCGGCGAGATAACGCTCGCGGCGCTCGTCGGCGAAGCGGCGCAGGGCCGGGCGCAACAGGCTGGTGGTGATGGGCTGGCCGTTTTGCGTGAGTTCAAGGCGGATCGCCTGCATCGCGGCGACGAACTCGTCGATGGTCGGCAAACCATTTTGTTCAGTTAAGGCGGGCATTGCGGTAAGGCTCCCTGCGAAAAGCTTTTTAACAATCGTGCTTCCTGCAAGGCATAAGGCAACCGCCGTGCCAACTATGAATAGACGTTAGAAATCATGAGCTTGCAAAATATTTCGGATTTCCTGCCAAGATGGCAGGTGTTGGCAAACGCCGACACCCGGTGGCATGCGGCACGCTAAGTCATTGAATCGTTGGGAAAACGCCATGTCGGCAAAAGCCAACAATCGGCGTTTTGCGGCAGCGCGGAACAACCAATTGCGCCGCCTCCCGGCGCGCACCGGTTGCTGGCGGCTTAGTCGCCGGCCTTGAAGGTCGCCGGGTCGATCTGGTGGCGGTTAAGCAGGGTGTAGAAGTCGCTGCGGTTGCGCTTGGCCAGCTTGGCGGCATGGGTGACGTTGCCGCCGGTGATTTTCAGGATGCGCGTCAGGTAATCGCGCTCGAATTCGCGCCGCGCCTCGTCGAAGGCCGCCAGTTCCTCGTTGCCGCTGTTGAGCGACTTTTGCACCAGCACCGCCGGGATCATCTCGACGGTGGAAAGCGCGACGCACTTTTCCACCACGTTCTGCAACTGCCTCACGTTGCCCGGCCAGGCGTGCGCCACCAGCAGTTCCATCGCCTCGCTGGCATAGCCGTTGAGCGTCTTGTTGTAGCGCTGCGCCAGGGTCTGCAGGAAATGCATGGCGAGCAGCGGAATATCTTCGCGGCGCTCGGCCAGCGCCGGCAAGGAGAGGCTCACCACGTTGATGCGGTAGTACAAATCCTCGCGGAACTTGTGCGCGGCAATTTCGCGCCCGAGGTCGCGGTGCGTGGCCGAGACCACGCGCACGTTGATCGGGATATCGCGCGTCGCCCCCACCGGGCGCACGCAGCGCTCCTGCAAGGCGCGCAAGAGCTTCACCTGCGCCGCAAGCGGCATGTCGCCGATCTCATCCAAAAACACGGTGCCGCCGGCGGCTGCCTGGAACAGGCCTTCGTGATCGCGGCTGGCGCCGGTAAACGAGCCCTTCATGTGGCCGAACAGTTCAGACTCGATCAATTGCTCCGGAATCGCCGCGCAATTCACCGCCAGCATCGGCGCCCCGGCGCGCGGGCTGGCGGCGTGGATCGCCCGCGCCAGCAATTCCTTGCCGCTGCCCGAAGGTCCGGCGATCAGCACCGAGGCATCGCCCTGCGCCACCAGCTTGGCCTCGTGCAGCACCTGCTCGATGGCGGGGCTGCGGGTGACGATGCTCTTGCGCCAGTCGTCCTCCTTGCCCTTCTTGCGCATCTGCACCGAGTTACCGCCGCCGGCTGCTTCCAGCGCGCGCTCGACTTCGCGCATCAGGTCGCGCGCCTCGAACGGCTTGGTGAGAAAGCCGGAGACGCCGCGCCGCGTCGCCTCCACCGCGTGCGGAATGGTGCCGTGCGCGGTGAGGATGATCACCGGCAAGGTCGGGTAATCGCGCTGCGCGGCGGCGAACAGCGCCATGCCGTCCATGCCGCCCATCTGCAGGTCGGTGATCAGCAGCGCAGGCGGCACGTCGCGCAGCAGCGAGAGCGCCTGCTCGCCGCTGGAAGCCTCGGCCACCTGGTAGCCCTCGCTTTTCAGGCGCAGCGACAGCAGGCGCAGCAGGCTGGGGTCATCGTCGACGATGAGGATGCGCGGCATGTTCTTTTCCTATTCCACCACCGCCGGGATGCGCACCGTAAACACGCTGCCCTGCCCCACCTTGCTCTCCACGCTGATCGAGCCGCCGTGGCGCTGCACGCATTCGCGCACGATCGACAGCCCCAGGCCCGTGCCCTCGATGCCGCCGACATTCGCCCCACGGTGAAAGCTGTCGTACATATGGGTGAGGTCGGTTTCCGGAATGCCGATGCCCTGGTCCGCCACCCGGAAGGTGAGCGCATCGGGCTCGCAGGCGAGCTTGAGAGTCACGCCGCGGCTGTGCTTTCCGCTTTGCGGTGAATATTTGACCGCGTTCGACAGCAGGTTGCCGAGGATGTGGCGCAGCAGCTTTTCGTCCAGCTTGCGCACCGGGCCGTTGCCGGAAATCTCCAGCACGATTGCGCCGCCGCCGCGGCCGGCCTCCTCCACCAGCACATTGCACAGCTTGCGCGCGTCCAGAGTGGCGGGATTGAATTCCAGGCCGCCGGCCTCGGCGCGCCCGATCAGGAGCACCTGCTCGACCATCTCCGTCATGTGCTTGACCGAGCTCTTGATCAGGCCGATCACCTCGCGCCGCTCGGCCGCCGGCAGGCGCTCGCCGTGGTCCTCGATCAGCTCGGCGGAGGAAAGGATGGTCGCCAGCGGGGTGCGGAATTCGTGCGAGGCCATCGCCACGAAGCGCGAACGCAGGTCGGAAAGTTCGCGCTCGCGCACCAGCGCATGGCGCAGTTCCTCCTCGATGCGCTGGCGGTCGGTCACGTCCGTCAGGAAGTTGAGCGTCGCCGGCCGGCCCTCCCACTGGATTTTCACCGCGCTGATTTCCAGCCAGCGCATCTCGCCATTGACATGGAAGATGCGGAACACATAATGGTTCTCGGTCGGCTCGTCCTTCAGGCGCTTGACGTAGTTGGCATAGATGCGCTGGCGGTCGTCCGGATGCACCTGCTCGATGAAGGGGGTGACCATCGCCTCTTCGCGGCTGCGGCCGGAAAGCAGCAGCGCCGCCGGGTTGGCGTAGCGCAGGAAGCCGTCCTGGCTGACGATGATGCCTTCGGCGGCGTTTTCCACCACCTCGCGGTAGCGTAGCTCCGAGCTTTTCAGCGCTTCCTCCCAAGCCTTGCGCACCGAGATGTCGCGGATGAAGGAACTGAAGGTGAAGATTTCGCCGGCGCGCACCGGCCATACCGACAATTCGATATCGAATTCGCTGCCATCGCGGCGGATCGCCGTCAACTCGACGCGGCGGTTGATGATGCCGCCACTGCCGTCGCGCAAAAAGCGCTGCAGGCCGCGGTCGTGCGCTTCACGGTGGCGCTGCGGCACGATCAGCCGGGTCAGGCATTGCCCGCGCACCTCCGTCTGCGACCAGCCGAACATGCGCTCGGCCATGGTGTTCCACTCGATGATGTTGCTCTGCTGGTCGATCGTCACCACGGCGTCGTTGGCGGTCTCGATCAGGCGCGCCAGGCGCTCGTGGGCCACCCGCAGCGACGCTTCGGCGCGTTCGCGGTCGGCCACCTGGGCGCGCAGGCGCGAATTGGCGGTGGTGAGCTCTGCGGTGCGCTCGACGATGCGCTCCTCCAGCTCGACGTTGAGCTGGCGGATGCGCTCCACCGTGAAGCGGCGCTCGGTGATGTCGGTGGCGATGCCGGTGACGCGGTAGACGCGGCCTTCGGCGTCCTTCACCGGGAAGGCGCGGTCGCGGATCCAGCGCACCGCGCCGTCCGGGCGCACGATGCGGTATTCCTCGTGGTAGCCGCCGTCGCGCTGGCGCGGGATCGCATGTTCGATGCGCTCGCGGTCTTCCGGGTGCAGGGCATCGAGGAAGGAGCGCGCATTGTCGTACAGGCTTTGCTCGCTGCGCCCCCAGATCACCGCGTACGCCGGGCTGACGTAGATCATCTGCGACTTGTTCGGGTCGCTGATCCAGAACACCTCGGCGATCGACTCCGCCAGCTGGCGAAAGCGCTCCTCCGATTCGCGCAGGCGGTTTTCCTGCTCCAGGCGGCGCGTCAGGTCGGCGAAGGTGGCGACGATGTAGCGCCGCTTGTTCGGCATCGTCAGCGTGCGGAAACCCGCCAGCGCGTCGAACAGCTGGCCGTCGCGGCGGCGCAGGCGCCATTCCTCGCGCACCCGCGGTGATTCTTCCAGCACCGCGTTGAGAAAGGCGTCCAGGCGCGATTGCAGCTCGGGCGGCGCGGCGATGCGGAAATGCTGGCCCAGCAGCTCGGCCTCGCTGTATTGCGTCATCGCGCAAAACGCCGGGTTGGTGCGCACCAGGATGCCGCGCTCATCGGCGATGCAGATGCCCATCTGCGCGACCTCCACCATCGCGTTCAGGAATTCCGCGGCGTGGGCATTGTCCTCGGTGAAGCGGCTGCTATCGCTGGCGTCGCCGGTCATGATTGTGGCTGTTATAGCGCGGGCCCTGCCCGCTCCCTGGATGCCATTGTACTGCCGGGCCGGCGCCGCATTCACGGCGGCCGCTTTTCGGCGCGACAAAGGTGCTTCGGCGTGACAAACATCACGCAGCGCCGCCGATTCCATAAAAACGCCCGATTTGCCCTTCTTTTCGCCCGACGGCGGACACACGCGGCGTGCAACATGAAGCCATCAACAGTCAAGGGAGGTCGACATGGCGGAAAGATGGATACCCAGGTTGCGCGCCGCCGCCGTGGTCACGGCTTTGGTGCTGCCCGGCGGCTGCGTGGCGCTGCTGGCGGTGGCGCTGGTGCGGCACTGCCGGCGGGCACATTGAAGCCGGCTAAAGCTTCATGCCGGTCCAGATGACCGATTCGGTGGACAGGCGCACAATGGCCGCGATGCAGCGGGCAAGCGGCCCGTTGCGCATTTGCGCGCCGGCGGCATGCTGGTGCGCCTGTTCATCGGCGACGATCGAGGCCACGGCTGCGCCGGCCTCGGGGTCATGGAGTTCCATGTAGCGCATCTGCTCCACCAGGTGGCGATTCACCACCTCTTCCACGGCAAAGGTGCAGATCAGGACGGCGTTGGCGCCCAGGAGCCCGGTGGTCAGGCCCGGCGCATAACCGCCGATGCCGCACAGCAGCCAGGCGCGGCAGCGCGCCTGGCCGCGCTGCCGCATCAGCGCCCCGAAAACCGCATGATGGCGCTTTTCATGCGCCAGGAAATCCTCCGGCATCGCGGTCTGCGCACGGGCGAACAGGCTGCTGACGGCGATTTGCGCGCGATAGATGTTGATCGCGGCGAATTCGCCGGCGTGGTCGACCTTGAGCTTGCGGTTGGCGAGGCGATCGCCCAACGGCGGCACCCGGCTCGTCCACGCGAGAGAGGTAAGGTTCAAATCTTGAACGCTTCCATGGTTTCGGGGGCGAAGCACTCCTCCGGCGTCAGGCGGCGCTTCGACAGACCCTGCTCGTGGTGATAGCGCAGGAAGGTGTCGATGACGTGGCGGTTGGGGCCGAAGCCGTAGGGCCACCAGTCGTGGCCCAAGTCGCGGCGCGCGGCTTCGACGTGCGCGTTGAGCCAGGGCAGCATGGTCTTCAGCGCCGCGGTGACGCCCATGTCTTCATAGGTGCGGCGCTGCGACTCGGCGAAGGCCTTGTAGAGCGAGCGCGCGATCCAGCGGTTCTTTTCGTACACCTCGCGGCGGATGGCGATGGTGTGCATGATGGGGAAGATCTTGGTCTTGCGGTAGTACGCCAGCTCGATCTCCTGGTAGTTCTCGAACAGGCGCTTCACGTCGTTCGGGCGCGTGTGATAGGTCGAGGGGCTGCGCGCGGTGTGCATGGCGTCGAGTTCGCCGTCGGCCAGCATGTGCGAGAGGATCTTGCCCGGGCCGATCGGCTTGAGCTTGATCTTGGGCGGCAGGTCGAGCTTGATCTTCTCGTCGCGGTTCGGCTCTTCCTCGCCGCCGGTGTGGTACTCGACGCTCTCCACCGGCACGCCGTATTCATCCTGCAAAATGCCGCGGATCCACACCGGCGCGGTCATCTGGTATTCGGGGGTGGCGATCTTCCTGCCGATCAGGTCCTTCGGTTCCTTGATGCCGCTCTTGGTCGAGACGAAGATGCTCGAATGGCGGAAAAAGCGCGAGGGGAAGATCGGGATGGCGATGAAGGGTTGCGGCTCCTTCATCAGCGATACGCAGTAGGAGGAGAACGACAGTTCGGCGACGTCGAACTCCTGGTAGCGCAGCATGCGGAAGAAGGTTTCTTCCACCGGCATGTCGAGGTAGTTGAGCTCGATGCCGTCAGGCTGCACGCTGCCGTCGGCCAGCGCGCGGGTGCGGTCGTAGTTCCAGCAGCCGAGGGTCAGGGGGAGTTTGTGGGCGGACATGATAGCCTTTCAGAAAAAAGTAAAAACCTACTTTTTTCTGGTGTTAATTTGAATGAAATCGCCGGCAGAGCCGGTCGATTTCATTGTAAAGAGCTACGCAAAAGCACGAGGCTGCGTTGAGATATCAAACCGTGACCGGATCGGTATCCGGCGGCGCGAACAGGCCGTGCTTCGCGCCTTCGGTGTAGTGCACGGCGTAGGGCAATTCGATCGAGCAGGAGCGCACGCGCTGCGATGCGGCGCTGATGCCGGGAACCGGTTTTCCTTCTCGCGCCGCCTTGGCCGCCTTCAGCAAACCGCGCCGCATCATGATGATGCCGTTGTCGGTCGAGCAGAGATGCTCCTTGGTGCGGTCCTGCAGGGGGCCCATGCTTTCCTGCAGCGAGGCGTCCTGCATGGCGATGCCTTCGATGCCGCTGAAGGTGACGCCCGCCTTCTGGCCGGCGCGGTCCATCAGGTAGTCGTTGCGCTTGTTGGCCAGCGGAATGAAGGTGCCGGGGATGTATTTGACGTGGATGCCGGCGCCGCCTTTCATCGCTGCGACTTCCGATTCCTTGAGCGCGCGGCCGGGGTGGTAGTTGATGGACCAGGCCCAGCAGTTCTCGTCGTCGATCGGCACCCAGACGTGGCAGCCCAGCGGGTGGCCGGCACGCGGCGGGATGATGGTGTGCCAGGGATAGATGAAGGGCGTGATGCGCCAGTAGTAGCGGCCTTCGTCGGCATTGCGGCGCGCGCCGATCAATAGCCCGCCTTCGAAGTCGGCGACTTCGAACAGCGGCATCTTGTCGTGCTCGTTGTAGACGTTGCCGCGGCTGCCGGTGAACAGCGGGTCGCGCTTGAGCGAGCTGCCGTGCAGGAACGAAACGTGCGAAGAGTCGATGCCGCCTTCGATTGCCTGCAGGTAGTTGCATTCCTGCACGCGCTTGGTGGTGTAGCGGCGCTCCGGCGCAACGTTGACCCATTCCAGCCCCGGCGGCTCGGGCTGCAATTCCGGCGGGCCCATGTAGGTCCAGATCACGCCGCCACGCTCGATGGTCGGATAGCTCTTCAGCTTGATGCGGTCGCGCATGCCGGTTTCTTCCGGCTCGGAAGGCAGCTCGACGCAATTGCCGTTCACGTCGTATTTCCAGCCGTGATACGGGCAGCGCAGGCCGCACTCTTCATTGCGCCCGAACCACAGCGAGACGCCGCGATGCGCGCAGAATTCCTCGATCAGGCCGATGCGGCCCTCGGTGTCGCGAAAGGCCACCATCTTCTCGCCCAGTAATTGCACGCGCACCGGCGGGCAATCGGGCTCGGGCAGTTCCCAGTCGTGCAGCGCGGGAATCCAGTAGCGGCGGAAATAATCGCCCATCAGGGTGCCGGGCCCCGTGCGGGTGATTTGCTCGTTTTGTTCGGCGGTCATCATGATGCGTTGCTCCTGCGCGTTGCTTTACCTAGGGCGACGCCAGCGTCGCCCCAAATTCACGATCTGCCCCGTTTTCCGTCATGGAATTGTCCGGCTCTGCCGGCGATTCCATGCAGACTGGAACCAGACAAAAGTAGGGGTGTACTTTTGTCTGCTTGCTATTCGGCCTTGGCGCCCGATTTGCGGACAATCGGGGTCCAGCGCTTCGATTCTTCGGCGACAAATTTGGTGAAAGCGGGCTGGTCATAGTCCGCGGTTTCAATGCCTTCCAGGCGAAAGCGCTCCTTCACGTCGGGCTGCTGCAAGGCGCGGCGCACTTCGGTGTTGAGGCGCACGGCGATGTCCTCCGGCATTTTCGCCGGGCCGGACAGGGAAAACCAGGTGGAGGCGAGCAGTTGCGGGTAGCCGAGTTCGGTGAAAGTGGGCACGTCGGGAAAATCGGGGACGCGCGTGCGCGAGGTGAAGGCGATGGCATTTGCCTTGCCGGCGCGGATTTGCGGGCTGGCGGTGGCGAGCGTGGTCGACGTCACCTTGATCTGGCCGGCGATCAGGTCTGCCATCGCCGGCGCGGCACCTTTGTAGGGCGCATGCAGAAACTCGATGCCCACGGCCTGCGCCATCATTTCCGCAATCAACTGGCCGTGCGTGCCGACACCCGGCGAGCCGAAGGGCACCGGCGCGCCCTGCGCCTTGGCCCAGGCGACGAAGCCCTTGAGGTCATGCGGCACCGAGGGATGAACGACGATGGCGATCGGCGGGCCGCCGATCAGCGCGATGTGGGTGAAGTCGCGCATGGCATCGAACGGCGGCGGCTTGGCCAGCGCCAGCGCGACGACATGCGAGGCGACCCCGGAGATCACCAGGGTGTAGCCGTCAGGCGGCGCCTGGGCGACGACCTGGGCGCCGACCAGGCCGCCGGCGCCGGGGCGGTTTTCCACCACGAAGGGTTGCTTCAGGTAGATCGTCAACTTTTGCGCGATCAGGCGGCCCAGGGTATCGGCGCTGCCGCCGGCGGAAAACGGCGCGATCACGCGCACCGGGTGGTTCGGGTAGCTTTGCGCCATGCCCGCGCCCGCCCAGAAAGCCGCCAGGGCCAGCAATCCAACCTGCATGCAACGTTTGCAACTGGTCATACTTCTCCTTCCGGCCGCACGGCTTGCACACCACCGCATTTTTGGCCGTGATTCGTCTCGTTTGATGTTCGCGCCGCCCCTGTTTGACGGCTTCGCATTTTAAGTGCCCACAGATGGCGCTCTCAACCGTTGACTGTGCAATCGGCATCGATACCCCATTCCAGTTAGTCTACGCCGAATGCGGGTTTCCCCCGAGGCACGCCGCGCTGGCCTCACCGTGCGAACAGTGACAGAATGCGGCCCATAAGAAACGCATGAGGAGACGGTGCATGAAATCCCCCTATCGCCTGGCCGCGTTGATCGGCGCCGCCTTCGTTTTGTGCGCCTTATGGCTGTGCGCGCAGCCCGCGCTGGCGCAAGGCAAGTACCCCGCCAAGCCGGTGCGCGTGGTCGTGCCCTATGCCGCCGGCGGCTTTCCCGACACGGTGGCGCGCATCGTCGGCCAGAAGCTTTCCGACCGCTGGGGCGAGCAGGTCTTCATCGACAACAAGCCGGGCGGCAACGGCGTGGTGTCGGCGCAGTACGTGATGACCTCGCCCGCCGACGGCTACACGCTGCTGGTCACCGACAACTCGCTGATGGCCATCAACCCATCGCTCTATCCCAAGCTGCCCTACAGCAGGAAGGACTTCATCGCGGTGTCGATGATGGCGAGCGCCCCGCTGTACATGGTGCTCAATCCCTCGATCCCCGCCAATACGCTGAAGGAATTCATCGCGCTGGTGAAGGCCAACCCCGGCAAGTACGCCTACGGCTCTTCCGGTATCGGCAGCACGCACCACCTGTGCATGGAGGCGTTCAAGTCGACCCTGGGCCTGAACATGATCCATGTGCCCTTCAAGGGCACCGCGCAGTCGGTGCCCGCCACGGTGGCGGGCGACGTCGCGGTGACGCTCTCCGCCGGCCCTTCGGTGCTGGGCTTCGCCAAGGAACACAAGCTGAAGATGATCGCCGTCAATTCATTGCATCGCGCCACCCTTTCGCCGGAACTGCCGACGATTGCGGAGGTGGCGATTCCCGGCTTCAACTTCGCACCCACCATCGGCCTGTACGCGCCGACGGGCACGCCGCCGGAGATCGTCAGGCAGATCAGCGCGGACATCGCGCATGTGGTGAAGCTGCCGGCGGTGGTGGAGAACATGCATACCCTGGGCATCGACCCTGTGGGCAGCACGCCGGAGGAATACTCTGCGGCGCTGAATGAGGATAGCGCGCGTTATTCGAAGGTGGTGAAGCAGGCGAATGTCAAAATGGAGTAAGCCAAGCGCTCAAAAGTGCAAACCTACTTTTGAGCGGCCCGATCAGGCAAAAATCGCCGGCAAAGCCAGTCGATTTTTTTGGGTGTAAAAGGCTACGAAAACAAACCGCGCATTGGCGCGGTTTGTTTTTTCCACCGCCCTCTGTAGGTGCTGGGTGGTTGTGGCGCAGGGGCTATGCTTCCTGCGCCAGGTCGCGGGCGGTCTTGGCGGCGGCGGCTTGTTCGGCGGCGCGGATGGCGGCGGGGTCTAAGCCGGACTGGGCGGCGTGGCGACGGATGGCGTTGCGCACCAGTTCGATGTGCTCGCGCAGGAAGTAGAGATGGTTGGAGAAGGAGAGCGGCAGGCGGATGCGGTTGACCTGGTTCTCGATCCAGTCGAGGCGTTCGAGCACGCGCGGCAGCGAGGCGGTCTCGGGGCTGTCGCGCAATTGCACCTCGAGGAATTTCAGTTCGCCGTACCAGTGATAGACGCGGGCGCGGACGCGCCAGCCGTAGACGGCGGGGGCGAGCTTGATCAGCGGGATCAGCAGCGCGAGGATGGGCACCAGCACGATGGCCATGCGGTCGACCCAGGTGGCGAGCCAGAACGGCAGGTACTTCTGCAATAGCGGCGGGCCGGACTTGAAATAGCGTGCGGCTTCCGGGTGCAGCGGCAGGTCGGCGTCGCGGTCGGCGGGGAATTCGCCTTCGCGATTCAGCAGGCTGGGCTTGCCGTGCACCTCGATGGCGGCTTTCAACAGCAGGCCGGCGAGCGCGGGATGCAGGTCGTCGCGCACCACCAGGGTGACGGTGGGCGCGACCAGGCGCGTGTCACGCGGCGGGATGTTGCCGCCCATGTCGATGGCGCCGTGCGGCAGCACCACCTCATGCAGGAAGGGGAAGTTGCGCGCCAGCGCGTCGGACTGGTCCAGGCTCATCAGGCCGATGCCGGGGCTCACCAGCAGTTGCTGCACCCAGGGCGCATCCAGCGTGGTGAGGAACATGGCGACATCGACCTTGCCGGCCAGGAGCGCGTCGGCCGCCTCGCGCCCGCCGACGGCGACGAACTGGCTGTTGTCCTGGTTCACGCCGGAGGCCATCAGCAGGCGCATGGCGAGCTGGCGCGTGCCGCCGTGGCCGGCGCCCATGGCGATGCGCAGGCCCTCGAGTTGCGCCAGGCGCTCCGGCGGCGCGGCGGGCGGTGCTTTGGCAGCGGATGCTTTTGTCGGTGCGCCTGGAGCACCTTTGGGGACGATACCGGTGCGGTAGAAGATCCACAGCGGGTCGTAGTACAGGCTCCCCAGGGAATACAGATGCGGCGAGTTTTCCGGCGTGGTCAGGCCGTCCTGCAGGAAGGCGGCGTCGATGCCGGTGTCGCCGTTGTTCAGGCGCTGCAGGTTTTCCGGCGCGCCGGTGGTCGGCACCAGGTTGAGCGTGATGTTGTCGCGCGCCAGCGCGGCGCGGTAGCGCTCGGCGAAAGCGCGATAGGCATCTTCGTCGGCGCCGGTGGCGATCTCGATGTGATCGGGCGGCGCTGGCGAGATGTAGAGCACCAGCAGCGCCAGCGCCCCGGCGATGGCGAGGACGGAAAACCAGTAGCGCGCGAAAAAGTCGCGTACGTAGGTGGCGTAGAAAGCGCGGGCGCGCTGGATCATGCGGCGGATTATGCCGGGTTTGCCGCGGTGCCGAAGCGGAGCGCGCGCTTGGTTTGGTAAGCAAATGCAACAGCGGCGCGGCCGTCGTTGCATCAGGCTTGAGGGCTAGTTGGCCTGCAGTGCCACCGTCAACATCGTGCCGGGCACGACGATGCCGCCGCGGTCGCCGGGGGTGACGCTGCCGTAACGCGGTGCGAACACCTCGGGCAGCGGGCGGCCCTGCGGCGGCGCCATCCACAGGCGCAGCAGATGGCGCGCGCGCTCGGGCTCGGGCCAGTTCTCGAAGTCGTTGCGCGAATGCAGGATCTGGTGGTTGTGCAGGAACTGCATGTCGCCCGGCTCGAAAGCCATCTGCAAATGCAGGGTGGGATCGTTGACCAGGCTGTCGATCAGGTCCATCACCTCGTATTGCTGCGGCGTCAGGCGCGGCGCATCGGGGAAGCGGTGTTGCGCTTCCTCGATGTAGTGGCGCAGGTAGATGGCGGAAAGCTTGCCGGCGTGCCAGTTGAAAATCGGGATTTCGAAATACGGCTTCATCCCCGCCGGCACTTCGCCGCGGCGGTCGGTGGGAAACGGCAGGAAGGCCGCCGGCAGCAGGTCCGGGCGGCGCCTGGCGATTTCGTTGTACACCGTCATCGAGCTGACGATGAAGGATTCGCCGCCGGCCTTCGCCGTGTGCAGGCAGAGCAGGCCGACGATGTCGACCGAGTCGGTGTGGTATTCGAGGCGACGGTTGGTTTGGTAGAAACGCGTGTTGCCGTCCTTGATGTCCATGCCGAGGTCGCGCACGTGGCCCAGCAGGTGCCCCTTGCCGTTGGAAGAGCGCAGCGAACCGAAATGGCGGCCCAGGCCCAGGTAGGCGATGGCCGCGCCGGCAAGGTCGCCGCGCGCCAAGTACTTCTCCACCGGAAAGCCGCGCACCATGATGAAGCCGCGGCCTTCGAGCAACTCGTCGAGCACGCGCATCACCTTGGGCTTGAGCGTGGGCAGCACGAAGGTCGCCTCGCTGATCGCTTCCATACGCGTGCCGCCGCGCTTGAAAGCTTCGACGGCGGCGTCGATCTCGGCAATCTCGGCTTCGTTCAGGCGCCAGATCCAGCGCTCTTCGTGCGCGGCCAATTCCGGGCCATACCAGGCCGAAGGACCGGTGATGGGGCCAGGCGGCATCGCGCCGGCGGGCTTTGTCTCTATCGTCTGCATGATCCAAACTCCGGAACACTTTATGAGCAAATCATAATGGAAATGCCCAATCAGTTGCAGTACCCGGAAAAGATTCCGCAAGGCGTTTTCCGGCATCGGGGTTGCAAAGGGGCGTAGCCCCTTTGATCAAAAATCCGTAATATATTTTTACGTGCATGCGCCATGCCGGACATACAACTCATACAGGCGCGAGACAAAAGCGGTTGATGGTTCACTCATAGGAGGCGGCAAATGGTTACAGCTCGTGGAGCGCGTGCGTGCGCGCTGGTGGCGGCGCTGGTGACGTGTACGGGTATGTCGGGCAACACACAGGCGCAGGCGTATCCGAATCATCCGATCACGGTGGTGTCGCCCTATGCCGCCGGCGGCGATTCCGATCTCTCCGGGCGCAACCTGGCGAACGTGGTGTCGAAATACATGAACGGCCAGCCGATGATCATGACCAACGTGCCGGGCGCTTCCGGCACCATCGGCTCGCAGAAGGTACGCGCCGCCGCGCCCGACGGCTACACGCTCCTGATCGCGCGCATCGGCTCGCAGGCGATCCTGCCGGCGCTCGACTCCACCGTGCCCTACAAGTGGAACGACTTCACCTTTCTCTCGGTGCTGGAGCTCAATCCCTACGTTTGCGTGGTCAACGCCAGTTCGCCGGCCAGGACCATGAAGGATCTGATCGGCCTGCTCAAGGCCCAGCCCGGCAAGCTCAATTATTCGAGCGCCGGCACCGGCACCATCCAGCACATGGGGCCGCAATACATTTTCAACGTCGCCGGCCTGCCGCCGGGCGCCGCCGAGCACATCGGCTACAAGGGCGCGGGCGAAGCCACCGCCGCGCTGCTGGGCAACCAGGTGCAGTTCATGTGCACCAACATGACCACCCTCGGCGGGCATCTCAAGTCCGGCACCTTCCGTGCGCTGATGACCACCACGCACGAGCGCCTGAAAGACCTGCCCGATACGCCCACCGCGCGCGAGCTCGGCTGGCCGCAACTGGAATTGCTCACCGGCTGGAGCGCGCTCTACGGCCCGCCCGGGCTGCCGGCGGAAGTGGTGAACAAATGGACCGACGCGTTCAAGCAGATCGCGCAAGACAAGGACTGGCTCGCCGGCAACGCCGCCATCGGCGGCATTCCCGCGGTGCGCTCGCCGGCCGAGACCGAGAAGTTCGCGCGTGCGCAATACGAGCTGTACGAGAAGCTCGGCAACACGCTGGGCGTGCGCAAGTAAGCGGCCGGCTATTCGGTGAGCGCGGCAATGGTTGGCGCATTGTCGCGCTCGATGCGCCGCGCCTCCGCCAGCAGCATCGCCTCCGCCTCGCCTGATCGGGCGCGCGGAAAGTCCTGCACCGCCGCCGCGAAGCCGATGGCCGCGAACACCTGGCCGCGCGCGTCGAATAGCGGCACGCCATAGGCATTGATCCCCGGCACCACGTCCGCCAGGTTGATGCCGTAGCCGTGGCGCCGCGAGCGCCGCACCATGCGTTCCACGCCGGCCAGCCGTGCGGCGCCGAAAGAGGCTACCTGCTTCAGGTTGGCGGCGATGGTCCGCGCCTGGCGCGGCTGCGGCAAGGCCGCCAGCATGGCCGCGCCGATGGCCGAGACGGCGAGCGGCCGGCGCGTGCCGACCTCGATGGAAAGACCTTTCAGCGCGGTCGTACCCACGCGCACGGCGCAGACGAACTCCTCGCCCGACAGCAGGTACATGAACATCACGGCTCCGTGGCGCCGCGCCAGGCGCGTCAGCGCGGCTTCACAAGCCGCCTGGAACGCACTCAAGTGCGGCAGTGCCAGCCCCAGTTCGAACAGCAGCGGCCCCGGCACGTAATGGCGGTCGGCCTCGCGCTGCTGCACCATGCGTTCGCGCGAAAGCGCCGTCAGCATGCGGTGCGCCGTGCCCTTGTCGAGCCCGCAATGCGCGGCGAGGTCGGTCAGGCGCCAGCCCAATAGCGGCCGGCTGGCGACGGCGCGCGCCAGCGCCATCGCGCGCGCGATGCTCTGGGTGCCGCGCAGCACTTCCGCCATGTGATCCGCCCGGTTTTGGTTGCGTTTCCGCTGTGCAACAAGTTTTACATTGTAAAACATCAATGTCGCGGCGAGTTGCGGCAAGGCCGGTGCGGGCCGAATAATCGCTGGCATCCCATCCGGGTTACACGGAGACGCCGTCATCGCCCCCACTGCCAATGCCAGCGGCGCCTTAGCCGGTTTGCGCGTGCTCGACATTTCGCGCGTGCTGGCGGGGCCGTATTGCGCGCAGTTGCTGTCCGACCACGGCGCGGTGGTGACCAAGGTCGAGCCGCCCGGCGGCGACGAGACGCGCAGCCTGGGACCGCCGTTTGTCGGCGACACCGCCGCCTACTTCACGGCGCTCAATCGCAACAAGCGCGCCCTCGCGCTCGATCTCACGCAGCACGAAGGGCGCGCGGTGCTGCTGCGCCTGCTTGAAGATGCCGACGTGCTGATCGAGAACTTCCTGCCCGGCACGATGGAAAAGTGGGGCCTGGGCTACGAGGAGGTATTGGCCGCGCGCTTTCCGCGCCTGGTCTATTGCCGCATCACCGGCTTCGGTGCCGATGGCCCCTTGGGCAAGCTGCCGGGCTACGACGCCGTGCTGCAGGCCATGGGCGGCCTGATGAGCATCAACGGCGCGCCGGAGATCGGGCCGACGCGCGTGGGCACGCCGGTGGTCGACGTGGTTACCGGCATCTACTGCGCCTTTGGCGTGATGCTGGCGCTGGCCGCGCGTGAAAAGAGCGGGCGTGGGCAACTGGTGGACGGTTGTCTCTACGACACCGCTCTGTCGCTCCTGATTCCGCACGCCGCCAATTTCTTCGCTTCCGGCAAAGTGCCAGGGCTCACCGGCAGCGCGCACCCGAACATCAGCCCGTATGACAAGTTCGCCACCGCCGATGGCGAGATCTTCCTGGGCGTGGTCAACGACGGCCAGTTCCGCAAGCTGTGCGCGGTGCTGGAGCGTCCCGCCTGGGCCGAAGACCCGCGCTACGCCAGCAACGCGCTGCGTCTCTCGAACAAGCAGGCATTGAAGCGCGACCTCGAAGGGGCGCTGCGCGGCCACGACCCCGGCGAACTCTGCCGCACGCTGATGGCCGCCGGCGTGCCGGCCGGCCCCGTGCATTCGGTCGAGCAGGCGCTGAACCATGCGCATACCGCGCATCGCGCGATGAACGTCACCGCGGGCGATGCGCGCGTGCTGGGCGTGCCGGTCAAGCTTTCCGCCACGCCAGGCGCGGCGCGCGCGCGGCCGCCGAGGTTTGCCGAACACACGCATGAAGTGCTGGCCGAAGCCGGCTACAGCGAAGAAGAAATCAGGAAGTTGATCACCGCAGGGGCGGTGCGCGTCGAGCGGGCCGGCGCGCGAAAACCGCAATGAGGCAGGCACGGCCCCGACAAAAAATCCCCAGGAAGGGCAAGGATCAGGGGGCTTCGCGCCCCTGCCGAGCCCCAGTCTAAGGAAACTCAGGAGACAAACATGAAACTGCTGACACGCTGCTTGACCATCGCCGCCCTGTGCATGAGCGCGAATACCGCGTTTGCCCAGGCCTACCCGAACCACCCGATCCGCCTGGTGGTGCCCTACCCGGCCGGCCAGGGCACCGACGTGCTGGCGCGCGCGCTGGCCGAGAAGGCCTCCGCCGGCCTGGGCCAGCCCATCGTGGTCGACAACCGTCCCGGCGCCGGCGCCAACATCGGCGCGGAAAACGTCGCGCACGCGGCGCCCGATGGCTACACCATCCTGATGGGCACCAACGCCACCCACGCGATGAACGCGGCGATGTACTCCAACCTGCCGTTCGACCCGATCAAGGACTTCTCCCCCATCATGCTGGTGGGCATCCTGCCGATGGTATTCACCTCGGCCAACAACTATCCGGCCCACAGCATGCGCGACGTCATCACCATGGCGCGCGCCAAGCCCGATACCATCAACGTCGCGCTGCCCTCCACCACCGCGCGCGTGCTGCTGGAAATGGTGAAGGCGACCGACAACGCGCCGCTGTTCGGCGTGGCCTATAAAGGCAGCGGCGGCGCGCTTACCGATCTGGTCGGCGGCCAGGTGCAACTGCTGATCGACACCGTGCCCGCGGTGCTGCCGCAGATTGCCGGTGGCAAGATCAAGGCGATCGCGATTTCCACCGGCCAGCGCTCGGAACTGGCGCCGAACATCCCGACCATCGCCGAATCCGGCACCCCCGGCTTCGAACTGGTGGCGTGGAACGCCATGTTCGCGCCGGCGAAAACGCCGCCGGAAATCATCAAGCGCCTGCACGACGAAATGGCCAAGGCCCTGCTCGACCCCGAGATGAAGGCACGCTTGCTCAAGCTCGGCTTCGAGCCCGGCAAGGGCACGCCGGAAAGTCTCGCCGCCTTCGTGCAAAGCGAATCCACCCGCTGGGGCGCCTCCATCCGCAAAGCCGGCATCAAGGCGGACTAGCCCGACCAAAGCCACGAAAAGTCAAAGGCAGATTGATGAGCATCACCGACATCCGCAG
Source organism: Burkholderiales bacterium (assembly GCA_036498945.1). GTDB lineage: Bacteria > Pseudomonadota > Gammaproteobacteria > Burkholderiales > JAEUOS01 > JAQGMJ01. Next base: position 3,068 of record DASYEQ010000060.1, on the reverse strand, counting down.
CTACCCCGAAGCGCTCAAAGCGTTCTCCTGGGATGCCTTGTGGGAACTGTTCGACGGCAGCGCGGAGCGCATGAACCTGGCGCACGAATGTCTGGACCGCCACAAGGATCGCGGCACCGCCGTCAGCATCAAGTTCGCCGACGGCAAGAGCGAGCACCACAGCTTTGCCGAGCTGTCGCGCCTCACCGGCTGTTTTGCCAACTGGCTGGTCAGGCGCGGCATCGGCAAAGGCGAGCGGGTGGCGGTGATCCTCGAGCCTTCGCTGGGGTTTTATGTCGGGCTGTTCGGCGCGGTCAAGCGCGGGGCGATCGGCGTGCCGCTGTTCACCTTGTTTGGCCCCGAGGGGCTGGCATTGCGCGTCAACGACTGCAAGCCGAAACTGGTGCTGACCCAAGGGGAGACGCAAAGCCTGGCCGCGCAGTTTCCGGACACGCAGGTCGTGCAGGTGAACGATGCCTTCTGGGCCGAAATCGAACAGGAAAGCGCCGAGTTCGAAAGCAACACCAGCGCCTCCGACCTCGCCGTGTTCCAGTACACCTCCGGCACCACGCGCGAACTGCCGGAGGCGGTCAAGCACACGCACCGCGCGGTGGTGACGCTGATGATCGCCGCCCTCTACGGCGTCGGCCTGGCGCCGCGTGACAACTACTTCTGCCCCTCCTCGCCCGCCTGGGGGCATGGCCTCTGGCACGGCACGATCGCGCCGCTGGCGCTCGGCATTCATATCGGTTCTTACTCAGGGCGCTTCGATCCCGCGCGCATCGTCGAGGCGCTGAAGGAATTCAAGATCGATAATTTTGCCGCCGCGGCCACCGTGTTCCGTATGGTGCGCAACGCGCAGTTGCTCAAGCCCGGTGAACTGCACCTGCCGAAGATTTCCTTCACCGGCGAACCGATCGATTCCTCCACCGCGCAATGGGTGCGCGAAACACTGGGCAGTCCGGCGTGCAGCATGTACGGCACCACCGAAGTGGGCGTGATCGTCGTCAACTATCCGGGCTTCGCCGGCTATGAAGTCAAGCCGGATGCGCTGGGCAAGCCCGCGCCGGGCTGGGAAGTGGCGGTGGTGGACCGCGAAGGCAGGCCCGCGCCGCCGAACGAGTCCGGCGAAATCGCGGTCAAGCGCAAGGGCGAATGGTTCTACGTCAAGGACCGTGGCCGCATCGACGACGCAGGCTACTTCCATCACGAGGGCCGCTCGGACGACGTCATCATCTCCGCCGGCTGGACCATGAGCGCGGTGGAGATCGAGAACAGCCTGCTCAAGCATCCGGCCGTGCTGGAAGCGGCCGTGGTCGGTGCGCCGGACCCCATCCGCGGCCAGGTGGTGCGCGCCTACATCGTCGCGCGCGACCGCGGCGAGGCGGTGATCGGCGACATCCAGGCCTTCATGAAAAAGCAGCTGTCGCAGCACGAATACCCGCGTCAGGTGGAATTTGTCGAGGAGCTGCCCAAGACCCCCGCCGGCAAGGTGAACCGCAAGGTACTGCGTGACCGCGCGCTGGCGGAAGCGGCGGCCCGCCAGTGACACCACTGCGCGCGCAAACGTAAAGATCAACCCAAGGAGCAACAACAATGTCGGAAACCCTGCAACGCGAATTCGTCGGCATCACCGACGAGGCCCTCGATGCCTTGCGCAAACGCATCGGCGTGAAAATCACGGATACGCTCGAACCCTGGTGCTACGAGGCCACGCGCGACAACATCCGCCACTACGCCCACGGCATCGGCGACGACAACCCGCTGTGGTGCGACCCGGCCTACGCGAAGAAGACGAAGTACGGCGACGTCATCGCCCCGCCCTCCTTCATCCTCGCTTGCAGCCGCATCATCAGCGGCTACGTCGGCGGCCTGCCCGGTGTGCATGCGATGTACGCCGGTACCGACTTCAACTACATGAAGCCGATCCATCGCAACGCCGAGATTTCCACTGTCGCGTACCTGAAGGATTTGGTCGAGCACAAGACGCGCTTCGCCGGCCGCTCGATCCAGCAGATCTATCACGTCGATTTCTACGACCAGACCGGCGACCAGCTCGCCGCCGCCGAGTCCTGGTGCTTTCGCACCGACCGCGACATGGCGCGCGAGTCCGGCACCAAGTACAACCACCTGAAGGGCAAGGGCCGCAAGGTGTACAGCGAAAAAGACATCGCCGATATCTACGATCTGTACGCGAAAGAGGAAGTGCGCGGCGCCACCCCGCGCTACTGGGAAGACGTAAAAGAGGGAGAAGAACTGCCCACCATGGTCAAGGGCCCGATGACCGTTACCGGCTTCATCGCCTACGTGCAAGGTTGGGGCGGCCTCTACGTGCGTGCGCACAAGCTGGCCTACAAGATGATGAGCAAGCACCCCAACACCGGCATCAAGAACGCCTTCGGCATTCCCGATTGCCCGGAGCGCGTGCACTGGGAAGAAGAGTTCGCCCACAAGGTCGGGGCCCCCGGCGCCTACGACTACGGCCCCGAGCGCGCCTCCTGGCTGTCGCACGCGGTCACCAACTGGATCGGCGACGACGGCCAGCTCACCAAGCTCTACACCCAGATCCGCCGCCACAATCCCGAGGGTGACACGCTGTACATCAACGGTAGCGTCACCAAGAAGTTCGAGAAGGACGGCAAGAAGCTGGTCGAGTTCCAGCTGATCGGCAAGAACCAGGACGACGAACTGTCTGTGCAGGGCCACGCGGTGGCGTCGCTGCCCAGCCGCGCCGGCAAGTAACGACGGGCGAGGAGACAAACGGGTGAGGCCGGGCTCCGGCCTCACCCGTTTTATTACTTCGGCACGGGCGCCGGAATCGGCGTCGACTGCCACACCACCATCTGCCAGCCCTTCGCACCCTTCACCCATACGTTGGTATAGCGGCTGTTGAGCAGCTTGGGCGTACCGTGGATGATCGCGTCCATTTTCGTGTGCCCGGTCACCACCACGGTGTCGCCGTTGTACACCTGCATGTCTTCCACCGGGCGGTCGATCTTCAGGTACTTGAACACGCCCTTCTTGCACAGCGCGATGTACTCGGCGCGGTTGTCCGCCTGCGCGGTGGAGTGGGTGTACATCAGGTGGTC
>DASYEQ010000059.1:0-50438 GCA_036498945.1 Burkholderiales bacterium | reverse complement strand
TGATGTGGGGCGGCAAGCGCAAGCAGGTGGAATGGGAGCCAGGGCTGGCGCAGCAGGAGCATATGGCGCGAGCGCGGCACGCGGAGCTGGACGACGAGGTGAGGCGCAATCTCGAAGCACGCGGCGGGCGCATCAAGCCGGAGCCGCTGCGGCCACAGGGACTGCCGCCGGGGTACAACCCGCCGTGGCTACGGGACGACCGGCCGCAGTTCGCGATTGGGGCCGGGGAGTGTTCGCTGGATGATTGAGGGCGGTATGTGGATTGACCCCATCCCCCTCCTGTCCTCCCCCTTGAAAGGGGAGAGACCTGCCAGGCAGTCTGGAATGCTTGTGGAAGAAGCCTCAAAAAAAACGCGCCCCGCAGGGCGCGCTTGTTCGTGGTGTGGTGCGTCGTGCCGCCTACGCTTCGACCTTGAATTGCGCCACCGAACCGCGCAGCGAATCGGCGAGGCCGCGGATGCGGTGCACGGCGGCATCGGCGGCGCCGGCGGCGTCGCTCGAGGCGCTGATCATCGCGGTGATGGATTCGACGTTGGCGGCAATCGCGTTGCTGGCGGCGGCTTGTTCCGAGGAGGCCAGCGCCACTTCGCTGATCTTGGAGAGCGTCTCGCGGGCGCCGGACTGGATGTCGGCGAGCGCCCGGCCGGTGCGTTCGGTGAGCTCGACGCCTTGCGCCATCTGCGGGCGGATCGCCTGCATGCCGGCCACCGCGGCGTCGACGCCGTTGCGCACTTCGACGGTCATCTGCGCGATGCGGCTGGTGGCATCCCCGGTGCGCTCGGCGAGCTTGCGCACTTCGTCGGCGACGACCGCGAAGCCGCGGCCCTGTTCGCCGGCGCGGGCGGCTTCGATGGCGGCGTTGAGCGCGAGCAGGTTGGTCTGGTCGGCGATCTCCTTGATCACGGTGGCGACGTTGGAGATGTCGGCGGCGCGGCCCACCAGCGAAGTGACGGCCTGGGCGGTGAGTTCGAGTTCGGCGTCGATGCGGCGGATGCCGCTGGCGGCATCCGTTACCAGCGATTCGCCGTCGCCGGCCAGCGCGGTGGCGTGGCGCGAGTTGGTTTCGGCTTCGCCGGCGCTTTGCGAGACCTGCGCGACGGAGGCGGTCATCTCCTGGATCGCGCTGGCGGTAGCCGAGGTGGAGTCGGCGGCCTGCTGGGCGCGGGTGCGCACGCCGTCCATCTCATGCACCAGGCCGGAGGAAGCGTCGTCGAGCTGATGGGAGGCGCCGTGCATCTCGCGCACCATGCGGGTCAGGCCTTGCTGCATCTGGCGCAGCGAGCCGACGAGACTCGCGTCGCTGCCGCGGGCGTCGATCTGTTGCGTGAGGTCGCCGCTGGCAAGCGCGCGGGCGACGCCGGCGGCGTAGGCGGGTTCGCCGCCGAGTTCGCCGAGCACGCTTTTCGCCAGGCGGTAGCCGAGGGCGGCGATTACCACGGCGAGCAGGGCGCAGGCGGCCAGCAGTACGCGGCCGGCGGACCAGAAGGTGGCGTCGATGTCGTCGATGTAAAAGCCGGTGCCGATGACCCAGTTCCAGGGGGCGAATTTCATCACGCCGGAGAGCTTGGGAAAGTCGATGGTGCCGCCGGGGCGCTTGGTGAACAGGGTGAGGGTGCCGTACTCGCCCTTGGAGAGGATTTCGTTGTAGACCTCGGCGCCGAAGCGGCCGTCGGAGGTGCGGCTGCCTTTATCGAACTTGCCGATGCGCGACTTCACCGGGTGCATCAGCATGATGCCGTCGGCGGAGCGCAGGAAGACGTAGTCGTCGCCATCGTGCAGGCCGTCGATGGCGGCCATGGCGCGCGCTTGTGCTTCCTTCTCGGTGAGCTCGCCCGTCTTGGTGCGGTTGTAATAGCTCTCGATCAGGGCGCGCGACAGGCGCAGGGTGTGATGGAGTTGCGCCTTGCGCTCTTCCATCATCAGGTTCTTCATCGTGGTCAGGGCGATGAAGCTGATGAGCACGGCGCCGATGACGGCGGCGCCGGTGATGCCGAACAGGCGGGTACTGGTTTTCACAGCGGCTCCTTTGGTGCGCGCCATTGCCGAGGCCGGGCATCGCGCGCGAATAATGTAGTCAGGCGCGCCTGTCGCCGCAGCCGTCGCCCCCCGCCCGCGCGGGCATGGCGCCGCTGCGCGGATTTCGGGTGCCGTCATGTTCGGGCAATCGCGCGGGCGGGCATCCGTGGAAAAGCGGTCGGGATGCCATCTATTTACCGGATTGGTGCCGGTGCCGGCGGGCGGCTTGAGGTGGCCGCGCGCAACGCGACCTGGCGTTCACGCGGGAACGCGACGCAGCGGCAAACGGCCGCCGATGCTATTGTCATTGCTGGTTGTTTTCATGTGATGTAGCACACAAAGGCGACAAATCGCCACTTCGGCGCGATTGACTTGACATACAAATTGACCGACAGTGCCTCTCTTCATCCGCGACCAACGACCATCGAGGCCAAGCAATGCCAAGCAGCGTGTTTTATGAACGTGCCACCGCCCTCAACCGCGAGCGCCACCAGAAACTGAAGATCGAGATCCAGCCGAACCACTACACCTTCGCCGCCAAGACCAACGCGCTGCCGATCGCCAGCACCGAGTTCGTCGACGTCGCGCGCGAGTACCCGATCGTCTTCGTCGATGAGGGCGGCGGCAGCTACCACGTCGCCGCGCTGCTGGGCCTGCGCGACAACGAGAACCTGTTCGTCGATGAGAAGGGCGCATGGCAGGCGGGCACCTATGTTCCGGCCTTCGCGCGTCGCTATCCCTTCGTGCTGGCCGGGGCGCAGGAGCAGGACCGCTTCGTGGTGTGCGTCGACGAGGCGTATGCCGGCCTGGGCGAGAAGGACGGGACGGCATTGTTCGCCGACGACGGCAAGGAGTCGGAGTACATGCAGGGCATCATGGGCTTCTTGCGCGCCTATCACACCGAGATGCTGCGCACCGCGGAATTCGCCAAGCGCATCGCCGGCCTGGGCCTGCTGGAGCAGAAGGTGATCACGCTGGAGAAGAACGGGCAGAAGCAGGTGCTGCGCGGGCTGGCGGTGGTCGACGACGCGCGCTTCGCGGCGCTGCCGGATGCCGAGGTGCTGTCGCTGTTCCGCGCCGGCTACATGGGCTGGATCAACATGCATCGCATGTCCATGGCCAACGTGATGCGCGTGGCGCAGCGCCTGGACGATAGCGACAAGCTGGTGGGCGAGGAAGCGCCGAAGTCGCCGACGACGACGGCGTAGGGCGGGGCGCGACGTTGCGTGGCGGTCGTGGCGGTCGTGGCGGCTGTGGCGTTGCGTCAGTGTCGGGTATGCGGCGCCAGGGTATGCGGCGCCAGGGCGTGCGGCAGCAAGAGGCCGATGAGCCCCGCGTTCACGCGGGTGCGCGACGGCCGTGAACCAGAGGCGGCGCAGGCAATGCCCGGCGTTCCCGGTATCAGCGGGGACGCGAGGGTCTACTGCTCGTAATAGACGGTGAGGAAGTCGCGCCCGCGGCGATCGGTGCCGGCGGAGACGTGGCCGAGCATGCGGCCGGCGGACTCGGCGAGCAGGGTGTCGAGCGCGGCAGTGTCCACGCCCAGGGCGCGGGCGGCGTCGCGCACCAGGTCGGCAACTTCGCCCAGCGGGCGCTGCGCGGCGTAGACGTTGAGGTCGTAGGAGACACGGCTGCCGGCGCCTTCGCGCGCTTCGATGTACTGGAAGCGGCGGGCGTCGCCGTGGCGCATGCAGTGTTCGACCATGCCTTGGGCGGCGGCGCGCACGGCGGCGTGGCCAATGCCGGCCTGGTGACGCGCCAGGCAGTGGCGGATCTCGTCGGCGGTGAGTTCGGGGGCCCACCAGTAGCGGGTCAGCGCGGCGTCTTCGCCGCGGTCGGGGTCCCACTTATAGCCGTGGTAGATCAGGTGGGCGGCCACCGAGCCGGGCGCGGGACCGGGCAGGCGCTGCGCCGGCACCGGGAATTCGACGTAGGCCTTGAAGACGCGCTGCGCCGCGCTGCCTTCGTAGGCCAGGCCAAGGAAGTTGGCGCGCTTGAGGTCCGCCATCATGGCGGCGAAGCTGGCCGGCGGCATGGCCAGCGCGGCGCGCAGCTCCTCGAAGCGCAATTGCGGCCAGACCTTGGGCGCCAGGCCGATCAGGAAGCGGTCGCTCAGGAGTTCGCCCGGGGAAAGCTTGAAGGACTTCTCGGCGCCGTATAGCGGCACGTCCTGTACCAGACGGAGCAGGGCGTTGGCCCAGCCGGCGTCGCCTTCCCGCAGGCGATGCAGGAGGTGCAATTCCGTGGAGCCGGAGGGTTCAGGGGCGGCGCTCATGGCCTGGGGCGGAACGGGGATGGCTGCATGACAACGGGCACTTTAACCGATGCCGGGTGGCGCGGACAGGGTGGCGCGGGGCGCATGGGCCGGTATGAGCCGGTTCCGATTCTGGCGCGGTTGTGGGGCGCGGAAAGCCGGTCACCGATTGAAATCTGTATAAAATTGAGGAAATGTTAATAAATTCGAAAAAGTTCATCAAAAGTGGAAGAATTGATTTTTTGAGGCCTTCGGCAAAGGCGCCTCCATACACTAAAAGAGTGATTTTGTGAATCCCTACTAGGGATTACATCCCCGCCCTCTGTTCCCTGCAAGAATTGCAATCCTCGACGAATTCATGACATTGGAATTTATGCCAATGTAATGGATTTGGCGGGGCGGCAAAAAAAGTGTGTGAAACATCACCTTTTCTCACTGTTAATCGTTGCAGTCCCTTAGGGGTTTCGTTACCATCGATTGATTCTTTTGCAAGGGTCGCAGAAGGGGGTCGTACGCACGGGGAACAGGCGGCGGCCGAAGTTCGGTGCCGTTTGGCGGCGCACGGGTAGCGCGGCCGCAATGAGGATTCCAGGGGAGGGTGCAAGAATGCGCCGTAAGATTTCGCCGCGCCAGGTGATGGTGGCGTTGGCTGTGAGTGTTTTGCTGGCGCCGGCCGTGCAGGCGGAGAACCTGCTGCAAGTCTACGAGCTGGCCAAGCAAAACGATCCGCGTCTGAGGGCGGCGCACCTGGAGTTCGAAGCCATCGCCTACGGCGTGGATCAGGCGCGCAGCGGCTTTTTGCCGACCATCGCCGCGGACTACAACCGCACCCAGACCCAGCAGAACATCCTGTCCAGCCAGAACGCGGTGTTTGCCACCGGTTCCTCGAATTATCCGCAGCGCGAAAAATCGCTGTCGCTGACCCAGCCGGTGTTCCGCCTGGCGGCCTGGAGCCAGTATGCCCAGGCCAAAGCGGCGGAGAAGCAGGCCGCGGCAGCCTTTGCCGCGGCCCAACAGGACCTGATGGTGCGCACCGCCACCGCCTACCTGGGCGCCCTGGCCGCGCGCGACAACCTCGAACTGGCGCGCACCGAGCGCGAGGCGATCCAGAGCCAGCTGACGCTCGCCTCGACCAAGTACTCCAGCGGCCAGGTCACGGTGGTCAACCTGCGCGACGCCGAAGCGCGTGCCGCGCTCAAGGACGCGGAGATGGTGGCCGCCGAGAACGACCTCAACGACAAGATGCAGGCCTTGGCCGAGATTACCGGCACGGTGCCGCACAACCTGGCGCCCCTCAATGCCCCGCCTACGCTGACGCCGCCCGAGCCGGCCGACCTCTCGCAATGGGTGCAAGGTGCGCTCGACCGCAACCTGCTGCTGGAGGCGCGCAACCAGGCGGTGGAGGTGGCGCGCCACGAAGTCGAGAAGCAGCGCGCGGCTTATTACCCGACCGTGGATGTCTCCGCCACCACTGACCAGAAGAACACCGGCGGCAGCCTGTTCGGCGGCGGCAGCAACGTCAGGGAAACCGACCTGATGGTGCGCCTGCATATCCCGATCTTCGACGGCTTCAACACCCACGCGGTCACCGCCGCGGCGGCCAAGCGCTTCGAAGAATCGAAGGAAGACCTGGAGCGCGACCGCCGCGCCATCGAGCGCCAGACGCGCGCCGCCTACCTCGGCGTCACCGGCGGCATCACCAAGGTGAAGGCGCTGGACCAGTCGGTCAGCGCGCTGGACGCGGCCCGCGGCCTGAAGGAAGAAGGCTACCGGTCGGGCCTGGCGACGGTGCTGGCGGTGCTCGATGCCGAGCGCGACCTCTACTCGGCAAAACGCAACGCGGCGCAGGCGAAATACGATTACCTGCTCAACTCGCTGAAGCTGAAGCAGGCAGCCGGAACACTCGGCGACGACGACATGCGGCGCATCGGCAGTCTTACCAAATAACTAGTCCTCAATGGCGCCCCCTGGGGCGCCTTTCGCTTTTTTGCAGTACAGGGAGCAAGCGATGGAAACCGGCAAAATCGGCAAGCAGAACCCCAAGACCAACTCGGCTCGCGGGAGGAAGGAGGCCGATCGGCCCGCCGCCCGCAGACGGGCCTTGTTCGAGGCGCTGGAGCAGCGCTTCCTGCTGGCCGCCCAGGTGGTGGTGCCCCCGCACCACGCGCATCACCTGCCCGCGGTGGTCGCCCCGGTCGATCCGCACGCCGCCAACCAGCCGGTACAGCAGCATCCGATCCTCGGCATGCACGCCGACGCCAAGGGCCCCAACGTCGCCGTCAAGACGCACAACGCCGGCGTCGCCGTCAATCTCGACAAGTTCGTTCAGTTCCAGAAAAACCAGCCCGCTCCCTCGCAACTGGTGATCGTCGATGGCTCCATCCCCAACGCCGCCGGCCTGGTGCAAAACCTGCTCGATTCCCTCAGCGGCAAGAGCACCAGCAACACCAGCCCGCTGTCGCTGCGCACCCCCACCGGGCCGGACGCCCAGTTGCAGGTGATCCGCCAGGGCAACGTCGAGATCGTCGTCCTCGATTCGCGCTTCGACGGCGTCAAGCAGCTCTCCACCATCCTCTCCGCAGAGAAGGGGCTGGATGCGGTGCAGGTGATCGCCCACGGCGCTGCCGGCGAACTGCGCCTGGGCACCACCGTGCTCGATTCCTCCGACATGGCGCAATATGCCAGCCAGATCAAAGGCTGGGGCAACGCCCTGCGGCCGGGCGGCGACCTGCTGCTCTATGGCTGCGACGTGGCCAACGGCAACCTCGGCGTCTCCTTCGTCAACAACCTCGCCAAGCTCACCGGCCTGGACGTCGCTGCCGCGACCCACAACGTCGGCAGCAGTGCGCTGGGCGGCGACTGGTTGCTCGACTACAAGACCGGCAGCATCGAGACCGCCAGCATTGCGGTGGGCAACTGGAACGGCCTGCTCAACGCCATCAACGGCAGCACCGCCGGTAGCGATACTCTCCAGGGCGGCAACAACGACACCCTGGTCGGCTACGGCGGCAACAACACGTTCAAGTTCACCGGCACCTCCGGTTCCGAGAGCGTGCAGCTGAACAACCCCGGCACCGGCAACAAGCTCGACTTCTCCAGCATCACCGGCAACGTCAACGTCACCGTCGGCGCCAGCTCGCTCACCATCACCTACAGCGGCGGCACCATCACGGTGGCCACCGCCGCGGCCGGCCAGTTCAACCTGGTCGGCGGCAGCGGCACCGTCTTCAACCTCGACTACGGCAACTACGGCAGCGCGGTGAGCGTCAACCTCACCAGCGGCAGCGCCACCTTCTTCGGCAGCACCACCGCGATCAAGTCGGTGATCGGCGCCTCCGTCGGCGGCAACACCTATACCCTGACCGGCAACCAGTCGGTGACGGCCTATTCCAACGACGTCATCCACGGCAGCGGCGGCGGCAACCACTACACCGGCGTGGACGGCGCCGGCAACGTCGTGCTGAACGAAGCGGTCAGCACCAGCGCGGCGCTGGCGGGCGACTCCGCCGCCGCCACCCTGACCCTGGGCACCGGCGCCGGCGCGCCGGTCGAGACCCTGGCCAACGTCAGCACGGTCACCCTCACCGACACCAGCGCGGGCGGCAAGACACTGGACGGCACCGGCTTCGCCGGCCGCCTCAACCTGATCGCGGCCAATGGCGGCGACACCCTGAAGGGCGGCACCGGCAACAACCAGTTCACCGGCACCAAGGGCACCAACGCCATCGTCACCCAGTCGGCCGCCTCCAACACCCTGGTCGAGAGCGGAAACTGGAATTTCGTCCTCACCGGCACCAAGCTCACCACCAGCGCGGTTGCCGTCGGCACCTCGCCGGCGCTGGTGACCGACAACATCACCGGCACCGGCCTGACCGACGCCTTCCTCACCGCCGGCAACAGCACCGGCACCATCAACGCGGCCGCCTTCACCGGCAATACCGTGCTCACCGGCGGCACCGGCAACACCACCTACCTGACCAGCCAGGGCGGCACCAATATCGTGGTCAGCAAGGGCGGCAGCGGCTCGATCACCGCCGGCGCCAACTCGACCACCACCATCGACCTCTCGGCGGTCGCCGTCAACAGCGTGGTGACGGTGCACAACGGCTCGTTCTCGATCGCCAGCGGCGGCGCCACGCTCTCCGTGGCCAGCGCCGGCGCGGGCGCCTTCAGCATCATCGGCAGCCAGGTGGATGGCGTCGGCACCACGCTCGACTACAGCGGCTATGGCAGCCACATCAACGCCGACCTTTCCGGCGCCACCGCCACCACCTTCTTCGGCGGCGTGCAATACATCAGCGCGGTGAAGGGCGACAACGGCGGCAACAATACCTACGTGGTCAACGGCAGCGAGTCGGTGACCATGCACACCGGCGACAGCGCCACCGGCAGCGGCAGCGGCAACACCTATGTACTCGCCGATGGCGCCACCGGCATCAGCATCAACCAGGAAGCCGGCCAGGGCAGCAACACCCTCGACCTCTCGGCGCAATCCCAATCGACCATCCTGGCGATCGGCGCCGATAACGGCATCGTCGTCACGGCCGGCACCACGGCACTCAATTCGACCGCCTTCAGCGGCATCCAGCAGATCATCGGCAGCACCCACGGCAGCGGCACCACGCTGGATTACACCAATTACGGTGCCGACATCGTGGTCAATATGGTGCTCGGCACCGCCACCGGCTTCTCGTCGATCGCCAACGTCAAGAACGTCATCAGCGCGGCGGACATCCCCGCCGCCGGCGGCGGCCCGGCGGTCCATGTCAGCGCCACCATCACCGGCGACGGCAGCGGCAACCGCATCGACGTCTCCAGGAGCGGCGGCGAGAACATCATCACCACCAACGGCGGTGCCGCCACTGTCATCGGCAACGCCGCCAACACCACGCTCGACGAGACGGTCAACGACCAGAACGCGACCCTCAGGGACGTGACGCTGGGCACCACCGGCTATACCTATTACAGCCAGATCACCTACGCCGACGGCAATGTCGCCACGCTGATCAACGTCGGCAGCGTCATTCTCACCGACAGCGGCAGCGGCAATACGCTGGACGGCAGCCATTTCAGCAGCACGCTCGCCCTGGTGGCGGCCAACGGCGGCGACACCCTGATCGGCGGCAGCGGCACCAATTATTTCACCGGCACCACCGGCAACAACACCATCACCACCCAGGCCGCCACCCTCAACGAGCTGGTGGAAAGCGGCGACTGGGACTTCACCCTCACCAATACGTCGCTGAAGACCAAAGCCCCCGGCAGCGCGGCCAACGCCACGGTGGTCCTCAACGACACCATCACCGGCGCCGGCCTGAATGCCGCCATCCTCAAGGGCGGCAACAGCAACGAGACCATCGACGCCTCCGCCTTCACCGGCACCACCACCCTGATCAGCGGCACCGGCAACGACACTCTCCGCGCCAGCCACGGCGCCGATGCCGCGCACGTCGTGCACAACGTGATCGTCGACGGCGGCGGCGCCGACGACATCTATGGCGGCACCACCTTCGCCACCAACCAGGTGGTGGCCGGCAACAGCGTCGGCACCATCGACGACGGGTCCGTGCTCGGCATGGGCTACGCGCAAAGCGTGAAGAACCGCATGGTGCTGACCGACACCGACCTCGACATGGCGGTCGGCAACAATCTGCGCCAGACCATCACCATCGCCGGGGTCAGCGGCGGCAGCTATGCCTTGAGCTTCAACGGCTATACCACCGCGCCGATCGACTGGAACGCCACCGCCGACCAGCTGCGCGCGGCGATCGCGCAACTGCCCAGCGTAGGCAGCGGCAACATCATCGTCAGCGGCAGCGGCACCAGTGCCTCTCCCTTCGTGGTCGAATTCGTCGGTCAACTGGCCGCCGACACCGATCTCAACGCCGCCCCGCTCACGCTGGTGGCCGACCACACCGCCGGCAGCGGCCTGCCCGGCACGCGCGTGGTGGTAGCGACCACGCAGACGGCCACCAATACCAAGACCCAGCTTCACAACATCGATTCCGCCAAGCTGGTGGCCGCGCCCGGCACCAGCCTGCTCGACTCCTCGGCGTTTCACGGTGAAGTCACCCTCGACGGCTCCAATGGTGATGCCACCTTCGTCATCGGCAGCCAGTACAAGACCACCATCATCGCGTCGAACTCGCCGAACAACGTGGTGCAACTGGTCACCGGCCAGAACGCCGTCGTTTCGCTCAGCAACAGCACGACGCAGACCAGCCTGTCGATTGCCACCTCGCACGGCACGGTGATCGACGACCTCGGCAACATCCAGCAGGTCAACTTCACCGCCGACTCCGGCACCAGCATCGACGCCTCCGGCTTCACCGGCGTGATCGGCAACACCGCGCTGCAGACCCTCGCCAGCGGCTTCAGCACGTCGGCCACCACCGACATGATCTTCACGCTGACCGACGGCGTCACCACCGTGGACGTCAGCCTCAACGGCGCGTTGACGCTGGCCGATGTAGTGAACCTGATCAACGCCACCAATGGCACCAGGACAGTGGGCGGAGTCACCACCAACGTCATCGCCCCGCTGACCGCCAGCCTCACCGCCAACGGCATCCAGGTCCACGACGCCCTGGCAGGCACCGCCGGCCACACCGGCGCGCTGACGGTAGCCGCCGAGAATTCCTCGCTCGCCGCCCAGGACCTGGGCCTGATCGCCTCCGGCCAGACCTCCGCCACGGCCGCCAACGGCACGCTGGTGGCTGTCGCCATGTTCGCGCCGACACTCAATTTCGCCACCACCGCCGCGGGCTCCGGCATCACCTTCAAGGGTGGCAGCGGCACCAACACCTTCACCGTCGGCACTGGCACGGTCACGGTCAATGGCAAGGTGGGCGCCAGCAACGTCGTCATCGCGCGTGCCGACAAGGACATGACGCTGGTGACCACCACCGGCAACAACGCCACCCTGACAATCGACCCCAGCGGCACCACCCCGGTGGTTGATACCCTGACCAACATCGGGGGTGTCGCGCTGTATGGCGGCGCAAGCGACAACACGCTGGACGCCAGCGGCTACAACAACGCCGTGCTGCTTTCCAGCGGCGGCGGCGCCGACACCCTGAGCGGCAACACCAGCAACGTCACCTTCGTGGTGCAGCAGCCGCCGGCCGGCAGCCACGTCAATATCAACATGGCACACGCCGGCGGCAGCAACAACAGCCTCCTGCTCAACGGCGTCACCGTTTTCGACAACAACACGCTGGGCTCGATCCGCCCGAACGCCGCCGCCCAGGCCATCGCCGTCACCATCGATGGCGGCGATTACGTCCAGATCACCAGCAACTTCAGCACCAGCGGCTTCGACAACGTCACCCTGGAGGGCGGCGACGTCGAGATCGGCGACGGCCTGCACGGCGGCATCGTCTCCAGCCTGAACACCACCACCGGCAACGCCGGCAACATCACCATCAGCGGCCAGCACGTGGTGATCGACGGCGGCTCGATGATCAGCGCCATGGGCAGCGCCGGCCACAGCAACGGCAACATCACCATCAACAGCGTTGCCTACGAGCCCTTCACCACCTTCTTCGACCACAACGATTACGTCGTGGTGTCGGTGGACATCGAGAACGCCACTCTCGAAGGCAACACCATCAATGTCAACGCCCATGCCGACGGCGCCCACTTCTTCGCGCCCATCGACACCGGCAACCAGACCGTCAACACCTTCATCAACAACGTCACCGAAGGCCTGGTCGATTTCCTCAACGGCCTGTCGGCCTTCGTCTCCTACGCCAAGGAAACCTCCTCGGCCACCGTCACCATCGGCGCCGGCGCCCACCTCGACGCGGCGCAGGACGTGTTCATCAACGCGGTGGCCGACGGTAGCGTGGATCCGTCGCCGACCGTGGCGCTGGTGGTGGGCGTGGCGATCGGCCAGCTCAACGATACCGCCGAAATCGACGTCTACGGCGCCATCACCGCCGGCCGCAGCATCAGCCTGGAAACGGTGGTGAACAACCGCGTGAACATCGTGACCGATGTCACCGCCGTCGCCGGCTATGCCGGCGGCGTCTCGGTGGGCATTGTCAACTCGACCTCGATGGTCGACGTGCATCACGGCGCCAGCCTGACGGCAGGCACCACCACCCATACGGGCACCATCGGCATCGGCGCCCTGACCAACGACGCCTCGCGCGTCTTCACGCGCACCGCCGCCAACCCCAACGGCACCGCCGGCATCGCCATCGCTCTCGACATCGAGAACACGCACACGAATGCCTACCTCGACGGTGACGCCACCACCAGCGCCGTCGCCAACCCGACATCCGCCAATCCCGGCGCCGGCGGCATCTCGGTGGTCGCGCTGGAAACGCGCGGGCCGATCGCCGTCAACAAGCTGGTGATCCTGCCCTCCAGCGCCTCCGGAGTGGAAGCCGTCTCCGGCATCGGTGACTCCTCCAAGGGCGACTACCTGGACGACCTGAAAAGCGCCGCTAGCTCCGGCGTCTTCGATTACCTGACCACCAGCAAGGACGGCTCGTCCAACGCCGCCGGCAAGTTCGTCACCAAGGCATCGACGTTTTTCAAAGGCCTCTTTGGCACCGGCAAGCCGGCGCCCACCTGGCAACTGGCGGCCTCCGTCGGCGTCGAAGTGATCGACGCCACCGCCGACGCGCGCATCGGCGACGGCAGCAACGCCGCCACGGTCCGCTCCGGCGGCGTGGTCACGGTCGAGTCGGGCGTTTCCAGCAGCCCGAACGTCTCCGCCAGCAGTTCGACCGACAATTCCGGCAAGCTGCTGCCGAAAAACGTGGTGCCGGTGGACAAGGCGAACGGCAATTCGATCGCTGCCTCCGGCGCTGAAGTGGACAACGAGTCCTACGCCAAGATCAACAATCTCGCAGTGGTCGACGCGGTGTCGACCATCACCGTCAAGAGCAACGCGCAGAACGAGATCGACCCCTCGACGCTGTTCCTGGTCAACCTGGTGACGCCGTTCCAGTTCACGCCGGCAGCCACCGATTTCACCAGCTCGCAGGGCAGCCAGGTACTCGCCTACGGTTCCACCGTCAGCGTGCCGATCAATCCGGCCACCGGCGTCGGCGGCACCTTCCAGTACATCGGCGCGGCCGGCACGGTCAACCTCTCGACCGCCAACTACCTCGACGACGGCCTGTGGCAGTCGATCGACCAGACCGCCAAATACACCACCAACAGTGGCGTGCGCACCGTCAACAACGGCGACCTGGTGCAGGTGGCGCCGCAGCACACCCTGAATGGCGACAAGGGTTCGCTCTATAAGTACATCGGCGCCACGCCCCTCAGCCTGAACCTCGGCACCGACCCGGACTTTACCGACGCCACGCGCTGGCAGGAACTCGGCAATCCCGGCATCGACGCGGCGACCAAATTCTTCGCCACCCTCACCACCTACATCAACGATACCGGCGGCCTGCAGAACAACCTGCCCAACACCTGGTCCACCGCCACCGCCAAGGGGGCCAAGGACACGCTGGCCGGCGCCTTCACGGCGATGGTGCAGACCTACGTGTCGGATGCCGAGATCGTCGGCGGCGCCCAGGTCAACCAGCACAATGCCACGCTGTACGGCGGCAAGATGGGTCAGGTCGAAGTCGAGGCCCTGGCTACCAATGATTCGATCAACATCGCCGGCAACCTGCAGTTGCCCGGCAAGAAACTGGTCGCCCCGCCCGGCGGCAGCCAGCCCGGTTCCGCCAAGGGCGGTACCGCCATGGTGTTCGTCAACACCGCCACCGTGACGGCGAAAATCGGCGACGGCGCGCAGGTCAACGCCGATAGCCTGTATGTCAACGCCGAGAGCAACGAGATCAACGTCACCGTCGGCCTGGCCGGCGGCAAGGCGACGCTGGACTCGATCAACGGCGTGCTCGAATTCACGATGGAAACCGACACCGTCACCGCTCAGGTCGGGCGCGGCGCGGTGGTCAACGTCGGCTCCACCAACGCGGTGGATGACGGCGGCCACGATCTCGGCGCCGCCGCGGTGATCAACGCTGCCAACACCGGTTATTTCATCGACGTTGCCGGCAGCCTGACGCTGTCGAATTCCAGCGCTACCGGCCTGAGCGAGGGCACCAACAACATCAATCGCGTGACCCAGGCGGTGCTGGGCGACCTGCTGGGCGCGGCGTCGTCCGGCCCGGTCGGCTCCTTCACCTCGGGCGGCACGCTCAACATCACCGCCGACAACGGCGGCTTTGCCGGCGTGTTCGCCGTTTCCGGCGCGGGCACCACGCCCAAGCAGCCGGGTTCCACGCCGCCGGCTGGCGGCCTGCCGACGTCCGGCGGTTCTGGCGCGAGCTCCACCGATGCCGGCGCGCAGACCACCAGCCAGGGCGGTGATGCCGACGACGCGCTGATGAGCCTGACCGAATTCCTGCAGTCAAGCGCCGGCTCGGCCGGCTCGGCGGCGGCTTCGCAGGCCAAGAGCGTTGCCGACACCATGGGCAACTCCGGCAGCTCGAAGTCGGGCGCGGTGGCGATCCACCTGGTCAACGACACGGCGAAGGCGTACATCAACAACGCCGGCGCGGTGAAGGTCGACAACAGCGCGCAGCACGCCGGCACCAATTCCGCCGCGCTGAACATCCTCGCGCGCAACGACATGAGCGTGGCTTCGCTCGCCGGCGGCGCGGCGATCTCGCTCTCCAACGGCTCCACCAGCACCAAGGGCATCGCCGGCGCGGTGACCTTCAACTACCTCACCGGCACCACCGCCGCCGAGGTCGATAGCGCCGCCAGCATCAACGCCGGCGCGCTCAACCTCAATGCCGTGCGTGAGGGCTTCAACGTCGCGCTTGCCGCCGGCGTCGCCGGCGCGGCCGGGGTCAAGGGCGAGAGCATGGCCGGCTCGGTGGCGATCGGCCGTTCCGCCTATACCGTCGACACCAAGCTCGCGGATACCAGCGCGACCATTGCCGGCAGCGTGACGCTGAACGCGCGCGACGACAGTTCCATCGTCCTGGTGGCGGGCGCCGGCTCCTACGGCGGCAAGGAAGGCATCGGCGCGGCCTTCAGCTTCACCGACATCGCCAATACCATCACCTCGACGGTGCAGAACGTCAGCAGCCTCTCCTACGGCGGCGACGTCGATGTCGAGGCGGCTTCCAACACCCTGATCGTCGGCGTCACCGGCTCCGCCGGCATCTCGACGGAGGATGGCGGCGGCTCCGGCACCCTCACCCTGAATTTCATTTCCGACACCATCGGCGCGCACATCATCGACAGCACGCTGAGCGGCAACGGCGCCAGCGGCAACCTCACCGTGAAGGGCCAGGACCACGCCGAGGTCGTCACCATCGCCGGCGCGGTCGGCGTCGGCAAGAAGGAAGGCGCGGGCGGGGCGATCGGCTTCAATTCGATCAAGGACAAGATCGCCGGCACCATCGACGGCTCCACCATCACCACCACCCACGGCAGCGTCGATGTCGAGGCGCTGTCGAATTCGACCATCGGCACCGCCGTGGTCGCCGCCGGCGTCACCCTCGGCGGCTCCACCGGCTCCGCCTTCGCCGGGTCGCTGGCGACCAATTTCATCCTCGACACCGTCGACGCGCACATCTCGCAGGACACGGCGGCCACGCCGCGCAGCTCTTCGGTCACCGCCGGAGGCGGGGTCACCGTCAACGCTTCCGATACCTCGCTGCTGGTCGCCGTCGCCGGCGCCATCGGCGCCGCGGTCAGTGGGGCCGAGGGTCTGGGTGCCTCGATCGGCTACAACCGCGTCGCCAACGGCATTGCCGCCTACATCAACGCTTCCACCGTCACCGCCAACGGCGGCGCGGTGCTCGTGACCGCCAATTCCAAGCCCCTCCTGGTGGCCATCGGCGCCGCAGGCGCCGGCGGCAAGAACGGCGGCGAGGCCGGCGGCTTCACCATCAACTCGATCGCCAACGGCGTCGACGCGCACATCAGCGGCAGCTCCACCGTGACCGCCAGCGGCGACATCGACGTCGAGGCATATGAATCGTCCTCGCTGGATGCGGTGACGCTCGCCGCCGGCGGTGCCACCGAAGGCGCCGGCTTCGGCGTCACTTTTGCCTATAACTACATCGGCGGCACCGGCTCGCTCGACCCCAGCGCGCTGTCGATTACCGACACGACGATGCCGTCCGGCTCCGACAATAGCGCCGGCCCGGGCGAACCGACGCCGACAGTGGCCGACCACGGCAGCGTCAAGACCAGCAACGTCACCGCCTATATCGACAGCTCGCAGGTGAAGTCCACGCTCGGCGGCATCTCGGTGCTTTCCGGCCTGGCCAACCCGCTGACCCAGGGCAGCGCCGGCCCGGCCGCCTCCAAAGCCGTGGCAGTGAACCTGAGCGGCAGCACGGTGACCGCCGACGGCGGGCAGAACCAGTTGCACTTCGCCACCAACCAGAGTTTCGTCACCGGCCAGGAAGTGATCTTCCACAAGGGCACCTCGAACGAAACCGGCCTCTCGGACAACACCGTCTACTACGTCATCGCCGACGCCGCCGATCCGAAGAGCATCCGCCTGGCTGCCACCCATGCCGACGCGCTGGCCGGTTCCTCGGTCGCGATCACCGCGGGAAACACCGGCACCGCCAGTGTTTCCCTGGTCAATACCGACACTGCTTTCAAGTTCGATCCCAACCAGGCGAAGATCGCCACCACGGGCAGCGCCGCAGCCGGCGGCAACCCCGCCGTCGCCGGCACCATCTCCTTCGGTGCCGCGCACAACCTGACCACCGGCCAGCAGGTCGTCTATGACGACGGCGGCAACGCCGACATCCACGGGCTGACCAACGGCCACCTCTATACGGTGACGGTGGTCAACGGCAACACCATTTCCCTGGTGGACGCCTCAAACGGCAACCCGGTGGTGTTCACCACGCTGACCCCCGGCGCCAACGCCTCGCAGCAAAGCTTCGCAGTGGTGTCCACGGCGGTGAGCACCAGCTCGATCACCTCCACGGTCGCCGGCGCGGATACCATTTCCTTCGCCAAGACGGCCGACCCGCAACTCATTGCCGGCAGCCCGGTGGTCTATCACGCCGGCACCGGCAATTCGATCGGCGGCCTGACCGACGGCCAGACTTATTATGTCGTGCAGGCAAGCGGCCCGGATTCGACCAAGGTCTACTATTCGCTGGCCGCAAGCGCGGCCAACGCGACGGCCACCACGCCGATCGTCGTCGCCCTCGGCGCCACCACCGGCAGCGCCGTCAGCCTGCAGGCGGTGACCCACAGCGTTTCCTTCGGCGGCATCAGCACCGACATCGCCGGCGCCAGCGGCGCGCAGATCGTCAGCGTGACGGCGGCGGGCGGCGGCGGCAAGAGCATCGGCGGGGCCGGCACGGTTTCGCTCAACTTCGTGCGCATGGGCGTGACCTCGTCCATCAGCAACAGCAACACCGGTACCGGCACCGCCGGCCCGATCCTGGTGCAGGCGACCGACACTTCGGCGATCGACTCCGGCGCCGGCTCCATCAGCATCGGCAT
Organism: Burkholderiales bacterium; assembly: GCA_036498945.1. Taxonomy (GTDB): domain Bacteria; phylum Pseudomonadota; class Gammaproteobacteria; order Burkholderiales; family JAEUOS01; genus JAQGMJ01. The sequence continues at coordinate 32,701 of DASYEQ010000059.1, read as the reverse complement.
CAACGGCGGCGCGGGCGCGCTGGCGGTCGGCGTCGACGACATCAAGAACACGGTGGCCGCCGACATCAGCAATTCCAACCTCAAGACCACCGGCACCGGTTCGTCGATCAGCGTCATCGCCACCGAGCGCGCGCAGATCGTCAACATCGTCGCCGGCGGCGCTGGCAGTGCCGACGGCCTGGCCCTCTCCGGCTCGGTGGCGGCGAACTTCATCGACAACACCGTCGATGCGCGCATCGAGAATAATTCCATCGTGTCGGCGCAGCAGGACGTCAACGTCAGCGCGCTTGACATGGCCTCGATCGCCAGCCTGGCGGGCGATGTCTCGGTCTCGCTCAAAGGCCCGGCAGCCGCCGGCCTGGCCTTCGCGGTGAATGATGTTTCCGACACCGTCAGCGCGCTGATCGACAACTCCTCCGTCACCGCGGTCAAGGGCGACATCAGCGTCATCGCCAGTTTCGCCAAGCCGGACGACCTGCCGGCCGGCCTGGACGTGCAGATCGCCGCCATGGCGGTGAGCGGCGCCGGCACCTCGGGCAATTTCGCCGGCGCCGGCTCGGTGACCCTGAACTGGATCAAGAACGATGTCACGGCCTCCGTGCGGAACATCGGCGCCGGCAAGACCGTCAGCGCCTACGACACCCTGACCATCGACGCCAGCGACCATTCGACCATCAATTCGCTGGCCGGCGCGATTGCCATCGCCGGCGTCGGCAAGTCCTCCGCGGCCGGCGCCATCGGCGCGTCGATCTCGTACAACTACCTGGGCGGCGACCCCAACGACGCCTCCGACGGCTCCAGCAACAGCGTCACCGCGAGCATCGCGAATTCCGCCGGCACCGTACAGGCGGGCACGATCAGCGTCGACTCGACCTATGCCGGGGCGATCAACAACATTACCGTGGCGGGCTCCGCCGCGGTGGCCTCCGGCGCCCTCGGCCTGGCCATCGGTGGCTCGGTGTCGATCAACCGCGCGCACAACAACACCTCGGCCACGATCAGCGGTAGCAGCAACGTCAAGGCGAAGACCGATTCGACCGGCGTGACCGCATCGCGGACCGGCAGCGGCGTAATCCTGAAGGCAGACGATGACGCCGAGATCTGGGCGCTCGCGGGTGGCGTCGGCGTCGGTGTTTCCACCGGCGGCGGCGCCGGCCTGGCAGCCGGCGTCTCGGTGGCGATCAACGAGGTCGGCGACACCACGCTGGCCTCGATCAACAATTCGACCGTCACCTCCGACAACGGCCTCAACGTCTCGGCCACTTCCGAGGCCGACATCGAGGCCATCACCTTCGGCGTCGCCGTCGGCGTGAGTGCCGGCAGCTCAGGCTTCGGCGGCGCGGGTGCGGGCGCGGGGTCAGGCAACACCATCAGCGACTCCGTCACCGCCAGCATCGAGAACAACAGCAGCGCCACCACCAGCGCGGGTGCGATCAATGTGGAAGCGGACGACAACGCCCACATCATCGCCGGTGCCGGCGCGCTTTCCTTCGGCGGCAGCTTCGGCGGCGGCGGCGTTGCCGCCTCCATCGGCGTCTCGGTGGCGGTCAACGACATCAGCGAGACTGACAAAGCGTACATCGACAACTCCACGGTTTCCTCCGCCGGCGCGATGACGCTGACGGCGAATGAACACGCCTCCATCAAGGCGGTGGTGGTGGGCGGGTCGATCGCGGTGGCAGCGGGCGGCTCCGGCAACGTCGGCGTCGCCATCGGCGTCAGCGAGGCCGTCAATACGATCAGCAACACAACGCAGGCCTACATCAACACCACCGGCACCGCCAGCAACCACCCGGTGAGTGCTGGCAGCGACCTCTCCATCATCGCGCTGCAAGACGGTTCCATCGACGCCGATTCCATCGCCGCCTCGGTCTCGGTGGCGGCGGGCGCCGGTGCCGGCATCGCCGTCTCCGGCGGCGGCGCGGAATCGCGCAACGTCATCAACGACGCCACCGACGCCTTCGTGCAAGGCGCCAGCGTCTCCAGCGGCGGCGCACTCAACGTCAGTGCCAGCGCCAGCGCTTCGATCGACGCGGTGGTGGCGGGCATCTCGGTATCGGTAGGTGTCGGTTCCGGCGGCGGCGGCGCGGTTTCCGTCGGCGCGGCCCTGGCACGCAACGTCATGGGTTACGACGTCAGCCCCTCCAGCGGCGCCATCGTTTCCGCCAGCCATCCGAACGAAATCAAGGCGTACATCACCGACTCGAGCGTCTCCTCGCACGGCATCAACATCAGCGCCAACGGCTCCGAGACCATCGCGGCCTCGGTGATCGCGGCGGCAGTGGCCGCGGCCGGGGCCGGCGGCGCCGGCTTCGGCGGCGCGGGTGCGGGTTCCTCGGCGGTCAACAAGCTGCAGACCACCATCCTGGCCGAAATCAGCGACGATTCCTTCGCCGTCGGCACATTGACCATTTCCAGTGCCGGCACCGTCAACGTGAAGGCGACCGATAACGCCACCATTTCCACCGACGTCGTCTCCGCCGCCGTGGCAGCGGCCTTTGCCGGCGGCGGTGGTGCCGCGGCCGCAATCGGCGTGGCCCTGTCGGAAAACACCATCAGTGATTCCGTCACCGCGGACATCAACAGCGTCTCTTCGCTTGCCACCACGGCGGGCGACATCAACATCGGCGCCAGCACCGGCGGCTCGATCGATGCATCCACCAGCGCGGCTTCGCTGGCGATTGCCGGCGCGGGCGGCGGCGGCGTGGCGCTGGCGGGCGGCGGCGCGGAAGCGCACAACGTCATCAGCACCACCACCGTGGCCGACATCAGCGGCGGCACGATCACCAGCGCCGGCGGCATCGGCATCAACGCCAGCGCCACCACCGGCATTACTGCCCTGGTCATCGGCGTCTCGGGCGCCGGCGCCTTCGCCGGCGGCGGCGCGGTGGCAGCAGCGATCGGCTCCTCGATCGCGCGCAACGAAATCGGTGACGACACTTCATCGGCCACGATACAGCCGGGCGCGGTGCTGGCCTATATCGGCGCCAGCAGCACGGTCGCGGCGGGTGGCACCATCAACATCTCCGCGGTCGGCAGCGAGACCATCCACTCGACGGTGCAGGCCGGCTCGGTCGCCATTTCCGGCGGCACCGTCGGCATCGGTCTGGCGGGCGCGGGTTCGGAAGCGCAGAACATCGTCGCCGTGCCGATCAAGGCCTACATCGACTCCGCCACCAAGGTGAGCGGCGGCGGGCTTAACATGTCCGCAGGCGATACCTCGAACATCAACGCGGAGGTCGGCGCCTCCTCCTTGGCAGCGGCCGTCGGCATCGTCGGCGGCGCCGCGGCGGTCGGCGTGGCGCTGGCGCAGAACGTCGTCTCCAACGTGGTCGATTCCTATATCGCCAATGCGCCCTCGGTGCGCATTGGCGGCGGCATCTCGATTGACGCCAGTGAAAACGCCACCATCAACGACACCGTGATCGCGGCTTCGCTGGCGGTGGGCGGCGGGCTGGCCGGCATCGCCCTGGCTGGCGCCGGCGCCAATGCCACCAACGAGATCAACAACAAGGTCGCCGCCGACATCACCAACAGCACGGTGGCGGCGGACTTCTTCTACGACTACGTTGCCGGGCAGGACACCGGCGCCACCACGCTCACCACCGGCCAGCGCGTGCTGGTGGGCAGCGCGGTGTTCGAATACGTCGGCCCCGGCCGCACCATTTCCGCGCCGGCCACCCAGACCACGGTTGAGAACGGCAACACCATCACCGTCGCCACCGCCGGTGGCCTGTCCGCGGTCGATTACACCGATACCACGCAGTGGCACCAGATCGCCGCGCCGGTAATGGCGGCCAACTACATTGCCGGCCAGGATGCCGGCAACTTCCTCACCAACAGCAACGACCCCAACAGCCTGGTGACCCAGTTGGTCACCGGCCAGACGGTGCAGGTCGGCAACGCGATCTATCGCTACACCGGGCCGACCGAAAACCTGGCGCCGCACAGCCTCTCGGGCATCAACTACACTGCCGCCGGCGCACCCTGGGTGCACCTGGTCGCGGCCGACCTGGCGCTCAATGCCAGCAACACCTCGACGGTGACTTCCACCGTCGGCGGTATCGCCGCCTCCGGCGCTGCCGGCCTGGGCGCGGTCGCCGGCTCGATCGGCGCAGCCACCGCCTACAACCTGTTCGGCGCCACTGATACCAATATCGGCACCGGCGCCAACGCCAATGCCAGCGGCAATTCGGCCGCCACCGGTTCCAGCGCCGTGCCCACGGGCAGCGGCGACCTCGGCAACCAGTCGCTCGCCTACATTTCCAATTCGGTGATCGGCGTCGCCGGCGACCTGACGGTCAACGCCACTTCCAGCGAAACGCTGACGGTGGATGCATTCGCCGGCTCTTCCGCCATCGCCATCGGCATCGGCGGCGCGGTCGCGGGCGCGGGCGTGGGCACCACCAATATCTTCTCCACCCAGACGCAAGCCTACGTCTCCGGCTCCAACGTGCTGGTGGTTGGTGACGCCACCATCCACTCGCTCGACCAGACCGAGGTGGTGCACGCCAACGCGATCGCCGGCGCCCTGGCCGTCGGCCTGGGCTCGCTCTCGGTGGCCGTCACCACGGTGGACAACACCATCGCCAACGACATCGAAAGCCACGTCGCCGGCATCGGCGGCAACGTCATGATGGTGGGCGGCGACCTGGTGATCGACGCCAACGGCGACCTCTCCGGCGGCACCGACACCGGCTACGCCAAGATCGACGGCATCACCGCCGTCACCGCCTCGGTGAGCGCAGGCGGCACCAGCGTTTCCGGCGGCGGTATCGGCGTGCACAGCACGATCGAAAATACCGTGCAGGCCACCATCAGCAGCCTGGCCCCCGGCAACCAGCCGCTGGTCTCGGTGCTGGGCGACGTTACCGTGCAGGCGCAGGACAACGGCCGCGAGTCGGCCGAGCTGGTCGCCACCACCGTCGCCATCAGCATGGGCGCGGCGCTGGGCGCCGCCGTGGTGGAAGACAAGATCCAGAGCGCGATTACCGCCGACATCGACGGCGCCACCGTGGAAGCGACCGACGTCTTCGTCACCGCGTCCTCCACCGCGGACCTCACTCATACCACCGCCATCGGCGTTTCCGCCTCGGCCGATGCAGGCACCACCAACGTCGCCACCGCGACCATTGCCAGCCGTACCGTCGCCTCGATCTTCAACGGCGCCCAGGTCACGGCAACGCCCAATTCGCTTTCGACCGGCAACGTCATCGTCCAGGCGACTTCCGACAACCAGGCGACAGCCAACGCGGACGGCGGCGCCTTCGGCGGCCTGGCCGTCGGCATCATGGTGGCGAACGTCAACCTCGGCAGCGGCAATTCCGCCGGCGACGTCGATGCCACCATCGCCGGCACCGGCGCGGGCACCAGTCCCTTCAATTTCGTGCCTTCGGCTTCCACCCTGGGCACCTCGGGCGGCAACAGCACCCTGCAGTTCGCCGGCAACCACGGTCTCACCGATGGCGAGCAGGTGACCTACGACAACGGCGGCGGCGCCTCCATCGGCGGCCTCACCGACGGCAAGGTCTACATCGTCAAGCTGATCGATGCCCGCACCATCGAACTCCTCGACCCGGCCAACGGCAACGCCGTGGTGGCGCTCACCGGCTCGCTCACCGGCAACCACGCCGCGCAGAGCTTCACGCCGGTCAACACCGTCGTTGTCGGCCGCATTGTCACCCTCAACGCCACCGATTCCGACAAGCTGTACGCCAACACCGTGGCGGCAGGCGGCGGCGTCGTCACCGGCGCTGGCGCGAGCAGCAACCTGACCACCTCGCAATCGACCAACGCCAACGTCACCGACGGCGCCAGCGTCGGCGCGGTCGGCGTGACGATCAACTCCAGCCACACCCAGGATGTCGATTCCACCGCCAATGCCTATGCGTTCGGCGGCCTCTTCGGCAACGCCGGGGTGGTGGTCAATACCGTCACCTCGTCGGCCAACGTCAACCTGAACAACGCCACCGTGGTGGCCAACAGCATCGGCATCGCGTCCAACAATTCGCTGACCAAGGAAGCGGTCTACAACGCCGGCAAGACCAACCTGATCTCCGGTTCGGGCGGGTTTGCCGGCATCTCGGACATCGAGAGCCTGACCAACATCGGCACCAGCTCGAACGCCTTTGCCTCCACCATCAACATTTCCGGCAGCAGCCTGACCGCGGTCGGCAGCTTCACTTCGCCGGCGGTGTTCACCATCGGCGCCTCCAACGACGTCACCGCGATCGACCAGCTCGAGCTCGACTCGGTGGCCGGCTTCTCGCTCAACCACGCGAACGACCAGATCGTCACCCACCAGGCGTCCAACGTGAACGTCGACAGCTCGTCGATCGTCAACCAGTCGGGCGACCTGTACATCACCACGCGCGAGGGTTCCTACGCCAACGCCTCCGGCGACGTGTTCGTCGCCACGGCGCTGGGGGGCGGTGTGCTCGTCACCTCGAACGCCGAGGAACACGCCAGCAACACGGTGACCCTGAACAATTCGACCATCAAGGGCGCCACTGTCTACGTGCGCGCGGGCGAGGGTGGCACGGGCGCCAACGCCGTGCCCGACATCATGACCGCCTTCGGCGATACCGAGATCCTGTCGATCTCGCTGGATTCGCAGATCGCCATCCCGATCGTCCACGCCAGCACCAACGAAGTCAACCTGATCGACCTCGAGGGCAATACCGAGATCCAGGGCCTGGGCAACGTCTATCTGAACACGGTGAAGGGCCTCAACGACGCCTCCACCACCGGCTCGGTGGCCAACCTCTCGGGCATCCCCTACGGCCTGAAGGCGGCCAACGGCGCCTCGCAAAGCTCGACCAACACCGTCACCGTCGGCGGCACCGCCACGGTGGTCGCCGGCATCAACAACCAGGCGAACGTCATCGTCGTGCCCTCGGGCCTGGTGCCTTCCAGCATCGGCAGCCTGCCGGCCAGCGGCCAATCGGTGGTCCTCACCGCCGCCCAGGTGCAGGCGATTTTCGACGCCATGGGCGGCGCTTCCTCGCTCGGCTTCAGCATCGACACCGCCTCCACCACCTATAAACTGGCGGCCTTCAACACCCAGCAGATCCTGTTCGACGCCCAGGCGGGCGCGGTGGTGAAGAACGGCAACACCTACTACAAGTACGTCGGCGCCACCGGCGGGCAGCTGATCGACCTGACCCGCACCAACTACAACGACGGTTCGCTCTGGCAGCTCGACAACAACACCGACGACCAGATCGGCGCGGTCAACAGCAACTACAGTACCGTCACCAACGCGCAGGGCAAGACCCTGGGCCAGCAGATCGAAGGCACCTACTACGTGCTGCTGCCGAAAGACGTGGCCACGCCGGTGCTGAGCTACGAAAACGAAGGCAACCTGATCTACGCACAGATCCTGCAACTGCAAAGCTGGATCACCGAGCACAGCACCGATACCGCCGCGGTGGCGCGCTATCAGGTGCAACTGCAGACCGAGGAGAACCTGCTGGTCTCCCTGGGCCTGGGCAGCATCACCCCTGGCGGCGTGGTGCTGGCGCAGCAGTCGGTCGACATCGTCGCCGTCAACATGCCCGACGTGCAGGCGGCGCCGGGCTCGATCTTCATCAGCGCCGACGACCCGAACCATAACGCCTACGCCAGCCTGGTCAACAGCGGCCGCCTGGCGCCGCGCGATGGTGCCCAGGTGGCGATCGTCAACGACTCGCCGTTCCAGATGATCGTCAACGACGCGGTCATCAACGACAGCAAGGTGGTTGCGACCGTCGGCAGCCAGTTCGTCACGCTGACCCCGGGCGCGGTCTACGTCAACCTGGTGCAGGAAGGCAGCCATGCCGCCGCCGCCGGCGACAACCAGATCACCATCGCCCAGCTCAGCAACGGCTGGGGACCGACGCTGCCGGGCGCCGGCAACCTGCCGCAGGACCTGTACGTCAACGGCTCGATCAACAACCCCGGTGGCGCGATCAACATCGCCAACCAGCTGGGCGACATCAACGTCACCGGCCAGCTCAACGGCGAGACCATCAACATCCAGTCCGCCGCCAATTTCAACCTCAACGTGCAGGGCTGGTTCCACACCGGCGGCGATCCGACGCAATGGGAAAACGGCTTCGCCAGCGACAAGTCGCAGGTCTCGCTGCTGCCGAACATCTTTATGTCGCTCGTCGGGGCGTCGTTCCAGGGCTCGTTCGACGGCGCGTCAGACCAGGCCAGCGGCCCGGCCGGCGCGATCTATGCGCAGGGCGCCATCGAGATCAGCGCCAACTTCCTCGACATCAACGGCATCGTGCAGAGCGGCGCGCAGACGCTCAAGCTCACCATTTCCTCCTCCTTCCACCCGAGCGGCAACACGCTGCTGGAAGACGCCAAGGGCAACGCGGTCCCCGGCATCACCTTCGGCGACGCGGCCCACGGCATTGCGCCGATCCCGGTGAACGGCCACTTCGACGCCGCCACCGGCACCATCATCCTCGACCCGATCGCGCCTTCCGGCGGCAGCATCACCCTGGCCGGCGAGATTCTCTCGGTGGGCAACGGCGACCTGATCGTCGCCAACGGCTACGCCTCGGTGGTCATCGACAACCAGTCGGCCTACAACCTGCAACTGAGCCAGGTCGACACCACCAAGAACCGCATCGGCGTGATCGACATCATCGACACCAATGCGCTCACCGAGACCAAGTTCACCTACAACGGCAGCAACGGCATCATCCGCGACTTCTACACCGGCGCCGAGACCACCGTTACAGTCAACGGCCGCCAGTTCCCGAAGATCGACTACACCCTGCAAAGCGAGACCACGGTCAACGGCCTCACCAGCGAATACGACCCGACCCCGGGCGCGCTGTACGTGTGGGTCGAGGGCCTGTCGCAGGAAATCACCACCAAGACCACCTACAGCAGCACGCACCTGAACCTGGTGGGCGACGACGTCAGTCTGGGCTCGCTTACCGACAGTTCGTGGGACAGCGTGCAGCGCCAGGTGCAGAACCTGACGCAGAACTTCGTGCTGCAATCGCAGGGCGTGGTCTACACCAGCGCCTACCATCCGCCGGCGGGCACCACGCTCGATGCGTCGCAACTGGCCACCGGCACGCAGGCGCAAGCGAGCACCGCGGCGCTCAACCACTCGATCAGCTACGCGATCAAGACCAACACCTCGACGCCGGTAGTGGGCGAGACCAGCAGCCGCGTCGGCACCATGGTCGAGGATGTCGCCAGCCACAACATCTACCAGTACAAGGGTACCGCCACCGAACTCTACCTGCCGGGGGTCACGAACTTCAGTGACACCAATACCTGGCAGCTGATGCCCACCGGCACCCACGTCGACTACCAGAGCGACTTCCAGAACTACACCATCACCTACCAGGGCCCGGTGACCACCGGCGGCGGCTGGCTGCGCGACAAGACCACCACCCTGGTGACCATCGTCACCTCGGGCCGCCAGTTGCTGTATACGCAGACCCTGAAGGCGGACAACCCGATCGCCATCAACTTCCTGCCGGGCGCATCCAGCCCGGGGCTGACCATCACCAGCCACGGCAACGTCTCGCTGCAAGGCGGCATCGAACTGGGGCAGAACGGCAGCCTCAACATCACCGCCACGCCGCCGGCGGGCAGCAGCGCCAAGCCCTCGGTGACCATGGGCAGCGGCGCCGCTGTCTTCGAAGGCTTGCCGGATGGTGTCGCCATCAGCCAGGCCAGCCTGCCGGTGAACGTCACCGCTGCCGGTTCGGTCAGCCTGGTGGTGCAGGGCACGCGTGCGGCGATGAACATCAGCGCCGGTGGCGATATCCTGCTGCAAGTGGTGTCCCCGGACAATGCCAGCAGCCACCTGGTGGCGGGGCAGATCGTCTCCAGCGGCGGCAACGTCACCATCGGCGCCGCGCAGGGTATCGACGCGCAGAACGGCAGCTCGGTGATCCGCGGCAACCGCATCGAGCTCGATAGCGAGCAGGGCAGCATCGGCGCGGCCGGCACGGTCAACGTCGACAGCAACACGCTGGGCACCGGCGGCCTGGCCGCCCGCGCCATGGGCACCAGCACGGTGGCTGGCGTGATCAACATCAACGAGACCAGCGGCAACCTCAACCTGATCGCGCCCACCAGCTGGGCCAACCCGATCGCCTCGGTGCAGGCCACCGGCAGCGTCACGCTCGGTACTACCGATGGCGCGATCATCGACGCCGTGCCGACCAGCCGCGCGGCGCTCTCGCCGACGCAGATCAGCAACCTGGCCGCCGCGTTCAACAACTACGCCGCCTCGCAGCACGTTGCTACCGGCAATACCTCGGATGCGCTGACCTACCAGGTCTCGACCTCGATCATCAACGAGATGATCTTCCCGGACAGCGCTGCTTCCTTCGGTACCGGCGGCGGCCAGGTGGCTCCCCCGATCACCGCCATCGACAACATTGTCGGCACCAGCGTGACGCTCAACGCCGGCGGCACCAACGGCGCGGTGGGCAACGTCTCGCCGCTGACCACCGTCAGCCTGGCGGGCGGCATCGCCGGCCTGTCGCAGGCCAACCTGGCGCTGCTCTCCGGCGCCAGCGTCTCGGATGTGGTCGGCGTCTACCACACGCTCTACATGTACAAGGGCGCCACCGGCACGGTGCCGCTGGCCACCACCGACTTCAGCGACACCAGCCTGTGGCAGGCGATCACGCCGGCCTACCAGTCGAGCCAGACCAGCGGCCCGGTGGCGCTTGCCACCGGCCAGTACGTGGTGGCGCAGGTGGCGCACCAGTTCGGCGTCTACCAGTACATCGGCGGCAATGCGTCGGTCGACCTCAACAGCGCCAACTACGCCAACACCGGGCTGTGGAAGGCGGTCACCCCGTCGGTGCATGCCGGCAGCGGCAGCGCGGCCGCCAGCGTGAACAACGGCGCCATCGTCGAGAACGACCGCAGCGCCGTCTCCATCACCCTGCAACTGGCGCGCAACGTGCGCGTCGAAGCCAACGGCGCCCTGACGGCATCGGCCGCCGGCGGCGTGGGCGTGAGTTCGGGCGGCGAGATCGACATCAACCACATCCAGTCCGGCGGCATCGTCAATCTGCGCACCACCGGCAACGGCGCCTCCATCGTCGACCTCGGCAACGGCAGCAGCGCCATCACTGCCAATGGCCTGGTGCTCAACTCGCTGGGCGGCATCGGCGGCAACGACATCAATCACCCGTCGATGCGCGTCAGCCTGCCCGGTAGCGGCGCGGTGGACGCGGAGGCGGCCGACAACGTCAACATCGTGCAGGTGGCGAACAACGGCCTGAACGCGCAGCGCGTGGTTTCCGACGGCGGCGCCGTGACCCTGCAGGACAGCCATGGCGACATCACCGTGGGCTCGGTCCGCGCGGTGGACGACATCGGCATCACCGCCTCCGGCTCCATCCTCAACGGCTTCGACGATTCGGTCGCGCCGTTCGCCAATATCGTCAGCACCAGCGGCGATGTCAATCTGAGCGCTGTCAGCGGCAGCATCGGCCTGTCCAGCAACTTCATCGATGTCGATATCCCCAACGGAGTGCTCAACGCCACCGCTGGCGGCAGCATGTACGTGCACGCTTCCGGCGCGGACGACCTGAAGGTCGGCGTGCTGAGCTCGGACACCGGCGACATCTCCCTGCTGGCCGACCAGTCGATCCTCAACGGCCTGGGCGCAAGCAGCACCGTCACCAACATCAATGCGCGCAACGTCACCCTGACGGCGACCAACGGCAGCATCGGTGGCGACACCCAGCCGCTGTACATCGAGTCCTCCTACTCGGCGCTGGGCGTGCTGACGGCGCAGGCGAAGGAAAACGTCAACATCACCCAGAATGGCAAGGGTGCGGCGCCGCTCGACCTGCGCGTGGCTTACGTGCAGTCGCAGACCGGTAACGTCACCATGACCGCGGTCAACGGGTCGATCGTCAACGCCGGCGGCGCGGGCCATGCCACCCAGGTGGTGGGCGAGACCATCAACCTGGTCGCGGCACTAGGCGCCATCGGCGCCAACGGCACCCCGCTGGTGATCGATTCGCAGAACCCGGCGGCAGGCAAGGTGAACGCCAGCTCGCACGACGACCTTGACCTCAGCGAGGCGAGCGGCCAGCTGTCGGTCGGCACGATCGCCAGCAGCAATGGCAACATCCAGCTCGCCGTGCGCGACGACGGCAGCCATGCCGGCGCCGACTTCGTCATGGATAGCGCCGCCAGCGTAGTGGCAGCCGTGGGTGCGGTGACCATCCTCGCCGGCAACAACATCGCGACGGCCGCCGGCAGCCGCGCCAGCGCCGGCACCCGCCTGACCATGGAATCGGGCATCGACGATGCCAGCGGCCAGGGCACGGTGGATACCACCATCGCCATCGACGGCTCGATCAGCTCGCTGGCGACCTTGATCACCGGCGGCAAGGGCTCGGACACCATCACCCTGCATCCGACCGCGATCAGCGGCTGGACCCGGGTGCTGGGCAACCTGCCAGGCCAGGTCAATCAGGATGCCGGCAACACCATCACCCTCGACCGCCTGCCGGCCATGGATCCGGCCGGTGACGGTGTGATCAGCAGCCACGTGCGCCCGGGCGAAACCGTTGCCACCACCGACACCATAGATCTTGACGGCGAGAGCGGCAACGACAACTACATCATCAACACCGACGCCGCCGCCTCCGGCTACCTGATCAACGTCCACGACACCGGCGACCTCGGCCGCGGGCCGAACAACCTGACGATCAACGGCACCACCGCCTCGGAAAACTTCCTGCTGCGCGCCAATTTCGTCGCCGACATGTTCACCGACCCGGCGGACCCGAACGGCCTGACCTACCTGAATCCGGTGCAGCGTATCAACTACGACAACACCGTCACCGGCCGCCTGCAGATCAACGGCATCGACGGCCACGACAACTTCTACCTCGACGACAACAGCGCGATCACCACCATCGACGGCGGCCACGGCACTGATTACTTCCAGGTCGGCCAGATGTTCGGCAGCGACCGCACGGCGGCCGCCGGCAACGTCGCCGCGGGTGACGACATCAACACCGTCAAAGTGAAGCTGGGCACCGACCCCGCCACCGGCGACCCGCTGGATGGCTACCTGTCACGCGGCGTCAGCTATGCCACCACGATCTACGGCGGCCTGGGCGAAGACAACTTCGTCGTCTACTCCAACGGCGCCGCGCTCAAGCTCTACGGCGGCGTCGGCGTGGGGGCGGGCGACGACACCTTCGTGGTGCGCGCCTTCGTGCTTGACAGCGGCGGCACCTCTTCCCAGGGCACCACGATTACCGGCGGTTCGGGCGCGACCCACATCGAGTACAACATCAACGCGCCGGTGTCGATCGTCGGCGGTTCCGGCACCAACACCGTGGTGATCATCGGGACGGATGAAGACGATAACTTCGTCATCACCAAGAACGGTGTCTCCGGCGCCGGTGTCAACGTCTCCTTCACCAACATCCAGAAGCTGGAGGTTGACGGCCTCGGCGGCGACGATCATTTCTACGTGCTCTCCACCGACCCGTCGCTGGTCACCACGCTCATCGGCGGCGCCGGCAACGACACCTTCGACGTCGGCGGTGACGTCACCGGCCAGGTGGTCGCGCTGAACGCCGACGGCACCAGCGCCTTCATCAACCACAGCGTCGCAAGCGCCGACCCGAGCTACAACGGCATCTTCGCCGACGGCGTGCCCCTGACCGTGGCCGGCTCCGCCAGCAGCCCGGTGGTGATCAACCAGCCCACCGGCACCACCACCGTGGTCAAGGGCGGCCCTGTCGGTACCGACGTCGCCACCTATACGGTGCAGATGGCGCTGGGCGCGCCGGCCGACGCCAGCCTGGTGTACATGTCGGTATCCGCGGCCCTGGTATCGCAACTGTCTTCTCAGCAGGGCGGCAAGGGCATCGAGCTGTCGCTCGACGGCGTGCATTACTCGCAGTCCCTGGTGCTGACCTACGACCCGAACGCCGCCAGCGGCGCCAGCGCGTGGAATCGCGTCACCACCATCTACGTCAAGGCGGACCTCGACACCGCCCAGGCCGGCAACCGCGTGATCGAAATCAGTGCGGCGCTGCAGTCGGCCAACCCGGCGTTCAACCATGTCGTGCTGCCCAATGTCGACGTCACCCTGGTCGACGCGTTCAAGCCGCAATTGCTCACCTCCGGCCAAGTGGACAACCTTAACGTCTACGCCGGCACCGGCGCCAGCAATGTCCCCGGCAACTACACCGTGGCCCTGTCGCGCGAGCCGGCGGCGGGTGAAACCGTCACAGTCACCCTGACCCAGGCGCCTGGCGACAGCACCTACGAGAGCCTCTCCGCCTCGGTAGGCAGCTCGCGCTTCGCCCAGCAACCCGATGGCACCTATACGCTTTCCTTCGACAGCAGCAACTGGAATCAGGCGGTGACCGTTACCGTCAACGGGCTGTTGCAGCCCTTGGTGCAGAATCCGCTTGCCGCCGCCATCACCATGACCGAGACCGGTGCCATTACCGACACCGTGGCCAATGCCAATGCCGGCCATCCGCCGGCGGTCTACGCCAATGCTGACCTGGTGCAGAAGGTGCAAACCACGGTAATGGACAGCCGCATTGGCGCGCTGATCGTCACGCCGCAGAACCCCGGCGCGATCCTCTCGCCGACCAACCCGTACGTCTACTCGCTGTCGCTGACCAAGGCGCCCACCGCGCCCGTCACCGTCAGCCTGCTGGGTACCGGGGCGATGGTGGAAAACGCGCTTGATCCGAGCGACACGCGCTTCCACGCCGCGGCGAACGGCCAGCCCGCCTACGTGGTGTTCGACTCGAACAACTGGAACACGCCGTTCTTCGTCAAGGTCACCATCGACGCCGGCGCCGTGCCGCCGGCGCAGGCACAGCCGATCCAGCTGTTCCAGGTGCAGCCGCACACGGTATCGGCGATCCAGGGCCCGCTGCAGATCCAGGGCGACCAGATGCCCGACCGCGACCGCTCGCTCAAGCAGGGCGTCACCCTGCCCACCGAGCACGACAGTGCGCTGCCGGCGCTCACCCCGCAGCAGGACGCCGCCGGGTCGACCGACACCGTCAATATCTTCAACGACGGCTCGATCGCCAACCAGACCGGCGCGCTCTCGGCCGCCGATACATCTGCGTTCACCGGCATCGCCGCCAACTACGGCATCTCGCTGGCCAATATCGACCCGAGCGAATTCGGCGTCATCACGGGCCTTGGCATGGTGCGCAACCCGCTGGTCTTCGGCAGCGGCAGTGCCACCACCACCTACCAGGCCGGCATCACCTTCCACGACGTACAGGTGGTGGATGTGCTCCTGGGTAGCGGCGACGACACATTCACCGTCAGCAACACCACCCCGGGCACCATCACGGTGATCCAGGGAGGCGGCGGCAGCAACCACCTGATCGCCACCGGCGGTGGCGGCGCCGATTCGCCGCTGGTGCTGTTCGGCTCGACCAGCCAGGACGGCTCCTTCTACAGCGAAGACCCGTTGCACCTGAGCGAAAGCGGCCATCCGTTCAGCAACGTCGGCAACAACATCATCGATGCCAGCGCCGACCTGAACGGCGTGGTGATCTACGGCGGCGCCGGCGACGACATCATCAAGGGCGGCCAGGGCGACAACCTGATCGCCGGCGGCGGCGGCGCGGACACCATCACGGCCTACAACAGCAACAACGTCATCTACGGCGACAGCGGCCTGAACATCGACCTGTCCAAGCGCCTGAGCCTGGCGGCGGACAACCTGCTGAGCGTAGTCAACACCCCGGCGGCGGGCGATGCCAGCACCCACGACGCCTTGATCGCCGGCGCCAATGTCATCAACACCGGCGACGGCCACAACATCGTCTTCGGCAGCTACGGCACGGTGACGCAGGAAGCCGGCGTCAAGAGCCTGACCAGCAACGACAAGGTAGTGACCGCCGCTTCCCTGCATGTGGATGCGGGCACGGTGCAGACCCGCACCGCGGCCAACAACCAGATCACGCTGGGCAACGGCGGCAACATCGTCTTTGGCGGCGACGGCGCGGATACCATCCAGGCCGGCACCGGTACCAACGTGATGTTTGGGGACAACGGCACCGTGAGCCTGACCAACGACGCCACCGGCTGGCACCTTGCGCAGGCCGAAAGCACGTTTACCGACAAGGGCGGCGACGACCACATCACCATCGACACCGGCAGCAGCGTGCTGATCGGTGGCTATGGCGCGGATACGCTGCGTGCAGGCGACGGCAGCAGCGTGCTGGTGGGCGATAACGCCTTCGCCACCTTCGCCGCGGGCGTTGCCGTACTGGTGAAGACCACCGACACCTCCGCCACCACCGGCGGCGATGACGACATCAGCGCCGGCGACGGCGCCAATGTGGCCATCGGCGGCGTCGGCGCCGATACCATCACCATCGGCAGCGTCAGCGCCGGCGGCATCGGCGTGGCCATCGGCGACGACGGCCAGGCGCAGTTCAACGTCACGGCCAACGGCACCTACATCACCAGCGCCGAATCCACGCCGGACGGCCTGGGCGGCACCGACAGCATTACGGTGGGCGACGGCAACATGGTGGTGTTCGGCGGCGCAGGCGGCGACACGATTTCCGCCGGCTCCGGCACCAACTCCGTGCTGGTGGGCGATAACGGCACCGCCACCTTCAGCCCGCTGGGCGTGGTCACCGAGGTGCAGACCACCGACACCGCCGCTGCCACCGGCGGCGACGACAGCATCACCGCCACCAACGGCACCGCGATCGCCATCGGCGGCGTCGGCGCCGACACCATCCAGCTCGGCAGTACCGTGGGCAGCAATAGCGTCAGCGTGGTGCTGGGCGATGATGGCATCGTCGACTTCACCACCAACGCCGCGGGCGACACCAACTACCTGCAGTCGATCAGCAGCTACCTCGACGGTCTGGGCGGCACCGACGGCATCACCGTGGCCGACGGCAACATGATCGTCTTCGGCGGCTACGGCGGAGACACGATTTCCGCCGGCTCGGGCACCAACAGCATCCTGGTGGGCGACAACGCTACCGCCACCTTCAGCAGCGCCGGCATCGTCACCCAGGTGAAGACCATCGACACCACCGCTGCCACCGGCGGCGACGACAGCATCACCGCCACCAACGGCACCGCGATCGCCATCGGCGGCGTCGGCAGCGACACCATCGGCCTCGGCAGCACCGTGGGCGCCACCTCCAGCGTCGTGCTGGGCGACGACGGCATCGTCGACTTCACCGCCGATGCGCAGGGCAACACCTTCCTGCACGCGGTCAACACCGTGCTCGACGGCCTGGGCGATACCGACACCGTCACCGTGGCCGACGGCAACATGATCGTCTTCGGCGGCTACGGCGGCGACACCATCAGCGCGGGTGCCGGCACCAACAGCATCCTGGTGGGCGACAACGGCACCTCCAGCTTCAGCAGCGCCGGCATCGTCACCGAAGTCAAGACTATCGACACCAGCGCGGCCAGCGGCGGCAACGACAGCATCACCGCCACAAACGGCACGGCAATCGCCATCGGCGGCGTCGGCCAGGACACCATCCAGCTCGGCAGCACCGTGGGCAATGGTTCCAGCGTGGTGCTGGGCGACGACGGCATTGTCGACTTCACCATCGACGCGCAAGGCGCCACCCACCTGTCCACCGTCAATACCTTCCTCGACGGCCTGGGCGATACCGACACCATCACCGTGGCCGACGGCAACATGGTGGTGTTCGGCGGCTACGGCGGCGACACGATTTCCGCGGGCGCTGGCACCAACAGCATCCTGGTGGGCGACAACGGCACCTCGACCTTCAACAGCCAGGGCATCGTCACCCAGGTCAGTACCACTGATACGACCAGCGCCAGCGGCGGCGACGATTCGATTACCGCCACCAGCGGCACCGTGATCGCCATCGGCGGTGTCGGCCAGGACACCATCGACCTGGGCGACACCGCCGCCGGCGGCACCTCCGTGGTGCTGGGTGACAACGGCACCGTCGGCTTCAACGCCGTCGGCTCGCTGTTCCTCAACGTCACCACCGAGGTGGACGACGCCAACCTGCAACTCGGCGACAACGACACCATCACGGTGGGCAACGGCAACATGCTGGTGTTCGGCGGCTACGGCGGCGACACCGTGCAGGCCGGCAACGGCAACGACGTGGTCTTCGGCGACAACGGCACCGCCACCTACAACAGCAGCGGCCAGCCGGTGACCTTCACCACCACCGACGACAACAGCATCACCGGCGGCAACGACAGCATCACCACCGGCAACGGCGACAGCCTGGTGTTCGGCGGCGTCGGCCGCGACACCGTCACGGTCGGCAACGGCAACAGCGCGGTGCTAGGCGACAACGGCACCGTGCAGATGGACGGCGCCACCCCGACGGCGCACTACGTCAGCATCACCACCACCGGCTTCAACCAGAACCTGGGCGATAACGACACCATCGTCGCCGGCAATGGCAACATGGACATCCTCGGTGGTTACGGCGCCGACAGCATCACGGCCGGCAACGGCAACAGCGCGCTGGTGGGCGACAACGGCACCATCCGGTTCTACGCCGGCACCAACAATCCGCAGTCGGCGGAGTCGACCGACACCAGCAACGCTACCGGCGGCAACGACAGCATCACCGCCGGCACCGGCAACCGCGAGGTGATCGGCGGCGTCGGCGCCGACCGCATCACCCTGGGCAACGGTAACGACTACGTGCTGGGCGACAATGGCATCATCTTGCTCGACCCCAGCATCACCTCCAACGGCTTCGACCAGGGCCTGGGCGGCAACGACGTCATCAACGTCGGCGACGGCAATCACGCCATCATCGGCGGCTACGGCAGCGACCGGATCACTTCCGGTACCGGCAGTGATTACATCTTTGCCGACAACGGCACGATGAGCATGAACGCGGCCGGCATCGTCGGCGGCGTCGGCACCTTCGAGCAGACCACCGACACCGGCAACGCCAGCGCCGGCGACGATACCGTCAGCTCCGGCGACGGCCAGAAGTTCGTCTTCGGCGGTCCCGGCAACGACAGTGTCACTGCCGGCAACGGCACCCACGTGGTGCTGGGCGACGAGGGCACGGTTGCTTCCAGCGCCAGCGGCGTGCTGCAGCTGATCACCTCCGATTCGGTCCCTGCCAATGGTCCCGCGGCCAGCCCGGCCCTCGGCGGATCGGATGCAGTCAGCCTGGGCAACGGCAACAGCTTCGTGCTCGGCGGCAACGGCAACGACAACGTGAATGCCGGCACCTCCAGCGACCGCAGCGTACTGATGGGCGACGATGGTTTCGTCATCTTCGATGCCGCCGGCCACATCAGTAACGCGCAGACGAGCAGCCCGGGCATCGGCGGCGATGACCTGCTGGCCACCGGCAATGGCAACGATGTGCTGATCGGCGGCTACGGCGCCGACCACCTGATCACCGGCAGCGGCAACAGCGTGCTCCTGGGCGACAACGGGCAGGCAACTTTCGGCCTGGATCTGCTGCACATGGTGCAGACCACCGATCTCCAGCTCGGCAGCGACGACATCCTGCAGGCGGGTTCCGGCCACAACATCGAAATGGGCGGCGCCGGCAGCAACCTGCTGTTCGGCAACCTCTCGAAGGACGTGCTGATCGGCAATTTCGGTATCCTGATCCTCAACGACAGCGGTGTGGTGGTCAACCTCACGCGCTACGGCGGCAACCTCGGCGGCGACCTGATCGGCCTGTCGCAGGCCGACATGTTCCTGCCCACCCCGGCGGTCAGCGACGCCAGCGTCTCGATGACCGGTTATGCTCTGGGCGACAGCCTCACCACTGGTGCGGACGATGGTTCAGGCGACAGCGAGACCACGACCGCCAGTGCCGATAGCGGCAGCCATAGCGGCGACAGCGAGCAGCAGGCGCAGCCGGATGGCCAGCAAGAGCAGGACGGCAAGCAGCAGGGCAGCCAGCCGCAGGGCGATGGCAACGACGCCGCCCCGCAGGACAACGCGCAGCCGCAGCAAGGCCAGCCGCAATCCCACGATGGTGAGGCGCCGCAAAAGCAGCAGCCCAAGGCCGGCGCTACCGCGGCCGGCAAGCCGGCGCACAAACCCGGCCACAAGGCGGCCGGTAATCCGGATGCGGTGCATGCCGCCCCTGGCGTGGCCCATGCCCAGCCGCAGGCCGGCGAGAAGGCGGCCAGGCGCGCGGAGCATGCGGTCGATGCCGCCGCGGTCGCCCTGGCGGGCGCTGTTGCCGCCGGCACCGGCGTGCGGACGGGCGGGGTGTGGAGTTTCGACGCCACTGCCGGCGCCTGGCGTACCGCGCAAAAGGCGGTCAAGGGCAAGCGCCGTGTCGAGTTCAGCCTGCCGGAAGTGAAGGCCGCAGCGCCGGAATCGGCTGCCGCGCCGCTGCAGTCCGCCGGCCCGGTCGAAACCTGCGCCGAGGACGCCACCCCCGCGGTCACCGAAACGGTGGCGCCGCGCCGCCGCACCCGCGTGCAGTGGTCGGGAAAAAACCAGTAAGCTATGCAACCAGTGTTTCAGGAGAAGCAGTAATGGCAAGAACCAGTGCGCAGCCCGCCGCCGTCCCGCCCTCACAGGGGGAGGCGCCGGCGGCGCCCGCGGCATCCAAGCAGCCGCGCGTGGTGTGGGACGACTCGTCCATGCGCACCTCGTACGCCAACGTCAGCAATGTGTTGGGTACGCGCGAGGAAATCACCCTGTTGTTCGGGTCGAACCAGACCTGGCAGCCGGGGCAGGGCGAAGTGAAGGTGATCCTGTCGGACCGCATCGTCCTCAACCCCTACGCCGCCAAGCGCCTGCTGTTGCTGCTGGAGCGTGGCCTGAAGGAATACGAAGGCCGCTTCGGCGAGCTGAAGGTTTGAGCGTGCGCCGCCTCCGGGCGGCACGCCAGCAGGAGAAGAGTAGTTGACAGTCAATGCAAGCGGTGAGGCCCGGGAAGGGGCGCCGGCGCGCGCAGGCGCGGCCCTGTGGGGCGCGCTGTCGCCCGCCTCCCCGCAGAATGAGTTCGCCGCCGCCTGGCTGGCCTTGCAATGCGCCATGGTGCCGGGCGTGCGCTGCGGCGTGCTGGTGCTGGGTGCGCCCGATACCGGGCCCTACGCGCCGGCGGCGATGTGGCCGGCGGGCGCCACGCCCGGTGCGGCGCTCACCGATGCGGCCGACCAGGCCATCGGTGAGCGCACCGTCGCCGTGGCGGAGGCCGAAGGCCGGCTGGCGGTGGCGCATCCGCTGATCGTGGATGGCCACCTGCACGGGCTGGCGGCGCTGGAACTGGTGGGGCAGCGCGCCGAGATGGCGATACAGGCGTTGCGCTGGGGCCTGGGGCAGGTGGAAGCGCGGCTGCGCAGCGAAGAGGCGGGCGAGGGCGGGGTGGCGCGCGAGCGCCTGATGACCACCCTCAACGTGGTGGCCGCCACGCTCAACGAGGAACGCTCGACCGCCGCCGCCCAGGCGATTGCCACGGACCTGGCGACGCGCCTGAACTGCGACCGCGTCAGTATCGGCTTTCGCCGCAGCGAGCGCAGCGAGGTGGTGGCTGTCTCGCACAGCGCTGACTTCGGCGAGCGCATGAACCTGATCGCCGCGATCGCCGCGGCAATGGACGAGGCGATCGACCAGAACACCACCCTGTGCCTGCCGGAGGCCGCCAGCAGCCCGCTGGTGACGCGCGACATGGCGGCGCTGGCGCGCCAGCACGGCAGCGGCTCCATCCTCACCGTGCCTTTCATGGTGGAAGTGAGCGGGCGCGAGGGCCGGGTGCTGGGCGCGCTGTGCCTCGAGCGTGCCGGCGTGCTGCCGTTCACGCGCGCCGAGATCGAGCTGTGCCAGGGCGTGGCCGTGCTGTGCAGCCGTATCCTGGTGGTCAAGCGCGCCGAGGAGCGTTCGCTTGCCGCGCGCCTGAAAGAGCAGTGGCGCGTCGAGATGGGCCGCGTGCTGGGCGAGAAGCACTTTACGCGCAAGTTCGTGCTGATGATGATCGCAGCCGTGCTGGCGATCTCCATCCTGGGCAACGGCACCTACCGCGTCGGGTCGGAGGCGCGCCTGGAAGGCGCGGTGCGCCGCGTGCTGGTGGCGCCCTACGACGGCTATCTCGACACCGCGCCGCACCGCGCCGGCGATATCGTCAACGCCGGCACCGTGCTGGCGACCTTCGACACGCGCGACATCAAGCTCGAATACCTGAAGGCGGCCAGCCTGAACGAACAGTACGCGCGCCAGGCCGAGGAAGCGCTGGCGCAGCATGATCGTGCCGGCGCCGGCATCAACCAGGCGCAGGCGGCGCAGGCGCGCGCCGAGATGGATTTGCGTGCCGACCAGGCGGCGCGCGCCAGCATCACCGCGCCCTTCACCGGCATCGTGGTGAGCGGCGATTTCAGCCAGTCGCTGGGCAGTGCGATCCGCCGCGGCCAGACCCTGTTCGAGATCTCGCCGCTCAACGCCTACCGCGTGATCCTCGAGATAGAGGAGAACGAGATCGACGGCGTGCACGCCGGCCAGCACGGCAGCCTGGTGCTCGCTTCGCTGCCGGGCGAGACCCTCCCCTTCACCGTCACCCTGGTGACGCCGGTGACCAACGCACGCGAAGGCCACAGCTTTTTCCGCGTCGAGGCGAAGCTGGACCACCTGGGGCCCAACCTGCGTCCGGGGATGGAGGGCGTGGGCAAGGTGGAGATCGGCGAGCGCAGCCTGTTCTGGATCGCCACCCATCGCCTGGTGAACTGGCTGCGCATCACCACCTGGTCGTGGCTCTGAGGCAGGCGCGGCGGCCATGAGCCTCACCCTTTACAGCAGCTCCTGGTACCGCGTTGCGACGCTGAAGCCGCGCCTGCGCGCGCATGCCCAGGTGCACCGGCACGTCTACCGCGGCGAAATCTGGTACGTCCTGCAGGATCATTCCAGCGGCCGCTATCACCGCTTCACCGCGGTGGCCAACACCATCATCGGCCTGATGGACGGCCGACGCACGGTGCAGGAAATCTGGGACATGGCCTACCTGCGCCTGGGTCAGGACGTGCCGCCGCAGGACGAGGTGATCAAGCTCATGGGCGACCTGCATCGTGCCGACCTGCTGCAAAGCGACGTCGCCCCGGATTTGGGTGAGATCGGCCGGCGCCGCCAGCAGCACCAGACCATGCGCTGGAAGCAGTATTTCGGCAACCCCACGGCACTGCGCTTTCCGCTGTTCGACCCTGACCGCCTGCTGACGCGCGCCATGCCCTGGCTCAAGCCGCTGTTCGGCTGGGGCGGGGTGTTTCTGTGGTTGCTGGTGGTTGGCAGCGCGCTGGCGCTGGCGGGCATGCACTGGCGCGAACTCTCGGCCGGCTCGCTGGAACGCATCTTCAGCACCGGCAACCTGTTCCTCATGTGGCTCACCTTCCCGGTGGTGAAACTCCTGCATGAGCTGGGGCATGCGATCTCGGTGAAGGCACGTGGCGGCGAAGTGCACGAGATGGGCATCATGCTGCTACTGCTGATGCCGATTCCCTACGTCGATGCCTCCGCCACTTCGGCCATGCCGGAGCGGCGCTGGCGCGCGCTGGTGGGCGCCGCCGGCATGCTCACCGAACTGTTCGTCGCGGCGATCGCCACCGTGTGCTGGGTCTACATGGAGCCGGGCGTGCCGCGCGCGGTGGCTTACAACATCATCCTGATCGCCGGCGTGTCCACCCTGGTGTTTAACGGCAACCCCCTGCTGCGCTACGACGGCTACTACATCCTCTCCGACTGGCTGGAGATTCCCAACCTGGCGCAGCGCGCCAACGAGTACGTCGGCTACCTGGTCAAGCGCAAGCTGTTCGGCGTGCGCGGGCTGGAGGCGCCGCACACCGCACCGGGCGAGCGGGGCTGGTTCCTGTTCTACGCGCCGGCCTCCTTCGCGTACCGCATGTTCGTCATGGTCACCATCGTGCTGATGGTTTCCAGCCAGCTCTACATCATCGGCGTCCTGCTGGCGCTATGGTCGCTCTACACCATGCTGGTGATGCCGCTTTCGCGCAAGATCGCCGAGTTGCTCACGGGGGCGGGATTGCGCGCGCATCGCGTGCGCGCCGTCAGCGTCACCGCGGCACTGGCCGGCGGTGCACTGGCGCTGCTGTTCCTGTTGCCGTTTCCTTCCTACACGCCGAGCGAAGGGGTGATCTGGGTGCCGCCTTCTTCCGAGGTGCGCGCGCCGGTGAACGGCGAGGTGATGGCACTGGTGGCGAGACCCAACCAGCCGGTACATCGCGGCGACGTGCTGCTGCGCCTGGATGATCCGGAGCTGCGCGCGCGCCGCGCTGCCGCCGCGGCCCTGGTCGACGAGATGGAGGAGCGTTATGCTGCCGCCACCGCCACCAACCGCATGCAGGCGGCGATCGTGCAGGAGCAACTGGTGCAGGCGCGCGCCGCACTGGAAGTGGCCGACAAGCGCCTTGCCGATCTGCAGGTGAGAAGTCCCGGCGACGGCACTTTCATCATCGAAAGGGCGGCGGATGTCACCGGCACCTATGTGCAGCGCGGCGACCTGATGGCCTACGTGCTGCAATCGGTCGACTCGGTCCGGGTGGTGGTGTCGCAGGCGGCCGAATCGCTGGTGCGCGAGCAGACCACGCGGGTGGCGATCCGCGCCGCCGAGCGGGTGAGCGACGTGGTGCAGGCGCGCATCACGCGCGAAGTGCCCGCGGCGACCGACGAGTTGCCGAGCATGGCGCTGTCGCTGCAAGGCGGTGGCAAGATCGGTATCGATCCGTCGCGCCCGAACGATCCGCGGGCGATCGAGCGCCTGTTCGTGCTCGATCTGGCGCTGCCGCCGGGTACGCATTTCAGGCACCTGGGTGGGCGCGTCTACGTGCGTTTCGAGCATCCGGCCGAACCGCTGGCCGCGCAGTGGTACCGCGCGGCACGGCGCGAGTTCATGAGGAAGTTCAGTGCCTAGCGCCGCCACCTTCCGCCTGGCGCCGGACGCACTTTATCCGCAGCACGATGAGGAGCACGATCCGGGCTTGGTCGAGCGCCTCGGCCGCTCGATGTATGCCTGGAGCCGGCGCCGGCTCAAGTCGTCGACGCGCGCGGCTTGGAAGATTGTCGCCCCCACCGCTGCCTGCGCGCCGGAGTTCGACAGCCTGACGGCGGAGCAGGTGCGCGAGCAGGCGCGCGAAATCGGGCGCATGCTGCGCACCGAAGGCCTGCTGGTGAAGCATGTGGCGCGCAGCTTTGCGCTGATCCGCCGCGCTTCGCAACTGGCGCTGGGCAAGCGGCATTTCGACGTCCAGGTAGTGGGCGCCTGGGTGATGCTGCAAGGCATGATCGCCGAGATGCAGACCGGCGAGGGCAAGACCCTGACCGCGACGCTGGCGGCCGCCACCGCGGCGCTGGCGGGGCGGCCGGTGCACGTGATCACCGTCAACGATTACCTGGTGGCGCGCGACGCCGAGCTGATGCGCCCGGTGTACGAAGGCCTGGGGCTGACAGTGGCGGCGGTGACGGCGGAGATGGAGCATGCCGAGCGTCAGGCCGCCTACATGGCCGATATCGTCTATTGCTCGAACAAGACGGTGGTGTTTGACTATTTACGCGACCGCATCATCCTGGGTTCTACCGCCAGTGATCTCGAACTCAAGGTGGAGGCGCTGGCCGGGGCCGAATCGCGCACGCGGCGCCTGCTGCTGCGCGGGCTGCATTACTGCATCGTCGACGAGGCCGACAGCGTGCTGGTGGATGAGGCGCGCACGCCGCTGATCATTTCGGCCAATGCCGGCAGCGAGGGCGACGAGGCGACGGCGCGCAAGGCCTTCGAAATCGCCACCGGACTGGAAGAGGAAGACCACTACCGCGTGCACAAGGGTGAGCGCCGCATCGTGCTCACCGAGGCCGGGCGGGCGTGCTTGATCGATTTGTGCGAGCGCCTCGGCGGCCTGTGGGCGGTGCCGATCCGCCGCGAGGAGGTAGTACTGCGCGCGTTGACCGCCATTCACCTGTTCCATCGCGACGAACATTACCTGGTGCGCGACGGCAAGATCCAGGTGATCGACGAATTCACCGGCCGCGTGATGGCGGACCGCTCCTGGGGCCAGGGGCTGCACCAGATCATCGAGGTGAAGGAGGAGGTCGAGGTCACGGAAGTGCGCGAGACCCTGGCGAAGATCAGCTACCAGCGCTTTTTCCGCCGCTACCTGCACCTCTCCGGCATGACCGGCACTGCGCAGGAGGTGAAGGCGGAAATGGGCTCGGTGTACAACCTGCCGGTGGTGACGGTGCCGACGCACCGGCCGCCGCGGCGTATCCACCATGCGGACAAGGTATTCGCCACCGACCAGGAAAAGTGGGCGCAGATGGTGGCGCGCGTCGAGATCCTGCGCGCGCAGGGCGCGCCGGTGCTGATCGGCACGCGCTCGGTGGCGGCGGCCGAGGTGGCGAGTGCGGCGCTGGCCGCGCGCGGCCTGGAGCACGAGGTGCTGAGCGCCAAACAGGACGCCACCGAGGCGGAGATCGTGGCGCATGCCGGTGAGTCCGGGCGCATCACCATTGCCACCAACATGGCCGGGCGCGGCACTGACATCGCCTTGGGGCCGGGGGTGGAAGAGGTGGGAGGCCTGCACGTGCTGCTTACCGAGCGCCACGAGGCCGGTCGCATCGACCGCCAGCTGGCCGGTCGTTCGGCGCGCCAGGGCGACCCGGGCAGCTTCGAGGCCCTGCTGTCGCTGGAAGACATCATCCTGTTGCCGGTCAAGGGCGGGCCGTCGGAGCGCGTGATGATGGCCTGGGCATCCAGCCACCTGCCGTTCGCCAATCGCGCCACAGCCACATGGATACGCTACGCGCAGTGGCGCACCGAGCGCGCGCAATCGGCGGTGCGCAAGCACTTGCTCAAGTCCGACCGGGCGCTGAGCACTACACTATCGTTTTCGGGGCGTCCGGAATGAACCCCGGGGTTTTCCTGTCGAGGAGCAATATCTTGCGCGTGGCAAAGTGGACTCTCATCGTATCGGCGCTGCTGGCGGCTTCGGCTGTATCGGCGGCTGACCTCCTGCCCGGCATGCGCGCGCCGGGTGCGGCGGCCTCGGGCAACAAGGGCAAGAAGATCGGCGACGATATGGAGTGCCTGCTGGAGCCGCACATCGTCGCCAACGTCGGCAGCCCCGTAGAGGGAGTGATCGCGCAGGTGTTCGTCGCGCGCGGCGCCGAGGTGCGCGCCGGCCAGCCGCTGGCGCGCCTGAATTCAGGGGTGGAAGGCGCCACGCTGAACTTGAAGCGCGCGCAGGAGGAATACGGCGAGCGCAAGGTCAAGCGCAATGAAGACCTGTACAAGAAGAACCTGATCTCCGCCAGCGACAAGGACGAACTGGAAACCCAGACCCGCATCGCCGCCCTGGAAGTCAAGCAGCAGCAGGAAGTAGTCAACCAGCGCACCATCCTAAGCCCATTAAGCGGCGTGGTGGTGGACCGCTTTTTGTCTCCTGGCGAACATATCTCCCAGGAAAAGATATTCAAAATAGCGCAAATCGATCCCCTCAACGTCGAGGTGGTGGTACCGGTGAGTTTGTTTGGTGCCGTCCGCGTCGGCGCCGCCGGCGAGGTCAGCCTGAGTCCGCTGTTTTCCGGCAGCTACAAGGCCAAGGTGACGGTGGTGGACCGGGTGATCGATGCCGCCAGCGGCACCTTTGGCGTGCGCCTGGAATTGCCCAATCCCGGCAACAAGATCCCGGCGGGCATACGCTGTAGCGTGCGGTTCGCAAAGTAGCGAAAAGGACCGCGGCAGCCGCGGTTCCATTCACACGGCGTTCACGGCGTGCCGCGAGAATCCGCGGTTTGCCGTGCCTGGGCGGCGCGGGTTAAACTGGATCGGACAGCGAACTGCGAATGGCTATGGGAAAAACAATACTGGTGACGGGCGGGACCGGCTACATCGGCTCGCATACTGTCGTGGCGCTGCTCGATGCCGGCTACACGCCGCTGATCATCGACAACCTCCACAACAGCAGCTGCGCGGTGCTGCCGCGCGTCGAGAAAATCTGTGGCGTGCGCCCGGAATTCATCGAGGGCGACGTGCGCGACAGTGCCTTGCTGCGCAAGATCTTCGGCGAGCGCGAAGTGGCGGCGGTGATCCACTTCGCCGCGCACAAGGCGGTGGGCGAGTCGGTGACGCAGCCGCTGATGTACTACGAGAACAATTTGGTCGGCATGACCCACCTGCTGCAGGCGATGCAAGAGGCGAAGCTGTACAACTTCGTCTTCAGCTCCTCCTGCACCGTGTATGGCGAACCGGATACAGTGCCGATTGTCGAGACGGCGCCGCTTTCCGCGGTCAATCCCTATGGCCGCACCAAGCTGCTGGGCGAGCAGATGCTGGGCGACCTGATGCTAGCGCAGGCGCAGTGGCGCTGCGCCATCCTGCGCTACTTCAATCCGGTGGGAGCGCACGAGTCCGGCCTGATCGGCGAGGCGCCGAACGGCATCCCGAACAACCTGATGCCTTACATCACCCAGGTGGCGGTGGGCAAGCGCGAGCGTCTTGCCATCTTCGGCAGCGACTACCCGACCACGGATGGCACCGGGGTGCGCGACTACATCCACGTGATGGATCTGGCGCAAGGCCACGTCGCCGCGCTCGATTACCTGTTGAAGAACGGCCAATCGCTTACCGTCAACCTCGGCACCGGCCAGGGCGTCAGCGTGCTGCAACTGGTGACGGCCTTCGAGAAGGCGACCGGCATTGCCATTGCGCGCACGCTGGCGCCGCGGCGCCCGGGCGATGCGATAGAAGTATATGCCGACGCTTCGAAGATGAAGCAGTTGACCGGTTGGGAAGCCAGGCGCACGGTCCTGCAGATGTGCCAGGACGCCTGGCGCTGGCAGTCGGGTAATCCCGAAGGCTATCAATAGCCGCTGTGCCGTGCACCCTGCCGCGATTGCGGCGCAGCAAGGTCAGGCGGGGCTTTTTATGCCGTCGCGCGCCAGGTCGACGCGTTCGCGCAGCAGTTGCCCGGGGCGAAAGCGCGGCGCGGCCTTCGGCGGCACGGTGACGGCGGCGCCGGTCTTCGGATTGCGGCTGGCGCGGCTGGGGCGCACGGCAACGTTGAACGAGCCGAAGCCGCGAATCTCCACCCGCTCGCCGCGCACCAGCGTGTGGCCGATGGCTTCGACGATGGTCTTGACGGCGGAGTCCACGTCCTCGGTGCCCAGATCGGGAAAGCGCGCCGCGAGCGCCGAGACGATGTCCGAGCGGTTGATGGGGGGCTTGGTCATGGGCCGCCCATATTATCCGAACCGCCCGCGCATGTGTGCAATTTTGGCGCCTTTGACGGCGGCTGTTGTTGCGCGGTTGCACAGGCTGGAATGTCTTGGCCGCGCCCGCGTGATGGGCGCGCCGTCCGCAGATAAGTGAGCACTGCTTATCCGCAGCCGGCAGTTGGGCGATAATTTGGCTTTCGCATCCCTGCAGTCTCGGCGCGGATGCACCACTTTCGGTCACTGCCTTGCTGCTCAACCTGACGAACGCGCTTGCCCTGCTGAACATGGCGCTGGTGCGCGCCGCGCGGGTGGTGCTGGCGTTGTTCGCGCTGAAACAGGGCGCCGACCCGGTGGAAGTGGGCGCGCTGGCGGCCACCTTCTCCACCTTCCCGATGGTGCTTTCCTGGCCGGTAGGCCGCTGGTCGGACCGCTTCGGCGCGCGCTGGCTGCTGCTGATCGGCGGGGTGTGCGGCGTGGTGGGCATGATGCTGCCGTTCGTGTGGCGCGGCATACCGGCAATGTTCGCTGGCGCCGCCCTGGTCGGCCTGTCCTTCACCTTCTACACCGTCACCCTGCAGAACCTGGTGGGCGTGCTCTCCACTGCCGCAAATCGTTCAAACAATTTCTCCACTTTCAGCCTGATGCTCGCCCTGGCCGGTTTTGTCGGCCCGCTCGTGGGCGGTTTTTCGATCGACTACGCGGATCACGCCCGTGCCTGCCTGTACCTCGCCGGCATGGCAATGATCCCGGTGGTTCTGGTGGTCTTGTGGGGACATCGCATGCCCAAGGGCGAGGGCAGGGCGAGGGAAGGTGGCGGCAGCCTGCGTAGCGCACTGGCGGAGTCCGGCCTGTGGCGGGTGCTGGCGGTGAGCAGCCTGGTGGTGACCGGCATCGACGTGTTCCAGTTCTACCTGCCGATCTATGGTCACGACATCGCGCTGTCGGCCTCCGAGATCGGCATCATCCTGGCGATGTTTTCGGTGGCCGCCTTTGTCGTACGCGCCATCATGCCGAAAGTGCTGCAGCGCTACAGCGAGCAGCGTATCCTCACCAGCGCGTTTTATCTTGGCGCCGCGAGTTTCCTGCTGGTACCGCTGTTCAAGAGCGCGTGGGTCTTGGCCTTGCTCTCGTTCACTTTCGGCATGGGCATGGGCTGCAGCCAGCCGATCACCATGATGATGACCTTCAGCACCTCTTCGGAAGGGCGTTCGGGCGAGGCACTGGGGCTGCGCATGACCGCCAACCAGATGACGCGGGTGTTCTGCCCGCTGCTGTTCGGCGTGATCGGCTCGTTCCTGGGGTTGTTCGCGGTGTTCTGGGTGAACGCGCTGATGCTGGGCTCAGGCGGACTTTTTACCCGCCTGGAGCCTGCCGGCGGCAAAGCGCCGGCGCAGGCCCCGGCCGAGCCCGGCAAATAGCCTGGGTCAGTCGCCGCCCAGCCTGAGATTGCTCGGCTGGCGTTTCTCGATCGACCATTTGAGCAGGCTGGCGCAGCGATAGATGCCATGCGCGAACTTGCCGTAGGGCAAGGTTAAGAAGAGCGCCATCACCACGCCCAGGTGCACCGCCAGCAGCAGCGCCATCGCGCCTGTGTCGCGCCAGACCAGCAGCGCCAGGCCGGTGATGCTGACGAGCAGCAGCAAGGCGATGAAGCCACGGTCCATCGGCTTTTGCGCCGCGTCGCCGTGCTGCGGATGGCGGTTGAGATTCAGCCATAGGAGCCCGGCGGGGCCGATCACCAGGCCGATACCGCCAAGCGTCCCCAGCAGCACCGGCAGGCTGGTGAAGGCGTAGGGCGCCTCCCAGCCGAATGCGTAGTGGTAGAGCGTCGCCACGCTGGTGGAGGCGAAGCACAGCAGGAAACCATAGAAGGTGAAGTGGTGATATCGGCGCCGCGCCAGGGTGAAGGCGTCGTTGGCTTCGTTGCACCCCTTGCCGTGGCCGCCGTCGAGGTACTTCAGCGACAGCGCCGCGCCGGCGGCTTCGCTCGCCGGATTGCCGCTGTTCGCGGGTGCCTGGCCAGGGTCGATGCCGTTCCAGAAACCGCGCACGCCCATTGCCAGTGCGAAAATGGCAAAGAGGAACACCACGCCGAACATCGCGGCCAGCAAGTTGTGCGGGAACACGGCGTAGAAGTTGCCGGCCAGCGGCTGGCCGAACTGCGTCCCGGCCATCTGCATGGCGAGGACGAGGAACAGCGCCAAGCCGCCTGCGGTGGCCAGTGCCAGCGTCAGGCCGTTGCTGCGGTAAAGGCTGCCCAACGCACGCGGCCAGGCAAAGTCGTGATAGGTCTGCACGCGCACGCGGGCCATCGCCTCCGGCACGTTCACCCTGAACTCATGCACCGGGCCGTACTGGCAGGCGTGCAGGCAGGCGCCGCAGTTGTGGCACAGGTTGGCGAGGTAATGGATGTCCGCCTTGCCGAATTCCAGGCGGCGGGTCATCGCCGGGAACACGGCGCAAAAGCCCTCGCAATAGCGGCAGGCGTTGCAGATCTGCATCTGGCGCGCCACTTCGGTTTCGTCGGCGGTCATGGGGCCACCCATG
This sequence comes from Burkholderiales bacterium, assembly GCA_036498945.1. Taxonomy (GTDB): domain Bacteria; phylum Pseudomonadota; class Gammaproteobacteria; order Burkholderiales; family JAEUOS01; genus JAQGMJ01. The sequence continues at coordinate 984 of DASYEQ010000059.1, read as the reverse complement.
GCCAGGGCGCCGGCCTCGCGCGTCAGGGCTTCAAGCTGCTGCATGGGAGACTCCGGATTGTTTGGCGGCGGCAGCGGCTTGCGTGCCGGCGATGCGCCCGAAGGCGGTGCCGATGGTCATGCCGACGCCGGCGGTGTAGCCCTTGCCGAGCACGTTACCTGCCATCACTTCACCGGCGGCGAAAAGATTAGGGCTGGGCTCACCGCCGAAATGCACGGCCGCGTGATCGTTGATTTTCAGGCCCAGGTAGGTGAAGGTGATACCGGGGCGCAGCGCGTAACCGTAGAAGGGCGCCGTGTCGATCGGGCGTGCCCAGTGGGTCTTGGGCGGGGTGATGCCTTCGGTGTGGCAATCGTCCTGGACCTGATGGTCGAAGGTGCCAACGCGGCAGGCGGCATTGAATTCGTTGATGGTGGCGACGAACTTCGCCGCATCCAGCCCGAGTTCGCGCCCGAGGTCTTCCAGGCTGTTGGCCTTGATGCCGGGGAACACCGGCGGCATGAAGCGGCCGACTGCCTTGGCGTCAATCACGCAGTAGCCGATCTGCCCCGGCTGCAGGGCGACCAGGCGGCCCCACAAGGCGTAGCGCTTGGGCCAGAAGTCTTCGCCTTCGTCATAGAAACGCTGGGCGTCGCGGTTGACCATCACGCCGAGGGAGACGCAGTCGACGCGGGTGCAGATACCGCCGTCGTAGAGCGGGGCGCGGGCGTCGATCGCCACGCAATGCGCCTGGGTCGGGTCGCCGATGGTGTCGGCGCCGGCTTTCATCAGGGATTTGAGCGGCAGGCCGAGGTTGTAGCGGGTGCCGCGGATCAGGAAGTTGTCGGCCGGCCATTCGCCGCGCTCGTTCTGCCCCCAGGCTTCGCGCTGCCAGGCGATGTCGGACTCGAAGCCGCCGGAGGCGACCACGCAGGCCTTGGCGGCGATGCGTTCGCTGCCGATGCGCACGGCGACAAAGCGGCCGTTTTCGACTTCGATGGCATC
>DASYEQ010000058.1:0-9280 GCA_036498945.1 Burkholderiales bacterium | reverse complement strand
CGATATCCTCACTGTCGGCAAGTTCGAGATGTCCTCGCGCGCCTACCTCGGCCGCTTCAACTTCAAGGGAGGCGACCAGCAAAAGATCGTCGGCAACCTCTCAGGCGGCGAGCGCGGGCGCCTGCACCTGGCGAAGACGCTCTTGGCCGGCGGCAACCTGCTGCTGCTCGACGAGCCTTCCAACGACATCGACGTCGAAACCCTGCGTGCGCTGGAAGATGCGCTGCTGGAATTCGCCGGCTGCGTGATGGTGATCTCGCACGATCGCTGGTTCCTCGACCGTATCGCCACCCACATCCTCGCCTTCGAAGGCGAGTCGCAGGCGGTGTTCTTCAACGGCAACTACCAGGAATACGAAGCCGACAAGAGGAAGCGCCTCGGCGAAGAGGGCGCCAAGCCCAAGCGCATCCGCTTCAAGGCACTGAAGTAGCTCACGGCAGGGGCGCGACGCCCCCGCCCGTGGTGTAGTTGACGCAGCGCATCTGCTCGGTATCCATGCGCGCGTATTCCTCCGGTGAGTCCACCGCCTTTTGCAGTTGCTGCACCTCGGTCATGCCCTTTTCCATGTAGGGCTTGAGGATTTCGGCGGCGGTGGTGCGCACCTGTGCCTCGGCCTCCGCGGTGCTGCTGAAGTAGAGGATACGGTCGCCGAACTTCTGCTTCATCTCCTGCGTGATGCGCTCGGAGAGCGTGTCCAGGTAGTTCGCGTACACGCCCATGTGGCGGCGCTCGTGGTCCAGCGTGATCTTGTGCTCGCAGCTGCCGGGCTTCTGCTCGCTCGCCACGAACAGCTTCATCGGCTCGAACGCCAGCTTCACGCTCACCACCGGGCGCATGCAATAGCGTCCGGTGATCGGCTTGACGATGCCGTTGCCGGAAAACGAGAACGTGCTCTTGAGCCGGGTTTCAGTCAGCCCCAGCACGATGCGCCCCGCCGCATGCGCGCCGCGCGCCGTCAGTTGCGATGAAGACTGCGAGAAATCGGTTTCGTATTGCACCGGCGCGGTCTCCACCGTCACCGACGCCGCGTCCAGCTTGCGCGCGCACACCTCCTCGAAGGGGCGCACCATGTCGCAGCCGCCCAGCGGCATGGCGACAGCCGCGATCAATATCCAGACGAAAAACCCGCGCAAGCGCATGAAACCCTTTCGTTCCGTGGCAAAACGCCGATAAGAAGGGGAAAACCGCGATTCTACCGGGCACCGCACCTCTGCCGCCACGCGTCTGAGCGCTCAATTTACCTCTCTCCGCGCCGATAACCGAAGCATCAGCCACATCGCTGCTTCAGCCATCGGACTGCGAACCCCGAGCCGGTCCGCAGTCCCGGAGAGAATTCATGCAACACAAGTTCACGTTTGCCGGTGCCATCGCCGGCAAGTTCGCGGTCATCGCCATGCTGGCAGCCAGCGTCTCGGCCTGCGTTTCGCCCGGCCCGATCCGTGTCTCCACCGTCTGCGGCCAGAAGGTGGTCTACCATCCCGACGACCTCAAGCCCTGCCACGGCGGCGCTTCCGCCTGCACGGTGCGCGACGGCGTCGAAACCCAGTACCAGATCTATTACTCAACCCTCGACGAAAGCGTGCTCGGCCACGAGGAAGAGCACGTCTGCGGCATGCGCCATCGCGAGCCCTGGGTGACGGTGGCCGGCAAGATCTGCACCGTGGTCACCGAAGGCGGCAATACGCCCTGGAAAAAGGGTGACGTCATGTGCCGCGTCGATGCCGGCCCGCCGATCAGGATCACCGACGCGCGCATCCGCGCCTATACGATGAACAACTGAGCGTATCCGCGCCACCACAACGCCCGGCCTGCGCGCCCGGCGTTCGCATTTCGGCGGCACGCGCGGCCTGCTCTACAATCCGGCCTTTCCGGCGACCCGGCCGGGCAAAGGAGACAGCCGGTATGAGCGCAATCATCTATCGCGGCATGACCCAGGCGCAACTCGACGCCGATTACAACAACACCGCAGCCGTGCCCGACGTCGAGCGCCACCGCACCGGCTGGGCCGAGCGCAGCGCGCGCCTGCGGCCCACGCTGGATGGCGTGTGGGACATGCCCTACGGCACCAAGCCGCGCCAGCGCCTCGACTTCATCCGCTGCGGCAAGCCGGGTCGCCCGACCTATCTGCACATCCACGGCGGCTACTGGCAGCGCAACGAGAAGGAGCCCTTCGACTGCCTCGCATTGGGCCTGCTGTCGCACGGCGTCAACTTCGCCAACCTGGAATACACCCTGGCGCCGGAGGCGACGATGGACGAGATCGTGGGCGAAGTTGCCGCCTGCACCGGCTACCTTCTCGCGCGTTTAAGCGAACTGGGCGCCGACCCCACGCGCCTGGTGGTGGGTGGGCACTCGGCGGGCGGGCATCTCACGGCCACGCTGCGCGCCTACCCCGGCGTCACCGGCATCCTGCCGGTCAGCGGCCTGTTCGACCTCGAGCCGATCCAGCTCTCCTACCTCAACACGGCGCTACGCATGGATGTGCCCACCGCGCTGCGCAACTCGCCCATCCGCCACCTTGCCGGTTCGCACCCCGCCATCATCGTCGTCGGTGGCGCCGAACTGGGCGAGCTGCAGCGCCAGAGCCGCGAACTGCACACGGCCTGCCAGGCGCGCGGGCTGGCCTCCGAACTCCTGGTGCTGCCGGGCGAGGATCACTTTTCGATCCTCGAACAACTGGCGGCCGCCGATGGAGTACTGACGCAATCCGTGCTCAAGCTGCTCGGCGAAAAATAGCCGCCACGCGGGAATATTTTCGCGATGGACAGGCGGCCTCTGCCTGTCTATGATGCGCGCGGTCACTGGTAACCTGATTCCGAAACCGCGTTCGCGGCTGCCATCTCCTTGCGCCTTTCCTGCCTTGCCTTTGCAGCGTTGCTTGCGTGCGCCGGTGCGCACGCCGTCGACCGCATCGACACCGACGGCCCCGATTTCGTCGAATCCACCGGCGCCGTACCGAAGGGCCGCTGGCAGTTCGAGACCGGGCCGCAGCAGACCGTCGATCGCCGCGACGGCGACAGGCTCACGACCACCACCACGCCGCTATTGCTCAAGGCCGGCGTGAGCGACACGGTCGAACTGCGCCTGGAGACCGACGGCTTCATTCACAACGCCGGGATGGGCACCGCCGGCAACGGCCCCGCGCCGCAGAACGGCTTTGCGGACATCGCCATCGGCTTCAAGTACCACGTACAGGACGGTGTTTCCGGCACTCTCAACCCGGCGCTGGCGTGGATCGTCCATGTCGATCTGCCCAGCGGCAGCCCGGCGCAGCGCGGCCTGGGGCTGCGGCCCTCGCTGCGCGCCGTGCTCGGCTGGGACTTGCCGGGCGACAACACCCTGGGCGTGATGCCCGGCGTCAAATACGACACCCGCGCCGACGGCCGCCGCTTCACCGCCGGCATTCTCGGCGTCGTCGCCGGCCACTGGTGGACGCAGCGCTTTCGCACCTTCATCGAAGGCGAGGCCGACAGCATCGCGCGCCGGAGCGACGGCGGGGTGGTGATGTACAAAAACGCCGGCGCCGCCTACATTCTCTCCGACGACTGGCAGATCGGCGGGCGCGCCGGCTGGGCCGCGAACCGGAACACGCCCGGTCGCTACGTGCTGCTCTCGCTTGCCGGGCGCTTCTAGGCCATTGGGGCCGTCAACTCAAGCGCGCTGATGGCGATGGCAGGCAGATGCATGATGTGCCAGGCGCCGAGGGCGAGCACCAGGGCGCCGGCATAGCAGGCGAGCACGCAGAAAAAGCTGCGCGTCGATATCCGGCGCATGGTGGCTGACGAATAAAACGCGCCCTTGGCATGCTGCGCCATCCGGGCCACCAGCGCCTTCAGCGCCAGCCCCCAGGCGATGGCGGCGGCGAATGCACCCAGCGCATACAAGCCATAGGAGGCCGGCATGCCCATCGAGTCGAATATCAATACGCACCCCAGGCCGGCGGCAAGTCCGGCGAGGGAGGTGGCCAGTTGCCCGCCGATGGCGAGCGCCAGGGGGATGCGCCAGTTGCAGACGCGGCGCGCCTGGGAGCGCAGGATGACGCCGGCGCCGACCACGTGCAGCGCCCAGCCGACGAGTAGAACTTTCCAGATCATCCGTTGAGTTGACGAGTGTCTCTGTTGTCGTTATGGCGCGGTTTTAGTGCTGCCCCGCGCTCCTTTGCGACGCGATTATAGAGTAGATGCGTGCGCAAAAGCACGCCGGAAAGGGGTGAATGATTTACTCTTTTACGCCCGGCGCGCGAACCTCCGCGAACCTCAACTATCCTCCCCAAATCTCCGCGCGGCCCAGGTCGCGACCTTCATGGCCTACCTCGATCTTCCCGACCTCAAGCTGTTCTACACGGTCGATGACCACACCGACCCGTGGACCAAGCCCGAGACCGTGGTGTTCATCCACGGTTTCACCGAATGCACCGAGGCCTGGCGTGCCTGGGTGCCGCATTTCTCGCGGCACTATCGCGTAGTGCGCTACGACCTGCGCGGCTTCGGGCAGACCGGCGCGGTGCCCGCCGATTTCAGCTTCACCACGGCCATGGTGGTGAACGATCTGGCGCGCCTGATCGAGCACGTCTCACCAGGTGTGCCGGTGCATGTGGTGGGCGGCAAAAGCGGCGGCATGCCGGCGCTGAAAATCACCCTCGACCGGCCCGACCTGATCAAGAGCGCCACCATGGTGAGTTCGCCGATCAAGGGCCCGTCCATCGACGGCTGGCTGGAGCACATGGACACCCACGGCATGGCGAGCTGGGCGCGCTGGACCATGGGCGGGCGCCTCGGCAGCAAGATGCCGGCCGCCGGCGTCGACTGGTGGGTGCAGATGATGGGGCGCACCGCCGTCTCCACCGCGCACGCCTATTTGCGCTGGGTCGGCGGGCTGGACCTCAGGCCCGAGTTGCCCAACGTCAAGCGCCCGGTGCTGGTGCTGGCCAACGACTCGCCGCGCCGCGGCGCCGCCGAATTTCGCGCCTACCAGGAGGCAATGCCCGGTGCGCAACTCAGGCTGCTGGATGTGGACGGCTATCACACCGGCGCGGTGGCGCCCGACCTGTGCGCGCCGGTGGTGCGCAACTTCATTGCGCAGCATGCGGGGCGTTGACGTGAAGCCCACACGGTTGCGCGCAGGTTTTGGTTTGATCATCGCGCTGTGCCTGCTGCTGGCGCAAGGCGCTTACGCCGCCTTTCCCGAGCACCCGATCCGCCTGGTGATCCCCTCCGGCGCCGGCGGCGTCACCGACACCCTGGCGCGCGCGATGGCGATCCAGCTCTCCGCCGACTTCGGCCAGCAGGTCTACATCGACAACCGCCCCGGCGCCTCCGGCATCGTCGGCTCCGAGGTGGTGGCTACCGCCGCGCCTGACGGCTACACCCTGCTGATGGTGTTCCCCTCGCACGCTGTCAACCCCAGCCTGTTCCGCCGCCTGCCGTACGACACGGTGAAATCCTTCGCCCCGGTTTCGCTGGTGAGCAACGTCTCGATGGTGATGGTGGTGAACCGCGACTTCGCCGGCAATTCGGTGAAGCAATTGATCGATGTTGCCAAGTCGCATCCCGGCCAGCTCAACTTCGGCTCGGTCGGCAGCGGCAGCCTCGGCCACCTGGGCGCGGAGCTGTTCGCCTCCACGGCGGGCATCAAGATCGTGCACGTCGCCTACAAGGGCAGCCCGCAGGTGCTGACCGCGCTCCTGGCGGGTGAAGTCAACCTGTACCTGGTCGCCTCCGCCAGCAGCGTGGTGCCGCACATCCGCTCCGGGCGCATCAAGGCGCTGGGCGTCTCCAGCAAGAAGCGCCTGGAGATACTGCCCGAGGTGCCGACGATCTCCGAGACCCTGCCGAACTACGAAGTCAGCGGCTGGAACGGCATCCTCGCGCCCGCCGGCACGCCGCGCGCCACCATCGAGGTGCTGCAAAAGGCGATCGCCAAGGTGGTGAAGTCGGCGGACTTCACCAAGCGCCTGACCGCGGAGGGCGCCGTCGGCGTCGGCAGCACGCCGGAAGAAATGGAAGCCGTGCTCAAGGCCGACATCGCCAAGTGGGCGGCGGTGGTGAAGGCCGCGGGTATCAAGGCGGAGTAGGGGATGGGGACGGTCTTGCCCCCCAGCACCCCGATAAAACCATAGGTTTTTTGGCTTTTTTGTCAGCCGGCTTTTGGGGCGGGATTGCAAACCACGGTAAACCACGGTGGATTCCGCGAAATCTTCTTCCGTGGTCAACACGTTTGTGTTGAGCCACCGCGGCGCGTAGGAACGTGGATGCGGTGTTGTTGCTTGCGAAGATTTAAAGAAGGCGTTGCCGCGCGCGACTGGCGCGGCCAACACGAGTGTGTTGGGAAAGGTGATTGCGTGGCGCCTGTGCGTGATTGCTCGCGCATGAGGGCAGCACCTGTTACCAAAGATACAGCATCGCCCGCCTGCGTGGAAGCCGTTTATCCGCGTCCGTCTATCCCTTGCATCATTGGAAATCGGCGCCGCTTTGGCGTAACCTGCGGGGCGGATTTCACGCCTTCAGGAGCATCGCATGAGTTGGTCCGCCAGCCAGTACACCAAGTTTGAAAACGAACGCACGCGCCCGGTGCGCGACCTGGTTTCCGCCATCCCCGCGGCAGCGGCCCGCAGCGTGGTCGACATCGGTTGCGGCCCGGGCAACTCCACCGAGGTGCTGGCCGCGCGCTTTCCCGGCGCCGCCGTCCGCGGGCTGGACAGTTCCACCGACATGATCGCCGCTGCGAAAAAGCGCCTGCCGCAATTCAATTTCGAAGTCGCCGGCATTGAGGACTGGGCCGACCCCGGGCCCTACGACGTGATCCTCGGCAACGCCGTGATGCAATGGGTGCCGGACCATGCCAGGGTGTTTCCGCGCCTCGTCGCCAAGCTGGCGCCCGGTGGCAGCCTGGCGGTGCAGATGCCCAACAACCTGGACGAGCCGGCGCACATCCTCATGCGCGAGACGGTGAACACCGGACCGTGGGCGCAGAAGCTTGCCGGCATCGAGCGCACCGCGCGCGAGGACGCGCGCTGGTATTACGAATTGCTCAAGCCCCTGTGCGCCGACGTCGATGTCTGGCGTACCACTTATCACCACGTGCTGGAAGGCGGCGCCGCCGGCGTGGTCGAGTGGTTCAAGGGCAGCGCCCTGCGGCCCTTCCTCGACGCGCTGGACAAAAGCGAGCAGCCCGAATTCCTGCGCCTCTACCAGGAGAAGGTGGCAAAGGCCTACAAGCCCTTGCCTGATGGCAGCGTGCTGCTGCCGTTTCCGCGCCTGTTTGTCGTCGCCACGCGCTGAAAGCGGGCGCGCCGGATCAGGCGCGCGTCATGAAGCTGTTATTCGCGGTGACCACAATCCCTGCGGCTGGCGCGATCCCGAACTTTTTTCATCATCAACAATCCGGCGCCATGCCCTCCCGGGAGGCGTCATGGCGTCATCGCTCGAACTCAAACTCGCGGCACAGTCGGCCGCGGTCGTTACCACCGGCATTTCCTCAAGCAGCGCGCTGACGCGGTTTTTGCGCAACGTGGACGTGGAGATCACACCCACGCATTTCTTCGATCCGGGCGCGGCTGAGTCCGCCAACCAGGGCACCTATGCCAACCCGTGGAACAGCATCGCCCTGCTGCAAAGCTATATCAACGGGCATGCCAGCGGCTTCGGCATGCGCATTGGGCTCAAGCGCGGTTCGGTGCTGCGCGGCGCCTTCAATCTCACCGGCCTTTCCGGCAACGACGACTGCCCGGTGGTGATCGGCCCCTATGGCGACGCGCAGGCGCTGCCGCAGATCGTCGGCGGCTACGTCAAGGCCGACTGGGTGCTGGTGGCGGGCGAGGCCAACACCTGGCAGGGTGTGCCCCTGGTGACCGATACCTCTGCCCTGGAGACGGAAATCTACGAATGCGGCGAGCGCCTGATCCGCGTGCCGCAGCAAACCACGCTTGCGCTCACCCTGGGAGCATTGGCCGCCGCCGCTTCCGGCGGCATCACGGGCCTGGGCTACTCGGCATTTTTCAACGGCGCGCACTACATCATTCCCGCCAGCGGCAACCCCAATCTCGGGCAGATCGAATGCGCCAGCGAGACCCTGGCGTTCAACATCGATCTGGCTGACGCTGCCGACGCCGGCCACCTGCAACTGATCGGCCTGCACGCGCGCATGTCGCGCAATTGGGCTTTCGGCGTCTATCCGCACGGCGTTTCCGCAGGGCATACCGGCATCAACATCACGGTGGAGCAATGCGCCGCCGGGCAGTCGGGCATCGACTCGACCAACAACCTGGCGATCGCCGCCTCCGGCGCCGCCTTTTCCATCGGCGGCTCGGAAGCCAACCAGGTGAATCGCATGAGTGGCCTGACGGTACGCCACTGCTTCGCCCACCAGGCGCTGAACAATGCGCTGGAACTGATGGCCGTCGATGGCGTGCTGGTGCAGGGCAACGAGTCGCACGAGATCAACGGCTGCTCAGTGGTGGAGAATTTCGCCGCCTGCTCCAATGTGGTGGTGACCTACAACCGCGGCCATGGCGACGTCAATGCGTGGCTGCGCGCGGTCAACAGCGCCACCTCGGCACGCAGCTACCAGAAGGCCGGCATCTGGCAATCCGGCCTGCCCTTGGGCGGCAGCACGGTGCCGGAGCCCACCGGTACCGTCAACATCGGCAACGTCTACGCCTTCAACTACGTCGAGGACGCGCCGCTGCAGTTCCTGCATTTTCAGGGCGGTGCCTGCAAGTTTCATCACAACACGCTGGTACGCCGCGTCCCGGTGGTGGGCGAACAGACTTTTCTTGAAACCCGCCTGGGCGCCCACGGTGGCGCCAACGCCTTCGAGTTTTCCAACAATCTGTGCGTCGACCTGTGCTACGGCAACGGCATGCGCTTCGTCGACCTGTGGACCGCCTCCACCATTCCGGTGGGTGACCGCAACGTCTATTCGACGCCGCTCCTGGGCGCGTTTTATATCGATAACGGTAACCTCGGCTTGAAGTTCGACGGCGCCGGCTCCTACCGCGCCGCGCTCGCCGCCACGCCGCTGGACCAGAGTTCCTACGCCAACTTCAATTACTTTGCCACCGGCCTGGCTGGCAGCGGCGCGATCTACCACCACCAGGCGCAGGTCGATACGCGCGGCCGCCCGACCCAGGGTGCGGGCCCCACCCCGGGCTCGATCAACGTTGCCATCGGCAACGGCACCACCAGCACGGCGGTGTTCAACCGCGACAGCCGCGTCGATTATTCGCGCGACATCGACGGGCGGCCGATGTCGCTGACCGCGCCCAGCATCGGGTGTTACG
>DASYEQ010000057.1:0-4588 GCA_036498945.1 Burkholderiales bacterium | reverse complement strand
TATACGGGCCTTTAGTAGCGCAACGCGCCGCCGCTGAAACTCTTACCGGCGCGGGCAATTCTTGCTCCCGTGGCGACGCTTTTCCCGTGCCCCCACGCGGCGCCACAAGGCACATGCCTTGCTCCTTTTTCAGTGCGGGTTTTACCCGCGAGCCGCGCCGCGGCGCGAAGGAGACAGCCATGCGCATCCCCGTCTTTCACCCCGAATCCCACCCTGTCATCCCGACGATTTCGCGCGAGTTCGCCTTCATCGTCGCCATCCTGGCGTTGCTGTTGATCAGCGCCGGCGTGCTGGCGCAGCCGCTGCCCGGCAGCCCCGGCGCCACCGGCGCGCCGCCGAGCAGTGAACCCGGAAAGGGGGCCGCCGGCACCGGCGGCATCGATTGCAGCAAGGCCGCCAACAAGAGCACCGCCCAATGCAGCCAGGACGCGCAAGGCGCGCACCCCGGCATGTCCCACGCGCCGCCCGCCGGCGTCGATCGCGGCATCCAGAAAGGTGCGCCGCGCACCAACGACGGCATGAGCGGCCCCAACACCGGCGCCGGGCCGCGGCCCAGCGACATCAGCGAAGGCCGCAACCCGCAGCCGCGCTAGCCTGTTCGCGCCGAGTCCCGGCGCACCGGGCGCCTGCCAAGCCTCACGCCCGCAACGCAAGGAGATCATCATGCACGCCTTCTTCTCGCACCGTCCGCCGCGCCCGCGCGCGCGGCACCATCTTTCGCTTGCCACCCTGATCGCGCTGCTGTGCCTGGCGTTCGCCGCCGTCCTGTTCGCCGCCCCCGCCCACGCGCAAGCCGCCAAGCCCACCCTGCCCGCGCCCAAGGGCCCGGCGCCCGCCGTCACCATGCCCGGCAACATCGATTGCTCGAAGGCGCAAAACCAGAAGGAGCCGGTGTGCAACAAGCAGGCCGACCCCGGCATCGCGCGCGCCCCGGCGGTGAACCGGGACCCCGGCATCGCCCGCACCCCGCCGCCCACCGGCGACGGCGCCAAGGCCGGCCCTTCGCACCCCGGCAGCGACGACGCCGGCCCGCTGGGCCGCAATGATTCCGGCGCGCGCGATCGCGGCATGGTCAAGCCCGCGCCGAAGGCGGGCGGTTAAGGCCTGAGCGGCTTCCTGCCGCCCGCTCAGACGGACGGCAGGAAGCGCCCAACCTTGATCTCGAGCAGGCGCACCAGCGCCGGGTCCATGTAGTCGAACTCGTCGGGAATACCGAGCACGATCACGCGCTTGTCGTGAAGCTGGGCGCGGAATTTCTTTTCCACCTTGTTGCGATGCGCCTTTTCCATCACGAAAATCAGCTCGGCCCATTCGACCAGTTCAGGCGTGAGCGGGTTTTCCGCATCGTTGTTGGTGCCGGCGGAGGTGCACTCGATGCCGGGCCAGGCGGAGAACACCTGCTCGGCGGTGGGGCTGCGCAGGCGGTTCTGGCTGCAGATGAAGAGGACGCGTTTCACGCCGGGAGCATACAAAAGAAAATCGGGGCTTGTGCCCCGATTTTTTTCGTGCGGCAAAAAGCTTATTCGACCTTGGCGCCGGAAGCCTTCACCACCTTGGACCACTTCTCGATTTCCATGTGGTTGGTCTCGTCGAAGTCCTTCGGCGTGCCGGCGATGGTGTCGCCGCCGAGTTTCGCCAGCGCCGCCTTGGTGGCGGGGTCGGCCAGGGCGTCGTTCATTTCCTTGTTCAGGCGGTTGATCACTTCCATCGGCGTGCCCTTGGGCGCGCCCATGCCGAACCAGGCGGAAGCCTCGTAGCCCTTCACCACTTCGCCGATCGCCGGCACGTCCGGCAATTGGGCGCTGCGCTTGGCGGTGGTCACGCCCAGCGCGCGCAGCTTGCCGGCGCGGATGTGCTCGATCGAGGACGGCATGTTGTCGAACATCACGTGCGTCTGCCCGGCGATCAGGTCGACCAGCGCGGGGCCGGCGCCCTTGTAGGGCACGTGCAGCATCTCGATGTGCGCCATCATCTTGAACATCTCGCCGGAGAGGTGCACCGAGGTGCCGCTGCCGGAAGACGCCATCACCACCTTGCCCGGATTGGCCTTGGCATAGGCGATGAATTCCTGGATCGACTTGGCCGGCAGCGACGTGGTCACTTCCATCACGTTGGGCACGCGCACGATGCCGGCGACGCCGACGATATCGCGGCCGAAATCGAACGACAGGTTCTTGTAGAGGGTGACGTTGATCGCGTTGGCCGGGTTCACCAGCAGCACGGTGTAGCCGTCCGGCGGCGCCTTCGCCACTGTTTCGGTGCCGATGTTGTTGCCGGCGCCGGGGCGATTATCGACGATCACCTGCTGGCCCAGGCCGCCGGAAATCTTTTGCGCCATGATGCGCGCCAACAGGTCGGTGGTGCCCCCCGGCGGGTAGCCGACGATCCAGCGGATCGGGTGGTTCGGGAAGCTTTGCGCCTGCGCGCCGGTGGCGAAGGCGCAGGCGGCAGCGGCAGCCAGGGTGAGGATGAGGCGCGGGGCAAGGCGAGGGAAGCGGCGGCGAACGGTCGTCACGGCGATTTGTCTCCAAACGTTGTTGTAACGCGCGGGTCGAGCCGCGCGCGGCTGGGTAGTTGAGGTCGATTCTTGCCCGCCCAGGCGGCGCGGCGCGAAACAGACAACTCCCGAAGGTCAAACACGGCGCTCCGGTCGGCGGATGCGCCGGCGGCCTTTGTTTTTTCGAGTATAGCCTAAAGCGCCGGCGTGGCTAGAGGCGGGAAAACCAGCACGTTAGCGCTACCGGCGGGTCGGGATGTTGGGTGCGCCGGGGGTGGCGGGCGTGCGGCATGGCACGCGCGGCGGCGGCGGGCGGTGCGGCACCGGGCGCCGGCATCCATGTCGGCTGATCCGTTCGCGGTCGCTGCGCGGGGCGATCCGCTCAGCGGTTGGCGGTGTTGCTCCACTGGTGCTGCGCCGTCTGGCGCCGGCTGCGCGCGGCCATGCGCGCATGCAGGCGCCGCTGTTCGCGGTAATGGTCCCAGCTCAGGTAGGCCCAGCAGGCGAGCCCGGTGAACACCGTCACCGCCGCCGCTATCAACAGAAAAATCATCATCGCGCTCATCACCCGCTCCCTCCTCGGATGAGAGCAGTATCGCTACGCACGCCTGCGCGTCCCGTAAGCAACTGCTACAGGATGTGAGCGGGGCGTGTTGTGGTTACGCCTTGCAACAAACCGCGGGCGCATGCCCATGGGCAATGGATGGGTTGTTGCAGCGCAGGCGCGCGCTGGATTCCCGCTTTGGCGGGAATGACAGGAGCAAAGAATGTGGCCGCGCCCGGAGGAAGTGGCCTTGGGCCACGCCCCGGAGGAAGTGGCCTTGGGCCATGACCAAACCGAAATCCCCTTCGGGCGCATCGAAGGAAGCCCGTTGGGAATGCGCGGACGGCCGGGGCTAGTGCGCGCGCAGGCCTTCGTAGACCAGCTTGGCGCCGAACAGGCCCAGCGCCACGCCCACCAGCCGCTCCATCACCCCTTGCGCGCGCGCATAGCCGCGGCGCACCGGGGCGATCGAAAACGCGTGCGACAGGCCGACGCGCCAGAGCAGCGAAGCGGCGACGATGCCGCTCCACGTCAGCGCCCGGGCCGAAAGCGGGGTGTGCGCATCCAGCGTGATGGAAAAGATGCTGGCGAAAAACAGCGCCGTCTGCGGGTTGGCGAGGTCGGTCAGGAGCCCGCGGCGAAAGCATTGCGCGAAAGAGCGCGCCGGCGCCGCCGCGCCGGTGACTTCCAGGTCCACCTGCGCGCGCCCGCGCATCAGGCCGAACGCATACCAGATCAGGTAGGCGCCGCCGGCCGTCTTGATCAGCGAAAACAGCAGCCCGCCCTGCGCGACTGCCGCCGCCATGCCGAATAGCCCCAGCGCCGCGTAGATCGCGTCGCCCGCGGCCACGCCCATGCCGGTGGCGATGCCGGCGCGGCGCCCGTTCGCCAGGCTCGCCTGCACCACCACCAGCAGGTTGGGGCCGGGGCTCATGAAGGTGAGCGCGAACAGGCCGACGGCGAGGAGGGCGGAGTGGGTGTAGTCCATGGGCTGCGGGGCGCGGGTGGCGGAGGCGAGTTGCCGAGACGAGTTGCCGAGACGAGTTGCAGCGACAGGCCGCGCCGACGAGCTGTAGCGTGATGTTCTGCCTATTCTAGCCCCTGGCCGCTCCTACTCCCTAATCAGACAGGCACCGACAGTTCACCTGTGGCCCGCCCGATAAAGTGGATTCATCGCCAGCCGCCGTCCCCCAAAGGCGCCGGCATAGAGCGTTTCCGCCCCAAACGGCGGCGGATTGACAACCCTCCCTTACCAGACAAGGAGATCGCCATGAACAAGGAACAGATCAAGGGCACCGCCAAGGACGTCGCAGGCAAGGTGCAAGAAAAGACCGGCGAAATGATCAACAGCAAGGATCAGCAGGCCAAGGGCCTCGCCAAGCAGGTTGAAGGCAAGACCGAGAAGGCCGTGGGCGACGTCAAGGAAGCCATCGACGACGCCGACAAGGATCTGCGCAACCGGCCGTAACAGTATCCTCCCGCGCGGCGGCGCAAAGCCGCTGCTTAGCCCCGCCGGTTTCGCGCCGTGCGGGGCTCTTTCGTATTGG
>DASYEQ010000056.1:0-77533 GCA_036498945.1 Burkholderiales bacterium | reverse complement strand
CAAGGAATCGCTGGTGACGGCCGGCGCCGTGCTGATGGACGCCGCGCGCGCCAGCAGGGCGCGCCTGTTGCCGATCGACAGCGAGCACAATGCGATATTTCAGGCTCTGCCCAGGGACTATGCGGCGCCGGAGGCATCGGGGGTGCGGCGCATTTTGCTTACCGCGTCCGGGGGGCCGTTCCGCTCAGCCACCCCGCGCCAGCTCGAGGACGTGACGCCCGAACAGGCTTGCGCACATCCGAACTGGGTGATGGGGCGCAAGATTTCGGTGGACTCGGCCACGATGATGAATAAAGGGCTGGAAGTGATCGAGGCGCACTGGCTGTTCGGCGCCGCCCCGGAACAGATCGAAGTCGTGATTCATCCGCAAAGCGTGATCCACTCGATGGTCGAATACGCCGACGGCTCGGTGCTGGCGCAACTGGGCAATCCCGACATGCGCACGCCGATCGCCCAGGCGCTCGCCTATCCCGAGCGTATCGAGGCCGGGGTGGCGGCCTTCGATATTTTCAAACTGAAACAATTTACTTTCGAAGCCCCGGATTTTTTGCGCTTTCCCTGCCTCAAACTGGCCTATGATGCGCTGCACGCGGGAGGCAGCGCCGCGGCGGTGCTGAACGCCGCCAATGAAGTCGCGGTACAGGCCTTCCTCGAGCGCCGCCTGCCCTTCACCGGCATCGAGCGTACCGTGGCGCGTACCCTGGAGGCGGTGGCGGGTTTGCCGGCCGCCTCCCTGGAAGACGTGCTGGAGGCGGATGCCCGCGCCCGCGCCCGCGCTGAAATGGAAATCGCATGACGTTGCTGCATAAAATTTTCTTTTTCCTGGTGGCGCTGGGCCCGCTGATCGCCTTCCATGAATTCGGCCATTACTTTGCTGCGCGCCTGTGCGGCGTCAAGGTGCTGCGCTACTGCCTGGGTTTCGGCAAGCCGATTTTGAGCCGCCGTTTCGGCCGCGACCAGACCGAATGGGCGATCGCGCCCTTTCCGATCGGGGGATATGTCAAGTTGCTGGGACAGGAGCCGGACGAGCCGGTCGCCGCGGTCGACCGCCCCCGTGCCTTCAACAACCAGGTGGTGTGGAAGCGCGCCGTCATCATCGTCGCCGGGCCGCTCGCCAATTTCGTGCTCGCCATCGCGCTCTACTGGGGCCTGAACATGCACGGCATCGAGGAGCCGTTGGCGCGGGTGGCCGCGCCTGCCGCCGGCACCCCCGCCGCGCGCGCCGGCCTGATGGCGGGCGACGAGATCGTCTCTTTCGACGGCGAGCGCGTGGTGTCGTGGACCGACCTCAACTGGCGCCTGATCGACGCCGCCAGCGAACACCGCAGCTTCCGGCTGGAAACGCGCAATCCGCGCGGCGAAGTCGGCCTGCCGACGGTTGATCTCTCCGGCATTGGTGGCCTCGACCCCGACCGTGACATGATGGCCCGCCTGGGCTTCAGGCTCTACCGCCCGCAGCCGCGCGCCAGCCAGCCGGCGGTGGGTTCGCCCGCCGAGCGCGCCGGCATTCGCGCGGGCGATGTGTTCGTTGCCGCCGCCGGCCGCGAAATCCGCAGCGGTGAGGATTTTGTCAAGGCGATGCAGGCCAATCCCGCCAAGCCGGTCGAGGTGCAGATCCTGCGCGGCAACGCGCGCGTCAGCCTCAGCGTCACCCCGGAAGCCGTACAGGCGGACGGCGGCGCCAGGATCGGGCGCATCGGTGTCATGCTGGACGAGCGTCCGGCGATGACCAACGTCGCCTACGGCCCGGTGAGCGGTTTCACCCGCGCGGTGGGCCAGACCTGGGACATGGCCACCTTCAGCCTGAAGATGCTGGGCAAGATGGTGGTGGGGGAGGTTTCCTGGCACAACCTCTCGGGACCTGTGACCATCGCGGATTACGCCGGCAAGACCGCGCGCCTGGGGCTGATTTCCTTCCTTTCCTTCATCGCCGTCATCAGCATCAGCCTGGGCGTGATCAACCTGCTGCCCATTCCCATGCTCGACGGCGGCCATCTGATGTATTATCTCGCCGAAATCATACGCGGCAAGCCTGTCTCCGAGCGGGTGATGGAGATCGGGATCCGTTTCGGATTGATCGTCGTCGCGGTATCGATGGTCCTCGCCTTGTACAACGACATAAACCGGCTCCTGGCCGGCTGACATCCTGCAAAGAACCAGAACGATGCGCACCAAGCGCGTTAAGCCCCACGTTTGCTCGCGTTTCGCGCGCCTGTTGTCGCTTGCCATTCCGCTCCTCGCGGCGGCCCCCGCTTTCGCCTTCGATCCGTTCACCATCAAGGACATCCGCGTCGAGGGCATCCAGCGCACCGAGGCCGGCACCGTCTTCTCCTACCTGCCGGTGAAGGTGGGCGACCAGATGACGGAAGACAAGGCTTCCGAGGCGATCAAGAAGCTCTTCGCCACCGGCTTTTTCAAGGACGTGCGCATCGAGGTCGAAGGCAATGTGCTGATCGTGGCGGTGGACGAGCGCCCGGCGATCGCCACCCTCGACTTCACCGGCCTGAAGGCCTTCGACAAGGACCAGGTGAAGAAGATCTTGCGCGACTCCGGCCTGGCCGAAGGGCGCATCTTCGACCGCTCGGTGCTGGATCGCTCCGAGCAGGAGATCAAGCGCCAGTACCTCGCCAAGGGCCTGTACGCGGTCGACGTCAAGACCACCGTGACGCCGCTTGAGCGCAACCGCGTCGGCATCGCCTTCAATATCGTCGAAGGCGACGTCGCCAAGATCCGCAGCATCAGCGTCGTCGGCAACCGCGCCTTCAAGGAAGCCGAGCTGCTCGACAACATCCAGCTTTCCACCGGCAACTGGCTGTCGTGGTACTCGAAAGACAACCAGTACTCCAAGCAGAAGCTCACCGCCGACCTCGAAAGCCTGAAGTCCTTCTATCTCAACCGCGGCTATCTCGAATTCAACATCGAGTCGACCCAGGTGTCGATCACCCCGGACAAGAAGGACATCTACATCACCGTCGGCATCACCGAGGGCCGCAAGTACACCGTTTCCGACATCAAGCTGGCGGGCGAGATGATCGTGCCCGAGGCAGAACTGCAGCGCCTGGTCCAGCTCAAGCCGGGCGACGTCTACAACGGCCAGAAGATGACCGAGACCACCAAGAAGATCCAGGACCGGCTCGGCAACGAGGGCTATGCCTTCGCCAACGCCAACGCCGTACCGACGGTGGACAAGGACAAGCAGACGGTCGCCTTCACCATCTACGTCGATCCGGCGCGCCGGGTCTACGTGCGGCGCATCAACATCGCCGGCAATACGCGTACGCGCGACGAGGTGATCCGCCGCGAGATGCGCCAGCTCGAGGGCTCCTATTACGACGGCGCCAAGATCACCGAGTCGAAAAAGCGCCTCGACCGCCTCGACTACTTCAAGGAAACCACGATCGAGACGCCGGCCGTGCAGGGCTCGCCCGACCAGATCGACGTCAACGTCAAGGTCGAGGAAAAGCCCACCGGCCAGTTGCTCCTGGGCGCGGGCTTCTCCAGCGCCGACAAGGTGGTGCTGCAGACCTCAATCTCGCAGTCCAACATCTTCGGCTCCGGCAAGACCATCTCGGTTTCCTTCTCCACCGGCAAGACCAACAAGGTCTATGCCCTGTCGCAGACCGATCCGTATTTCACCGTCGACGGCATCAGCCGCACCCTCAGCGTCTATCGCCGCGACTTCAACGCCTCGGCGCTCAACCTGGGCGACTATTCGACCACCAGCTACGGCGGCGGCGTCCAGTTCGGCTACCCGTTCACCGCGATCGATACCCTGTTCGCCGGCCTGGCGATCGATCACACGGAATACAGCCTGGCCTCCGATGCGCCGACCTTCCTGCTCAATTACGTCACTGCCTTCGGCGCCTCGGCCAACACCCTGCCGTTCACCCTTGGCTGGGTCCGCGATTCGCGCGACAGCGCGCTGCGCCCGACCGAAGGCCGCTACCAGAACGCGAGCATCGAATACGGCATCCCGATCGGCAGCCTGACTTACGCCAAGGCCAGCTACCTGCAGCGCTGGTACATCCCGCTCAGCAAAAACTACACGCTGAACCTGCGCGGTGAATACTCGATCGGCGAGGGCTTGGCCGGCAAGCCGCTGCCGACCTTCAAGCGCTTTTATGCCGGCGGCATCGGTTCGGTGCGCGGCTACGATACCAACTCCCTCGGGCCCAAGGCCTCCGACGGCACCATCATCGGCGGCGATTCGCGCCTGACCGGCGCCGCCGAACTGCTGTTCCCCTTCCCCGGCCTGGAGAAGGACAAGTCGGTCCGCCTGGCGACCTTCGTCGACTTCGGCGAATTGTGGAGCCGCGACAGCCTTGCCACTACCCTGGGCGGCAGTTACGTGCCGGGCATGCGTTTCGCCGCCGGTATTGGCATCAACTGGCAGTCGCCGTTCGGCCCGCTGGCGGTAAGCTGGGCGCAGCCGCTGAACGCCAAGTCCGGGGACTCGATCCAGCACCTGCAGTTCACCGTCGGCACTTCTTTCTGACGGCGGGTTATTCCTCGCCCGGCCGTGCCTCGTTTCCCGCGGGCACCCCGGCCGCAGGCTCGCGGCGCCGCCGCGATCATGGCACAATAGCGGGATTCCGGTTTTTGGAGCGAGTACTTTGAAGCGATTTTTGTTGATCCTGGCGGCCATTTGCGCGGGCGCCGTCGCGGCGCCGGCTTTGGCGCAGAGCAAGATTGCGGTCGTCAATCTTGACCGTATCATGCACGAATCCAAGCAGTCGAAAGATGCCGAGAAGCGTCTCGAATCCCAGTTCAAGCAGAAGCAGGCCGCATTGAATGACTTCGAGGCCAGCCTGCGCAAGTCCAGCGATGCATTCGACAAGGATAGCCTCACCATGTCGGAGGCGCAGCGCCGTGATCGCCAGAACCAGCTGGCCGACCAGGGCCGCGAACTCCAGCGCCGCCAGCGCGACCTGCGCGACGAGTACGGCCAGCGCAACCAGGCCGAAGTGGCCGAAGTGTTCAGCGCCGCCAACCGTGCGATCAAGAGCGTGGCCGAGAAGGAAGGTATCGACGTCGTCTTCCAGGAAGTGGCCTATGCCAATCCCAAGATCGACATTACCGACAAGGTGCTCAAGGCAATGTCCGACGGCACCCCTGCCGCCAAGTAAGCCTGTCCAGCGGGCTGCGGTGCCGCTGTGCCGCGACCGTTGCGCAATCGCCGCCGCCCGGTGCGCCCGCGGTGCGGCGATGCCGGGGTGTTCCCGGCTGGCGCCGCCGATTCAAAAAAGCTTTTTTCCCCGGCCGCCTGTTCCGATCCGGCGGCACGCCGCCGGACGGCCGGGTTGAGCCGCAGTCACTCCACCCGCACTCACTTCATCGCTCCCCGCCCGCCGCGCCCATGCAAGCGCCCGCCGTCACTGCCGCGAAAACCTACAGCCTGGCCGAATTGGCCGCGCATACCGGCGCCACGCTCGCCGGCGACGGCGCCGTGCGCATCGCGCGCGTCGCCCCCCTGAAAGAGGCGGGGGCGGGTGACATCGCCTTTCTCTCCAATCCGCGCTATCGCGCCGAAGTGGCGGCCAGCCGCGCCAGCGCGGTGATCCTCGCCGCCGATGCCGCCGAACTCACAATCGCGCCGCGCCTGATCCATCCCAATCCCTACGCCTGCTTCGCCCGCGTGGCGCAGTTGCTCGACCCCTATCCGGCGGCCGCGCCCGGGGTGCATCCGATGGCGAGCGTTGCCCCTTCCGCCCGCCTGGGGGTGAACGTCTCCGTCGGCGCGCATGCGGCAATCGGCGAGGACGTGGAGATCGGCGAAGGCAGCGTGATTCATCCCAACGCCACCATCTATCCGCGCACGCGCATCGGCGCGCGCTGTATCGTCCATGCCGGCGCGGTGATCGGCGCCGACGGCTTTGGTTTCGCCAACGAGAAAGGGCGCTGGATCAAGATCCCGCAAAGCGGCGGCGTGGTGCTGGGCGACAACGTCGAGATCGGCGCCGGCACCACCATCGACCGCGGCGCACTGGCCGATACCGTGATCGGCGAAGGCGTCAAGCTCGACAACCAGATCCAGGTCGCGCATAACGTGCGCATCGGCGCGCACACCGCGATCGCCGCCTGCGCCGGCGTCGCCGGCAGCACGGTGATCGGCAGCTACTGCTCGATCGGCGGCGCCGCCATGATCCACGGCCATATCCGCATCGCCGACCGCGTCACCATCGGCGCCGGCGCCATGGTGCGCCAGAGCATCGAGGAAGAGGGAGGCGCCTACGGCGGCGCCTACCCCCTGGCGCCGGTGCGCGACTGGCTGAAGAACGCCGCCCACCTGCGCAATCTCGACGCGATCGAAGCGCGCTTGCGCGCCCTGGAAAAACGCCTGGCCGAACCGGACAAGTAGAGCCATTAACCCGCATTCACAGAAGACGGAACCCATCATGGAAAGCATGGACATTCACGCCATCCTCGAGTACCTGCCGCACCGCTACCCCTTCCTGCTGGTGGACCGGGTGCTCGACATGGAGCTCGACAAGCGCATCCACGCGATCAAGAACGTCACCATCAACGAGCCGTTTTTTCCCGGCCACTTCGACTACCACCCGGTAATGCCCGGCGTGCTGATCCTCGAAGCGCTGGCGCAGGCGGCGGCCATCCTTTGCTTCAAGAGCAGGAATGCCAAACCCGACGGCAAGACGGTCTACTACTTCGTCGGCATCGACAACGCGCGCTTCAAGAAGCCGGTGATGCCGGGTGACCAGTTGAACCTGCACATCGAGATCACCCGCTATTCGCGCGGCCTGTGGAAGTTCAAGGCCGAAGCCAAGGTGGATGGCCAGGTGGTCACCGAGGCCGACCTGATGTGCGCCATCCGCATGTCCGAGGTCGGGGCTTGAGCGCATCCATGGCGAAGATCCACCCCACCGCGCTGATCGACCCGGCGGCGGAGCTGCATGAGAGCGTCGAAGTCGGCGCCTACAGCATCATCGGCGCCGGCGTGAAAATCGGCGAGGGCAGCAAGGTCGGCCCGCATTGCGTGATCGAAGGCGCCACCACCATCGGCAGGAACAACCGCTTCTGGCAGTTCAGCTCGATCGGCGGCGACCCGCAGGACAAGAAATACGCCGGCGAACCCACCACGCTGGTGATCGGCGACGGCAACACCGTGCGCGAATACGTCACCATGAACCGCGGCACCACCCAGGATGGCGGCGTCACCCGCGTCGGCAGCGACAACTGGATCATGGCCTACGTGCACATCGCCCACGACTGCCAGCTGGGCGATCACATCATCATGGCCAACGAGACGCAACTGGCCGGCCACGTGCACGTCGGCGACTGGGTGATACTGGGCGGCAAGAGTGGCGTGCACCAGTTCTGCACCATCGGCGCGCACGCCATGACCGGCATGTTCTCCGCCCTTGCCAAGGACCTGCCCCCCTACGTCACCTGCTCCGGCTATCCGGCAGAGCCGGTCGGGGTCAATGTCGAAGGCCTGAAGCGCCGCGGCTTCACCCCGGAGCAGATCGAAAACATCCGCCAGGCCTACAAGATCATCTACAAGTCCGGTCACACGATCGCAGCGGCGCGCACCGAGCTGGAAAAGCTCGCAGCCACCCAGCCCGAGCTGCAGCTGTACCTGGACTTCTTCGCTGTCGCCTCGCGCGGCATCATGCGCTGAGCTTGATGTCCGCCGCCGGCGCACCGCGCATCGCCATGGTCGCCGGCGAAGCTTCCGGCGACATGTTGGCCGAGCACCTGATCGAGGCGATCCGCCAGCGCCTGCCGGATGCGCGCTTCATGGGCATCGGCGGCCCGCGCATGATCGCGCAGGGCTTCGACGCCTGGTGGCCGAGCGAAAAACTCTCGGTGCGCGGCTATGTCGAAGTGCTCAGGCATTACCCGGAGATCAAGCGCATCCATACGCGCCTGGGCGACCGCCTGCTGAAAGAGAAGCCCGATCTTTTCATCGGAGTCGATGCGCCCGACTTCAACCTCGATCTCGAAATCCGCCTGCGCGAAAACGGCCTGCGCACCGCGCACTTCGTCAGCCCCTCGATCTGGGCCTGGCGCGGCGGGCGGATGAAAAAGATCAAGCGCGCCGCCGGCCACATGCTGTGCGTGTTCCCCTTCGAAGAGCCGCTGTACCGCGAAGCCGGCGTGCCTGCCACCTACGTCGGCCATCCGCTCGCCGACGTCATTCCGATGCAGCCGGACCGCGCCGGCGCGCGCGTCAAGCTCGGCCTGCCCGCAGAGGCGCCGGTGATCGCGCTTCTGCCCGGCAGCCGCCAGTCCGAACTGCAATACCTGGGTGAGCGCTTCGCCGCCACCGCACTCAAGCTGCGTGCGCGCCATCCGCAACTGCGCTTTGTCGTGCCGCTCGCCAGCGAACCGACCGAGGCCCTGTGGAGGAACGCCGTCCTGACGGCTGAGCGCGCGCACGGCAAGGGCTATCTCGACTGGACTCCTTCGCCGCGCGATGCCCACACGGCGCTGGCCGCCTGCGACATCGCGCTGGTCGCCAGCGGCACCGCGACGCTGGAGACGGCGCTGTTCAAGCGCCCGATGGTGGTGGCCTACAACATGGCGCCGCTGTCCTGGCGCATCACCACCAGCATGGCCTACCTGCCTTACGGCAGCCTGCCCAACGTGCTGTGCGGCGAATTCGTCGTGCCCGAATTCGCGCAGGAAGAAAGCCGCCCCGAAATCCTCGCCCAGGCCCTGGGCAACCTGCTGCTGGACTGGACCGTGCGCGAGCGCCTGGAAGCACGCTTCACCCGTTTGCATGCCGAACTCAAGTGCGGCATGGCGCCGCGCGCCGCCGCCGCGATCGTCGAAAGCTTCTTCCCCGAGGCCTGAAAAGAGGCGCCCGCCGCCTCCGGCACGACCGTCCCGGGCGCGGTAGAATCCTGCGCATGCGCTTTCCCGAGCTTCCCCCGGAACTGATTCCCGACGAGGAAATCCAGCCGGACCTGCTCGCCGGAATCGACAAAAAATACCTGCGCGGCGTCAAGGCGCTGCGCAAGGCGCCGTCGGCCAAGGGGCTGCTGGTCTGCGGGGTGGACGAAGCCGGGCGCGGGCCGCTGGCCGGCCCCGTCTACGCCGCCGCCGTGGTACTGAACCCGAAAAAGCGCATCCGCGGCCTCGATGATTCGAAAAAGCTGACCGCCGTCACGCGCGAACGCCTGGCGGTGAAAATCCAGACCGACGCGCTCGCCTTCGGCGTCGCCTCCGCCTCGGTGGAAGAAATCGACGTCATGAACATTTTCAACGCCAGCATGCTCGCCATGCGCCGCGCGGTGGAAAAGCTCCTGGTGAGGCCGGACGAAGTGTGGGTCGACGGCGGCTTCGTGCCCCTGGTGCCCTACACCGCGCGCGCCATCATCAAGGGCGATGCCCTGGTGGCGGCCATTTCCGCCGCCTCCATCCTCGCCAAGTCGGCGCGCGACCGCGAACTGGTGAGCCTCTCGCGCACCTACCCGAATTACGCCTTCGAGCAGCACAAGGGCTACGCCACCCAGCTGCACCTGGAGATGATCCGCGTGCACGGCGCCTGCCCGGCCCACCGCAAGAGCTTCGCCCCGGTCAAGCACATTCTCGGGGAGCTCCTTTGACGTATCGTTTGCTGCTCCTGGCGCATCTGCTGGGAGTGCTGGTCTGGGTCGGCGGCATGTTCTTCGCCCACATCGCCCTGCGCCCCGCGCTCGCTGAGCTGGAGCCGCCGCAGCGCCTGACGCTGATGGCGCGTGTGCTCGGGCGCTTTTTCGCCTGGGTCGAATGGTCCATCGTGCTGATTCTCGGTTCCGGCATCGTCATGCTCAACCTGCTGGGCGGTGCGCGCGGCATGTTTTCCGTACCCGCGTATCTGCACGTCATGCTGGCCGTCGGCATCGCCATGATGGCCATCTTCGGCCACATCCGCTTCGCCCTCTACAAGCGCTTCGCCGCCGCGGTCACCGCTGCCGACTGGGCTGCCGCCGCCCCGGCCCTGGGGCAGATCCGCAAGTGGGTCGGCATCAATCTCTGGCTCGGCTTGTTCGTTGTTGTCGTCGCCATCACCGAACCCGGCGTGGCTACCATGGTGTAGGCTTTATCCTTACGGGAATGACGCGGATTTTGTATATGCCGCGCCGCCGTAATCACTTTGGGTTATTTGTCCCGGGTGAGGCATGCTTTACCATGGAACAATGGCAATGACTCTGGAGTCTGGCGAACTGCGCGACCTTACCGGCCTGGGACGGGCCGAGGCCGGCGTTCGCGCGTCTGCGCAGCGAGGCCGCCTTTCCACGCGGGAGGCGCAGCGCCTGCGCCTGCGGCGCTATTTCCTGGCGGTCGCCACTTCCGCTGTCGCGCTCGGGCTGTTCCTGGTCTGCTACCTCGCAGGCCTGGTGCCCGGCTTCGTGCTGGCCTATGCGGTCGTCATGGTGCTTGGCTGCACCGCGGTGTTTTATACCGCCTTTCGCAGCAACTTCAACCTGCGTTTTTCCGACCCCGCGCTGTTGCTGCCGCAGGCCGCCTGCGCGATCGGCGTCACCAGCTACGTGATGGCCTACGCCGGTCCGGCACGGCCGCTCTTGATGCTGCTGTATTTCGCCGCGCTGATCTTCTACGCCTTCCGTTTTTCCCTGCGCGACTTCGCCTTCCTCGGCCTCTATACCCTGGGCTGCTATGCCCTGTGCATCTGGGCCGCGCGCTACCTCGACCCGCATCGCTCCGACTCCACCCACGACCTGCTGCAAGGCATCTTCCTGGTGGTGGCGCTGCCTTGGACCGGCTGGTTCGCCTATTACCTCTCCGGCCTGCGCCGGCGCATCCGCACCAGCGAGGCGCTGTATCGCGCCATCTGGGACATCTCGGTCGACGCCGTGCTGATCTTCGACGACCGCGGGCGCGTGCGCTTCGCCAACCCCGGCGCCGCGGCGCTGTTCGGCTACAGCGTCGCCGAACTGGCGAACAAGCCGCTCACCGGGCTGCAGCCGGATCAGCGCGGCGAGACATTGCGCGCCGAAGTGGCGCGCTACTGGCTCGACGGCAGCACCATACGCAACTGGCGCCGCTTCGAAGACGCCATCCTCACCCGCGACGGCCGCGAAGTGCCGGTGGAAGCCGCGCTTGCCGAACTCGGCGGCGAAGGCGGCACGCCGGGCCTGTTCGACGGTGGCGAGCGCCGCATGGTGCTGTTCATGCGCAACATCTCGCGTCGCCGGGCGCTCGAGACCATCAAGGACGACTTCATCAGCACCGTCAGCCACGAATTCCGCACCCCCATGATGAGCGTGATCGGCGCGGTGGAAGCGCTGCAGGCGGGTGACGGCGGCAAGCTGCCCGAGACCGCCACCGCGCTGGTCGGCATGGCGGCACAATCGGCCGATCGCCTGCACCACCTGATCGACACCATCCTCAGCCTGCAAAAGCTCCAGTCCGGCGGCATCAGCTTCATGCCCGAAGCGGTGCCCGCTTCGGAACTGGTACAGCAGGTGCTCGAGGGCGAGCAGCCCGCCGCCCGCGCGCAAGGCAAGGAACTGCTGCTGGCCGATTCGCCCACCGACGTGCATGTGGAGGCCGACGCGCGCTGGGTGCAAAAGGTGCTGGTGCACCTGATCGACAACGCGCTCAAGTTCTCCCCGCCCGGCTCGGCGATCACCATCGGCGCCGACCGCAGCGACCCCATCGTGCGCTTCATGGTGAGCGACCAGGGGCCCGGCGTGCCGCCGCAATTCGCCAGCCGCATTTTCACCAAGTTCGCCCAGGCCGACGCCTCGCACACCCGCCCGCAAGGCGGCGCGGGCCTTGGCCTCACCTTCTGCAAGGCGATCGTCGAAGGCTGCGGCGGGCGCATCGGCTACCACAACAACGTGGAGCAGGGCGCCACCTTCTGGTTCGAACTGCCGCAGGCGCGCTAGCGCCGCCTTGCCGCGCGGGGCTTAACCCCAGGTGCCGGTGGCGCCGAGGAACGGCGACACCTGCGCCGGCCCCCAGCGCAGCGGCAATGCCGCTTCCAGGCGCAGCATGTGCCGCACCGAAAGGCGCATCAGGCGCAGCGCCCCGGTGAAGTTCTCCACCTCCGGCCCGCCCCAGATGATCTCGCCTTGCACCGCGAGATACAGCAGGTCACCGCTGTCGAAATCGACCAGCAGCAGCCCCGCGCGCGGGTTCACCAGCAGGTTGCCGATGGTGTTGAAGAACTGGTTGCCGGCGAAATCCGGCACCGTCAACGTGCCGTCGCCATCGACGCGAATGAACCCCGGCCGCCCGCCGCGGTGCGACACATCCACGCCCTGCGCACGCGGGCGATCCAGGCCCGCCTGCGGGTGCGCGGTGGCGATGAAAAACGTATCCGCGCGGCGCAGCATCGCGATGGCGCGCGCATCCAGCGTGTCGCCATGCACCTGCGTGCCCGCATGCGCCGGCATCTCGTCGAGATACACCGGCTTGCGCGCCTGGATGTACTTCGGGCAATTGCCGAAGCTTTGCACCACGCGCACGCTGAAGGCGTCGGGCTCGATCGCTTCGACGATGCCGTTCATGCGGTTGCGCCGCCGCGTGTTCGGCTCGATGCCGAGCAGGCCCACCGCCGCATCCACCGTCAGGTTGGCCGCCAGCGGGTCGCCCGCCAGCGGCGCCGCAGCAATGCGCAGGTGTTGCGGGTCAGGGGAGGTGATGAACCCCGGCGGCTGCGCCAGCACGCTCGCCCACGGCTGCCCCGCCTGATCGACGCTGCCGACAATGACAAACGGAAGCTGTGGAAAAAACGCGCGGTGCTGCTCCGGCATGAAAGGCCGCAGCACGCGCGCGCCCAGTTCCTCCATCATCTCACGCACGCCCGCGTGCTCCTGCGCCGCGCGCTCGCCCGCATGCCAGGGGCTGGCCACTTCCGGATCGAAACTTAGGACGCTCATGATGGACTCCTTCCAATTGTTTTACGCAGCCGCCGGGAGGGGCGACTTCGGCATGCCGATAAAGCCAGGCAAGGCCTCGATGCGGGCCAGCCAGGCACGGATGTGCGCATACGCTTCCAGCGATACCCCGCCTTCCGGCGCGTGCGCGATGTAGGAATAATTGGCGATGTCCGCAATCGTCACGGTATCGCACACCAGATACGGCGACTGCTTCAACTCTTCCTCCATCACCGCGAACAGCTTGTGCGCGCGCTCGCACACCTCCACGTGGTTGAACGGCGCCTTGAACACCGTCACCAGACGCGCCGCCGCCGGCCCGAATGCCACCTGGCCTGCCGCCACCGAAAGCCAGCGCTGCACCCGCGCCGCGCCGATGGCGTCGCGCGGATACCAGGTCTCGTCGCCGTAGCGCATTGCCAGATACACCAGGATCGCGTTGGAGTCGGCCAGCACCAGATCGCCGATCTCGATCACCGGTACCTGGCCGAAGCGGTTTTTCGCCAGGTAGGCGGGGCTCTTCTGTTCGCCGCTGCCCAGGTCCACCGTTGCATATTCATACGGCAGGCGCAGCAGATTGAGGAACAGCTCCACGCGATGGGCGTGGCCGGACAGGCGCACGCCGTACAGCTTGATCGGCTGGTTGGGGCGGGTGGTCATGACGTTCTCCTTGAAGTGGATCTGATGAGCCCATTGTGGGGCTTTTGCTTGTTGCAATAAATGGTGTAATCTGCAATTGACTACTCCAGATAACGGATGAATAGTGGACAAGCTCAAGGCCATGCAGACCTACCTGCGTATCGCCGAGGCCGGTAGCCTCACCGCCGCCGCCCGGCAGGCCGGCGCCTCGCTGCCCGCGGTGGTGCGCACCCTCGCGGCGCTGGAGACGAGCCTCGGCGTGCGCCTGATCAACCGCACCACGCGGCGCATTTCGCTCACCGACGAAGGCCGGCGCTATCTCGACACCTGCCGCCAGGTGCTCGCCGCCGTCGAGGAAGGCGAGAATGCCCTGAGCCTGGACGCCGCCGAGCCCGCCGGCCAGTTGATCGTCACCGCGCCGGTGCTGTTCGGCCAGATGCACGTCGCCCCCGCCGTCACCCGTTTCGTGCGGCGCTACGACAAGATGCGCGTCAGCCTGCGCCTGTACGACCGCGTGGTTGATCTGGTGGATGAAGGCGTGGATGTCGGCATCCGTATCAGCCGCCTGGATGATTCCAGCCTGGTGGCGCAGCAACTCGGCAGCCTGCGCCGCGTCACCGTCGCCAGCCCCGCCTATCTCAAGCGCCACGGTGCCCCGAAGCATCCGCGCGACCTGATGGTGCATAACTGCGTGCGCTTCGACACCAGCGTAAGTCCCGGCTGGACCTATTACGAAAACGGCGCCGCCTTCGTCGTCCCCGTCAGCGGCAATCTCGACTTCAACCAGGCCGCGCCAGCAGTCGCCGCCTGCGCCGCTGGCTTCGGCTTCGGCAACTTTCTCGCCTACCAGCCCGCGCCGCAAGTGCGCGAAAAGGCGCTGCGCGTGGTGCTCACCGAGTTCGAACAGCCGCCGCGGCCGATCAACATCGTCTACCCGAACGCGCGCCTGCTGCCGATGCGCACGCGCGTATTCATTGAATGGATGAAGCAGGAGTTCCAGCAATTCAAGGTGTAGCGAGGCATCCCTGTATGGCAGAATCGATGCATGGAGAATTTCGCTGCTCCAGCCGCGATCCTGATCTTGTTGTTGCTGATCGTGATGCGTAGAAGCCGAGGCGGCCGCGTGCCGGCGTCGGGCGGGCTTGGGGCGTCCCGACCGTCGATCCTGCGAATGGAGCGGAACTGCCAGGACGCTCCCGGCGATTTTTATACAACCGGTGAGTGCCTGAGTTGTGAGGTTCCCGAAAGCTTGGCGCCGGAATGCCTGGCACCGCTCGACAGCCTCTGTTGCGATACACACTTCCTGCGCCAGCCGTCAACGCCCGAGGAAATCGAGCAAGTACGTAAGGCGGCCGAGTCCTGCCGCGTCGGCGCCATTCGCTATCGCGGCGGGAATGTCGCGATCCGCGACCGCCTGGGCGCTGAGCTTTGCGACTAGAGAGCAGCCTCAATCCACCGTCACGTTCGCCGTCGCGATCACCTTCTTCCAGCGCACCCGCTCGGCGGCGATGAATTCCGCCAGTTCGGCGCCGCTCATGTGCGCCGGCTCCATGTTTTGCGCAATGATCCTTTGCTGCACCTCGGGCTGCGCCAGCGCTTCGGCGAGGGCGCCTTGCAGCTTTTGCGTGATTGCGGCCGGCGTGCCGGGCGGCGCAACGACGGCGAACCAGGCGCTGGCTTCGAAGCCGGGCAGGCCGGCTTCGGCGGCGGTGGGCACGTCCATCGCGCCGGCAAAGCGGCGCGCGGCGGCCACGGCGAGGAACTTCACCTTGCCCTCCTGGCGGAACTTGGCGACGGCGGAGATGTTGCCGAGGAACAGGTCGACGCGCCCGGCGATCAGGTCGACCAGCGCCGGGCCTTCGCCCTTGTAGGGCACGTGCACCAGTTCGACGCCGCCGAAGTTGGCGAGCATCTGCCCGGTCAAGTGCGAAGTCGAGCCGTTGCCCTGCGAGCCGTAGGTGACCTTGCCCGGATGCGCCTTCGCATACGCCAGCAATTCCTTCACGCTGCCTGCGGGGAAATCGGCGCGCGCGGTAATCACGTTGGGGCTGGTGGCGAGCATGGAGACGGGCACGAACTTCTCCGGCTCGTAGCCCAGTTTCTTGTACAGGTTCTGGTTGATCGACAGCGGCCCCGGCGGGGTGACGAGCAGGTTGTAGCCGTCTGGCTCGGCGCTGTAGACCAGGGCGGCGCCGATGTTGCCGCCGGCGCCGGGCCGGTTGTCGACGGTGACCGGCTGGCCCCACTTGTCCTGCAGCTTCTGGCCGAACAGGCGCGCCAGGGTATCGACGGTGCCGCCGGCGGGAAAATTGACGATCAGGCGGATCGGGCTTTTCGGATAGGCCGCGGTCTGCGCGGTGGCCGGAAAGGCGGCAGGGAGGGCGAGGGCGCCCAGCGCGCGGTGGAAGGTGCGACGGTCCATGGTGGCCTCAGATGGCGCGCAACTGCGCCGGCGGCAGATAGGAATCTTCGATCAGCGCCGCCAGTTGCGACCTATCCGCCTGCGGCAGCAGCAGCTTGGCCGTGCGCATGAAGCGCGCACGGTCGATGGTGCCCATGCCGTTCTTTTTCACGTTGGCGGTGGCGATCTGCTGGTCGCGGATCCACTCGAAGCGCTCGCTTTCCAGCGCCATGTCGGCTTTCGGATTGGCGGCGGCCAGCACCGCCAGCATGGCGGCAGGGCGCAACAGCGAGGCATGCCAGCCGCGCGCGCAGGCGCGCATCAGGCCGCGGATGGTTCGGCCCTTTTCCGCCAGCGCCTTGCGCGA
The DNA here is from genome assembly GCA_036498945.1 of Burkholderiales bacterium. Lineage (GTDB taxonomy): Bacteria > Pseudomonadota > Gammaproteobacteria > Burkholderiales > JAEUOS01 > JAQGMJ01. The sequence continues at coordinate 61,275 of DASYEQ010000056.1, read as the reverse complement.
AATGATGATGCCGTTGGAGTAGAGCGGAAGGCCCGCATCGGCGTAGTGCAGGAAGCCGACCGCGTCGCGCCTGGCGCCCATGTGCACCAGCTTGTAGAGAATGGTCGAGTCAAAGCCGATGGCGCCGTCCACCTTGCGCTCGTGCATCACCTCTTCGCGCGCCTCCAGGCCCACTTCGAGAATCTTCACGCGCTTGGGGTCGAAGTTGTTGGCGCGGCAGAATGCCGGCCACAATTGATAGGCGCCGTCGCCCACGGTGGCGGCGAGCGTCTTGCCCGGCAGGTCATGCACGGAGCGCACACCGGATGATTTCCAGGTGACGATCGCCGCCGGCGAGCGGTCGAAGATCGAATAGAGCAGATGCGGCGCCGATTCCGGGTGCTCGGACGCATAGCGCGTCACCACCGCGAAATCCGCAAAGCCAAAGTCGCATTCGTTGGAAGCCACGCGGCGGATCGCATCGACCACGTTTTTCGACAGCGACAAATCGACGTTCAAGCCCTCCTGTGCGAACCAGCCGCGGTCACGCGCCAGTAAAAAGGGCGCGTTCGACGCATCGTAGGGCCCGCGGTTGAGCGCGAACTTGATCGCGGTGGGTGCATCGGCGGCGCGCGCCAAAGCGGGTGCGAGGGCGCCGGCGCCGAGCTGGGCAAGAAAATGCCGGCGGCCTGCGATGGGGGTGCGATGCATATTGTTCTCCTCCGGTGACCGGTCAGTTTTTATTGCGCAATCCTGCACGCATGTTACCCGTGCCGCAGTTTCAGGTGAATGCCCTTGCAGCCAGGCAGGTCATCGCCGCGTATTGTAGGGCGGGGATGCTTGAAATCATTCGCGCAAACCCCAAGCTGCCAGTCGCTCCCGGGATATGCACTGCGGGATGCCGTGTCATTAAATTCAATAAAGGTGTACCCATGCTGTTCGATTCCTTTTCCTCCCGCGCCCTCAATCTGAAAAATCGCGTCGTCATGTCGCCGATGACGCGCAGCCGTGCCGTTGTCGCCAATACCCCCAATGCGCTGATGGCCGAGTATTACGGCCAGCGCGCCGGCGCCGGCCTGATCGTCACCGAGGGCACTTCGCCCTCTCCCAATGGCCTGGGCTACCCGCGCATTCCGGGCCTGTTCAATGCCGAGCACGTGAAGGGCTGGAAGCTCGTCACCGATGCGGTGCATGCCAAGGGCGGCAAGATCTTTGTCCAGCTGATGCACACCGGGCGTGTCGGCACGCGCCTGAACCTGCCGGCCACCGCCGAGGTGGTGGCGCCTGCGGAGGCCGCGCTCGAAGGCGAGATGTATACCGACGCCAAAGGCATGCAGGCGCACGACAAGCCGCGCGCCATGACCGCCGCCGACATCGACCGCGCCATCGGCGAATACGTGCAGGCGGCGAAACTGGCGATTGAAGCCGGCTTCGACGGTATCGAATTGCACGGCGCCAACGGCTACCTGATCGAGCAATTTCTGAACGCCAACGTCAACAAGCGCAGCGACAACTACGGCGGCAGCATCGAAAACCGCAACCGCTTCCTGCTGGAAATCGCGCGCGGCGCGGTGGCCGCCATCGGCGCCGAGCGCGTCGGCCTGCGTCTCTCGCCCTACGGCGTGTTCAACGCCACCGGCCATTACCCGGAGCAGGACGCGCAATACCTGGCGCTGGCGCAAGAACTTTCCGACCTCAAGCTCGCCTACCTGCACGTGCTCGACCATTCAGCGATGGGCGCGCCCGCGGTGCCGGAGACGCTGAAGACCAGGCTGCGCGAAGTTTTCGCCGGCCCCTTCATTCTCGCCGGCGGCTTCGACGCCAAGAGCGCGGAACAGGCCTTGCGCGAAGACCGCGCCGACCTGATCGCCATCGGCCGGCCGTTCATCTCCAACCCGGACCTGGTGGAACGCTACCGCAAAGGCGCGGAGGTTACTGTGCCCGACGACAGCACGTTCTACACGCCGGGCGAGAAGGGCTATAGCGACTATCCGGCGCTGGCCTGAAGCAGCGGTAGAACGGCACAAAGCCGCGGCAGGAATGCCGCGGCTTTTTTGTTGTCCAACCCTGTGTACGTGCCGGCGAACTTCGCGTATCTTTGGTAACAGCAAGGGCTGCTGCGGCCCTCGATGCATTGGTGAATCAGATGAAACGTGCCACCCGCTTGCGCTCGTGGCGCTCGCGCGCCGGGAGGGCAGCGCGGCCTGGGTACCACGGTTGTAGTAGCGGCCACCCGCGAAATTCCGCAAAAACATCAGGTTTTCTCAGGTTGACGACCGCCCGGCTGCGCGTTTTTGCGAAAAACCTCAGGTTTTCTCAGGGCGCGACCACAAGCGTGTTCCCATTTTCACGAAAAACCTGGGGTTTTCTCAGGTTGGCACGCCGGGACCTTCGTGGCAACGACCCAAGCCCCTGGAAAAAGGGCCTATGTATCTCAATTTAAAGGAATTTGTCATGCTATTCGGGCAAAAACCGCGTACAATGGCGGGTTTTGCATCGCAGCATTCTTCCGGGCCCTAAGGGCCGTCGGGCCTCAAGGATTTTTCATGTCACGCAAGCTTCGCAACATCGCCATCATCGCCCACGTTGACCACGGCAAGACCACGCTGGTCGACAAACTGCTGCAGCAGGCGGGCACTTTCGCCGCCCACCAGCACATCGCCGAACGGGTGATGGACTCCAACGACCTGGAAAAGGAACGCGGCATCACCATCCTGGCGAAGAACTGCGCCGTGACCTATGAAGGCACCCACATCAACATCGTTGATACCCCGGGTCACGCCGACTTCGGCGGCGAGGTCGAGCGCGTGCTGTCGATGGTCGACGGCGTGCTGCTGCTGGTGGACGCCGTCGAAGGCCCGATGCCGCAGACCCGCTTCGTCACGCGCAAGGCGCTGGCGCAGGGCCTGAAGCCGATCGTGGTGGTGAACAAGATCGACCGTCCGGGCGCGCGCCCTGATTGGGTGGTGAACCAGACTTTCGACCTGTTCGATAAGCTCGGCGCCACTGAAGAGCAGCTCGACTTCCCGGTGGTCTACGCCTCGGCCCTGAACGGCTGGGCGACGCTGGACTACAACAAGCCGGAAGAGAACATGCGTCCCCTGTTCGACTCGGTGCTCAAGTATGTGCCGGTGCGCCCGGCTGATCCGGACGCGCCTCTTGAATTGCAGATTTGCTCGCTGGATTATTCCTCGTTCGTCGGCCGCATCGGTATCGGCCGCGTGACCCAGGGCCGCATCCGCTCCGGCCAGCAGGTCGCGGTGATGAACGGCCCGGGCAGCACGCCGAAGATGGCCAAGATCAACCAGGTGCAGGTGTTCAAGGGCCTGGAGCGCACCGTCACCGAAGAAGCCGAAGCCGGCGACATCGTGCTGATCAACGGCGTCGAGGACGTCGGCATCGGCGTCACCATCACCGATCCGCAAAACCCGGTGGCCTTGCCGCTGCTGAAGGTGGACGAGCCGACGCTGACCATGAACTTCATGGTCAACACCTCGCCCCTGGCCGGCAAGGAAGGCAAGTTCGTCACCAGCCGCCAGATTCGCGAGCGTCTCGAGCGCGAGCTGCAATCGAACGTGGCGCTGCGCGTCGAATTCACGTCCGACTCCGACACGTTCATCGTCTCGGGTCGTGGCGAACTGCACCTGACGATCCTGCTGGAAAACATGCGCCGCGAAGGCTACGAGATGGCGGTGGGCCGTCCGCGCGTGGTGATGAAGGAAGTCGACGGCGTCAAGCAGGAGCCGTACGAACTGCTGACCGTGGACGTCGAAGACGGCCACCAGGGCGCGGTGATGGAAGAACTGGGCCGCCGCCGCGGCGACCTGCAGAACATGGAAGCGGACGGCAAGGGCCGGACCCGCCTCGAGTACCGCATTCCGGCGCGCGGCCTGATCGGCTTCCAGGGCGAGTTCCTCACGCTCACCCGCGGCACCGGCATGGCCAGCCACATTTTTGACGATTACGGCCTCATCAAGGGCGACATGGAAGAGCGTCGCAACGGCGTGCTGATCAGCCAGGACGACGGCGCTGCCGTGGCCTACGCCCTGTGGAAGCTGCAGGATCGCGGCCGCATGTTCGTCACCCCCGGCGAAGCGCTGTACGAAGGCATGATCATCGGCATCCACTCGCGCGACAACGACCTGGTGGTCAACCCGATCAAGGGCAAGCAACTGACCAACGTGCGCGCTTCCGGCACGGACGAGGCGGTGCGCCTGGTGCCGTCGATGGAACTGACCCTGGAGAAGGCGGTGGAATTCATCGCCGACGACGAGCTGGTCGAGATCACCCCCAAGAGCATCCGCCTGCGCAAGCGTTACCTCAAGGAACACGAGCGTAAAAAGGCCGACCGCCAGGCGGCGTAGAGCACGCAAAAGTACAAACCTACCTTTGCGTGGTCTAATCTGCAAAAAATCGCCGGCAGAGCCGGACGATTTTTTGACGAGAGAGCTACGAACAAGAGCGCCGCGTTGCGGCGCTCTTGTTATGTGGGGCGTGATGCCGCGCCGTTGTTGTTGCGGTGCGAGACGGCGAGCCTGCTCTCACAGGACGAGTCAGTCCAGCGGCGTGAGCTTGATGATCGATGCGCCGTGGTTGCTGCCGATCCACACCGTGGCGGGCTTGGCGTGGTCGTCCACTGTGACCTTGCGCATGTTGGTCTGGCGCGGCAGCAGGTATTCGACGGACTTGCCGGTGGCAGGGTCGAGACGCAGCACGCGGTCGGTGGACATGGAGCCGCTCCACACTTCGTTGTTGCGGTCGAGCAAGGCATCGTAGGGGTAGGTGTGGGGCGTGGGGACGGCCCACTCCTTGAACTCTTCCTCCCTGGTGTCGAACATGGCGACCTTGTTGGCGGCATATTCGGCGAACCAGATGCGGCCGCGCTCGTCGATCATGCCGCGGCGCGGGCGTGAGCGCGGCGTCGGCGTGGGGTAGATCGTGGTCTTCGTCGTTTTGGCGTCGACGCGGATCAGTGCTTCGCCGGCGAAGTCCATGAAATAGAGATTGTTGCCGGCATCTGTCACCAGCCCGTAGGGAAAGTGGCTGCCTGGCGCGGCGATGGTCTTGAACGGGTCGATGCGCTCGAACTTGCGGGTGGCGAGATCCAGGCGCAGCACTGACTGTTTGCTGCCTTCGTTGGCCCATACCTTGCCATCCACTTGCGCCATGCGCGGGGCGACCATGGTCTGCTGCGCGGCGTCGCCGTCGAGTTCGGATTGCAGGCGGTAGATGTCGAACTTCTCCGTCTTGATGTCGAACTTGACGAGGCCCGACTGGAATACCGGGGCAAACCACCAGTTGCCATCGCGGTCCGCCTCCATGCCGAGCGCGCCGGTGGGAAAACCGGGCTTGATCAGCGGGTAGGGATATTCCTTGACGCTGCCGGTGGCCGGATCCATGCGGCCCAGGATGTTGGCGACGAAGTCGGCATACCAGACGCGGCCCTGCGCATCGAGCAGCACGTCGTGCGGGGCGATGTTCTTGCGCGGCAGGTCGTATTCGGTGATCAGCACGCGGGTGGCGCGGCTGCTGGGGCGCGGCAAGGTCTTGAGCGGGTAAGGCCAGGTGCTGGAGGTGCTGAGGTTGACGCTCGCCAGATAGGCGGCCAGCTTGCGGAACGATTCGGTGTCGAAAGCGCGGTTGACGTGGCGCATCTGCACCGCGGCCATGGTGGTGTTGTTGGCGTAGGTGGTCATGCGCTGCAACACGGGCAGCAACTGCTCCGCCGTGTACTTGCTGTGCGCGATGCGCTCCAGCGTATGACAGCTCATGCACTCGATCAGCGGGCGCTTTTGCTCCGGTGTGCCCGGCATGGAAAGCAGCCACTCGGCGTTGGTGAGTTGCGCGGCGAGGTTCGCGGCCTTGCGCAACGACAAGTCGAGATGCGCGGGCTTGCCACCCACGAGATCGGCCGAGGCCGGCGCGGCGAGCTCGTAGCCGGCGGCGCGGATGGTAAGCGTGTAGTGGCCGGGCGCGAGGTGCGCGGCGGCGAAGTCGTAGCGACCGTCGCTGCCGCTGACGACGGTGTAGGTGATGGTGGAAGCATCGCGGCGTGCGCTGACCAGTACGCCTTGCATCGCGCCTTCGGCGGCAGAGGATATGCGCCCGCCGAGATCGGCGGCGAACGCGGGCAAGAGGGGCAAGGCGAGGCAGGAGGCAGCGAGGTGTCGCGCCAGGAAACGGCAGGCGTACTTCATGAAAGCGGTCCGCCTAGCCCTTCTGCAGGCGGCACTCGGTTTCCACCGCCTTGTTGGTCGAGGTGGAGGAGGGCGGGCGGCGGAAGATCCGCAAGGGCTTGTAGCCGTCCTTGGTGCAGGAGATGGCGACGTCGTCCGGCTTCAGGTCCTTGTTCAGGCTGCCGAAGTTGTACATGCCGTTGGTGGCGGTGCGAGCGATCAGGCGCGTGCCGTCCTTGGTGACGGCGACCACCTTGGCGTCGTAGATGGCGCGACCGTCGGCGTCCTTGACGAAGCCGAAGTAGGGCGTGCCCTCGTCGACGTGGTCGGGATCGCCCATTTCACCACCCGCCTGCGCGTGGGCACAGGCAAGCAGGAGCGCGAAGGCAAGATAACGGGAGCTGGAAAGACGCAAGATGAAAAGCCCGCGCAACTAGTGCAGGAAGTAGTTGCGCAGAATATAAGCCAAAACCACGCTGCCGATCAGCGGCACCGTCCAGGACAAGGCAGGGGACAGGCGCTCGCCGACGTTGCGCGGCAGCAGGCAGGCGAGCAGCCCGGCGACGAAGCCGGCCAGCGTCGAGGTCGCGATCCAGCCGTACCAGTACATCGCCGGGCCATCCGCCCCGGCCTTTTCCACGCCGGCGCCGAACTGGCCGAGGGCGGGATGGTAGGTGAACATGGCGTAGTTCTTCTCCACCGAAACGACGTAGACGATACTGCAGACGACGGAAAAGACGATGGCGAAGACGGGAAACTTGTCGGAGACCTTCATGAGCCGAACCCACGGATGTTGTTGAGGATATGGCCGATGAGGAAATTCCACCAGACGATGAAGGCGATGAACAGGGTCAGCGCCGCGCGCGTGCGCGTATAGCGCTCGGCCAGCGGCGCGCGCCAGAAATACCAGTAGGCCGGCAGGCAGGCGAGCCCGAGAACGGCGAGGTGCTCCTTGAGCTCGAAGCTGCCGTTGGCCATCGGCATCTGCATCTGCTCCAGCACCACGCGCACGTTGAGCCGGTAGTCGGGATAGATGACGCCGCCGAGAATGGTGGAGATGACGTACAGCCATACCACCGCATTGGCGTAGGAAGTCGCGGGTACGGCGCGCACGCGGGAAACAAAGGAATCGGCGGGCTTGCGCGCCTTCCACCAGACGCTGATGGCCTGGTGGGTGACGGCGCCGAGCAGCGCGACGGCGAGCAGGCCGTGGATGATCAGGAGGACGGTAGTGAACATTGTTTTGAGATCGCAAGAGCGCGCGGCAAGCCGTTGCCGGCCGCCGCGCGCTCAGTTCATCAATGCGCCAGCGGATCGGGGCGCACCTGGAACTTGTAGACCTTGGGATAGTTCTGCGTCCCGCCCTCGTTGTGGAACACGGTACGCGTACCGGAGGAAGTCCACACCGCGCGGCCCTTCCAGCCGGCCTTCGGGTTATCGATGCGGCCATCGACGTTCTTGGTGAAGAAGCCCATCGGGTACGGCACATGCAAGTTGACGAACTTGCCGTTGACGATCGCCAGCAGCGACTCGCCGCCGTTGAGTTCGGCAATCGGCACGTCGCGGCCGAGACCCAGCGTGTTTTCCCGGTCGACCCAGATGTAATACGCGTGGTCTGCGGCACCCTTGTCATCGACGCCCTTGAACTGCGGTCCGGGGAACTTGTAGATGGTCCAGCCCTCGGGGCAGTGCTTGCCGGTGGCGGCGGCAGGGCCGTTCAGCGGGCCCTTGCACTTGCGGCGGTCGAAGCTGCCCATGTGGCCGCTGGAGAACACGGTCCACATCACGCCATCGGAAGTGAGATCGACGCCGCGCGAGCCGTAGATGCCGTCAGGCGGCAGGTAGATCTCGGTAAGCGCGGTATGGGTCGGATCGGGTCCCGGCACCATGCGCAGCAGGTAGCCCGGCTGGTCGATGCGCGTGAAGCCCACGTCCATCGCCTGGCCCCAGATCGAATCATCCACGGGGCTGGGCTGCACGCCGTAGAACGCGGCCATGATGCGCCGGTCCTTGGTCGGGTCCATCGGCTGGTTCGCCTCGGTGTAGTCGTCACGCTTGCCGTTGCCGTTGGTGTCAAGGATCAGCGGCGTCCAGCCCTGCGACTTCTGCTCGTCGCCCGTGGCATCGAACATCCTGGTGTTGAGCCAGCCGACCACGCCGCTTTGCGGCCCCCCGGCGGAAGTCCACAGCGTGTTGTTGCGGTCGTGGGCGAAGTACAGGTGATGGGTCGAGAAGCAGGTGTTGATGTTGGTCCACTTCTTCGTCTTCGGGTCGTACATCGCCAACTGGCGCGCCGATGCCTTCTGCGGCGCCACCTGCGCGGAGGGCAGCGAAGAGCCTTCCTTGCAGAAGGCCGGATTGTCGTCCGCGCGGAAGCGCGCGGTGATCCACAGGCGCCCCTTCTCGTCAAGCATCGGGTTGTGGATGCTGGAGTGGCCGTCCCAGATCGGGTCTTCGCCCCAGTGCGCCGAGGGCTGCATCGGCAACTGGCGCGAGGAAGGCGCGTCCTTGTCGACCGGATGGGTGATGAAGCCGGTGGTGTTGCGCACCGGGTCCAGCCACGGGATGTTGTCCGTGCTCTCTTCGGGCGAACCGTAGATCCGGCCGTTGGCGTTGACCGTGGGATTGCGCTTGTCGCTGGAGACGGCGTCATGCAGGTAGTAATACGGCGTCGACCAGTTCCAGCTGGTGATCACCACGTTGCGCTCCACGCCTTGCGGGCGCTCCGGCTTGTCGAACGGCAGCTCGCCGGCGTTGATGCGGTCGGTCCAGTCGGCGAACAGTTTCAGGCCCTTCTCCGGGCCGATGCGGCCAAGCGTGAGCGCCATGTTGATCATCGCCTGGCCGGATTGCGTGCGCCGCGCCCAGGCTTCGTAGCTTGAATGGAACTGCCCCAGGCCATGCGTGCCGTGGCGGATCCATTGCGAGCCCAGCGCATGGCAGGACTGGCAGGAGTTCTTGATCGAGTCGACCCAGTAGGCCTGGGTCTTCATCACCTCGGGAATGCCGTTGCCCTTTTCGCCGGTACCGGGGAAATCGTTCGCCGGCGGGATCTGCAGCATCGAGTACCAGTAGACGCCGGGATAATACTCGGCGGCAGCAGCGGCGGTCGGTGCCGCCCGCGCGGTCAGCGCGAGTTGCTTGCCGGGGTGGGCCGGCACCTTGGCCGAATCCACCAGGCCATAGCCGCGCACCCACACCTGATATTCGGCCTTGGGCAACTCGGGGATGACGAAGCGGCCCTGATCGTCGGTCACCACCATCTTGGCGTAACCGGTCGGCAGTTCATTGGTCTCGGCGATCACCCAGACGCCGGCTTCCGGCCCCTTCGGCCCCATCACCGTGCCGCCGATGTCGTTGCCGCTGATCTTGACCGCGGGTGGCGCCGCCGGCGCGCCGATGGTGGCCGGCGCGAGCGATGCGCCCGCCAATGCGACGCCGACGGCCAGGACCAGGCGTGCGCGAACGAAACTCTTTTTTCTCATGGGTCTCTCTCCTTTGGATTTTGCTCCGGGTCTTGCGCCCGGGGGGACGGCATATAAGTGGCGACTGTTGCGCGGGCACGAACGCCGCATGCGGCGGCTCGCGGGGCGCTGGCGCTGGGTGTTATCTCGTGGCTTGTGAGTCTCCTTTGCGGCGCGGGCCGCGTGAAGATTGCTTGTCAAACCGAGTTTCTTCTTCTGATCCGCGTTTGCGCAAACGTTACGGATCCTTGCCAATCGGGGCAATCATGCGCCGCCGCCGCAGGGAATACAAGTGCAACATCTTTATTGATTATTGCATCGACTGCAACAATCGACGCGTTGCACGCATGCGGTGTAACGTGCGATTTCATCTGCGAGGCGCAAGCAAAAGAAACGCGGCCCCGAAGGGCCGCGTCGTGACTGCTTATTAGTTGAATATGCCGCGCAGCTTATTGCGGCGGTGGCCCGGCATCCTTCGGCCACAGCACGTAAAGCTCGCCCTGCTGGCGCATGCGCCCGGCCTCGCGCGTGGCTTCTTCGCCGAAGCCCCAGAAAAAGTCGGCGCGGTTGGCGCCGTTGATGGCGCCACCCGTATCCTGCGCCAGCATCAGGCGCTGCAGCGGCTCGCTGGAGTTGGGGCGGGTGGTGGAGAGCCACACCGGCGCGCCCAGGGGCGTCATGCGCGGATCAACAGCGATCGAGCGCATCGCGGTGAGCGGCACGCCGAGCGCGCCTTGTGGGCCTTCGTCGCCGGCACGTGATTCGCGGAAGAACACGTAGCTGGGGTTGTAGTTGAGGATTTCGTTCAAGCGCTCGGGGTGCGACTGTGCCCAGGCCTTGATGCCCTGCATCGAGGCCTGCTCCAGCTTCATCTCGCCCTGGTCGATCAGGTAGCGGCCTACCGACTTGTAGGGGTAGCCGTTCTGATCAGCGTAGTTGAGATGCACCATCTCGCCGCTGTCGAGCTTCACCCGCCCGGAGCCCTGGATCATCAGGAAGAACAGCTCGACCGGATCATCGACATAGAGCAGCGGCTTGGAAGTGGCAAGCCCTGCCGGCGCGCCGGACTGGGCGGCGGCCTCGATCTGCTCGCGCGAATAGTAGGGCACCACCTTGCGACCCTCGACGCGGCCGCGCAGGCGCTGGCCTTTCAGGTCCGGGCGCAGGTCGCCCAGGTCGATGGTGAGCAGGTCGTCAGGCGCGCCGAAGGCGGCGTAGAGGTACGGCGCTTTCTTGTTGCGGCTGCCGTTGAGCAGCGGTTCGTAATAGCCGGTGATGATGCCGGGCGCGGCGTCGCGAATCCACGGCGTCAGGCGTGATTCGAAAAACGCGCGGGCCTGTGCCGGGTCGGCATTCTGCGCATCGGCGCAGACCGATTGCCAGGCGCTCTGGCGGCGCAGACTTTTGCAACTGGCGAGAAACGGCGCCCAGGCTTCCTGTTGCGCCTCGTTGCTCCAGCCGGTCAGTTGCGCGAAGGCGGCCGGTTTCCAGCCGGGCTTGGGCGGCGGCTGCTCGGGCGGCGGCTTGGCGCAGTTGCACGGCGCGCAGGCGTTGGCGGCGGGCGCGCAGGCCTGTGCCGTGGGCGAGGAGATGGGCGCCTGGCTGGCGCAGCCGCCCAGCAGCGCGGCGGCTACAATGCGCCATGCGCCGCGCCGGCCAACCAATGCGCGTGCCGAATCAAGGATGGAGAGCAAGGTGTTTGCAAACGGGATGTGGGTCATTGCGCTGGAAATATGTTTCGCCATTGGCATGGCCGTGTTCATCATCTGGTGGACCTGGCCGCGCAAGCCGAAGCCGCCGGCGCAGCCCAAGAAAACGGACAAGCGCGCCGATTCCTGACGCGCAAATCTAGCGGAACGCCGCGCGCCGCCTGTAGCGCTGGATCGCGCGCAGGCGCGTGACCAGGCGCCCCGGCCGCATGCGCGCGAACACCGCGCGGATTTTCGCGCGGATCGCCATCACCCGCTGCCACGCGCCGCTGGCCGTCACCCAGCCATAGAGCACGGCGCGGCAGCGCATGACGAAGTTGTACAGCGTGACGAACCAGGCAAGCGTCATCAACTGCGGCTTGGTGAGCGTGAAAATGCGCGCCACCAGCGCGGTGCCGACCAGCTTGGCGGCGAGGATCACCTGGCAGCCGAGCATGGCATGGTGGTGGGCGATGAGCCAGACCGCGGCGATTTTGATCGGCAACAGCATCGCGCCGGGGAACAGGAAGGCGGCGGCCGCACCATACGGCGGCAGGCGGCTGATCCACGCCTCGATCGAGCGCATCACCGGCAGGCTGCCGAAAGCGGCCATCACGCGCTTGAGCGACTCCCACAACACCTCCTCGATGAGCATCAGGAGCGCTGCCAGCAGCATCAGCGGCGGGGTGAGCAGGGTCTTCAGCGGTCTGCGCATGTAAGAGGCGACGGGAGTGTGGAAATCAATGCAGGGTGCGCGGCATCGACAGCACGAATTCGGCGATCTGGGCATCGAAATGCGTGCCGTCTTCCGCCGCCATCTGGTAGCTGCCGCGCATGGTGCCCACGGGCGTGGCCAGCGGAGTGCCGCTCTGGTACTGGAATTCCTCGCCGGGCTTGAGCGTCGGCTGGTGGCCGACCACACCCAGGCCCTTCACCTCCTGCGTCTTGCCTTCCGCGTCGGTGATGATCCAGTGCCGGCTGATCAGCTGCGCCGGCACGCTGCCGGTGTTCCTGATCGTGATGAAGTAGGCGAACACAAAAGGCCCGCTGGCGATGTCGGATTGCTCGGGAACGAACTGCGTGCGAACGCTCACCGTGATTTCATATTTTCCACCCATGCGACGCATTGCACACGAAATCGCGGCAGCGCGCAAGCCGGACGCAGTCCGGTCAATGGAAGTACAGGCCAAGGAGCAAGGCGCCAGTGGCCAGCAATTGCAGCGCGAACACGGCGGAAAGGGGGAAGCGGCTGGACATGAGATCGGTTTCGGCGCGGCCGGGAGGCCACGAATCGGGAAATTGGACGAAGCCGGCCGCCGCGAGTTCCAGCGCAGCGCCGGCAATTATTTTTGTGCACCGGCGGGAACTTCGCCGCTGCACAACCGTCCTGCCGTACCCACTACGGCCGCCAGGCGATGGCGCGGGTGGCGGGCGGCGGGTAGGCGCCGGCGGCGTTATCCGGGCCGCCGAGGTCGACGGTGATTACTTCCGGCGGCAGTTCCTGGCCGCGATTGCTGGCGTAGGCGACCGCCGCCACCATGTACTGCCCCACGCTGTCGATCTCCAGGCGCAGCTTGCCGGGACCTTCGCGGCCGTCGGCCAAAAAGTAATCGCAGGTTTCGGCCAGTTCGCGGTTGACGCTTTCATAGCGGTTGTCGGAAAAGCGCGGGCGTTCGCACACCCGCACCCCGCCGTCGGCCTCCACCGCCTGGGTATGCCAGCTGGCGGCGCGTGCCAGGGTGACGGGCAGCTTGCGGCGGCCGTCGGCGCTGGTCCAGGTGCCGCGCAGGGAGTCGCCGTTCTCGCTCAGGCGGGCGTCGATGCGGCCGGTGCGCCGCAGCTTGCCTTTGGGGCCGGTTTGGGTGGTGGCAAGCGTCACGCGTCCGTCCGCGGTTTGGCCGGTAACGCTGGTGTCCTGCTGGTTCCAGCCCAGAGCGGGGTGGTAACTGCCGGTAAGGGCGGCGCCGGCGGCCGGGTCCAGCGTCAGGAGGACGGTATTGCCCGCGCCGATTTCGCCCGCATATACCCCTTGCGCCAGGTTGCCGCTTTCCGGGGCCGCTTGGGCGGCGCCGCAATGCAGCGCGAAGGCGGCTAGTAGAGAGGCGGCGACGGTGTTCAGGCGGGCGCGCATGGCGGGTTTCCTTTTTTCGAGAGGCGGCCGGGGTGGCTTCCGATGCATGCCATTTCACCGCTGCCCGCTGGCGGACCGATGGCCGATTCGGCGGGCCTGATGAACAAAAGTGGCCGAAAACAGGCGTTTATTTGCAAACCAACGGGGCGCTGCCTGCCGCAAAATGCCCCTTCGGGTTAAGCTTGCGCCCTTTGCCTTGGCGGTGCCCATTCCGCGCGAGCAGGTAGACCCAAGCGGAAGTGCTCATGCAGTTCGAGGAGAAGCAGTAGTGCAGGGTTGGAATCGAAAATTCTGGGTGCTTGCGCTCGCCGGCCTGCTTGCCGCATGCGCGGCGCCAAAGCCGGTGTCGGCCCCCGTTGCGCTGGCTGATGTCACGCGCTTTTCCACCGGCAAGCCCGGCGAGGTGCTGCCGGGCGCCTGGCAGCCATGGACGCTGTCGAAAATGAAAAAGCCGACCGCCTACCGCCTGGTGCAGGACGGCGGCAAGACCGTGATCAGCGCCAAGGCCGACGCGTCGGCGTCCGGCCTGATCCACCCGCTCGCCAATCTCGATCCACGCGTCTACGAGCAACTGTCCTGGCGCTGGAAGGTGGATAATCTGATCCGGGGCGCGGACAACACGCGGCGCAGCCGCGAGGATTCGCCGGTGCGCCTGGTGGTGACATTCGGCGGCGACCTGGAAAAACTGGATTTTGGCGACAAGCTGTTCTATGCCCAGGTGAAGGCGATCACCGGCCAGCAGATGCCATACGCAACGCTGATGTATATCTGGGAAAACCGCGCACAAAAAGAGGAAGTGATCGCCAACGGCCATAGCGCGCGCATCAAGATGCTGGTGGCCGAGTCTGGCCGCGACAAGGTCGGGCGCTGGCAGGAAGTCAAACGCAACCTGTACGAAGACTACAAGCGCGCGTTCGGCGAGGAGCCGGGACCCATCACCGCCATCGGCATCATGACTGATACCGACAACACCGGTGAGCAGGCGCACGCCTGGTATGGCGACATTTCGTTGCGCAAGCTCGACGCGGTCGCTGTCCACTGAAATTCCGCTGTGCCATTGATGTCCGAAAACGGCTAGTCGAAGCCGGCGGACGGCGTTAAAGTGGTGCCATGGAATACATCGACAGCGGCGACGCCGGCGGCTACCTCGGCCACGCGCTGCGCCGCCATGAAAGCGAAGGCACCGCCGCGGAAACGTTGTTTCGCGCCTATGAAACGCGTGACCCGCGCTTCGACGGGCGCTTTTTCGTCGCCGTGCGCTCGACCAAGATTTTCTGCCGCCCGGTATGCCCGGCGCGCACGCCCAAGCGTGTCAACGTCACCTTCTATCCCAGTTCCGCCGCCGCGTTCGAGGCTGGCTACCGGCCGTGCCTGCGCTGCCGGCCGGAGCGCGCGCCCGCGGTGCGCGGGCAGGAAAGCGGCGGCGCGGCGCTGGTGTCGCGCGCGCTGGAGGCGATCGACGCCGGTGCGCTGAACGAAGGTTCGCTGGAAGGCTTGAGCGCGCGCATCGGCGTGACCTCGCGCCATCTGCGCCGCCTGTTCGAAGAGCACCTGGGCGCCTCGCCGGTGGCGGTAGCGCAGATGCGCCGGTTGCTGTTCGCCAAGCAACTGATCGAGGAATCGGCGTTGCCGCTGACAGAAGTGGCGTTCGCCTCCGGCTTCGGCAGCGTGCGCCGATTCAACACTGCCTTGAGCAAGGCGTATGGCCGCACACCCGGCAGCCTGCGGCGCAAGCGGGTGGCGGGCGGTGCCGGGCCGGTGCAGATGCGCCTCTCAGGCATAGACGCGGAGCGCTTCGCCGGGTTGCTTGAGTTTTATCGCGCGCGGGCGTTTGCCGGCGTCGAATCGGTGGGTATGGACGACTATGCGCGCTCCATCCGCCTCGGGGACGACATCGGCGCGATTGCCGTGCGCGCCGATACCGATGGCCTTTTGCTCAGTTGCGACTTTCCACAGGCGGCGCGCCTGCCGGCGATCGTGGCCAGGGTCAAGCGCATGTTCGATCTCGACGCGCCGGCGGCGGCGATCCGCGCCCATCTGCTGCGTGATGCGAAGCTCAAGCCTGCGCTGAACAAGCCGTCGCTCGGCGTGCCGTGCGCCTGGGACCCATATGAACTGGCGGTGCGCGCGGTGCTGGGGCAGCAGGTGAGCGTCGCCGCCGCCACCACGTTCGCCGGGCGCCTGGTGGCGAAGTTCGGCGAACCGCTGGCGCTGGCCGGCGTGCATGCCGAGCGCCTGCGCCTGGCATTCCCGAAGCCGGAGGCGCTGGGCGCGCTTAGTGTCGATGATCTGCGCGCCATCGGCGTGGTGCGGGCGCGCGCCGAGACGCTGATCGCGCTCGGGCGCTACGTCGCCGGCAACCTGGCGTGGCGCGAGCGCTATGTCGGGCTGGAGGCGTTTATCGAGGAGTTTTGTGAATTGCCGGGGATCGGGCCGTGGACCGCGCAATACGTGGCGATGCGCGGCTTTGCCGACCCGGATGCGTTTCCCTCCGGCGATCTCGGCCTGGTGCGGGTGGCGAAGGTGCTGGGTATCGCGCAAACGCCGAAGGAATTGCTCGCCTACGCCGAGCGCTGGCGCCCGTGGCGCGCGTACGCGGCGCAGACCTTGTGGAACTACGAAGTCAGGAGTGCGGCATGAGCCGGGTCAAATCCGACGTTATCGAGTTGCTGCTGGGCCGCGTGCCGGCGCCGAAAAGCGCGCCGTTCGACGCGCTGCTCTACGCCATGGACGGCGACCAACTGTGCGCGGCGGAATTCGCCGGCTACGAATGGCGCATGGAAAAGTCGCTGCTGCGCCATTACGGCAGCCAGTATCGCCTGGTCACCCGCAAGGATACGCACGGCGTCGGCGAGCGCCTCACCGCGTATCTCGGCGGTGCGTTCGACGCGGTCGACGACTTACCGGTGAGCACCGCTGGCACGGAATTCCAGCGCAGCGCCTGGCTGGCGCTGCGCAAGATTCCCGTCGGCCAGACCGCCAGTTACGCGGCGCAGGCGGCGCGTATCGGCAAGCCGGCCGCTGTGCGCGCGGTGGGCGCGGCCAACGGACAGAACCCGATTGTCATCGTGCTGCCCTGCCATCGCGTCATCGGCACCAATGGCGCCCTCACCGGCTTCGGCGGCGGTATTCCCACCAAGGCCTGGCTGCTGCGCCACGAGGGCGCGCTGCTAGCTTAGCGCCCGCAAAGGGTAGCGCACCCCTTGCGATCTCCGCTTCCGGGCTTTCCCTAGTTCACGTAGGTGAGCCAGGAAGCGCGCGTGGTGTCCTCGCCATGGACGCAGTCGAAGAACTTCTTTTGCATCATTTCGGTGATGGGCCCCCGCTTGCCGCTGCCGATGCGTCGGCGGTCGACTTCCACCACCGGCGTGACCTCCGCCGCGGTGCCGGTGAAAAACACCTCGTCGGCGATATATACCTCGTCGCGGGTGACGCGCCGCGCCTCATATGGAATGCCGGCCTCGCGCGCGAAGTCGATGATGGCGCGGCGGGTCACGCCTTCCAGTGCGGAAGCCAGTTCCGGCTCGATCAGCTTGCCGTCGCGCACCAGGAAGATGTTTTCGCCGGAACCTTCGGCGACGAAGCCATCGGTGTCCAGCAGCAACGCTTCGTCGTAGCCGTCCTGGCGCGCTTCGCGGTTGGCGAGAATGGAGTTGGCGTAGGTGGAGACGGATTTCGAGCGGCACATCTGCACGTTCACATGATGGCGCGCGAAAGAGGAAATCTTGACGCGGATGCCATTTTCCAGCGCCGACTGGCCGAGGTAGGCGCCCCATTCCCAGGCGGCGATCGCCACGTGCGGTGAAACACCGTCGGTGGAAATGCCCATGCGCTCCGAACCCATGAACACCAGCGGGCGGATATAGGCCGCCTTAAGCTTGTTGGCGCGCAGGACTTCAAGCTGCGCGGCTTCCATTTGCGCCTGGCTGTAGGGCATGTCGATGCCGAGAATATGGGCGGACTGCATCAGGCGCTTGGTATGGTCGCCCAGGCGAAAGACGGCGGGACCGCGCGCGGTCGAATAGG
The DNA here is from genome assembly GCA_036498945.1 of Burkholderiales bacterium. Classification (GTDB taxonomy): domain Bacteria; phylum Pseudomonadota; class Gammaproteobacteria; order Burkholderiales; family JAEUOS01; genus JAQGMJ01. The sequence continues at coordinate 43,811 of DASYEQ010000056.1, read as the reverse complement.
CGCGCACGCCTTCGAAGACGCCGAGGCCGTAATGCAATGTGTGGGTCAAAACGTGGGTGGCGCACTCGGCCCAGGGTTTGAGGGCGCCGTCAAACCAGATCCAGCCGTCGCGTTGGCTCATGGACATGTTATTGCTCCTTGCGGTGTCGGTCCGGGCCGGCGTCGAAGGGCCGGCCCTTGAATGAAAAGGCCGGCGCAGGCATCCGCGATGGCGGCGCCGCTTAACCGGAAAGGGACCTTGTGGGCGAGGAGGAACCGGCGATAGGCCGGCTTGACTGCGGGGGCGCGGTTGGCGCCAGTAAAGAATGCGCGCCGCGCGCGGTGGCGGCAAACGAATAGTTTTACGGCTCGCCTGAAAGCGATTCAAGCGAACGGCGCGGTGTCCTCCACAAGGGCGGCGGAGAAGGATCTTCCGCGAATCAGGCGGCCATCAGCCGGGAGCGGGGGTGTTGCGCTGCTTCAGGTGCCACTGGCGCTTGCGAAAATCGGACTCGCAATCGGGGTCGCAAAACTTCTGGGTTGGCGCCAGGGTTTCGCCGCAGTTGTGGCATTCGCCGATGGCGGCCAATTCATCGCCTTTTTGCGCGCGCATGGCGCGTTCGTGGAACTCGATCTCGTTTTGAGCGACGTCTGCTTCATCCATGGTGCCGGTATTCCGCTACTTCGAAAAAGGCGCGGATTCTACACGATGCGAAGCGCCAGCGGTGAAGTATTTACGCCGCCGACGTTGCGTTTTGGCGACCGGCGGCGGGGGATTGCGCGGCCTGCAGCAGCCAGTCGGTGAACAGGCGTGTCAACGGCCGTTCGGCAGCCTCCGGGGCCACCACGATGTAATAGGCACGGTCCGGCACTTCGAGCGCGAACGGCTGGATCAGCGCGGTGCCGTGGCTGTCGAACAGGGTCTTGAGCGTGAGGGCGATGCCGTGGCCGGCGGCGGCGGCTTCGTACATCAGCATGGCGTCGTCGTACACCGGCCCGCTGGCGGGCTCAGGCCAGTCCAGGCCCGCAGCGGCAAACCAGGGCTTCCAGAACAGCAGCGGGTGGCGCAGCAGGGTGGCGCGGCGCAGGTCCGTCGGTGTCTTCAGGCCGCCGATGCTCTCCACATAGGCCGGGCTGGCGACGGGGAACAGGGTCTCGTCGGCGAGTTTCAGCGCTTTCAGCCCGTTCCAGTCTTCCGTGCCGAAGCGTATGCCGAGGTCGGCTTCGCCGCGCTTGATCAGGTCGATGTCGTAGGAAGAGGACACCGCGAGATCGATTTCCGGGTGCGCGCGCTGGAAGCTCGCGAGCTTGCCGACCAGCCATCTGGCGCCCAGGGCCGGTGCTACCGAAATGCGCAGCGTGTGGCGCGCGCCGCCGGTGAGGCGCTCGGTGGCGGCCTCCAGCCGCGCCAGGGCGTCGCGTACTTCCGCCAGATAGCGTTCGCCCTGGCTGGTGAGCGCGATGTTGCGGTTGATGCGGATGAACAGGGGGACGCCGAGAAACTCTTCCAGCGACTTGATACGGTGGCTCACCGCCGATTGCGTCAGATGCAATTCCTCGGAGGCCTTGAGAAAGCTGGCCAGGCGCGCCGCCGCCTCGAAGGCGATCAGGTCGTGAAGGGGCGGCAGGCGCGGCATGATGGAGGCATTGTAGCCGCTTGATTGACCGGGGCGCCGGTTGACGGCATCATCGGCGGCCATGACCATCGACGTCGACCTGTATCGCCGCACCGTCAGCCTGCCCGCGCCCGCGGACGATGGCCCTACCGCCGAGCCGGTGCGTTTTTCGGTGATCGACGCCGGCCCGCGCGACGCGCTGCGCACCATGGTGTTCGTCCACGGCTTCGGCGGGCGCGCCGCCTACTGGCACTACCAGCTCGATCATTTTCACTACGACAGCCGGGTCATCGCGATGGATTTGCGCGGCCACGGCTATAGTGACGCGCCGCGCAGCAGCTACGGCATCGAGGAGCTGTGTGCCGATCTCGAAGGCATCCTGGCGGAGGTGGGCGCGCCGGAGAAATTCGTGCTGGTGGCGCATTCCTTCGGCGGCGCGCTGGCGGCGTATTTCACCCATAAACATCCGCAGCGCGTCGAGCGCCTGGTGATCATCGGCTCGGCGGTGGAGTTCCGCCTGAAATGGACCGGGCGCGCGGTGCTGAAAATGCCGCCTGCCGTGCTGCGCCTGATGCGCCGGGTGGTGCCGATCGCGCGGCTGTATCCGCCCGGGCACGTGGTGAGCGCGCAATACCGGCACGCGGTGGCGGCGTGGCATGGCGCGGCGCTGCTCAAGCAGATCCGCGTGCCGACGCTGGTGATCCTCGGCCAGCGCGATTCGCTGTTCGAGGAGGCTTCGCAGCATGAGATCGCGCGCCTGATTCCCGAGGCGGAGGAGATCGTCATCCCGGTGTCGGCGCACCAGGTGATGGTGGAGCGCCCGGACGCGGTGAACCGGGCGATCGAGCGTTTCATCGGCCCGGCGCGCCTGGCGGAGGAGCGCACCGCGCGCCGCGCCCGCGAACGCGAGCTGGAGCATGCGCGGCCCTGGCTCAAGTTCTACGACAGCCGTACGCCCTATGAGACGCGCCCGCCGATCGCCTCCCTCTCCCGCACGCTGGAGGTGGCGGCGCGGCGCTTCGGCAGGAACGAGGCGCTGCGCTTTTTTGGCCGCGGCATGACTTACGCGCAGCTGGAACGCCTGTCCAGCCGCTTCGCGCGCGGGCTGGCGGGGCTGGGGGTAAGGCACGGCGACCGTGTCGCCATCGTGCTGCCGAATATTCCGCAGGCACTGATTGCGTATTACGGCGTGCTCAAGCTGGGCGCGGTGGTGGTGTTCGTCAATCCGCTATTTACGCGCGACGAGTTGTGCGTGCGCATCCGCGATGCCGGCGCCCGCGTGTTGATCGCGCTTTCCTCCTATCGCGGCGAAGCGGATGCGATTGCCGATGCCGCGGGGCTGGACTGCCTGATCCTCACCGGCTTCAAGGACTACATGGGGTTAAAGGAGCGCCTGCTCTATGCCTTGCTGCGCGAGCCGGCGCAGGCGCAGTCCGCCGCCGCCCAACCCACCGGCCGCCGCGCCATCCTGCACAACTTCAACCGCCTGCTGGCGCGCGGCAGCCGCCTGATGGAAGTGCGCGGGCCAGAGGTCGAAGACCTCGCGGTGATTGCCTACACCAGCGGCACCACGGGCGCAGCGCCGGCGGGCGTGATGCTGACGCACGCCAATCTCGCGGCCAACGCGCTGCAATTGCGCCACTGGGCGCCGGAGATGCGCGCCGGCGTGGAGCGCATCCTCGCGGTGGTGCCGTTCTCCCATGCCTATGGGCTGACCGCCTGCGTCAACGTCGGCACGCTGATCGGCGCCACATTGATCCTGCTGCCGCGCTTCGACGTGGCTGAGACGCTACGCGCCATCGCGCGCGAACGGCCGTCGCTATTTCCCGGCGTGCCGCTGATGTTCCAGAGCCTGGCGCATTTCCCCGACGTGCGCAAATACGGTGTCGCCTCGATCCGCCTGTGCGTTTCATCGGGCTCGCCGCTGGCGGTGGAAGTGCAGGAGGAGTTCGAAAAGCTTACGCGCGGGCGCCTGGTGGAAGCTTACGGTCTGACCGAAGCCAGCCCGGCGACACATTCGAACCCGTTCAGCGGCCGGCGCCGCCCCGGCGCCATCGGCCTGCCTTTGCCGGATACCGAAGCCAAGGTGGTCGACCCCGATACCGGCGCCACCCAGCCTTACGACGTGGCGGGCGAACTGGTGCTGCGTGGCCCGCAGGTGATGCGGGGCTACTGGGGCCAAGAGGACGTGACCGCGCTGGCGTTGCGTGACGGCTGGCTGTACACCGGCGACGTCGCAAAAATGGACGAGGACGGTTATTTCTATCTGATCGACCGCAAGAAGGACATCATCTTCACCGCTGGCTATCCCGTATACCCGCGCGACATCGAGGAGGTGCTGTACGAGCACCCGGGCGTGCACGAGGCGGCGGTGGTCGGCGTGCCCGACTGGGACGAGGCCTTGAGCATCCGCGCCTTCGTGGTCAAGCGCCATCACGCCCACGTGACCGAAGCTGAACTGATGGCGCATGCAAAAAAACGCCTGCCGCCCTATGCGCTGCCGGCAACGCTGGAATTCGTCGACAAGCTGCCGCGCAATGCGCTGGGCAAGGTGCTGCGGCGGGAACTGGCGCAGCGCAACATCGGTCTGACGAAGCAGTGAAGCGTCAAGGGAAAAGCGGATGGGCCGATTGCAGACGGGAATTGTCGCGCTGCTGCTGATGTCAAGCAGCGCGCCTGCCTGGGCGCTGAACGCCGCTACCGAACTGAAAAAGCTGATGCACGAGCAGTACGGCCCTTATTCCGCGGCGGCGCGCGGCTGGCCGTTCCACCTGAACGGCACCTCCTACCTGATGAAGGTGCTGCAGAGCAAGAAGGTGGCGACGCCGCGTGGCGAGCGGTTGTACGTGTTCACCGCGGGTGACGTGGTCAAGGGCGGCAGCCATGTCGATTCCGGCATGGCCGGCGCGTTCGTGCTGGAAGAGAAAGACGGCCGCGTGATTCTCACTTCGGGCAGCCGGGCGATGCCGTATGGCTCCTTCGGCGATGCGCCCGATACCGTGAAACTGGTGCAATTCGGCCCCGACCACTACTACGGCTGGCTGTACGAAAGCGGTTACACCGGCAATGGCTTCACCAGTTCATACAGCGACATCCTCCTGCCCAAGGGCGGTACCGTGGCGGCGATGGCGAGCATTCCCGCGCACATGGACAAGGACGGCGTCTATCCCTGTGACGACAAGGCAACCCGGGCGCAATGCGAATCGCTGGATTTCGACCTGAAGCTCGATACGGCAAAAGGTCGCGTCAAGGTCTATCCGCTGGTGGTCACCCGCACCGGCGTGCAGAAAGGGCAGCAGACCAAGCCCGAGACCTGGCGCGTCGAATTCGATGAAGGCAAGTGGCAGTACAAGGTGCCGGCGGCGTTGAAGGTGCAGTATTGAAGGTCAGCGGAAATCGCGCGAGGGCGGTGTTTCCAGCCAGTCGATCATGGCTGAATCGTCGACCACGTGCTTGGCGATCAGGTGCGCCACCTTGCCGTCGGTCTCCCACACGCCGTAGACCGTCATCAGGCGGCTGAGCAAGATCGCGCGGCGGAATTGCTCGATCAGGCGCGGCCAGCAGACCACGTTGACATAACCGGTCTCGTCTTCCAGGGTGACGAAAATCGTGCCCTTGGCGGTGCCGGGGCGCTGGCGCCCGGTGACGATGCCGCAGGCGCGCGCCAGGCGGCCGTGCGGATAGCGGCTTAGTTCGGCGGCGCTCATCAGGCGACGCTCCCGCAATTTCGGGCGCAGGTGAGTCAGGGGATGGGGTCGCAGGCTGAGGCGCAATGCGCTGTAGTCCTGCCGCAGTTCGTCCTGTGCATCGGGCGGTAGAAGGTCGGCGCCGCCTTCGGGTGTCGCGATTTCCGGCGTGAGCGGAATCGGCGCCTCGACACCAATCACATCCCACATGGCGCGCCGGCGATGACCGGAGATCGGAGCCAGGGCGTCGGCGGCGGCCAGGGCTTCGAGGTCGGAGCGATCGAGTTTGGCGCGGCGGGTGAGATCATGCATATCCGCGAACGGGCCGCTGCGGCGCGCTTCGAGCAGACGATCGGCGCCGGCGACCGAAAGATTGGCGATCTTTTTCAGGCCCAGACGGACTGCCGCTTGCGGCGTGCGCCGATAGGAGTGGGGGAATGGGTAGATGTCGGCGCGCAGTTCCCCGGAGCCTTCATAGTAGTGCCCCAATTTCCTGCCTTCCGGATGATCCTCTTCGGGGCGGATGTAGCTTCCGCGCGCCATGCGCCGTTCGAAAGCAGCACGCCAGGCGATGGCCTGTTCTGCGCCGTGTTCCAGCTTCGCTTCGTAATTGCTCTGGTTGACATCCACGGGCAGTACTTCAACGCCATTGTGCCGTGCGTCCTGTACCAGTTGCGAGGGCGAATAAAAGCCCAGTGGCTGACTGTTGAGCAGAGCGAGCAGGAAGATCGCCGGCTCGTGGCGCTTCAGCCAGGAGGAGATGTAGACCAACAGCGCGAAGCTGTGGGCATGGCTTTCGGGAAAACCGTATTCGCCGAAGCCGCGGATCTGGTTGAACAACTGGTTGGCGTATTCCTCGGTGTAGTCGCGCGAGATCAGGCCTTGCTTCAAGCGAGCCTCGAAAGGCTCCAGGTCGCCACGGCGGCTCCAGGCTGCCATGGCGCGGCGCAGTTGATCGGCCTCGCTTTCGGTGAACCCGGCGGCCACCATGGCAAGCTGCATCACCTGCTCCTGGAAAATCGATACCCCCAAGGTGCGTTCCAGCACGCCCCTGACCTCCGGCGAAGGGTAGGTGACCGGCTCCAGCCCTTGGCGGCGCTTGAGATAGGGGTGCACCATGCCGCCCTGGATCGGCCCCGGCCGCACGATTGCCACCTCGATCACCAAGTCGTAAAACCGCCGCGGCCGCAGACGCGGCAGCATGCTCATCTGCGCGCGCGACTCAACCTGGAATACGCCCATCGATTCGCCCGCGCACAGCATGTCGTAGACCTCGGGGTCTTCCTTCGGAATGTCTTCCATGGCAAGTCGGCGGCCGCTTTGTTCGCTGATCGCTTCCATCGCCCGGCGTATCAGGCTCAGCATGCCCAGGCCCAGCACGTCGACCTTCATCAGGCCGACGGCTTCGAGGTCGTTCTTGTCCCACTGGATCACCGTGCGGTCCTTCATGGCGGCGTTTTCCACCGGTACCATGCCGGAAAGCAGTTTCTTCCCGGAAAGCACGAAGCCGCCCGAATGCTGCGACAAATGGCGCGGCATTTTTCTCAATTGCTCGGCATGCAGCAGCAGGTGGGCGACCAGGGTGGAATCGGATGAAAGGCCGCATTCGGTCAAACGCTGGTCGAGGGTATTTCCGCCGTCCCACCAGGCCAGGTTTTTCGAGACGGCATCCAGCTGGTCGTTGGAGAATCCCAGGGCCCGGCCGGCGTCGCGCAGGGCACCGCGCGTCTGGTAAACCGAGACGGCGGCCGCGAGTGCCGCGCGATGGCGACCGTATTTTTCATACAGATGCTGGATGACGAGTTCGCGGCGCTCGTGCTCGAAGTCAACATCGATGTCGGGAGGTTCGCTGCGATTTTCGGAAAGAAACCGCGCGAACATCAGTTTTCCGATCTCCGGGTCGACAGCAGTGACGCCCAGGGCATAGCAAACCGCCGAGTTGGCGGCGGATCCCCGGCCCTGGCAGAGAATGCCTTCGCCGCGCGCAAAACGGACGATATCGTGCACGGTCAGGAAGTAGGCTTCGTATTCCTTTTTCTCGATCAGCGCCAGCTCGGTTTCCACCTGTTTTCTGATCCGGCTGGACGGGCCATCGGGGTAGCGAACTTTCAGGCCAGCTTCGGTGAGCTTGCGCAAATGAGTGGTCTTGGTTTCACCCGTCGGCACCATTTCTTCCGGATATTCATACTTGAGTTCATCAAGGGAAAATTCGCACTGTCGGGCGATCTTCAGGCTTTCTTCCAGCCACTGGCTATCGTAAGTTCCTTGCAGCGTCGGTATGCTGCGCAAATGGCGCGCACTGCTCGGCAAAAGCGCGTGCCCGCATTGCTGTACCGGCACGTTTAGGCGGATCGCCGTCATCACGTCGGCGAGTGACTTGCGTTCGCGGACATGCATGCAGACGTCGCCGGCAGCGACGATCGGCAGGGTGGTGCGGCGTGCGATCTCTTTGATGACATGGCGATTGGCGGCATCATTCGGGCCCGCATGCAGTTCGGCGGCAATCCACATCCGCCCCGGAAAACGCCGGGCGATATGGGCAGCATCGGCACTCAAGATGGCAATGCGGTCTTCTTCCGCATTTGCATCGGTGCTGGCGCGTATCGGCAGGTCGGGCATGTAAAGGCACAGGCAGCCGGTCAGATCGCCGCGCAGGTAATGACGAGAGAATTTATAGCTGCCCTTGCCTGCCTTCAGGCGCGCGCGCGTGATCAGGGTGCTCAATCGCTCGTAACCTTCGAGCGTTTGTGCGAGCAGCACGATGCGCGAATGCGGCAGGCCGGGGAAGCGCTTGGCGTCGTCGGTGAAGCGGAATTCGCTGCCGACAATCAACTGGAACACGGCGCCGTCGATCGCGCCGTGGGCGCGCACGACGCCGGCGAGTGAACACTCGTCGGTGATCGCAAGCCCGCCATAACCTTGCGCCATCGCCTGCTTGATGAGTTCTTCGGCGTGTGAGGCGCCACGCAAAAAGGAAAAATTGGTAATGCAATGCAATTCGCAGTAAAGCGGCCTTTCCCCGGGAGAGGAAGGCGAGGCGGCTTCAGGCGGCAGCGCCTGTGTTGCGCGTGCCTGGCCGATCAGCGTTTCGATCGTGCCGGCTGTGCTCATGAAAAATACCCCTGCAGGAACCAGCGGTTCTCACGGCGCTCGTCGCGGAAAATCCACAACAGCCTGCCTTCTTCGGTGCGGGCGACGAAGTATTCGCGCTGAATCGGCTTGCTGTCCCACCAGCCGCTTTCAATATGTTCCGGCGGTTCCTGCAAATCCAGCTTGCCTTCATAGATCGGGTTTGGCCCGATTGCATCCAGCGGCAAGGGCGGATCGATAAACCACGCCGGCCGCGGCCCGAAGACTGGTGGGGGCAAGGGCTCCTTGGGCTTCTTGATCGCGGCTGCCGGCTTGTGCGATGTGTTCAACAGCGCCGTGTCGCCGCTCGCCCGCTCGGGCCGATGCTCTGCTTTCACTTGCAACTGCCTGACTGCCTCCGGCCCCAGGCGCGCGTGCACGCGCTCCAGCAGGTCGCGCATGCTTTTGGCGGCATCTTCCTCTTCCAGCAGCAGCGAATGGGTGATTTCGTCGGCGCGCAGCAGTTGCGGCGCGGCAATGGTGATGCGCTCGACGCGGCGCTTCAGGGTGTGGCGGTTCAGGTGCTCGGTGAGCAGCAAAATGAAGCGCCGGGCATCGGCGCTGGGTTGCATCAGGTGCAGGGTGAGCGGGGTGACGTTGTCAGGGCTGTCGTGGCGGCTCTGGCGCTCGTGGTGCAGGGTGAGTTCGATACGGTCGACCGCATGCTTGCCGGCGCGAAGGAAACCTTCGAGCTGGCGCAGGCCGCGGCCGCTGGCGTAGATGATGGTGGTGCTGGATTCGGCGGGCGCGGGTAGTGGCAAAGTGGTGCTGAAGGCAGCGGGCAGGGTGACCGGGCGCAGCGGATCGGGTACGTGGCCGAAGGCGCGGTCGATCTCGTCGAGCAGGAAATCGCCGAAGCGGCGCTTCATGCCGTCGCGCGGCAGGGCGAGCAGGTCGGCGACGCTGCGCGCGCCCAGGGATTCGAAGGTGGCGCTATAGGCCTGGGCGCTTTGCAGCGCCTCCACCGGCAGCACGGGCAGGCGGTGGCGCAATTCGGGCAGGGTGGTCACGTGCTCGGCATAGCCGCTGCGCGCCAGCATCAGCGCACCGGCGGGCGTGGGGGCAGAGGCGAGCAGAGCGCTGTGGCCCTGCGCGGCGAGGCCGTCGGTGATCTGCTGGAGCAGCGCTTCCAGGCCGCCGAACAGGCGTGCGCTGCCGCCGGTTTCCAGCAGCAGGCCGTAGGGCGCGGCGAGGCTGACGGCGGAGGTGTATTGCAGCGCCCACAGGCTCAGGGCCTCGAGCGCGGCCTTCTCCAGGAGCGGCTCGCGCTCGTGCGATTGCAGCGCGGGTTCGAGCGCCAGCGCGGCGGAGAGCGGCAAGTCGGCGCGCACGCCGGCGGCGCGGGCGGCGGCGTTGGCCATGTGGATGCGACGCTTCTCGACAATGGCGAAAGGCGCTTGCGCATCGGTCTGCGCGTGGCAGTCAAGCGGCAGTTGCGGCAGGTACAGGGCGGTCCAGAGCATGAACAGGCTCCTCGTGGTGGTCGGGGAGAAAAAAGAGCGGCGAAGGCGGCTCGACGATGACAGGGCGGGCGATCAGCGCGCCGCGGCGCTTGAGAATGCTTAAGTGGAGTTGCCGGCCGTCGGCGCCGGGCTTAAGCGCGATGCGCAGCGCGGCGGCGGAGGACTGCTGCGCGGCCCTGGCCTCGCGCATCAGCACCGCCAGCACCGGGCGGCGTTCGACCGCCAGTTGCAGGCGCCGCAGATCCTGTGGTTTCAGCTTTTGCGGCCAGGCGAACAAGGCGCAGCGCGGCGCGTATTTCAGGCATTGCTCGCAGGCCCAGAGCGCGTCTTCGGGGCGCGGCGTACGCAGCAGCAGCACCTGTTCGGGCGCGATGCCGGCGCCGGCAAAGGCGGGGGCGTAAGGTGTGTACGGCGGCTGCAGCAGGATTACCGGCGGCGCGCCGGCTTGCCGGCTCAAGGCGGCAAGCGCGGGGAAGAACAGGCGCAGCTCGCCGATGCCGCAGCGATCGTTGAGGATTTCAGTCAGCGCACCCAGCGGCCAGCCGCCGCCGGGAAGTTGCGCATTCAGCGCGTCATAGCCGGTAGGCAGGCTTTCGAGCTCGACGCGCGCCAGCGTATCGCCGCGCCACAGGCCGGGGATGGATTCCAGCGAGGCCGCGCCGGTGGGCGTGCGGTCCAGCGGCGTGGCGTCCAGGCGCGCGCCGGCGGACGATTCGTAAACCGTCTCTTCCGGATCGTCGGAGAAAGCGAGGGCCTGCCCCATGGCAACGGGCAAAAAGCGGGGATGTGAAAGACAGGCTCAGGGGCGATGCCCTGAGTGGCCGGGACGGCGAGGGGCAGTGCGGTAGGGGACGGCAGTGGCCGCGGGCAGTGCGGGGACGTTCATGGCGGATACCGGGAGTCCTTGGGAGGAACAGAATACACAAATACTGTTCTTTTGTACAGTATTTATAGGATTCCAGTATCGCAGCGATTTTCTTCTATAAATCAGCGGGTTGCGTTGGCTATTATTTCTTCTCGGCCTGCATTTTCAGGTTCAGGAGCTTGAGCGCATTGCCGAAATAGATCTTGCGCTTGTCGTCTTCGGAGAGGTTCAAGTCCTCGATCGAGCGTATGCCTTCGCGGATGAACATGGGTCCGTTTTCCGGGTCGAACGGGCAGTCGCTGGCGAAGACGATCTTGTCGGCACCGAAGAAGTCCAGACCGCAGCGTAGCGCCGAGCTGGAGCCGCCGAGCACCGTGTCCGCGTAGAACATCTTGAAGTATTCGATCGGCTTTTTCGCCATGCGTTTCAGGATCTCTTCGTAGTTTTCGCCCGCGGTGCGGCTGCCGAGTTGCGCCCACAGGGTTTCGGCGCGGCCGGAAAAAAAGGGGATCATCGCGCCGCAATGGTGGGTGATGAGGCGCAGGCCCGGCAGCTTTTCGTGAAAGCCGGAAAACACCATGCGCGCCATCGCCACACTGGTTTCATATGGCCAGCCCAGCACTTGCCAGATTTCGTACTTCGACTTGTCTTCGCCGACGTAATCCGCCCGCGAGGCGGGGCGCGCCGGGTGCATCCAGATCGGCATCGCATACTTTTGCGTGATGTATTCGAATACCGGGAAGAATTCCGGATCGTCCAGCGGCCGGCCGTTGACGTTGGGGCAGATCTGGATGCCACGCGCGCCCAATTCGCCCACGGCGCGGTCGATTTCTTCCAGGGCTGCCGGCACGTTGTTCATCGGCAGCGAAGCGACGAAAGCGGGAAACTTGTCCGGCCAGCGATCGACGATTTTCGCCATCTCGTCGTTGGCCACGCGCGCAAAGCCGGGCGAAAGGTCCGGGCCGCCCAGCAGTTCGGGCGAGGGCAGGGCGAGCGTCAGCACCTGCTGCACCTCCGGCCATTGCTTGAGCATTTCCACCCGGCCCTCGATGTCGTACAGCATGCGCAGGCTGGTCATGCGCTTGACGATGCCGGCGTCCTTCGAATGCTGCTTCATCAATTCGAGATAGGGCGCGGGCAGCACGTGGTTGTAGATGTCGATTTTCATGCGCAAAGGGACAACGAGGAAGCGGGGGCCGCTATACTCACACCGCGCTTGCCGGCGTGTCAATCCGGCTTGGAAAAACAACATCGGGCATCAGGCCCTTGAATCAATATCGGGCGAAAGGCCCGTGGGAGGCTTCATGGCGGGCACGTTCGTCCTGATAGTGATGTTCATTTTTCCCGTGGCCCTCGGGGCCGCACTGCTTTTCGCGATCCACCGGATGCGCCGCGGCAAGAACGATGGCCCCGGAATGCTGCGCAATGCGGCCAGCCGCATGCCAAAGGGCGACGCGTTGTACGCCATGATGTTCCCCGACATCGCACCGCTGTTCAAGCCCGAAGGCCTGCTTGAGTGGCTTGCCTGGTACCAGGCGCGGCGCCAGAACCGGCAATTGATCCGCGATGGCCGGCGCTGGCATGGGGAAGTGCCGGGCTTTCCCGGCGCCGCCGCCATGGCTGTCACCGCGCAGGGCAAGGAAGACAACGCGCCCGACCTCGTCGTGCTGCAGGACGCCGGCGGTCAGACTTTGGTGGAAATGCTGGTCGAGTACAAGGACGATGGCCGCACCTTGCTCACCAACAACGCCGGTGTCTTCACCCTCGATCCGGCAGATGAGCGCAAGGTGCGCTTCAAGGACCCGAAACAGGATCGCAGCTTCGAATGGCGCGGCCCCGGTCTGTGGAACCTCAGGAATCAGGGCTCGATGGACGAGATGATGGCGCGCAACGACCAGTTGCAGATGGGCAATCAGGGCAATACGGGCAATGCCGCCATGGTAGCGGGCGTGGCCGCTGGCGCGGTGGCGGCGATCACCGCCGAGCACATCATGCAGGAGCGCGAACGGGCGCGCGAAGAGCGGCGCGCGCAGCGGCGCTCCACCATGGACACCGACTACTGAGCGTCTCACGGCAATGCATCCGCTGCCCGAGCACCTGCTGGCGCATTCGCTGGCCGACGTCGTCATGCCGGACGATGCGCGCGCGCCGTTGCGTGCCGTCATCGCCAGCCTCGCTCTGGGTGGCGCCGAGCGCATCGTGCTCGAATGGGCGGCCGATGCCTTGCGCCGTGGGCGCGACATCGAGATCGCGGTGCTCAATCGCGCGGCCATTGAGTGGCAGATGCCGGCGGGCTTGCGTGTATTGCGCCGTGATGGCGAAGACGTTGCGCCATTCGTTGCCATGCTGGCGCAGCGCTGGGGCCGTGACGCAGTAGTGGCTGCGCATCTGCTGCGCGACAGCGTACTTGAGGAATTACTGGCGCAGGGCCTGCGGCCGCTGCCGGTGCTGCACAACGCGCGCGACGGCTGGATGAACGATCCCGCCGCCTGGCGTACGCCAGGCATTCCTGCAGCGATGGCTTGTGCGGCGGCGGTAGCCGAGCAGGCGCGATCGGCCGGCTGCACGGTGCCGCTGTCGGTGATCCGCCATCGGCCGCTGCTGGATGAGGCCGCGTTCTCGCAGGGAGCGCGGCGCGAAATTCGCGGTCGCCTCGGGGTGGACGACGCCACCTTGCTGATCGGCATGGTGGGCGCGATGAAGGCGCAAAAGAACTATCCGCGCGCCTTGCGCGTGCTGGAAATTTTGCGCCGGCGCCGCCCGGCGGCGCTGGCGATCGTCGGCGGCGTGCTGGGTGAAGCGGGCCTGGACGTGCTGGACGAGGTCGCGCAACTCGCGGCCGAGCGCGGCCTGGCGCATCACGTCAAGCTGCCGGGCTTCGTCAATCCGGTGGCGCCATGGTTCGCCGCCTTCGACGTCTTGCTCAATACCAGCGATTACGAAGGCTATTCCATCGCCACCCAGGAGGCGCTGGCGGCGGGTTTACCGGTAGTCGGTACGGCGGTGTCGGGGCAGGTGGAAGATCCGCGGCCCGGGCTGCGCCTGCTGCCCGCGCGGGCAGGCGATGCGGTGTTTGCACGAGCGCTTGCACGCTTGCCGGTGCGCGAAGCGTTTCCGGTCGGAACACAGCGCCTGCGCGCGCCGGCACTGTGGTCGCTGCCGCTGGCGGCGTGCGCAGCGCCAGCGGCGCCGGTTGTACGGACACTGTTTGTTACCGCCAATCTCAACGCCGGCGGTGCGCAGCGCTCGCTGGTCAACCTGGTGACGCAGATACATGGGCGCCATGACCTCGCCATCGCCGTATGCGGCGAAACCACGCACGACTACTTCCCGGCGCGCCTGGGCGCGGCGGGTGTGCGGCATTTCCGCCTCACGGCTTCCAGCGACGCGTTCGACGCCGCCGAAAGCCTCCTTGCCTGGATCGCGCGCCACGGTGTGCGCCAGGTGTGCTTCTGGAATGCCGATCCCAAGCTCAAGCTCCTGACGGCGAAATTCGCTTCGCCCGATTTGCGCCTGATCGACATCAGCCCTGGCGACTATGCCTTCGAGGAGATGGCGGCGACGGTGGAATTCCAGTCAGCCATTGCCTACGGTGAGGCAGATTTTCGTGCCCGCCTCGATCAACTGGTGTTCAAGTACGGCAAGCCACGGAAGGGCTACGCGCGTGCTTGCGCGGTGATTCCAAATGGCGTGGTGCTCGATGCGATGGTGGATGACGCGCCTGCCGCGCCGCGCTTTCTCGTCAGCGGGCGCATCGCGCCTTCCAAGCACCTGGAGAAGATTCTCGCCGCCTTCGCGCGCGTGCGCGAGCGGCATCCGGCTGCCACCTTGCACGTCGCCGGCCAGGCCGAGTCTCGCCACGCCGCCTACCTGGCGCAATTGCTGGAAAGCGCCGGAGCAGGTGTGCATTTCCGCGGCGCGCTGCCGGACCTGGCGCACCTGCGTGAGACGTGGAGCGCGCAAATCGTGCTTGGCACTCATCAGGGTTCGCCCAATGCCGTGCTGGAGGCGATGGCGGCAGGTGTGCCGGTGATCGCCAACGACAGCGGCGGCACGCGCGAACTGGTATATCGACGCACTGGCTGGCTGCTGCCGGAGGCGGCCGGCGAGGCACATCTCGTACGCACCATGCGGACGGTGATCGAAGCCCCGCATCGTGCCCGGCGCCGCGCGGTGCGCGCCCGCGAAGTGGTGGCCACGCGCAGCCTGGAAGCGATGGCGGCGGCCTACCTCGCCATACTTGAGCGCGGCGCTACAATCCATTCATGAATCCGCCGCCGGCGGCCGGAGCTATAGATGAGTAGCGTATTGAGCAACCCGCAGCAGCGTGTGGTGCAGGCGGCCTGTCCGCACGATTGCCCCGATACCTGCGCCATGCACGTCACCGTGGAGGGCGAAACCCGCCTGCCCGGCGGCCAGGTGCTGGGTGCGCGCGCCGTCAAGGTGGCGGGCGACCCGGCGCATCCCACCACCGCCGGCGTGTTGTGCAACAAGGTGGCGCGCTATCTGGAGCGCACCTACGCGGCGGACCGGGTGCTGCATCCGCTCAAGCGCGTCGGCTCCAAGGGGCCGCATGCGAAGTTCGAGCCGATCTCCTGGGACGAGGCGCTGGAGACCATCACCGCGCGCTTCAAGGCGATCGCCGCCGATGATCCGCAAGGCATCCTGCCGTATTCCTACGCCGGCACCATGGGCCTGGTGCAGGCCAACTCGATCGACCGGCGCTTTTTCCACAAGCTGGGCGCTTCATTGCTCGACCGCACCATCTGCTCCAACGCCGGCAAGGCCGGCATGGAGATCACCCTGGGCGCCAACATGGGGCCGGAGATCGAGCGTTTCGAGGAAGCGCAACTGATCGTGCTCTGGGGCACCAATCCGGTGACCTCTTCGGTGCACCTGTGGACCCGCGTCACCGAAGCCAAGCGTCGCGGCGCGAAGATCATCGCCATCGACCCCTATCGCTCGCTGTCGGCGGAAAAGTGCCACCAGTGGCTGCCGATCAATCCCGGTACCGACGCCGCACTGGCGCTGGCAATGATGCACGTGCTGGTGCGCGACGACCTGCTGGATCACGATTACATCGCGCGCTACACCCTGGGCTTCGAAGAACTCAAGGAACGCGTGGCGCAATGGCCGCCCGAGCGCGCGGCACAAATCACCGGGCTTGCCGCGGCCGACATCGAAACCCTGGCGCGCGACTACGGCATGGCGCGTGGTGAAAGCGGTCCGGCCGTGATTCGTCTCAACTACGGCCTGCAGCGTACCGCCGGCGGCGCCATGACCTGCCGCACCATCGCCTGCCTGCCGGCGCTCACCGGCGCCTGGCGCCATGCAGCGGGCGGCGTGCTCCTGGGCACTGGCGGCACCTACCCGGTGAACACGAAGGCGCTTGAGCGCCCTGACCTGATCTGGAACAAGCCGCGCACCATCAACATGTCCACGCTGGGCAATGCGTTGCTGGAACTCAACGATCCGCCGGTGCGCGCGCTTTACGTCTATTCCTCCAATCCGGCGGCGGTGGCGCCGGATTCGGGCAAGGTGCTCGAAGGGTTGATGCGCGCAGACCTGTTCACGGTCGTGCATGATTGCTTTTTGACCGATAGTTGCGATTACGCGGACATCGTATTGCCAGCTACCACGCAACTGGAGCATTTCGATATCCATCGTTCCTACGGTCACCTCTATTGGCTGGTGAACACGCCGGCGATTGCGCCGGTGGGCGAATCCAAAAGTGACAGCGAAGTGTTTCGCCTGCTGGCCGCACGCATGGGCTTCACCGAGCCTTGCCTGTTCGAGAGCGACGAAGAGATCGCCGCCGCGGCCATCGATACCAGGCATCCGTACAACGCCGGCATCACCTTCGAGAAACTCAAGGAAAAAGGCTGGATGCGCCTGAACGTGCCGGAACGCTGGACGCCGTTTGCCGAAGGCAATTTCCGCACGCCCTCGGGCAAGTGCGAGTTCTATTCGGAAAAGGCGCAAAAACTCGGCCTCGATCCGCTGCCGGATTTCATCCCGCCGCGTGAATCGCCGCAAACCAACCCGGCGCTGGCGGAGAAATATCCCCTGATGGTGATTTCGCCGCCGGCACGTAATTTCATGAACTCCACCTTCGGCAACATCAAGGTGCTGGCCGATACCGAGAGGGAGCCGTTTCTCGAAATGCACGAGGCCGATGCGCAGGCGCGCGGCATCGCCGACGGTGCGATGGTGCGCATCTTCAACGGGCGCGGCGCTTTCCTGGCGCGTGCCCGTGTGCGCAATCACGTGAACCCCGGCGTGGTGGCGGCGCTTTCGGTGTGGTGGCACAAGCACACCGTCGGCGGGCTGAACGTCAACGCAGTGACCAGCCAGGCATTGACCGATCTCGGCCGCGGGCCGACGTTCTACGACTGCCTGGCGGAAGTCGAACCAGCGGAAACAATCGCATGATCGCCTGGCTCAACCTGCGTGCCCTCGGCGGCGCGGTGTTCGTCGTCATCGGGTTTTACCTGGTCTGGCTGGGGGTGCACAAGCTCAGGCGCTGGCCGCGCGCAGAAGGGCAGGTGGTCAACGTGGTGCGCCTGGCGGGTACGCCGACGCCGGAAATCGAATTCACCGCCGCCGACGGGGTGGCGCGCAAGTTCTTCGCCAAGCTGCCGTACCGCCAGGGCCTGAAGGTGGGCGCACGCGTCAGGGTGCTGTACAACCCGCAGCAGCCGGAAGAGGCCGAGCGCCTGAGCCTGATGGGCACCGTGTTCGGGCCGCTGGTGTTCGGCCTGTTCGGCGCCGGGCTGCTGTTTTGCGGTTTCTGGGCCTGCAAGGGATGAGAGAGGAGGGCGCGGTGCACGAGGAAGCGGTGGTCTGCGTGCACGGCCTCTGGCTCTCCGGGTTTGCCACCGGTTTCTGGCGCACGCGCTTTGCACAAGCCGGTTATTCGGCGGTATCCTTTTCCTATCCCTCGGTGCGCCAGAGCCTGAAAGGCAACGCGCGCCAGCTGGCCGGCTTCGTGAACGCCCTGCCGCAGCGGCGCATCCACCTGGCCGGCCACAGTCTCGGCGGGATATTGATTGCCGCCATGCTGGAGGAACAGGCCTGGCGCCTGCCCGGCAAGGAACTGGGCCGGGTGGTGCTGGTGGGCTCGCCCTTCCAGGGTACCTATGTCGGGCGCAGCATGTCGCGCCTGGGGCTGGGTCGCGCCGCGCTCGGCCGCGCGGTGCAGGACTGGATGGACGGCGCGCCGCCGGAGGTGCCGGCGGGGGTGGAGCTCGGGGTGATCGCCGGCAATCGGCCGCTGGGCCTGGGACGCCTCGCCGCGCCCGGCCTGCCGCTGCCGCATGACGGCACGGTGAGCGTGGCCGAGACGCACGTTATGGGCGCGCGGGAACATCTGACCCTGCCCGTGAGTCACACGGAGATGTTGATGTCCGCGCGTGTCACCCGGCAAATGCTCAGGTTTTTTGAGCAAGGCGCGTTCCACCGATGAAGCGCCGCACGCTGTTGATTCTCCTCGGCGCCGTGGCGGTGGGCGGTTCGCTCGCCGGCTGCACCACGACTTCGTATTACTGGCAGGCCTTCACCGGCCAGATGGAAGTGCGCCGGCTGTCGCGCCCGGTGGACGAGGTGATTGCCGCGCCCGATACCAATACCGACCTGCGCGAACGCCTGGAATACGCCCGCCAGGCACGCAATTTCGCCAGCCGCGAACTCGACCTGCCGGACAACGGCAGCTATCGCGTCTATGCGGACTTGAAGCGCAAATACGTGGTGTGGAACGTGTTCGCCGCGCCGGCGTTGTCGCTGGATCTCAAGACCCAGTGCTTCCCGGTTGCCGGCTGCGTCACCTACCGCGGCTATTTTTCCCAGGAAGACGCGCATACCTATGCCGCCAAGCTGCGCGCCGACGGCCTGGACGTATACGAGGGCGGCGTGCCGGCCTATTCGACGCTGGGTTATTTCAACGATCCGCTGCTCAACACCTTCATCCGCTATCCCGAACTGGAAATCGCGCGCCTGATCTTTCATGAGTTGGGACACCAGGTGGCCTATGCCAAGGGCGATTCCACTTTCAACGAGTCATTCGCCACCGCGGTGGAGGAAGAGGGCTTGAAGCGCTGGATGGTCAACCACGCCACACCAGAGCAAAAGGAGCGCTTCAGCCAGTTCATCACCCGGCGCGACGAGTTGATGGACATGATGCGCCGCACCCGCGACAAGCTCGACGAGATCTACAAAGGCCCGGGGTCGGATGCCGACAAGCAGGCCGCCAAGCAAGCCGCTTTTGCCGAGCTGCGCGGCGAATACGAACAGTTGAAGGTGAAATGGGGCGGCTACAAGGGCTACGACGCCTGGATCGCCACCGACCTCAACAACGCCAAGCTGGGCTCGATCTCCACCTATTCCAAGCTGGTGCCGGCCTTCAACCTGCTGTTGTCGCGCGAGCACGGCGACCTGCCGAAGTTCTACGCAAAGGTGAAAAAGCTCGCGGCCATGCCCAAGGAGGAGCGTGACCATGAACTCGTCACTCTCGGCGCGCCGGCGGGCTGAGCGTGATCGGTAAAAAGGCTACGCTCCCTCAAGGTTCCCCGATAGCAGATTGAAATCCCGGGTCGATACACATGGCGTTCGGTATGGAAAAACTGATCGAGGAGCGCATCCGCAAGGCACAGGCCGAGGGGGCGTTCAACAACCTGCCGGGTGAAGGCAAGCCGCTTAATCTCGACGACGACCTGCTGATTCCCGGGGAGTTGCGTATGGTCTGCCGGGTGCTGAAAAACGCCGGCTATGTGCCGCCGGAAGTCGAGGAATTGCGCGAGTTGCGCCAGCTCGAAGCCGTGGTGGCGAGCGATGCCCTCGAAGGCGAGCGCCTGGCGGCGCGCAAGCGCATGGAATTCCTGCTGATCAGGCTGGAGCAATCCGGCATGGCGCGGGTGGCGCAAGCCGCGTGGGACCAGTATGCGGAAAAGGTCGCGGCGAAAATGGCCGAGACCAGGCCGCGGGACGAATAAATGGCGGTGAAGCTGCTGTTGCTGGCGCAGGACGATGCCTCCAACCTCGAGGTGGGCCTGGCGCTGGCCGAGGCGTGGCAACGCGGCGGCGGTGCGGCGGCGGCATGGTGCTGGCCGTCCGCTCGCGCGTTGCCTGGGGCACTGCATGCCAGCGAGGTACTGCAAATGCCGCCGGCGCCAAATTTGGGTGCGGCGATCTGGTCAGTGGCGTGCCGCAGCCTGGCACGCGGCGCTACGCCGCTGCTCGCCTGTCCCGGCGCGCCGGGGCTGGCACCGGCGCATCTGCGCCGCGGCGAAGAACTGCTCGCGCACCGTGATGCGGTCTTTGGGACTACCGCCACCGGCTACGCCATGGTGGGCCTCAAGCGCGCGGTGCCGGAACTGTTCGCCGGTGTTCCGTGGGACACGGCCGAGGTGATGGCGGCGACCCGCGCGCGGGCGCGGCGCTACGGCTGCCGCATTGCCGAGTTGGCGCTTGTACCGGACTGACGCATGGCCACCACGCCCCTGATTGCCGGCGCGGCGGCGCGCCTGCGCGGGCCGATGGTCAATCTGCGCCTGTTCATTGCGTTGTGGCCGGACGCCGCAACCCAGGAGCGCCTCCTCGCCGCCGGTGCGGGCCTGGCCGCGCTCGGCCGGCGCCTGCCGGCACGCAACCTGCACATCACCGTGGCGTTTCTCGGCAGCGTGTCGGCGGCACGCACGGTGGAGGTCGAGCGCGCCATACGCGAGGCGCGCCCGCAGGCGTGTGAATTGCGGCTGGACAAGCTGGCGTATTTCGCCCGCTCGCGCGTGCTCAGTGCCGTGCCGGCTGCGGTGCCGGCGGAACTGGCGGGTTTTCATCAGCGCCTGAATGCAAGACTGGCTGCCGTTGGGTTTCGCGTGGAGGGACGTGCGTTTCACCCGCACATCACGCTCTTGCGTGACGCGCAGCGCCCGGCCGAAATGCCGGTGCTGGAGCCGCTGACCCTGGCGATCCGCGAGATCGTCCTGGTGCGCTGCGAACTGGCGCCGGGCGGTTCGCGCTATGAGGTGATCAGGCGGGTGAGCGCGCCAGGGTAAGGCGGGCGTTGAGGCCGCCGCCTTCGCGCGCGCGCAACTCGAAGCGGCCGCCGTGCTGGTGCGCGATGCGGTCGACGATCGCCAGGCCCAGTCCCGAGCCGCCTTGTGCGCCGCTTTCGCTGCCATCGGCGGTGCCGCGCGCCACGTCCAGGCGGGTGAAGGGCTGCTTCAGGCGCTCGGCCTGGTCGGTCGGCACGCCTGGGCCGCGGTCCAGCACTTCAAAGAAGGCAAGGCGGCGTTCGGCGCCGACGCGCAGTGTGATGTCGGCATGGCCTTCGGCATCGCCGCTGTAGCGCAAGGCGTTGTCGATCAGGTTGTGCAGCGCGCGCTTGAGCGCCGGGCGGCGGCCCTGGATCGTCAGCGGCGCCTCCGCGCCTTCGAGCCGCACCGGATGGCCGTGGCTTTCGTAGTGGGCGCGCAGTTCCTGCGCCAGCTCGGCCAGGTCCACCGGGCCCAGGGGCGTGGCTTCGTCCTGGCCGCTGCGCGCGAAATCGAGGAACTGGCCGATGATGCCGTCGATCTGCTCAATGTCGGCCACCATGCCGTCGCGGAAGGTGGTGTCGGAAGACATCTCGGTGCCCAGGCGCAGGCGCGCCAGCGGCGTGCGCAGGTCGTGCGAGATGCCGGCCAGGATCAGCGTACGGTTGTCGTCGGCGGCTTTGAGGTCGCTCGCCATCTGGTTGAAGGCCGAGGCCAGGGCTTGGATCTCGGTGGCGCCGGCTTCCTCCAGCTTCGGCGGGTTTTCGCCGCGGCCCACCGCGCGCGCCGCCTGCGTCAGGCCCTTGAGCGGCCGGTTCACGGTCCAGACGATGAAGTAGGCGCCGATCAGCGCCAGCAACAGGGCAGCGGCACCCCAGCCCAGCCATTGCTGCGGCGGGTTGGGATCAACGCGGTCGCGCCGCAGGCGCACCCAGTATTCGTCCTCCTCGATGGCAAAGCTCACCCACACGCCGGCAAGCCCGTTGCGCGCGGAGGCAAAGCGCGTCTCCGCGCCGAGCTTGTCGCGCAGCAACTCCTCGATGCGGCGAAACACCGGGCGCTGGCCGAGGGGTTCCAGCACTTCGCCGGACTCCACCGGGTAGATTTCGATCTGCTCCGACTGTGACAGTTCGCCCAGCAGGTAGGAACGGTTTTCCGGTTTGGAACTGATCAGCGCCGCGCGCGTCAGGTTGACGATGGCGGCGATTTGCGTCGCCACCTGCACGCTGCGCGGCTCGCGCTCGTAGACGCGGAAGATCTGTACCCAGGACACCACCGACAGCCCCAGCAGCAGGGCCATCAGCAAAAAGGTGCGCCAAAGCAGGCTTTGCGGCAGGAAGCGCATGCCGGGGTCGGGTCAGGACACGGCGCGCACGGCCGCGAAAGAGGCGGGGCGCCGGTTCAATCCGGCACGAACACGTAGCCGAAGCCCCACACGGTCTGGATGTAGCGCGGGTTGGCGGGGTCTGACTCGATCAGCTTGCGCAGGCGCGAGATCTGCACGTCGATGGCGCGGTCGAACACGTCGTACTCGCGGCCGCGCGCCAACTCCATCAGCTTGTCGCGCGACAGCGGCTTGCGCGGGTTGCGCGCCAGCACCTTGAGTACCGAGAACTCGCCGGAGGTCAGCGTCACCGGCTCGCCGTCCTTGGTCATGCTGCGGGTGGCGAGGTTGAGCACATAAGGGCCGAAGCTGACGGATTCAACCTCCTGCGCGGGGCCTGCGGGCGGGCCGGATTCAGCCATGCGGCGCAGCACCGCGTTGATGCGCGCCACCAGTTCGCGCGGGTTGAAGGGCTTGGCGAGGTAGTCGTCGGCGCCCATTTCAAGGCCGACGATGCGGTCCACTTCCTCGCCCTTGGCGGTGAGCATGATGATGGGCGTGTTGTTGCCGGCCGCGCGCAGGCGCCGGCAGATCGCCAGGCCGTCTTCCTGCGGCATCATCAGGTCAAGCACGATCAGGTCGAACAGTTCGCGGTTGAGCAGCTTGTCCATGAACTGCCCGCTGGGGGCGGCCTGGACCGCGAAGTCCTGCTCTGTGAGATAGCGCAACAGCAGGTCGCGCAGACCCTTGTCGTCGTCAACGATGAGGATTTTTCGTTTTTGCGCCGTCATGTAAACGCGGGCCGGCGGCCCGCACCAAGTGGATTTCCAGCATCTTAGCGCGATGCGCCTAGCCGCGCGCGGACGCGTGTGTTAAGGCTTACTTGGTAATTGCAACAAGGTGTAACGCCAAACGCCTGCGAGAGGCGCATGGGGAAAACCCGGAGGGCCGCATGGCGCCCTTGCAATTCAGGCGAAAGCTGCTAATGTAGCGCATTATTATCCAGTTCGTTAATTGCCCTATCGAGATAAAAATCTCCGCCAGGGGGTGTATTTTCGCCTCTTGACGACCGCCGGATGCACGGCCGCACAAGGCCGGCATCCTTAAAAAACCATCCTGAAAAAGGAGGAGACAAATGCAGTTGCGCAAAACCGTGAGGACGGCCGCCGTCGCCCTGGTCGCGGGTGTGGCCATGCTGGCAGGCAGCGTCGCCCATGCCCAGCAGAAGCTCACCGTCTGGTGGGTCAAGGGTTTCTACAAGTCGGAAGACGACGCGCTCTACGCCGCCATCAAGAAGTTCGAAGCCAAGAGCGGCGTCAAGGTCGAACTCTCGCAATATCCGATCCAGGACATGATCCCGAAGACCGTCTCGGCGCTGGATTCGGGTACGCCGCCGGACGTGGCCTACGCCGACGTCTATGACTTCCAGGTCGCCGGCAAGTGGGCCTTCGACGGCAAGCTTGAGGACATCAGCGACATCCTCACGCCGATGAAGGACCGCTTCGCCAAGAACACCCTGGAAACCACCTACCTCTACAACGACAAGACCAAGAAGCGCGCCTACTACGCCTTCCCGATGAAGCAGCAGACCATGCACGTCGAGATCTGGTCCGACATGCTGGCCAAGGCCGGCTACAAGATTTCCGACCTGCCCACCAAGTGGTCCGACTACTGGGACTTCTGGTGCAAGAAGGTGCAGCCGGCCTACCGCAAGGCCAGCGGCGAGCGCGCTTTCGCCATCGGCATGCCGATGGGAGTGGATTCGAGCGACTCGTTCTACTCCTTCCTCACCTTCATGGACGCCTATAACGTCAAGCTGGTGGACGACAACGGCAAGCTCCTGGTCGACGATCCGAAAGTGAAGGCCGGCCTGGTGAACGCGCTGCGCGACTACACCAAGCCCTATCAGGAAAACTGCTCGCCGCCTTCCTCCACCAGCTGGAAGGATCCGGACAACAACGTCGCCTTCCACAACAAGACCATCCTGATGACCCACAACGCGACGATCTCGATTGCCGCCAAGTGGCTCGACGACGCCAACAACGAGACGCTCAAGCCCGAGCAGCGCGCGCAGGCGAAGAAGTACTACGACGAGACGATCTACACCCTGGGCTTTCCCAACAAGCCGGACGGCTCGAAGATGACCTACCGCACCGCCGTGAAGGTGGGCGTGGTGTTCAACGATTCGAAGAACAAGAAGCTCGCCAAGGACTTCGTCAAGTTCATGATGGAAGAGGAGAACCTCAAGCCCTACGTCGAAGGCGCGCTGGGCCGCTGGTTCCCGGTGACCAAGGCGGGCCAGGCCGCCCCGTTCTGGCAGGCCGACAAGCATCGCAAGTCGGTGTTCAACCAGTATGCCGCCGGCACGGTGACCTTCGAGTTCACGAAGAACTATAAATTCACCATTCTCAACAACGAGAACGTCTGGGCCAAGGCGATGAACCGCGTGGTCAACGACAAGATCCCGGTCGACAAGGCGGTGGACGAGATGATCGCCCGCATCAAGCAGGTCGCCGGCTGAGTGTGGCATCGGGGTCGCCTCATCGGGCGGCTCCGCGCCGGTTCTTCGAAGACGAGGTGATCCCAGATGTCTTCCATCGCACTGCCTGAAGCGGCGGCCAAACCGGCTGCCGCCGAGAGCAAGCCATGGTCTTCCTGGCAGAGTTGGGGCGTGATCCTGATCGCGCCCTATGTGCTTGTGTTCCTGGTATTCGTGCTCTACCCGGTGTGCTACGGCCTATGGCTGGCGCGGCACCCGGAGAGCTACGTCAAGCTGTTCAACGACCCGATCTTTTTCCGCTCGGTCGTCAACACGCTGGTGTTCCTGGTGATCGGCATCAACATCAAGATGGTGATCGCCCTGTTCCTCTCAGGCTTTTTCGTGACGCAACGCTGGTGGATACGCATCCTCTCGCTGCTGTTCATCCTGCCGTGGGCGATGCCGTCGATTCCCACGATACTTTCGCTGCGCTTCATGCTCAACCCGGAGTGGGGCCTGATCAATTCCCTCATCTTCCGCTTTACCGGCGCCGACGGGCCGAACTGGCTCAACGACCCCTGGCTGGCGCTGACGCTGGCCATCATGACCCACATCTGGAAATCGCTGCCATTCTGGACCCTGATCCTGGTGGCCGGGCGCCTGGCGATTCCGGGTGAACTGTACGAGGCCGCCTCGGTGGACGGCGCCTCCTCCTGGCAGAAATTCCGCTTCATCACCTGGCCGTCGATGAAGACGCTGTACCTCACCTCTACCATCCTGTCGATGATCTGGACGTTGGGCGACTTCAACAGCGTCTACCTGCTCACCGGTGGCGCGCCGGCCGACCTGACCCACGTGCTGGCCACCCTCGGCATCCGCTACCTGCGCCTGGATGAGGTGGACATGTCGATGGCTTCCATCGTGGTGGCCCTGCCGCTGATGCTGCCGCTGGTGTATTTCATGATGAGGCGGTTGTCCAAATGAGCGCCGTCCCCATGCAGGCTGCCGTGCCGGTGAAAAAGCCCTTCAGCTGGAGCAAGGTGGCGACCGAGGCCAAGCTGCTGTTGATCGGCATCCCGGTGCTGTTCTGGACCCTGATCCCGATCTACCACCTGGTGCTGTTCGCGATTTCGCCGAAGGAATCGGCGCTCTCCGGCAAGCTGTGGCCGGATCATCCGACCCTGCACAACTTCAGCGTGGTGTTCCACCAGCAGCACCACTACCTGTTCCACTTCTGGCAGCAGATGTGGAATTCGGTGGTGATCGCGGTGGCCGCCGGCGCGCTGACACTCGTGATCGCCACCGGCGCGGCGTTTTCCATCAGCCGCCTGAAGGTGAAGGGCGGGCGCGCCATCATGAACCTGGCGCTGTTCACTTATTTCATTCCCGCGGCCTTCCTGGCGGTGCCGATGTACAAGACCATGGGCAACTATGGCCTGCTCAACAACCAGTGGGCGCTGATTCTCGCCATGGTGACCATCGCCTCGCCCTACGCGATCTGGGTGCTCAAGCAGGCTTCCGACAAGCTGCCCTACGAGCTGGACGAGGCGGCGATCATGGACGGCGCTTCGCCCCTGCAATTGTTCCGCCTGGTCTACCTGCCGTTGATGATGCCTTCGCTGGTGGCCGTCGGTACCTATGCGCTCCTGCTCGCCTGGAACGAATACCTCTACGCCTTCCTGCTGCTGTCGCGCGACGACAGCATCACGCTCGGCGTGGCGCTGGGCGCTTTCCTTTCGGCCGACGATTCGCCGTGGGAACTGCTGATGACCACCGGCCTGTTGTACGCGCTGCCGCCGGCGGCGATCTACTACGCCTTCAAGCGCTATATGGTGTCCGGCCTCACCGAGGGCGCCGTCAAGAGTTGATCTACCAGCGGGCGGTATGCCCGCTTTTACCCAACATCCCATCATGTCCGAGCTTACTTCGCGTCTCGCACTATGCTATACGGGTGCCATCCATGATGTCCTGCGCGCCATGGGCATCGACAACTGCGTGCTGCCCACCAACATCCGCCCGCTCGACCCGACCATCAAGACGGCGGGCCCGGTGTGGACCGTTTCCGGCCACATCGACCGCACGCAATCACGCCACGACACCCTGCTGGGCTGGACCACGCTGCTGTCAAAAGCGCCCACCGGCCACGTCGTGGTGTGCCAACCGAACAACTACGACGTCGCCCTGATGGGCGAACTCTCGGCCGAGACGCTGAAGAGCAAGGGCGTGCTGGGGTATGTCGTCGATGGCGGCTGCCGCGACACCGATTTCATCCTGGAACAGAAATTCCCGGTGTTCCACACCTTCTTCACGCCCTCCGACATCGTTGCGCGCTGGATTCCGGATCGCTATGCCGAACCGGTGACCATCGGCAGCGTCACCATCCGCACCGGCGACTACATTCTCGGCGACCGCGATGGCGTGGTAGTGATCCCGCATGAAATTGCCGAAGAAGCGATTACCAAGACCGAGGAAGTGACGCTGACGGAAAACAAGGTGCGCGGCGCCATCCGCGGCGGCATGGATCCGGTCGAGGCCTATCTCAAGTATGGGAAATTCTGATCCGCGCGTGATCTTGCTGGCGCCGGAAGACAACTGCATCGCGGTGGCCGCATCCCTTGTAGCCGGCACCCGCGTGCTGGTTGACGGCGTAACGGTCGAGATCGAACGCGACATCGGCATCGGCCACAAACTCGCGCGCCGAGACATCGCCGCCGGCGAAAAGATACTCAAGTACGGTGCGATAATCGGCACCGCGACCCAGCCGATCGCGCGCGGTGCGCACATTCATCTGCACAACCTTGCCAGCGACTACCTGCCCACCTACACCCTGCCGCCGGCCGGCTGACGCGCCGCGGAGGCATGCCGCATGATCTGGCTCAAGCTCACCGCCGTGCCGCTGGTGGTCTGGGTTGCTTCCTGGATCGGCAAGCGCTGGGGCCACAAGGCTTCCGGCTGGATCAGCGGCCTGCCGATGATCGCCGCGCCCATCACGCTTTTCCTCGCGCTGGACCAGCCGCGCGAATTCGTGCTCGCCACCTCCTGGATCGCCATGACCGTGGCGCCCGCCGTCGGCGTGCATTGCCTGGTGTTCGCCTGGCTGGCGACGGCGGTGACGCGCACGCGCATGCCGCCGGCGCTGATCTGGATCACGTGTCTCCTGGCGGGCTGGGGCGGCTGCGTGGTCACTGAACTACTGCTGGCCGAGGTGGTGGCGCCCGGCTTCGTCGGCGCGGCAGTCGCGGTTACCGAAATGCTGCTGCTGGGCGCGCTGATGCCGGTGCCGCGCACCGCCGCCAGCATCCCGCGCATTCCGGCCAGCGAAATATTCGTGCGCATGGGCGCGGCGCTGTTTCTTGCCGCGCTGATCACCTTGGGCGCAAAGAGCTTCGGCCCGCGCGTCAGTGGCATCCTGCTGGGCTTTCCCATCACCGCATCCGTACTGCCGGCCTTCACCGTCGTGCTTTATGGCGCGGACGCCACCATCCGCCTGCTCTCCGGCTTTCTTACCGGGCTGATCGGCTTCGTATTGTTCTTTTTTGCCTTTTCCACCGTGCTGGCCGCCGGCGCTGCACCCCTGGCGGCCTTCGGCGCCGGCGTCGCTGCCAGCGTGGTCTCGGCGGGGGCGATGATGCTGTGGCATCGTCTACGTTTTGCACGGGAGACGGCATGAGCGCGACGAATTTCCCCGCCTTGTGCGGCTACGCCCGCGCCGATGGCCGCAAGGGCATCCGTAACGTGGTGGTGGTGGGCTACCTGGTCGAATGTGCGCATCACGTCGCACGCCACATCACCACGCGCTTCGGCGGGCGCGAGGTGCACCTGATCGGCTTTCCCGGCTGCTACCCGAACGCCTACGCCGAGAAGATGATGCAACGCCTGTGCACCCACCCGAACGTGGGCGCCGCGCTGCTGGTGTCGCTGGGCTGCGAGAGCATGAACAAGCGCTGGTTGGAGGAGCAGATCGCCGCCAGCGGCCGCCCGGTGCATACACTCACCATCCAGAAGACCGGCGGTACCAAAAAGACCATTGCCTCCGGCGTCGAATGGGTGCAATGGGCGCTCGACCAATTGGAAGATGCGCCGACGGTGCCGATGGGCGTGGAAGAACTGGTGATCGGCACCACCTGCGGCGGCTCGGACGGCACCAGCGGCCTCACCGCCAATCCTGCCGTCGGCCGCGCCTTTGATGCGCTGATCACCGCCGGCGCCGCCTGCGTATTCGAGGAGACAGGAGAACTGATCGGCTGCGAGCCGCACATGGTCAAGCGCGCCGTGACCCCCGAACTTGGCGGTGAGATCATGCACTCGATGGAAAAGGCAGCGCGTTATTACGCCACCCTGGGCTACGGCAGCTTCGCGGTCGGCAATGCCGAAGGAGGGCTGACCACCATCGAGGAAAAATCCCTGGGTGCCTATGCAAAGAGCGGCGCCTCGGCGATCAGCGGGCTGATCAAGCCGGGCGACGTGCCGCCGGCTGCCGGGCTGTACCTGCTCGACGTCGTGCCTGACGGCGAGGTGCGCTTCGGCTTTCCCAACATCAACGACAACGCCGAACTGGCCGAGCTGATCGCCTGCGGCGCGCATCTCATCCTCTTCACCACCGGGCGCGGCTCGGTGGTGGGCTCGGCGATATCGCCAGTGATCAAGGTGTGTGCCAACCCCGAGACCTATCGCACGCTGGAAGACGACATGGACGTGGATGCCGGGCGCATCCTCGAAGGCCGCGCGACGCTGGGTGAGGTGGGAAATGAGATTGTCGATCTGATCGTGGCCCTGGGCAATGGTGCGCAGAGCAAATCCGAGGAACTCGGGCACCAGGAGTTCATCCTCACCTACAAAGCCTTCGAGCCGATCGGGCCGGCTTGTCTCCCTGTATCGGTGCCGGTATCGGCGGCGGGAGTGGCCCGGTGAGTCAGATACAAGAGTGGATTGCCACTTTCGTGCAGGCAGGGTTGGTTGATCCGGGCGCAGTCCCGGTGATCGAGCCGCTTACCGGCGGCGTCTCCTCCGACATCGTGCTGGTGCAAAGCGGCGACCGGCGCTTTTGCGTCAAACGGGCATTGGCCAAGCTCAAGGTCGCGGCCGACTGGCGCGCACCGGTGGAGCGTAACCGCAGCGAGGCCGACTGGTTTGCGGTGGTCGGCGCGGTATTGCCGCAAGCGGTGCCGAGGATCATCGCCGATCACGCGGACGAAGGCTGGTTCGCGATGGAGTATCTGCCGCCTGAACAATATCCGCTGTGGAAGGGGCAGTTGCGCGACGGGCAGATCGATGTGCAGTTCGCCACCGCGGTCGGCGCGGCCCTCGCAAAAATCCACGCCGCCACTGCCGGGCGCGCCGAGATGGCGCAGCGCTTTGCCACCGACCACATCTTCTTTCCGATCCGTCTCGAAGCCTATCTGCTCGCCACCGCCGACAAGCATCTCGAGTGCGCGGCGCAATTGCGTGCGCTGGTGGAAGTGACGGGCGCGACCAAACGGGCGCTGGTGCATGGCGATATCAGCCCGAAGAACATTCTGCACGGCCCCGCGGGGCCGGTGTTTCTTGACGCCGAGTGCGCCTGGTATGGTGACCCCGCGTTCGATGCGGCCTTCTGCCTGAACCACGCATTGCTCAAGTGTCTGTGGCGGCCACAGCATACGGCGGCGTATTTGCGCTGTTTCGATGCACTTGCCACCGCCTATCTGGCCGGCGTTACGTGGGAACCGCGGGCGGAACTGGAAGAGCGCATCGCGCGCCTGTTGCCTGGGTTGTTCCTGGCGCGCGTGGACGGTAAATCGCCAGTGGAATACGTGACCGAAGAGGTGCAAAAGCAGCAGGTGCGCAAGGTGGCCGTGCCGCTGCTGCAATCACCGCCGCAACGACTGGCCCAGGTGCGTGATGCCTGGGCGAAGGAAATGGGAGCCTCATGAGCAAGAGCATCATCAAGCAGGTGCGCGGACGGCGCATCTGGGATTCGCGCGGCCGCCCGACGGTGGAAGCGGAAATTACCCTGGCCGACGGCAGCGTCGGCTTCGGCCTGGCGCCGGCCGGTGCTTCGCGCGGCTCGCGTGAAGCCGTCGACCTGCGCGACAGCGGCAACAAGCTCGGCGGTTTCGACGTCGCCGGCGCGGTGACGAACGTCAACGGTGAAATCGCGCAAGCGCTGATCGGCATGGATGCCGCCGACCAGGCGGCCCTCGATGCACGGCTGGTCGCGCTCGACGGCACGCCCACCAAATCGCGCCTCGGCGGCAACGCCACCATTGCCGCGAGCCTGGCCGCGCTGCATGCGGCGGCCGCCTGTGCCCACCAGCCGCTGTGGCAATACGTGGCGCAGGGCAGGGCGGTGACCATGCCCCTGCCGGAGATCCAGATCTTCGGCGGCGGCGCGCACGCCGGGCGCCGCGTGGACATCCAGGACTTCATGGTGATGGCCCTGGGCGCCAAGAGTTTCGATGAGGCCCTGGAATGGACCGCCGAGGTGTACCTCGCCGCCGGCAGCCTGATGAAGGCCGCCGGCAAGCAGGCGGGCGTGGCGGACGAGGGCGGCTACTGGCCGCTCTTC
The DNA here is from genome assembly GCA_036498945.1 of Burkholderiales bacterium. Taxonomy (GTDB): domain Bacteria; phylum Pseudomonadota; class Gammaproteobacteria; order Burkholderiales; family JAEUOS01; genus JAQGMJ01. Next base: position 12,695 of record DASYEQ010000056.1, on the reverse strand, counting down.
GCCGCCAACGAGGAGGCGCTGGAAATGCTCACGCGCGCCATCGACACGGCGGGCTTCAGGCACGAGCAGGTGGCAATTTCGCTGGACATCGCGGCTTCCGAATTCGGCGCCTGCGGACACTACAAGCTCGGGCTGGAGTCACGCGAGCTTGATACGGCAGGCATGATCGACATGCTCGGCAAATGGATCGCCAGCTACCCCATCGTCTCGGTGGAAGACCCGCTGGCCGAAGACGACGAAGCCGGCCTGATCGAATTCACCCGGCGCTTCGGCAAGCAGGTGCAGATCATCGGCGATGATTACCTGGTGACCAATGCCGATCGTGTCAAGCACGCGGCTGCTGCCGGCGCCTGCAACTGCGCCCTGATCAAGTTCAACCAGGCCGGCACGGTCACTGAAACCAAAGCGGCGCTGGACGCAGCGCGGGCCGCCGGCTGGAACGCCATCGTTTCCGCGCGCTCCGGCGAAACCGAGGATACGACCATCACCCACCTGGCTGTCGGCTGGAATGCCGGGCAGCTCAAGGTCGGCTCTTTCTCCCGCTCCGAGCGCATGGCGAAATGGAACGAAGGCCTGCGCATTGAAGAGAAGGCGAAAGCGCCTTTTGCCGGACGCAAGGCGCTTTTCCAGTAGAGTGTCCCAAAAAGGGGCGTTGTGCAGGGGTAGGACCCTATTGACGGGGTGCTAACCAACTGGTTACGATGCTTCGATAATGATGGAAGCGCTAACAAGCTTCGAGGCCGGAAGGCGTGTTGCACGCTTTTCTCCGGGATCGGAGGTTGCGAAACGCAAGTGAGGAGGCGCCGCCTACCTCGCAGCAATTCCTGAGCTGTAAATTGGAGACAAAACCGTGGCTTCGGTATCCATTCAGCAGGCACAAAAATATTTTGGCCAGACGCACATCATCAAGGGCGTGTCGATCGAGATCGCCGATGGTGAATTTTGCGTACTGGTCGGGCCTTCCGGCTGCGGCAAGTCGACGCTGCTGCGCATGATCGCGGGGCTGGAGGAAATCTCCGGCGGCCAGATGCAGATCGGCGGCAAGGTGGTGAACAACATGCCGCCGAAAGAACGCGACATCGCCATGGTGTTCCAAAATTACGCCCTGTATCCGCACATGACGGTGCGCGACAACATGGCGTTCTCGCTCATGCTGGCCAAGCGCGACCGCGCGACGATTGACGAGCGCGTGTCCAAGGCTGCCGGCATCCTTGGCCTCAACCAGTTGCTCGAACGCTATCCGCGCCAGCTCTCCGGGGGCCAGCGCCAGCGCGTGGCCATGGGCCGGGCGATTGTGCGCGACCCGCAGGTGTTCCTGTTCGACGAGCCGCTGTCCAACCTCGACGCCAAGTTGCGCGTGCAAATGCGCACCGAGATCAAGGAACTGCACCAGCGCCTGAAGACCACGTCGATCTACGTGACGCACGACCAGATCGAAGCCATGACCATGGCCGACAAGATCGTGGTGATGCGCGACGGCGTGGTCGAGCAGATCGGCTCGCCCCTGGAGCTTTACGACAACCCGGCCAACCAGTTCGTCGCCGGCTTCATCGGTTCCCCGGCGATGAATTTCCTCCCCGGCACCATCCGCCGCAACGGCGGCGAGCCGCGCGTGGAACTGGCCGACGGCGTGATGCTGCCGATGCCGCGCACCGCTGCCGGCGGCATCGATGGGCAGAAGGTGATCTTCGGTACCCGCCCCGAGCACGTCGAACTGGTCAACGGCGGTGACGGCGTGCCCGCGGAGGTGGTGGTGGTCGAACCCACCGGCGCCGACACCCAGGTGTTCTCCAAGATCGCCGGCGTTGAAGTGACCACCGTATTCCGCGAACGTCACGCCTTCGCACCCGGCTCCACCATCCGCCTGCGTCCGGATCCCACGCGTGCCCATTTGTTTGATGCGACCAACGGCAGCCGCATGGCCGCCTGATTTTGTTTTTCCTGAAGCTTTTACCCCATTTGAATTGACCCGCTTTGCGGGCAATTCAAATCCAACTAAAACCGCTCAAAAGTAGGGGTTTACTTTTGAGCGCCTAGGAGACAAACATGGTTCACCACACCCGCCGCAAATTCATCAAGAGTTCCACTGCCGCCGCTGCGGCCACCGCCGCTACCGGCCCGCTGATCTGGGTCAAGGACGCCAATGCGCAGTGGAACGGCCAGCCCGAGAAGGGCGCCAAGCTGCGCGTGCTGCGCTGGAAGCGCTTCGTCGCCGGCGACGAGACGGTGTACCTGGAAAACGTCAAGAAGTTCAGCGACAAGTACGGCGTAGAGGTGAAGGTGGACAACGAGTCCTGGGAAGACGTGCGCCCGAAGGCAGCGGTGGCGGCCAACGTCGGCAGCGGCCCGGACATCATTCTTTCGACCAACGACGACGCCAACCTCTACCCGACCAAGCTGCTGGATGTCACCGACGTGGCCGATTACCTCGGCAAGAAATACGGCGGCTGGTACCCGGTGTGCGAGCAATACCTCAAACCCAACGGCAAGAACTGGATCGGCATTCCCCTGGGCGCGGCGGGCAATTGCATCGTCTATCGCGAAAGCCAGGTGAAGGCGGCTGGCTTTGCCACCTTCCCCAAGACCACCGACGAATTCCTCAAGCTGATGAAGGCGCTGAAGGAAAAGGGCACGCCCGGCGGCTTTGCGCTTGGCCACGCCACCGGCGACCAGGCCTGGGCCTTCTGGCTGGTGTGGGCCTTCGGCGGCAAGATGGTCGACAACAACAACAAGGTGGTCATCAACAGCAAGGAGACCATCAAGGCGCTGGAATACGCCAGGGAGCTCTATCCCACCTTCGTGCCCGGCACGCTCTCCTGGCTCGACCCGAACAATAACAAGGCCTTCCTCGACAACCAGTGCAGCGTGACTGCGAACGGCATCTCGGTCTACTACGCCGCCAAGACTTCGCAAGACCCGAAGATGAAGGAAATCGCGGCCGACATCCAGCACGCCAACTTCCCCATCGGCCCGGCCGGCGTCCCCACCGAGTTCAACCTGTTCTTCAACCAGATGATCTTCAAGTACACCAAGTACCCGAAGGCGGCGAAGGAGTTCCTGCGCTTCATGATGGAGGAGGAGCAGTACGGCCCATGGATGCAGGCTTCCATCGGCTACACCTGCCAGCCGCTCAAGGCCTACGAGAAGAACCCGATCTGGACTTCCGACCCCAAGCACACGCCGTATCGCAACGCGATGGCGGTGATGCGCCCGACCGGCTATTCCGGCAAGATGGGCGCGGGCTCCGCGGCGACCATGGCCGACTTCGTCATGCTCGACATGGTGGCCGAAGCCGCGTCCGGCAAGAAGACGCCGGCGGAAGCCGCGGCGGATGCCGCCAAGCGCGCCCAGCGCAACTACAAGTCCTGAGCTAGGCGGGCGGGTATAACCCGCCCTTTGTTTTCTCCCTCCGGCGGTACACATGCACGCAGCGGTCAAGGAAATGAACATCCCCCGGGGCTCCGGCCTCGGGTTGATGGCGCGTCTGTCCAACAGCACCACTTTCCTCGGCGTGTTGTTCATGCTGCCGGCGGCCGCGCTGCTGCTGGTGTTCCTGACCTACCCGCTCGGCCTGGGCGCCTGGCTGGGGCTGACGGACACCAAGATCGGCCGCCCCGGCGAATACATCGGCCTGGAGAATTACCAGAATCTCTGGACCGACGACGTCTTCTGGCTTTCGGTGCGTACCACCATCCTCTACACTGCGGTGGCGAGCGTGCTCAAGTTCGCGCTGGGCTTGTGGCTGGCGCTTTTGCTGAACAACAACATCCGCTTCAAGTCTTTCCTGCGCGCCATCCTGCTATTGCCCTGGATCGTGCCGACCACGCTTTCCGCGATCGCCTTCTGGTGGATCTACGATAGCCAGTTTTCCATCATTTCCTGGGCGCTGACGCGCATGGGGCTGATCCACGGCTACATCGATTTCCTGGGTGACGGCTGGAACGCGCGCTGGTCGGTGATCGCCGCCAACGTCTGGCGCGGCATTCCCTTCGTCGCCATTTCGCTCCTGGCCGGCCTGCAGACCATCTCGCCATCGCTGTATGAAGCGGCGACCATCGACGGCGCCTCGCCCTGGCAGCGCTTTCGCCACATTACCTATCCGCTGCTCACCCCCATCATCGCCATCGTGATGACCTTCTCGGTGCTGTTCACCTTCACCGATTTCCAGTTGATCTACGTGATCACCCGCGGCGGCCCGGTCAATTTCACCCACCTGATGGCCACGCTCTCGTTCCAGCGGGCCATTCCCGGCGGCAATCTCGCTGAGGGGGCGGCGATCGCCATGGCGATGGTGCCCTTCCTCATCGCTGCCATCCTGATCAGCTATTTCGGCCTGCAGCGCCGCCGCTGGCAACAAGGCACCAAGGATTGATGCAATGAGCCAGGCTACTGCTTCCACCACGCCCGTGACTTATTCCGACGGCGGCATGGATTATCTGGTGACGCGCCAGCGGCGCTTCGTCACCGTCTACCTGCCGCTGGCGATCTTCACCTTCGTGCTGCTGTTCCCGTTCTACTGGATGACGGTCACTACGTTCAAGCCGAACGACGAGATGTACGACTTCGCCGAGCACAGCCCGTTCTGGATCCACAACCCGACGCTGGCGAACGTGCACAAGCTGCTGTTCGAAACCGCCTACCCGCAGTGGCTGTGGAACACCATGCTGGTGGCGGTGTCCTCCACTTTCATTTCGCTGTTTTGCAGCGTGCTGGCCGCCTACGCTATCGAGCGCCTGCGTTTCAAGGGCAGCAAGTGGGTGGGCCTGGGCATCTACGGTGCGTACCTGGTGCCACCGTCGATCCTGTTCATCCCGCTGGCGACGATGATCTTCAAGCTGCAGCTGTTCGACACGCGCTGGGCGCTGATCCTCTCTTATCCCACCTTCCTGATCCCGTTTTGCACCTGGCTCTTGATGGGCTATTTCCGCTCGATTCCCTTCGAGCTGGAAGAGTGCGCGCTGATCGACGGCGCCAGCCGCTTGCAGATCTTGTGGAAGATCGTGCTGCCGCTGGCGGTGCCCGGCTTGATTTCGGCGGGCATTTTTGCTTTCACCTTGTCGTGGAACGAGTTCATCTATGCGCTTACGTTCATCTCTTCCTCCGAGGTGAAGACGGTGCCGGTGGGGGTGATCACCGAGCTGGTCGATGGCGACGTCTACCACTGGGGGGCGCTGATGGCGGGCGCCCTGTTCGGCTCGATCCCCGTCGCCATCCTGTATTCGTTCTTCGTCGAATACTACGTTTCCGGCATGACCGGCGCGGTCAAGGAATAGAGGGCAAAAGCGCGTTTCACGCGCGTGCCACCGGTCCGCTGTTAACATGTGCGCCTTGCCTCAGCCGCGCGGCTGAGGCGCGCCCTCAAGCTTTCCGGAGAACAGAACATGGACGTACGCGCCGCCGTGGCCTACGAGGCCGGCAAACCCCTGGTAATCGAAACCGTGCAGCTGGACGGCCCCAAGGCCGGCGAGGTGCTGGTCGAGATCAAGGCCACGGGCCTGTGCCATACCGATGAATTCACCCGCTCGGGCGCCGATCCCGAAGGTCTGTTTCCGGCGATCCTCGGCCACGAAGGCGCCGGTATCGTCGTCGACGTCGGCCCCGGCGTCACGTCCCTTAAAAAGGGCGACCACGTCATTCCCTTGTACACGCCGGAGTGCCGCGTCTGCAAGAGCTGCCTGTCGCGCAAGACCAACCTGTGCACGGCGATCCGCGGGACGCAAGGCAAGGGCGTGATGCCTGATGGCACCAGCCGCTTTTCCATCGGCGGCAAGCAGATCCATCATTACATGGGCTGCTCGACTTTTGCCAACTACACCGTGCTGCCGGAAATCGCGCTGGCGAAGATCCGCGAAGACGCGCCGTTCGACAAGGTGTGCTACATCGGTTGCGGCGTCACCACCGGCATCGGCGCGGTGATCAACACAGCCAAGGTCGAGCCGGGCGCCAATGTGGTGGTATTCGGCCTCGGCGGCATCGGCCTCAACGTCGTGCAGGGCGCGCGCATGGTCGGCGCCAACATGATCATCGGCGTGGACTTGAATCCGGGCCGCGAAGCGCTGGCGCGCCAGTTCGGCATGACCCACTTCGTCAACCCGAAGGACCATAAGGACGTGGTGGCACACCTGGTGGAACTCACCGGCGGCGGCGCCGATTACAGCTTCGAGTGCATCGGCAATGTGGAAGTGATGCGCCAGGCGCTGGAGTGCTGCCATCGCGGCTGGGGCGTCTCGGTGATCATCGGCGTTGCCGGCTCGGGCCAGGAGATCAAGACGCGTCCGTTCCAGCTGGTGACCGGCCGCGTGTGGAAGGGCACTGCCTTCGGCGGCGCGCGCGGACGCACCGACGTGCCGAAGATCGTCGACTGGTACATGGACGGCAAGATCAATATCGACGACCTGATCACCCACGTGATGCCGCTGAACGACATCAACAAGGGCTTCGACCTGATGCACGCGGGCGAGTCGATCCGCAGTGTCGTAACGTTCTAAGCAATTGGCGGTGAAAGGCCGCGCGCCGGCAGCCTTTGCACCCGGCGCATCCATTGCGGATGCGCCGTGGATCCCCTAGGACTTGCGCCTCAGCGCTTCAAGCTCATCGCCTGCTGCGAAGCCGGATCCGGCGGCAGTTCCTTGTCGCCTTTCGGATAGTCATTGGCGTCGAGCAAAAAGGCGATCACGTCGGCGTAATTCTGGTCGGTCAGGCTGCCTGGCCGATCGGGCGGCATTTTTGCCTTGGCAAAGGCGATCAGCGCGGCGACGCTGCCCGCGCCCCAATGCTGCTTGAAATAGGAACCGTTGAGCGGCGCGCCGCCGAACTCGCCGTTGTCCAGCGAGCTGCCGTGGCAGTCGGCGCAGCGGCGCGCGTAAATCTCGGCGCCGCGCGCCACCTGGCCCGCGGTGATGCTGACGGGAATGGCGCTGGCCGCCGCTTGCCCCCCACCGCTGCCGGCAGCCGGTGGGCTGCCGCCGGGGCGCTGGGCGTAGACCGCCGCTGAAGTGAGCGGCGGCGTGCGCAGCGCCTTGATCTCGTCGGCGCCAAACGGCTTGAACCCTGCGGGCAGCGCTTTCGCGTTGTCCCAGTTGTTGCTGACATAGTTGAGCACCGCCGCGATGTCGGCATCGCTGAGGGACTGCCAGGGCGGCATGGTGCCGGCGAAGCTGTTGCCGTTGACGCTGATCTTGCCTTCCAGCCCGAACAGCAGGACCTTCTCGACGTAGCTGCGGCCGTCCGCCGTTTTCAGCAGGCCGGGTACGTGCCCGGCCAGCGGCGGAAAGGCGCCGGGTACGCCGGTGCCGCCGGCCTGGTGGCAGGCGGCGCAGTTGTTCGCGTAGACGCGCGCGCCTTGCGCGCTGGCCGCATCGGGTTGCGCTTGCGCCGGCGATGCAGCCAGCGCAGACAACCCGAGGGCAAGCGCCGCAGGCAGGGTCCGCATGGAATGCCCGCGCATCGTTTACTTCTCCGGCAGGGCGAACACGAACAGGGCGGAGCCGCCGTCGGGAATGCCGATCTCCGGCGCCAGCGTGGCGAGCGAACGCGCCTGGCTGGAGCCGTTGCCCACCGCCACCGCCACATACTGCCTGCCCTTCACCGAGTAGGTGATGGGGAAGGAGTTGACGATGTTGGAAGCGCGCATCTGCCACAGGATCTTGCCGGTCTTGTCGTCATAGGCGCGGAAGTAGCGGTCCAGCGCGCCGGCGAACACCAGGCCGCCGCCGGTGGTGAGCGCGGCGCCGGTTTGCGGTGCGCGGGTGCGGTCGGACCACACCGCCTTCTGGGTGAAGAGGTCGACGCCGTCCACGCGGCCGATCTTGCCGTCGCTGTCGGGGATCTGCCGGCGCTTGAAGATTGCGCGGCTGCCGCCGGTGTAGGTCTTGCCGGGCTCGATCGGGATCGGCGTGGTGTCCGAGCAATACTCGTTCAGCGGGATGTACAGCATGTGGGTGCGCGGGCTGTAGGCGGTGGCCGGCCAGCCGCGGCTGCCGGGGTCGGCGGGGCAGTTGGTGGTGGTCTGGCCGATATGCGGCACGGCGGCCGGGTTGATGGTCTTGGCGCCGGTTTTCGGGTCGATTGCCGAGACCACGTTTTGATAGACCGTCTGCTTGGACCACAGCCACTGGCCGTTGGTGCGGTCCAGTACCTCGATGATGCCCAGCTTGCCCACCGTCACCAGCGCCTTGCGCATCTTGCCGTCGACCGGAATGTCGACCAGGACACGCTCATAGGCATAGTCCAGGTCCCAGGTGTCGTTCGGCAGGTGCTGGTAATACCACTTCAGCTTGCCGGTGTGCGGGTCGAGCGCCAGGGTGGAGTCGGTGTAGAGCGCGTCGTTGCTCACGCCTTCCTTCTTCGGCAGCAGGCCGCCGATTTCGGCGATGTGCGGGTAGGGCTGGCCGACGCCCAGGAACAGGGTGTCGGTCTCCGGATCGTAGCTGCCGGAGTTCCAGGTGGAGGCGCCGAAGCGCTGGTCCAGCGGCAGGCCATTCCAGGTGTCGCCGCCAGGCTCACCGGGCTGCGCCAGGGTGTGGAAGCGCCACAGCTCCTTGCCGGTGGCGATGTCGTGGCCGGTGATGAAGCAGCCACCGGGGGCGACGTTGCCGCAGCCCGTCATGCCCTGTACGATGACGTTGCCGGCCACCAGCGGGCCGCCGGTGTAGCGCCAGCCCTTCTTGTAATCCTCGGTCTCATGATCCCACACCACCTTGCCGGTCTTCATGTCCAGCGCGATCAGGTGGGCGTCGGTGGTGGCGACGATCAGCTTGTCGTCGATCATCGCCATGTTGCGCTTGGCGCCGTTGTTCGGGTTCTGGCGCGCCAGCTCGGTCGTAATGTCGCGCTTGTATTCCCACAACAGTTCGCCGTTGGTGGCGTCCAGCGCCTGTACCTTGTCGAGATAGTTATAGAGGAACAGGACGCCGTCGTGGACCATCGGCGTGGTCTCGGTGGCGCCGGGGGTCATGGCCCAGGTCCAGGCGACCGTCAGGTTCTTCACGTTGTCCTGGGTGATCTGCTTCAGCGGGCTGTAGCCCCAGGCGTTATAGGTGCGGCGCCACATCAGCCAGTCGTTGTCGGGCGGATTGAGCAGCATCTGCGCCGGCACCGGGCTCAGCGCGCGCAGCGCAGCGTCGTTGGGAGGCGGCGTCACCTGCGCCGGCTGCGCGCACGCCAGGGAGGCGCCGAGCGCGCAGGCGGCAAAGAGGCCGGCGCGAAACATTCGTTCAACAGGGATTGCGGACAGCGCACGCTTGGGCGTATTCATCTTCTATCTCCAAAGGGGGAATGACGTGGCTTGTCGTCGGCGAACAGCGCGGAGCCGCCGTGGCCGGTAGCCGCGGCTTATGCGTAATATCTATATGTATATATCGATACGCACCTGAAACCGGCAACGATGCAGCGCGGCAGGGATGGGCCGGCTGGCGGGCGGATGGTAGCACCGGCCATTGCGTGCGAGCGCTAACGCTTGCCTATAAGCAAACACGATGGCCGTCGCGCGATCGGTGATGCCGTCCATGCGGGCCCGCCGCCGGCCGCACCGATAAAATAGCGGTCCCGGGCTTCGCGCTGGCGCGCGGGCCGCATTCAACCCGAACAACAAGGAGCTGGCATGGAACTTGGACTCAAGGGCAAGGTGGCGATCATCACCGGTGCCACGCAGGGCATCGGCAAGGCAACCGCGGAGCGCCTGGCGGCCGAGGGCGCGGCCGTGGTGGTGTGCGCGCGGCGCCAGGAGCTGCTGGACCAGGTGGTCGGCGCCATTCGCGCCGCCGGCGGCAAGGCGCATGGCGTCAGCGCGGACGTGGGCAAGGCCGCTGATTGCGCGCGCATCGTCAGCGAGGCGCTGAAAGCGTTCGGGCGCATCGACATCCTGGTCAACAATGCCGGCACTTCCAATCGCGGCAAGTTCGAGGAGGTAAGCGACGAAGTATGGCAGGCCGACCTCGACCTCAAGGTGTTCGGCGCCATCCGCCTGACGCGCGGCGTGATCCCCGAGATGCGCAAGCAGGGCGGCGGACGGGTGATCAACCTCACCAACATCGGCGCCAAGCAGCCCAAGGCCGAGTCCATGCCCACCGTGGTGAGCCGCGCGGCGGGCCTGGCGATGACCAAGGCGCTGTCGAAGGAATTCGCCGCCGACAACATCCTGGTCAACACCATCTGCATCGGCCTGATCAAGGCGGGCCAGCACGAGACCACGGCGGCCAAGCGTGGCATCCCGGTCGAGAAACTGTACGAGGGCATGGGCAAGGAGATTCCGCTCGGGCGTGTCGGCGAGGCGGCCGAAGTCGCCAACGTCATCACCTTCCTGGCATCGGATGCGGCCAGCTACGTCACCGGCACCAGCATCAACCTGGACGGCGGCACCTCCGGCGTGTTGTGAGACGTATTCTGCGCGCGCTGCGCGGCTGCCTGGCTACGCTATGCCTGCTCTGGGCCGGTGCTGCGCTGGCGCTGGGGGTAACCTACACCACGCCGCTGGAATCGGCTTTCAATGCGCTGCTTTCCTCCAGCATGGTAGCCGGTTCGCTCGGCAACATCGGCGCCGGGGCGCCGCTTGCCTTCGAGGAACGCAAGCGCCTGGCGGCGATGCCGGCGGCGCAGCGTCGCGCGTTGCGCGCCAAGCACATGCTGGCCGCCTTGCAGCGCCTGGAGCTGGAAAACGCGCATGTGGACGCCGCGGGCAATGTGGTGGCCGAGCGCCTGGGCCTGCTGCGCCAGCAGCGGCTGGTGGTCGCGGCGCCCCTGGATGGGCCCGACGGGGACGTGGGCTGGTGGCGCTGCTGACCATGCTCGGTACCTTGCAGTCGCGCCGCATGCAGACGGTGGGTGATCTGGTGTTCATTGCTGTCGATGATGCCGCCGGCACCGCGGGCCTGCAAACCGCCTTGCGCGAAGCGGGGCAGGTCTACGGTTTCATTCTGATCGACGGCAGTTTCGGGAATCCCGAAGGCGTACGCCCGCCGGGCGCCGCGACAACAGAGTCGATACTGATCGATGCCGCACGCCGTGCCGCGCAACTGATGAACGCGCCGGCAGCGCAATTGCCGGTGCCCGGGTCCGCCGCGGCCCATGCGCGGGCGGCCGGCATTCCCGCGGTGGTGATGAGCGACGGTGGCGCCAGCGGGGCACCGGCCCTGCCAGGCGCTGTCTACCGGCCCGCGGATGAGTGGAAGGGGCCGCAGGCGCTGTTGCTGACGAGCCTGGCAGCTGTCGGCATGGCCGGCGTTTGCGATCCGCTGCTTGCGCCTGTGAAAGCGCCCGCGCTGCGGTAAAGTTCGGGTTCCGCTGTTTCATCTTCCGAAGGCCGCGTTCGCGGCCGCTCAAGCCATGGCCCAATACGTCTACACCATGAACCGCGTGGGGAAAATCGTTCCCCCCAAGCGACAGATTCTCAAGAACATCTCGCTGTCGTTTTTTCCCGGCGCCAAGATCGGCGTGCTGGGCTTGAATGGCTCGGGCAAATCCACCCTCCTGAAGATCATGGCCGGGGTGGACAAGGATATCGAGGGCGAAGCCGTGCCGATGCCGAATCTCAAGATCGGCTTTCTCGAGCAGGAACCCAAGCTCGACCCGACGCAGACCGTGCGCGAAGCGGTCGAGGGTGGCATGGGCGAGGTGATGGAGGCGAAGAAAAAGCTCGACGAGATCTACGCCGCCTATGCCGAGCCCGATGCGGATTTCGACAAGCTGGCCGCCGACCAGGCGAAGTACGAAGCCATCATTGCCACCTCCGGCAGCGACACCGACCACCAGCTGGAAATCGCCGCCGACGCGCTGCGCCTGCCGCCCTGGGACGCGAAGATCGAGCATCTCTCGGGCGGCGAAAAGCGCCGTGTGGCCTTGTGCCGCCTGCTGCTCTCCAAGCCCGACATGCTGCTGCTCGATGAACCGACCAACCACCTCGATGCAGAGAGTATCGACTGGCTGGAGCAGTTCCTGCATAAGTTCCCCGGCACCGTGGTCGGCGTCACTCACGACCGCTACTTCCTCGACAACGCCGCCGAGTGGATCCTTGAACTGGACCGCGGCCAGGGCATTCCGTGGAAGGGCAACTACACCTCCTGGCTGGAGCAGAAGGACGAGCGCCTGAAGCAGGAAGAAGCCGGCGAATCGGCGCGCCAGAAAACCATCAAGAGAGAGCTGGAGTGGGTACGCCAGAACCCCAAGGCGCGCCAGGCCAAGTCCAAGGCGCGTATCGCGCGCTTTGAAGAGCTTTCTTCCTTCGAGTACCAGAAGCGCAACGAGACTTCCGAAATCTTCATCCCCGTCGCCGACCGCCTCGGCGACAAGGTGATCGAGTTCAAGGACGTGAGCAAGGGCTACGGCGACCGACTGCTGATCGACAAGCTCTCCTTCATCGTACCCGCTGGCGCCATTGTTGGCATCATCGGCCCGAACGGCGCGGGCAAGTCGACGCTGTTCCGCATGCTCGCCGGCAAGGAGCAGCCGGATTCGGGCGAGGTGATCATCGGGCCGTCGGTCAAGGTCGCCTACGTCGACCAGAGCCGCGATGACTTAAGCGACAAGAAGACCGTGTTCGACGACGTCTCCAACGGCGCCGATATCCTCACTGTCGGCAAGTTCGAGATGTCCTCGCGCGCCTACCTCGGCCGCTTCAACTTCAAGGGAGGCGACCAGCAAAAGATCGTCGGCAACCTCTCAGGCGGCGAGCGCGGGCGCCTGCACCTGGCGAAGACGCT
>DASYEQ010000055.1:0-5621 GCA_036498945.1 Burkholderiales bacterium | reverse complement strand
GCGATGGACAACAAGGGCCCGCTGATGGCATCGGGCGTGTTCGACAAGCCGCAAAGCCGCGTGGCGCTGAGCCTGAAGGACTTCGGCATCATGCGCGAGCAGGCGCATATGCGCGGGCAGGAACTGCCTTTCGGCAGCCTGTACATCGAGATGCTGGAGGATTGCGTCAAGGCCGGCGCCGCCGAGCTGGACAACGCAGTAGTGACCCAGGCGATCGCGCGCCGCAAGTATCAGGGTTGAGATAAAACCGAGGAGGAAGAAGCATGAATCGTCACCGTCGCCCGCGCGCTTTCGCGCGCACAACAATCACCTTCGCCGCCATCGCGTGCGCGCTGGCCTTGACCACCAGCGCGGCGCAGGCACAGAGCTATCCCGCGCGTCCGATCCGCCTGGTGGTGCCGTTCCCCGCCGGCGGCGGCACCGACGCGGTGGCGCGCCTGATCGGCCTGAAACTTGGCGCCGCCTTCGGCCAGAGCATCATCGCCGACAACCGTCCGGGCGCGGCCGGCGCCATCGGCTGCGAGCAGGTGGCGCGTTCGGCGCCGGACGGCTACACGCTGCTGATGGGCACCACCGGCACCCACGTCACCAACGTCGCCACCACCGCGCACCTGAGCTACGATCCGTTGAAGGACTTCGCGCCGGTGCAGATGGTGGCCGACATTCCCTTCATCCTGGTCGCCAACCCGAGCGTGAAGGCGAACAACGTGCGCGAGCTGATCGCGCTGGCCAGGCAAAAGCCCGACGGCGTCACCTACGCCAGTTCCGGTCCCGGCGGCATTTCGCATTTGGGCTTCGAATTGTTCAACTCGATGGCCGGCACCAAGATGCTGCACGTGCCCTACAAGGGCTCGCCCTTGCAGACCGAAGCAGTGGTGGCGGGTGAAGTCAACCTGACGATGGATTCGGCGCCGGTGACCGTGCCCTTCATCAAGGCCGGGCGCATCCGCGCCCTGGGCGTTGCCTCGGCGCGCCGCTCGGCGCTGTTGCCCGATGTGCCGACGATCGCCGAAGCCGGCCTGCCCGGCTACGAAATGCAGGTGTGGTACGGCATATTCGCTCCTGCCGCTACGCCGCCCGAGGTGCTGCGCAAGCTGCAGGACGGCATCACCAGGGCGCTCGCCGACAGCGACATGCGCGACAAGCTTGCCTCCCTCGGCGCGGTGCCGGGCAATGCCGTTGGCGCCGAGTTCGGCGCGCTGGTCAAGCGCGACCTGGTGAAGTGGACCAAGGTGGCGCGCGATGCCAAGGTGAAGCTCAACTAGCCTCAAGGCTCGGCGCGCGCCTCGCTCCACAGGCGGGAAATCGCGCCGGCCTCCTCCCACATCTGCTCGACGATGGGCTTGCGGCGGCGCTCGTCCAGGCGCGAAGCCAGCCCGACCACGCACAGGCAGGCGATCGGCCGCTGGTGCTCGTCGAAGATCGGCACGCCGAGGCCGCACATGCCGGGGCCCGGTCCGCTGGTGGTGTCGATGGCGTAGCCCTGCTGGCGCGTCTGCGCCACCCGCGTCAGCAGCTTTTCGCTGGCGTAGGCGGCCAGGCGCTTCACCCGCGGCGCGTTTTCCGCAATGATCTCGGCGATCTCCCAGTCCGGCAGGTGGGCGAGGAGCGTCATGCCGATGGAACCGACACCGAGCGGCCACAAGTCCTCGGTATAAAGCTTCAGGCGCTTTTCGCTCATGCCCTCGCGCATGTCGATGCACAGCGCGTCATAGCCGCTGCGAATGCCGAGGTAGATGGTTTCGCGCGTCGCGTTCCACAGGCGCTCGATCGAGGGCTGCGCCAGGCGCTTGATGTCCAATTGCAGGCCCATGCGGATACCCAGCGCGTACAACTCCAGCCCCAGGCGAAAGGCGCGGGTGGTGTCGTCCTGCTCCAGCAAGCGCTCGTCGACCAGCGCGCGCAGGATGCGGTGGGCGGTGGCGCGGTGCAGGCCGCTGGCGGCAGCCACGTCCTTGAGGCTGGCGCCGGCGCGGCCGTGCGCGGCGACGATGCGCAGGATCGCCGCCGAGCGGTTGATGCTTTGCGCGCCCGCCGTGTGGCGCTGGTCGCGTGTCTTGGCCGCACCGGCGCGGGCGGCGCCAGCAGGCTTGGTGCTGCCGGGTTTTGCGCTGCGCTGGGCGGGACGGGATTCGCGAGGCATGGAGGCGGGCGGAATGGACGGCCGCGGGCATTATCGCCCGAACGGCGCGCGCCGCGCCCGCCGGCTAAGCCTCCTTGGGGCGCCGGCGCATCACGTCGGCGATCAGGTGATCCAGCACCTCGCCTTGCGTGCGCAGGCCGGTGAGCTTTTTCAGCTCACTGATGGCGTCGCGCGTATGGGCGCGGATTTCCACATTGATGAATACCGTCTTGAACGGACGGCCCCGAGGCCTCGTTGGGCGGCTTCTGGGCATATTGCGTTTCCATGTTGTCGGTTGTTGTTCCGCGCCCCCGCGACGAGGCGCAGAACAAGGGCCGGCAGAGGCCGGCCCGACCGCGATTTTACGCGCCTATGGCCTTGTTCACCCGCGGCATCACCTCGGTGGCCATCAGCTCCATCGAGCGCCTGGCAAGCTTGGGATCGACCCAGTCCATGCCGGCGTAGACGATCTCGCCGAAATCACCGGTCTTCTCGCGCATGGCGAGAATGTGGTCCACCACCTTGTTGACGCTGCCGCATACCACCAGGTTATCGACCATGTAGTCTTCGGTCAGCTCGCTGTCGTCCTGCGATTCGCTGGTCTTGAAAATGATGTGGCGCTTGGACAGCATCATCTTTTTCAGCAGCAGCTTCCAGTAATAGCGGTAGGGGCTGTTCGGGTTACGGCGGCCGTAGTCCATCGCCACCTTGTCGTCATCGGCGACAAAAATGGTGCGCGCGATACGCCAGTCGGAAACGTCGGCCGCGACGCCCGCGCGCTTCTTGCCCTCGGCATAGTTGGTCCAATGGCTGGGCAGCCATTGCTCCAGCAGGAAGTTGGCCGAGAGCGGATGGAAGTCGCGCTCGCCCATGGCGATCACGCCCTTGGAGAAGGGGGCGACGACGGTGCCGACGATTTCCGGGCGCGGCTTCTGGTACGGCTTGTACATGGCGCCGCGGCCGATCTCCGCCACCGAGGTCTTGGCGGTGGTGACCTTGAAGCGGTTGTCCGGCAGGTCGATGTTGTAGGGCGGCTCGCGGTCCCAGATCGCCAGGATCACGTCGATGGCCTCGGCGAAGATCTTGTTACGGTCCTGCTCCAGCATGCCGAGCGCCTCGGCATCCGAAGACAGCGCGCCCGGGCTGATGCCGAAGATGAAGCGGCCCTTCGCCATGTGGTCGAACATCGCCGCGTGCGAAGCCACCAGCGTGGGGTGCGTATGCGACAGGTTGGAAGTACCGGTACCCAGCTTGATGTTCTGCGTGGCGTGGATCAGGGAAGCCAGGAAGATGAAGCTGTTGGTGACGTTTTCCGACGGCTCGGTCAGGTGCTCGCCGATGAAGGCGTCGTAGAAGCCCAGCTTGTCGGCCAGGATGATGGCCTCGCGGTCTTCGTCCAGGGTTTCGGCGGGCGGCCGCTGGGCCGGGTGCACGGGCATGGTGAAATAGCCGAGGCGCATTGCGATCTCTCCGTAGTAGGCAAGGCCGCATCGCGCGGCCCTCGAATAAGTCAGTCAGCCCAGTATAGGCAGCAGCGTGGCTGGATGTCTCGTATTATGAGATGCCCGGCGCCGTGTTCCGCGAATCCGGCGTATGCGCTCCTTTGTGTCCCGTATGACAAGGGCCACTGCTAACATTCAAGGAACTGATGCGGCCCATTCATTTTTGTGGGCGCGCCTTGCCACAGACGAAAACAAAGCCCCGCGCCAAGAGGGTTTGAGACATGCTCTAGAGGAGGAATGCGAATGTCGCCGTATTGCCGAGCAGGGGTGGGATTGGGACTCGCCGCATTGATCTGGGCGGGTGATGCACCGGCCCAGAAGTATCCCGACCATCCGATCCGCTATGTCGTCACCGACCAGCCGGGCAGCAACATCGACGCGCTGGCGCGTACCGTCGGCGAAAAACTTTCGCAGGTGCTGGGCCAGCAGATTGTCGTCGACAACCGCGCCGGCGCCGGCGGCAATATCGGCGCCGACATCGGCGCGCATTCCCCGGCCGACGGCTACACCATCGTGCAACTGGCCTCCACCCACGCGGTGAACGCCAGCCTCTACAAGAACCTGTCGTACAACATGCTGCGCGACTTCACCCCGATCGCCAACCTGGCTTATGGCCCCTCGGTGGTGGTGGTGCCCGCCAACTCGCCCTACAAAAACATCGGCGAACTGGTGAAGGCGGCGAAGGCCAAGGCGGGCGCGGTGCAATACGCCTCCGCCGGCACCGGCACCTGCACCTTTCTTGCCGCCGAGCTGTTCAAGCAGCAAGCCGGCGTAGACATGATGCACATTCCGTACAAGGGCGGCGGCCCGGCCATCACCTCCATCATCACCGGCGAGACCGCGGTGTACTTCGCCCCGCTCGCCCCCGCGCTGCCGCAGATCCGCCAGGGGCGGCTGCGCGCGCTCGCCGTCACCAGCGACAAGCCATTGGCGCAACTGCCCGACGTGCCGACACTGAAGGATTCGGGCTTTCCCAAATACGGCTTCTCCTGCTGGTACGGCATGCTGGCGCCCACCGGCACGCCCAAGCCGATCATCGACACCCTGCACAAGGCGGTGGTGACCACGCTCACCGACCCGGTGGTGAACAAGCGCCTGACCGACATGGGCTTCATTCCCCTGGGCGACACCCCCGAGCACTTCGGCGCCTACATCAAGTCGGAGATCGAGGCCGGGCGCGAACTCACGCGCAACATGCCCGCGCCGGATTAATTTCTTCCCAGAGATACCAGCATCATGCGACTCGTCAGCTACGAAATCTCCACCGCCCTGGGGCGCTTCATGCGCATCGGCGCCTTGGCGCACAACACCACCATCGACCTGACCGGCGCCTACGCCGCCTACCTGGCGGAGGCCGGTGACACCAACGCCGCGCTGCGTACCGCCGAAGCGCTGGTGCCGCCCGACATGGTGCACTTTCTCGAAGGCGGCGCCGCGTCGCGCCAGGCGGCCGAGACTGCCATCGCCTATGCCGGTGAGCGCCTGAAGAAAGAGTCGGCGCCCACCGGCGCCCACGGCCAGCGCCTGGCGTTCGCCGAATCGGAATTGCGCTGGCTCGCGCCCGTGCCCAAGCCGCACATGGTGCGCGACGGCATCCTGCTGCTCGACCACTACAAGGTCGGCATGGAGCGCCTGTTCAAGATCACCGGCAAGGACCAGATCCCCGAAGCCACCAAGACCATGCCGATCTTCTGGAAGCCTTCGCGCGGCGCGGTGGCTGGCCACAAGGAACCGATCCGCTGGCCGAAGTACAGCCAGAAGATGGATTATGAGTTCGAACTCGGCGTCTACATCGGCAAGCGCGGCATGGACATTACCGCCGAAAATGCCAAGGAACACATCGCCGGTTACACCATCTTCAACGACCTGGGCCTGCGTGACATTCAACCCGCCGAGCTGACCCTGCGCATGGGCCCGGCGAAGGCCAAGGACTTCTACACCTCCAAGATCATGGGGCCGTGCCTGGTGACGCCGGATGAGGTCGGCGACGTCGAAAA
>DASYEQ010000054.1:0-12081 GCA_036498945.1 Burkholderiales bacterium | reverse complement strand
TGATGTGGGGCGGCAAGCGCAAGCAGGTGGAATGGGAGCCAGGGCTGGCGCAGCAGGAGCATATGGCGCGAGCGCGGCACGCGGAGCTGGACGACGAGGTGAGGCGCAATCTCGAAGCACGCGGCGGGCGCATCAAGCCGGGGCCGCTGCGGCCACAGGGACTGCCGCCGGGGTACAACCCGCCGTGGCTACGGGACGCCCCGAAGGAGGTGGGCTTGGGCCATGACCGGCCGCAGTTCGCCATCGGCGCAGGCGAGTGCTCACTCGACGATTAGGGCACGCGGACCGTATAAGGAGATGCCGGGCCGATTTTTACCGCGGCCGCAATCGTCTCAACCATTCCAATTATTACCTCGTCATGTTCGCTTGCCAGACTGTGGTTTTTATCGGCACCTCGGGCATGGCGTTTGCCTAAAAATGGCGGTACCACACATCTTCATGTAGTATGAGAAGAAATACGACCCATCCTATTGATTATTATGAGTGCGGTGCTACCTGAAACGGGTCAGACCGGCGCTACCGCTTGGCTGATTGATCTGCTCAAGCACGAGCCGATCATTTCCCGTTCTTCCTACGAATCCCTGTCGCGCCTGTTGCCGCACGTCTCGCGGCGCACGTTGGCGCCAGGGGAGGCGCTGTATCGCGCCGGCAACCGCGCCGACACGCTGTTTTACGTCGCCAGCGGCAGCATCAAGGTCTACCCCGGCGGCGGCACCACCGCGCTGGCGGATGCGCAGGCGCGCGACGGCCACTTGAGCACGGTAAGCCGCGGCTACGTCGGCGAAGAGGCGATCCTCGGCAGCGACAATTACATGGCCGATGCCATCGCCGACGGCGAGGTCGAGCTGGTGGCCTACCCGCGCGAACATTTCAACGTGCTGCTGGCGGCCAACCCGAACATCCGCGCCGAGTATTTCGTCTCGCTGATGAACCGTTTTTCCACCGAGCCCCTGACAGCCACGCCGGCCAGGACGGGCGGCGGGGAGGAGTCGCCGGGCTGGGCACACGTGATCGGCTGGCTGCTTGCCATCGTGCTGCCGCCGACGGTGTATTTCAGCATCGGCCACGAGCTGGACATTCCCTCGCGCCTGTACCTGGGCATTTTCACCGCCACGGTGGTGATGTGGGTGTTCCGCCTGACCGCCGATTTCATTCCCGGCATTTTTGCCGTGGTCGCCACCCTGGTATTCGACCTGGTGCCGCAGAACGTGATTCTCTCGGGTTTTGCTTCCGACGGCTTTTTCATGGCGCTGTCGATCCTCGGTTTATCGGCGGTGATCACCTCCTCCGGCCTGTCGTACCGCCTGATGCTGTGGGTGCTGAAAAGCCTGCCGGCAACGCGCTTCTGGACCAACTTCGGCATCATGTTCACCGGCATCCTGCTCTCCCCGGTGGTGCCGTCGATCAATGGCCGGGTGGCGATGATCACGCCGCTGCTGATCGACATGACCGAGTCGCTGCGCTACCCCTTCAGGGGCCGCGCCGCGACGCGCCTGGCGATGTCGGCGTTCTACGGCGTGGGCGTGCTCTCCGCGGTGTTCCTCACCTCGAAATCTGCGAACTTCGTCATCTATGGCCTCTTGCCCGCGCATGCGCAGGAGGAGTTCAGCTGGTTTCACTGGATGTACGCCGGTCTTATCTGCGGCGGGGTGATGGTGGGGTTGTACCTGGTGATGTCGGCGATCTTCTTCCGCACCAACGAAAAGGCGCACCTGTCGAAGGACGTGATCGCCGCGCAACTGCACCTCCTGGGCCCGATGCGCTCGCGCGAATGGGCGAGCCTGTTCGGCATCGCGGTGTTCGGCCTGGGCGTGGTCACCGCCTCGATCCACCAGATCCAGCCGCCCTGGGTGGCGCTCTTGCTGCTGTACTTCCTGCTCGCCTTCAACTACCTGCGCGGCAGCGAATTCCGCGACAAGATCGACTGGCCGTTCCTGATCTATTTCGCCGGCCTGGTGGGCATGGTGAGCGCGATGAGCTATCTCGGCCTCACCAAGTATCTGGCCAGCAACCTCGCCTGGCTGGGCGATTCGATGCGCACCAATTTCCCGGCCTTCCTGGTGATCCTCACCTGCGTAATGTTCTCCCTGCGCCTGGTCGCCCCGAACAATGCGGTGATCGCGGTCTCGGCCACCGTGCTGATGCCGCTGGCGGACCTGAACGGCGTCAACCCCTGGGTGATCGGCTTCATCATCCTCACCATGAGCGAGCACTGGTTCTTCCCCTACCAGTGCACGTATTACGTGCAGTTTGAAGAACTGACGAAGAGAAAGCGCACCTTCAACGAGAAGAGCTTCATCACCTTCAATGCGATGACGGCGCTGGTGCGCCTCCTGGGCCTGTACGCTTCGATTCCGTTCTGGCGCTCGCTGGGGCTGCTCTGATGGCCGCGAAACTGCAATTCCGGCTGGTGCGCGTGCTGATGGCGGTGTTCATCCTCGGCGCGCTCGCCATCTTCATCGGCACCAACCTCTCGAAGCCGCGCATCCTGGTGCTGCACAGCTACGACCTCGATTATTCCTGGGTGCGCGATGTCAACGTCGGCATCGAGCGCGTGCTGCGCGGCAAGCCATACAACATCCGCTGGCACTACATGGACACCAAGCGCAACCCCAGCAACGAGTTCCGCGAGCGCGCGGGCCTCTTGGCGCGGCGCATCATCGAAGAGTGGAAGCCGGACCTTATCATCGCGGTCGACGACGATGCGCAGAAATACGCGGCCATGTATTACGCTGTGATGCCGGGAGACGTCAAGCGCCTGGCGAAAAAGCCGATGCCCATCGTCTTCGTGGGACTGAACGGTGAATCCAAGCCCTACGGCTACGACCTGGCGGTCAACACCACCGGCATCTTCGAGCGCAAGCAATGGAACGCGGTGAAAAACCTGATCGGCGAGGCGGTGGCGCCCGGCGTCAAGGGGCGCCCGGTGCGCATCGCCTACGTCGGCGACACCTCCGGCTCGGTGAAGGAAGACACCAAGTTTCTCGAGTCCTTCGACTGGTCGCCTTACCAGCTGACGCGCTCCAAGCTGGTTTCCACCTATGACGACTGGAAGGAAGAGGTGGCGCGCGCCAACAAGGACGCCGACGTGCTCATCACCACCAACTACCGGCGCATCCAGGAAACCGCGGCCGATACGCGGCGCATGGTCGAGCCGGAGAAGCTGGTGAAATGGACCGAGGAAAACACGCCCAACATCCCGGTGATCGGCACCAACGGTTTTTACGTCGAGGACGGCGGCATGATCGCCCTTGCCACTTCGCCTTTCGAGCAGGGCGAGGTGGGCGCGCACATGGCGGTGGACATCCTGGAGAAGGGTGTCGATCCGAAAACCATCCCGACGCAGTC
The DNA here is from genome assembly GCA_036498945.1 of Burkholderiales bacterium. GTDB lineage: Bacteria > Pseudomonadota > Gammaproteobacteria > Burkholderiales > JAEUOS01 > JAQGMJ01. The sequence continues at coordinate 8,733 of DASYEQ010000054.1, read as the reverse complement.
GACGCAGCAGTTCATCGCCTACATGCGCGCGGACCTGGTACGCAAGAACAAATTCGCGGTGCCGCGTGTGTACGAGTCGTTCGCGCGCGCGATGAACAACTATTACGAAGGCGGCAGCAACCCCTGACGCCTGCGGCCGGGCGCCGGCCCGGTTGCGCGCCCGGGTTTCGTGCCCGGTTGCGCCGCACCGGCAGCGGGCAGGTGGTCCCCGCCCGCGCCGGGTAAAGCTGCATTTGCTGCGGCAGGTGGGCGGTGCATCGGCCCCTCCGAAGCGTTCCTTGAAATTCCCGGAAAATGCCATTCCGTAGCGTGAAATTGCGCCCCCGCGCCAATTCAGGCCGCGGATTGCAACCACACGCCGCGCCGCCGGTCCTACAATGAAGCCAACAAACCGGCAAAGAGGTGCGGCATGAGCGAAACGGCTTCCGCCCAGTGGGACAACCCCATGGGCACCGATGGTTTCGAGTTCGTCGAATACGCGGCGCCCGACCCCAAGGCGATGGGCACCCTGTTCGAGCGCATGGGCTTCAAGGCGATCGCGCGCCACCGCCACAAGAACGTCACGCTGTACCGCCAGGGCGGGATCAACTTCATCATCAATGCCGAGCCGGACTCATTCGCCCAGCGCTTCGCGCGCCTGCATGGCCCCTCGATCTGCGCCATCGCCTTTCGCGTGCAGGACGCCGCCGCGGCCTATCGCCGCGCGCTCGACCTGGGCGCCTGGGGCTACGGCGGGCAAAGCGGCCCGGGCGAATTGAACATCCCGGCGATCAAGGGCATCGGCGACTCGCTGATCTACCTGATCGACCGCTGGCGCGGCAAGAACGGCGCGCAGCCGGGCGAGATCGGCAACATCGGCTTTTACGACGTCGATTTCGAGCCCCTGCCCGGCGCGGAACTGAACCCGGCCGGCCACCAGCTCACCTATATCGACCATCTGACCCACAACGTCCATCGCGGGCGGATGGAGGAATGGGCCGGCTTCTACTCACGCCTGTTCAACTTCCGCGAGATCCGCTATTTCGACATCGAGGGCCAGGTGACGGGGGTGAAGTCGAAGGCGATGACCTCGCCCTGCGGCAAGATCCGCATCCCGATCAACGAAGAAGGCAATGAAAAGGCCGGGCAGATCCAGGAGTACCTGAGCCAGTACCACGGCGAAGGCATCCAGCACATCGCGCTGGGTTCTTCCGACATCTACGCCACGGTGGACGCCACCCGCGCGCGCGGCGTCGCCCTGCTCGATACGCCGGACACCTATTACGAGCTGATCGACCGCCGCATCCCCGGCCACGGCGAGCCGTTGGAGGAATTGCACAAGCGCAAGATCCTGGTCGATGGCAAGGCCGGCGCGCTGTTGTTGCAGATTTTCACCGAGACCCAGCTGGGCCCGATCTTTTTCGAGTTCATCCAGCGCAAAGGCGACATGGGCTTCGGCGAAGGCAACTTCAAGGCGCTGTTCGAGTCGATCGAGCTCGACCAGATGCGCCGCGGCACGCTCAAGACCTGAGGGCTACTTCTTCGCGTGCCCGCTCACCTGCGCGCCCGCGCTCCTGGGCAGGCGCGCGCTGTCGGCCAGCGCCAGCAGGCAGACCACCACTACCGCGGCGAAGGCGATGCGGAAATCGGTGGCTGAGGGCGCGCTGCTGTCGTGCCCGGTAATCGCTTCCCCCAGGCGCAGCGCCATGGCGCCGAAGGCGATGCCGATGCCGCTGTTCATCTGCTGCAGGACGCTGAACAGCGTGGAGGCGCCGCTCATTTGCGGCGGCGGCACGTCGGCAAAGGCGATGGTGTTGAGCGCGGTGTACTGCATCGAGCGCGTCAGCCCGCCGATGAACAGCACCACGGCGATGATCAGCAGCGGCGTCTCGGCAGTGAAGGCAATGCAGGCGGCAAATCCCAGCAGCACCAGGGTGCCGTTGCCCAGCAGCACGCCGCGAAAGCCGAAGCGCTTCATCGCCCACGCCGTGCCCGGCTTCATCACCAGGTTCCCGGCGAACAGCGCCAGCAGCATCCAGCCGGTGGTCACCGACGAAAAGCCGAAGCCCAGTTGCAGCATCAGGGGAGCGAGAAACGGCGCGGTGGAAATGGCGATGCGAAACAGCGACCCGCCGCGCGCCATCACCGCGAAAGTCGGAATGCGCAGCACGGACAGGTCGATCATCGGGTGCGCGGCGCGCAGCATGTGGCGTATCGACCACGCCAGGAGCACGATGCCGATGACGATCGCGGCAGCGGTGAGCGGCAGGTTGAGCGGACGCTGGCTGGCGGTCTCCAGCCCCAGCATCAGCGCGGAAAAACCGATGCCGCTGGCGAGAAAGCCCGGCACGTCCAGCGGCCGCGGCCCAGCGCCTTCGGCGTGGATCAGCTTCAGCGCGACGAACAGCGCAAGGATGCCAAGGGGGATGTTGATGAAAAAGATCCAGTGCCACGACAGCCAGGCGGTGAGCAGCGCGCCCACCGGCGGGCCGATGATCGGCGCGGCCAGGCCCGGCCAGGTGAGGATGGCAATTGCCCCGACCAGGTCCTTTTTCGCCGTCTGGCGCAGCACCACCAGTCGGCCTACCGGCACCATCATCGCCCCGCCCAGGCCTTGCAACAATCGTGCGGCGGTGAATTGCCACAGGCCCGTACACAGGCCGCACAACAGCGAAGCGATGGTGAAGATGACGATGGCGCAGGTGAAAATGCGCCGCGGCCCGAAGCGGTCCGCCATCCAGCCGCTGACCGGGATGAACACGGCCAGCGCCAGCAGGTAGGCGGAAATGCCCACCGACAGGCGCGCCGGCACCACGCCGAAGTCGTGCGCCATCTGCGGCAGCACGGCGGTGATGATGGTGGCGTCCAGGTTCTCCATGAAGAACGTGGCGGCGACCACGAAGGGCACCCAGCGTTTGAGCGGATCGGCAGGCGGGGCTTGCTCGGCGGGAATCGACGACATCAACGAGGGGCAGGGGAGGGCGGCAAAACGCGCAGTTTAAGTGAATCGCGGCGCGTGGCAGAATGCCAGCAGCGCTCAACGCTAATTGATTCCATTAATCAGGAGACAAACATGCCCGCCTACGCCATCGTCAACATCGACGTGCAGGATGCCAGGGCCTACGAGGAATACCGCTCGCGCTCTCTGGCGACAGTGCAGAAATTCGGCGGGCGCTTCATCGTGCGCGGCGGCCAATACGAAGTGAGGGAGGGCGACTGGGTGCCCAAGCGCGTGGTCGTGCTCGAATTCCCCGACATGGACACCGCGCGCCGCTGGTATGATTCCGACACCTACCAATCCATCATCCCCTACCGCAGTGGTTGCGCCAAGACCGACATGGTGCTGGTGGAGGGTGTGTAGAACCATAGAGACAAAGCGTCACACTCACTGAAGCGAGCCTGGGCTCACGCAGCGAGCGGGTGCGGCGGACCGCCATGCCCGACCCTGCCGTTCCCGCTTCCGCCGCTTCCGCCGCTTCTTCCGAGCCGCCTTTCGAGCCGTCCTCCGGCCCGGCGTCCGCACCGCCGCGCCAGGTGCCCGCGATCTCGATTGCCTGGCTCGCCTTTGCCGGCGCCTCCTCGCCCTACGGCTTCAACTTCATCGGCCCCATCCTGCCGGCCCTGCAGCACGCGTTTGCGCTCGAAGGCGCGCAGGTGCAGTGGCTGGTCTCCTCCTATTCGCTGACCTTGGGCCTCGGGCAACTGGTGATGGGTCCGCTGTCGGACGCCTGGGGGCGGCGCGGCGTGCTGCTTACCGGGCTGATGCTCACCATCGTCGGTTCGGTGGGGGCGATGCTGTCGCACAGCTTCGGGTTGATCCTGCTGTTCCGCCTGATCCAGGGCTTCGGCGCCTGCACCTCGCTGGTGGTGCCGCGCGCGGTGATACGCGACATCTACACCCGCAATGAAGACATCGCGCGGGGGATTGCGATCGTCACCATCACGCTCTCGGTGGCGCCGGGCATCGCGCCGCTGATCGCCGGCGGCCTGCTGTCATGGTTCAGCTGGCGCTCGGGCTTCGCCTCCTGCGCGGTGCTGGGCATCGTCTCGCTCGCCCTGGCGCTGCGCCACCACACCGAGACCCTGACCGACGAGAAGCGCGCGCCCATGCGCCTGGGGCCGCTGTTGCGCGCGTATTGGGAGATCGGCCGCACGCCGCGCTTCTATGCCTACACCTTGAGCTACGCGCTGCTCAACGCCGGGGTGATTGCCTTCCTGGTGATCGCTCCCGGCGCCTTTACCCGGCAATATGGCTTGACGCCGTGGGACGCGGCGCTCGGCATCCTCGCCGTCTATGGCGCCTCCGCGATGGGCAACCTCTACGCGGTGCGCCACATCCGCAGACGCGGCGCCAACCGCATGCTGGGCATGGGGCTGGCGGTGGGGGTGGTGAGCGGCATCGTGTTGGCGGTGTGCGCGAGTTTCAGCACTTCGCTGATGCTGGCGATGGCGCTGCTGGTGGTCAACTCGGTGGGCAACGGTTTCGGCTTTCCCTCCGGCATCGCCGGCGCGGTGGGCCTGCACCCGACGCGCGCCGGCACCGCCGCCGCGCTGGTGGGCGCCAGCCAGCTGGTGGTCTCTTCGCTGGTGGCGATGGTCTCCGGTACCGTCGCCGACGGCACCTTGCGCCCGCTGGTGTGGATGGTGCTCATGACATCGCTGCTGGCGCTGTTCTGCGCGCTGCCGGTGTATCGCAAGCGCTAGGGCAGGGCTCAGTTGCGCTTCAGCGGCAGCATCGACGAGCTCTTCACCTCCTTGAGCGAAAAGCTGGTCTGCGTGTCCTTCACGCCCGGCAGCGCCATCAGGGTGTTCAAGGCGAAGTTCGAATACGTCTCCAGCGAGTCGCACACCACCACCAGCAGGAACGCGCCTTCACCGGAGATCACGTGGCAGGAGATCACCTCCGGCAACTCCGCGATCGCCTCCTCGAACTTGCGCTCGAATACCGGCGTGTGGCGCTCGATGTCGATGCGCACGAAGGCGGTGACGCCTAAGCCCAGCAGCTTGCGATTGAGCACCGCCTGGTAGCCGGCGATCACGCCCACCTCTTCCAGCCGCTTCAGGCGCCGCCAGCAGGGCGAGAGCGAAAGCCCGACCTGCTCGGCCAGTTCCGCGTTGGTCAGGCGCGCGTTGGCTTGCAGGGCACCGAGGATTTTCAGGTCGGTCTGGTCCAGTTCAATCGCTGATTTCGACATGTTTTTTCCTGAAAGTGGTGGGTGAGCGACAAAAATCGTATCGCAACCCCGGAAATCGCGCAAATTTAGGAAAAATTTTCCAGACGCTTCCCCCTATACTCTTCGCCACAAGCGCCGTCTTCGGCCGTACCGACAAACAACGAGACATATAACGAGACTACGTACGCATGAACGCCCCCGTCGATCCCCAGACGCTCGAGAGCGCCAGCCTCGAGGACAAATACACCCAGGACCGCGGCACCTTTTTCATGACCGGCACGCAAGCGCTGGTGCGCCTGCCGATGCTGCAGCACCAGCGCGACAAGGCGGCCGGCAAGCACACCGCCGGCTATATCTCCGGCTATCGCGGCTCGCCGCTCGGCTCCTACGACCAGTCGCTGGTCAAGGAGCGCAAGCACCTCGATGCGCACCACATCAAATTCCAGCCCGGCGTCAACGAAGACCTCGCCGCCACCGCCATCTGGGGCACGCAGCAGACGGGGCTGTTCCCCGGCGCGAAATACGACGGCGTGTTTTCCATCTGGTACGGCAAGGGCCCGGGCGTGGATCGCTGCGGCGACGTGTTCAAGCACGCCAACATGTCCGGCACCAACCCCTGGGGCGGCGTGCTGGCGCTGGCCGGCGACGATCACGGCGCCAAAAGCTCCACCACCGCGCACCAGAGCGAGCAGATTTTCATCGCCGTCTCCACCCCGGTGTTCTACCCGGCGAGCGTGCAGGACATCCTCGACTACGGCATCCACGGCTGGGCCATCTCGCGTTTCGCCGGCGTGTGGTGCGGCATCAAGTGCGTGACCGACATCGTCGAATCCGGCGCCACCGTCGAGCTCGACCCGGCGCGCGTGCAGATCACGCTGCCGGATGTGCCGATGCCGCCCGAGGGCCTGAACATCAGCATCGCGCAGCACCAGTTCATCGCTGAAGAGGACAGACTGCTCAACTACAAGCTGCCGGCGGTCAAAGAGTATGTTCGTGTCAACCACCTCAACCGCATCGAGTGGCGCGAAGCCGGCGATGTGAAACCGGCATTGGGCATCGTCTCCGCCGGCAAGGCCTATCGCGACCTGCGCCAGGCGCTGGGCGACCTCGGCATCGATGAGCAAGTGGCCGCCGCGCACGGCATCCGCCTGTTCAAGCTGGCGATGACCTGGCCGCTGGAAGAGTCCGGCGTACGCGAGTTCGCCGACGGCTTGTCCGAAATCCTGGTGATCGAGGAAAAGCGCCCGCTGATTGAAGGCCAGATCAAGGACATTCTCTACGGCGCGGCGAATGCCCCGCGCATCATCGGCAAGACCGACGAGGGCGGCCGCGTCGTCATCCCCATGCACGGCGAGACCACGCCCTCGATGATCGCCCGCGTCCTTGCCGCACGCATCGCCACCACGGCTGGAGACGCATTGCGCGAGCGCATCGCCGCGCGCCTGGCCTATCTCGACGCCAAGGAAGGCATGATGGCCAAGAGCGGCCTGATCGCCTCGCGCCTGCCTTACTTCTGCTCCGGCTGCCCGCACAATTCCTCCACCAAGGTGCCCGAGGGTTCGCGCGCGCTGGCCGGCATCGGCTGCCACTACATGGTGCAGTGGATGGACCGCAGCACCTCCACCTTCACCCACATGGGCGGCGAAGGCATGACCTGGGTGGGCCACGCGCCTTTCACCAATGAACAGCATGTGTTCATCAACATCGGCGACGGCACCTACTTCCACTCGGGCCTGCTGGCGATCCGCGCCGCCGTGGCCTCGAAGGTGAACGCCACTTACAAGATACTCTATAACGACGCGGTGGCCATGACCGGCGGCCAGCGCCACGACGGCCCGCTCAACCCGCAGCAGATTTCATTGCAGATCCACGCCGAGGGCGTGAGCCCCATCATCGTGGTGACCGACGAGCCGCACAAGTACCCCGCCGGGATCCACTGGGCACCCGGCGTCACCGTGCGCCATCGCGATGAACTGGACGACGTGCAAAAGGAATTGCGCGAGGCCAAGGGCATCTCCGCCATCATCTACGACCAGACCTGCGCCTCCGAAAAACGCCGCCGCCGCAAGCGCAACGAGTTCCCGGACCCGGCCAAGCGTGCCTTCATCAACGATCTCGTGTGCGAAGGCTGCGGCGACTGCTCGGTGCAATCCAACTGCATCTCGGTGGAGCCGCTGGAAACCGAATTCGGCCGCAAGCGCAAGATCAACCAGAGCTCGTGCAACAAGGACTACTCCTGCGTCAAGGGCTTCTGCCCCAGCTTCGTCACGGTCGAAGGCGGGCAATTGAAGAAGCCGAAAAAGGCCAGCGCGGTGGCCAGCGCCAACGCGACCGAGTTCCCGGCCTTCCCGGCGCCGGTCATTCCGTCAGTGGCGCAGCCCTACGGCATCCTGGTGAACGGTATCGGCGGCACCGGCGTGATTACCATCGGCCAGATCCTCGCCGTGGCCGCGCACCTTGAAGGCAAGGGCGCATCCGTGCTCGACATGTCGGGCCTGGCGCAAAAGGGCGGTCCGGTGATGAGCCACGTGTGGATCGCCGCGCATGCGGATGCGATTCATACGACGCGCGTCGGCATCGGCGCGGCGAATCTCGTGGTTGGCTGCGACCTGATCGTCACTGCCAGCAAGGATGCGCTGGCGCGCATGGACCCCTCGCGCACCCACGTCGTCGCCAATGCCGCCAACGCCCCCACCGCCGCCTTCGTCAAGAACCCCAACTGGCAGTTCCCCGAAGGCGCGCTGGAACGCGAAATCCAGGCCGCCGCCGGCGCCGAGAATACCGTGTTCGTCGAAGCCAACCGCATTGCCGTCGCGCTGATGGGCGACGCGATCGCCACCAACATGTTCATGCTGGGCTACGCCTTCCAGCAGGGCTGGGTGCCGGTAGGCGAGGTGACGTTGATGCGCGCGATAGAGTTGAACGGCGTCTCCGTCGATTTCAACAAGAAGGCCTTCAACTGGGGCCGCTACGCCGCGCACGACCTGGCGGCAGTGGAGCGCATCGCCACGCCGGCGCAGGTGATCAGCATCGCGCCGCTGAACGCCGTCTCGCGCAACGTCGACGAGATGATCGCCAAGCGCGTCGACTTCCTCACCGGCTACCAGGACGCCGCCTACGCGAAGCAATACAGTGATTTCGTCGCCGAAGTGCGCGCCGCCGAAGCGGCCAGGGTCGGCGGCACGAAACTGACGGAGACCGTCGCCCGCTACCTTTTCAAGCTGATGGCCTACAAGGACGAATACGAGGTCGCCCGCCTGTACAGCAATGGCGAGTTCCAGCGTCGCATCGCCCGCCAGTTCGAAGGCGACTACACGCTCCGCTTCCACCTCGCGCCGCCGCTGTTCGCCAGGCGCGACGCCGACGGCCACCTGGTCAAGCAGCCGTTCGGTCCATGGATGATGAAGGCGTTCGGGGTGCTGGCGAAGCTCAAGTTCCTGCGCGGCGGTGTCCTCGACGTCTTCGGCCGCAGCGAAGAGCGACGCATCGAGCGCCAGCTGATCGTCGACTATTTCCGCGACGTCGCAACGATCCTGGCGACGCTTTCGCCGGACAACCTCGCCGCGGCAGTGGCGATCGC